>CAYXEH010000109.1:0-1551 GCA_964463915.1 uncultured Bacteroidales bacterium | reverse complement strand
ATCTCGACATTGTGGATTGCAATGCCGGTGACCATGGAAAAGCGTTCGCCACCAACTTCAATCCTGAAATCAATATCAGAGAGGTAACCCAAAAAGGAAAATACTGGGAAAACGGCGAGTGGAAACTCACCGAACCGCACGAAATACACAAACCTTTGAATTATCCCGAAATAGGCCCCAAAGAGTCGTACCTCATCTATCACGAAGAGCTTGAATCGTTGGTAAAAAACTTTCCTTCTCTGAAAAGAGCAAGGTTCTGGATGACTTTCGGCCAAGAATATCTGACACACCTGCGTGTGATCCAAAACATCGGAATGGCCGGTATTGAGCCGGTAAAATTCAAAGGTGTCGACATTGTACCCATTGAGTTTTTGAAAGCAGTTTTGCCCAATCCCGGAGATTTGGGGGAAAATTACAAAGGACAAACGTCCATCGGTTGCAGGATTAAAGGATTAAAAGATGGAACAGAAAAAACTTATTACATCTACAACAATTGTCACCATGAAGACGCCTATAAAGAGACAGGAACACAGGCAGTGAGTTATACCACCGGTGTACCTGCCACCATTGGAGCCATGATGTTTCTAAAAGGCCTTTGGAAACAACCGGGCGTTTTCAATGTGGAGGAATTCGATCCCGATCCTTTCCTGAAAGAGCTCAACCAACGGGGATTGCCGTGGCATGAGCAGCACGATGTGGATTTGGAACTATAGAGACAATGAGCATTAATATTAATCAGGTTCCCAGTCCCTCATATGTAATGGACGAGGCATTGTTGCGCAAGAATCTTGAACTCATAAAGAGTGTTCGCGATCTTGCCGGGATTGAAATCATTTTGGCTTTTAAAGCCTTTTCTTTATGGCCTGCATTTCCGATTGTACGCGAATACATTCCGGGTGCCACAGCCAGTTCCATTCATGAAGCCCGTCTGGCCTTTGAGGAGATGGGCAGTCCGGCACATACCTTTTGCCCTGCATATACCGACCAGGATTTTCCGGGGATTATGGAATACAGCAGTCACATCACATTCAACAGCCTGTCGCAGTACGAACGGTTCAAGCCTATGCTTCAGGCTCATAATACGCACATATCTCCCGGTTTGCGCATCAATCCTGAATATTCAGAAGTATCCACCGACTTATATAATCCTTGTGCCCCAGGTTCCCGACTCGGAATAATTGCCGACCAGATGCCCGAACAACTTCCCGATGGCATTGAAGGGTTGCATTTTCATGCACTCTGCGAATCATCAAGCACAGAACTGGAAAAAGTTCTGAAAAATGTAGAAGAAAAATTCAGCCACCAATTGAAGCAAATCAAATGGCTCAATATGGGAGGTGGGCACCTGATAACCCACAAAGATTACGATGTAGAGCATCTGATAAAAACCCTGAAAGCTTTCAAAGAGAAATGGGGGCTGCACATCATTCTGGAACCCGGCAGCGCTTTTGCCTGGGAGACCGGCGTCCTGGTGTCCGAAGTAGTGGATATTGTTGAAAACCATGGCATCATTACCGCCATATTGAACGTTAGCTTTACCGCCCATATGCC
>CAYXEH010000108.1:0-1640 GCA_964463915.1 uncultured Bacteroidales bacterium | reverse complement strand
GGGAACTGCTGAAGAATTGTATCAGCAGATTCAAGGAGAAAAGAAGAAATTAATTCAAGATGGAAAGATTAAAAAGCCTAAAAAATATTCGGAAATTACTGAAAACGAAATACCATTTGAAATTCCGGAAAAAGCCAGCACCCGGGATTTTGTTGAAGCATTAAACGACTGGGGTGTGCACCGGTATTTTGCCAACCAGGAAGTGGGCAAATGGTTGGATTATATCGAACAGTACGAAAATGACCCCTCTTCCCTCGACCTGATCGTCGATCCGGTCTCAGGAGAACCTTATCCGATCACAAAGGATCCGCAAAGCGGCATTCATTATCCGCTTGCTGATTCTGATGTGATGGGAGATTTTCTGAACAATTCAGGGATCCTGACAGTTCAGGACCTGACCATGAGCGGGGGCTCTGAAAATATTGCCTACCGGATCAGTGCGGGGTACAGCTATGAGGACGGCATCATGGTGACCAGCAGAGACAGTTATGAAAGGGTCAACCTCAACGCCAACTTGAATGCTGATCTTACCCCCAATCTGGAATCTAGCACAAGCATCTTTTTCAGGAACAGTGACCGTTTAAACCCTGTTGCGCAATATGGTACTGCAATTACTGAAAACAGGATGTATGACCCCACGGGACATTTTGAACTGCCCAATGGAGACGTGCTACCATTTAACACGCCAGGCAATATTGTCAGGCACAGGCATCCGGGACAAACCCAAACCCAAAGCCTTCGGATTTTCCAGAAGCTCGAATACCGTTTCGATGCTCTTACGCTGACTGGTGAATACACTTACCAGGGCGGCCGCACAAAAACCCTGGGCTTCAACAACCAGCCTGATTTTGCCAGCCGGTTTCTTTTTGAGCTTCAAAGCGGAGATCAGGACAGGACACAATATAACAGAGGGTACAATGATTATATTCAGCACGGAATTAATATTTATGGCGATTACGAAATAGATTTCGATCAACATGAATTGGGTCTCATGGCCGGGTATAATTTTGAAAACCGTGAAAACGAAGGTTTTAGTATATACAGAAGGCACATGATCTCCACCGAAGTACCCGGCATTGACACAGGCATCGGAAATTACGGAGGAGGTGACTCACATGGTGCCTGGGCAGTGGTCGGATACTTTAGCCGCCTGAACTACAATTATGACGACAGGTACCTGCTCGAAGGGAACGCCCGTTATGATGGCTCATCAAGATTTGCCGAGGACGGACGCTTCGGATTTTTCCCTTCCGTATCGGCGGGTTGGAATATCTCCAATGAATCCTTCATGGAGGTTGTTGACCAGATATCCAGTCTGCGGATGAGGGCTTCCTGGGGTGAAGTCGGAAATCAAAACATTGCTGATCTGTACCCTACTTACCCGGGATACCCCACACCGGTAATTGAATGGATTAACCTGAACAACGACGAAAGGCATGTAGGAATCAAACCGGCTGATTTGGTGAGTCCTTTGCTTACATGGGAAAGCGTTCAGAGCAAAAACATCGGTCTGGATATCGAGCTGCTGAATCACAGACTCAGTGCATCGGTGGTTGTCTACCGCAGGACGACCTATGATATGCTAGAGCCAGTTAGGGAGCTACCTAGCGTGCTGGGAACCCGCGCCCTTTTTAACAAAC
>CAYXEH010000107.1:0-1778 GCA_964463915.1 uncultured Bacteroidales bacterium | reverse complement strand
TCGGTAAACTGTCCCCATCCCAGCCAGCTGCCAACGATGGCCCACAATATCCCGAGGACAAGTCCGATAATGATTTTCCAGTGAAGAGGGATGTTCCTCATAATTGAGTGATTGGTCAATTGGTTAATTGGTTAATTGGTTGCTGGTTGCTGGTTGCTTGTTGCTTGTTGCTGGTTTGATAACTGGTTACTGATAACTGTTTACTGCTAACTGGTAACTGGTAACTGTTTACTGATATGTTTTATTCATCAACCACGCATCAGCAATGACCATAGCCGCCATGGCCTCTACGATGGGAACAGCACGAGGCACCACGCAGGGATCGTGTCTTCCTTTGGCTTTCATGACCACTTCTTCGCCCCCGCGGTTGACGGTATTTTGATCTTTCAATATCGTAGCCACAGGCTTAAATGCCACCCTGAAAAAGATCTCCTCGCCATTTGATATTCCCCCCTGAATGCCACCGGACCGGTTGGTTCGTGTCCTGATGTTTCCGTCATTGGTATAGAATTCGTCATTGTGCTGTGATCCTTTCATAGCGGAAGCCTGAAAGCCCATTCCATATTCAAATCCTTTGACAGCATTGATGGAAAGCATGGCCTGCCCAAGTGTAGCATGAAGCTTGTCAAATACAGGATCCCCCAGGCCGGCCGGGGCATTCCTGACCACACAACTTACAACTCCACCCACGGAATCATGGTCCTTTCGTGTCTCATCAATGAATTGGATCATTCGTTCGGCCGTTTCGGGATCGGGACAACGAACAGGGGTGGATTCCGTATAAGACAAATCTCCGGGTATATCCTGAAGAGCGATCTCCCCCACCTGGGAAACAAAACCGGTAATCTCCACGCCCGCTTCCTTCAGCATCAATTTGGCAATGGCACCGGCCACAACGCGGGCAATGGTTTCGCGGGCAGAGGAACGGCCACCTCCCCGGTGATCGCGAATCCCATATTTGGCTTCATAGGTATAATCGGCATGAGATGGACGGTATACATCTTTAAGGTCGTTGTAATCACCCGAACGCTGGTCCTTGTTCCAGATAGCAAAAGCCAGGGGTGTGCCTGTGGCTTTCCCGTCGAAAACACCTGACAAAAATTCCACCCGGTCTTTTTCGTCCCTCGGGCTGCTGATATCGGATTGTCCCGGACGCCTTCTCGAAAGCTCTTTTTGAATAAAATCCACATCCAGTTCCAACCCCGGCGGAACGCCCTCAATAACACCGCCAATGCCCCGTCCGTGCGATTCGCCAAACGAGGTCAGTTTAAATAATTTTCCAAAAGTATTTCCTGCCATGGTGTTTGATTTTTTATCTCTATTGTTCAGTATGAAGATCAATAGTCCGTTAAATTTTTTTAATGAATTAAAAGTCAGGTCTTTGCATTACAAAGATTTTGTTAGTTAAAACTTTAATTCTCAGCATATAAAAAACATCTTTTATCTAAGTGAAATTACAAACCATTTAAAATGTGATTTTTATAGTTTTCCTTAGTTTTTTGAATATGCCGCCTCGGCGGCTTGGGTACTAACCTCTAATTTCAAATCATCTTACGATCCATTGAAGATGATGAATTCGTAAAAATAGAAGTTCCCCCGCAGATGAACAAAAAAAAAGGTGCTCCGCATTTTGCGAAACACCCTTTTAATATTCTGTCAGATCAATGTTGTTAAATTAATTTAGCAATTGCATCCTTCTCCACATTCTCCGGAGCTGCAATCTTCGCCAACAGCTTCTACAAGTTCCTGCTCGGTTGCTTCGCGAACTTCCAGAACCT
>CAYXEH010000106.1:0-2150 GCA_964463915.1 uncultured Bacteroidales bacterium | reverse complement strand
TGCTGATCAATTGCGACGAGATTCCCCTGGCTCAGGGAAAACATTTTTCGGAAGTTTTTTCGGATTACAGGGTAGACCCGTCCCTTCGTTACCGCGAGTGCCATTCACGCATGGAGGAGCTACAGCAGCAATCACTATTTATGATCGACAACTGGTGCAGCCAGTATGAACGAAAGATCCGGGAAAAAGGAGGCATCGGCTTCTTCCTGGGCGGGCTCGGGCCTGACGGACACATTGCCTTCAATGTCCGTGGCTCAGACATTTTCAGCACCACCAGGCTGACTGAGACCAACTTTGAAACCCAGGCCGTGGCAGCAGGAGACCTCGGTGGAATCGAGGTCTCCAAAAACAGGCTGGTGATCACCATCGGACTGGAAACCATCACTTATAACCCGGATGGGGTGGCAATCATCATCGCGGCAGGAGAAGCCAAGGCCAAAATGGTAAGAAAATCCATTGAAAACCCCATCAACAATCTTTACCCGGCCACCGTGCTGAATAAACTGAAGAACAGCCGTTTCTTCCTGACTGAAGGGGCCGCCTCAAAACTCACCGACAGTGTCAACAGGTTTTTCCGGCAGGAGCCGTGGCCTCATGAGAAAACAGAGCTGGCCATAATCAAGCTTTGCAAAAAACTTGACAAATACGGGCATCACCTGACCATGGAGGACCTTAAACAGGACAAGTATTGCAAACTCATTCCAGACCTTGGAGAAAATACAGTGGAATCTGTCTGTGACAGCATTGAGCAAAAAATCTACCGGGGCATGCAACAAGAAGAAAACGAAGTTTTCCTGCATACCGGGCCCCATCACGACGACATCATGCTGGGTATCCTGCCTTATATTTCCAACCACATAAGGGTGCCTTCCAATAAATTTCATTTCACGGTTTTTACCTCAGGCTTTACGGCTGTGACCAACAAATTCGTTATCGAGATCCTTGAAGAGACCAAGGAATTCTTGTGGAAAGGTCAGATCCAGATGGTAAACTACCCGGATTTCTTCCTGCATGGCTTTAAATATAAGAGCGACAAGGATGTGTATCACTACCTGACCAGGGTGGCGGCCGGCGATCACAAAGAACGACGGAGAGGAGTATGCCACAGAATTGTCCGGGCCCTGGTCGAGATCTATGAGATCCAAAGCAAAGATCATCTGGCTGAGGTGATCAATGAGATATTGCTGGTCCTCAAAAACAGCTACAACGGCGAGAAAAATCCGCCCGATATTCAGCGCCTGAAGGGAATGATCCGGGAATTTGAAGAGGAGCTGGTATGGGCACATTATGGCATCCAGGTCAAAAATGTAAGCCATGCACGCCTGGGATTTTATAAAGGCGATGTCTTTACCGAACAACCAGAGCAGGAAAGGGATGTACAACCCATACTGGAAATGCTGAGAAAAATCAACCCCACCGTGCTGAGTCTTGCCTTCGATCCGGAAGGCAGCGGCCCCGACACCCACTACAAGGTGTTGCAGGCCATCGCCGAGGCCGTGCGCCTGTGGAGTAAAGAAAAAGACCTTTCCGGGCTGCGAATCTGGGGCTACAGAAACGTGTGGTACAGGTTTAACCCTGCCGAAGCCAACGTAATCTACCCCGTTTCGCTGGATGCCATGGCCGCCATGAACGCTTCTTTCAGCGCCTGTTACGTGAGCCAGGTAGACGCATCCTTCCCAAGTTATGAACACAACGGCAAATTCAGCGAACTGGCCCAGAAAATCTGGGTGGAACAACTCAACGATCTTCAGATATTGCTGGGAAAAAATTACTTTTACCAGAACGAACACCCGAACATCCGGGCAAGCCACGGTATGTTATTTTTGAAAGAGATGACCGTGGAAGAGTTCCTGTCGAACGCCAGGGCACTGAAGAAATCGATGGAAGGGATGATTCAGGAGGGGTAGTTGGTTGTTGGTTCTCATGGGCGGAGTGATGGGAGGAAATTTACGAACTGGTAAACGGCCTGCGTGGTTGTTGGTTCTCACGGGCGGAGTGATGGGGAAGTTGCCAATGGCATGGTAAATGGCCTGAGCGGTTGTTGGTTGTTGGTTGTTGGTTCTCATGGGCGGAGTGATGGGGAAGCTGCCAATGGCATGGTAAACGGGCAGAGCGGTTGTTGGTTGTTGGTTCGCACGGGCTTTGGTAAC
>CAYXEH010000105.1:0-2223 GCA_964463915.1 uncultured Bacteroidales bacterium | reverse complement strand
TCCCTTCGGGATTTTGCCTAACCAAGGACCCCGAAGGGGGTCCCACGTTACTAACCCAGGAGCAGCTTCACCCCGGAACCGATTATTACCACAACCAGCACGTAGCGGACGAAGGCGGGACCCCATGCCACGGACCACTGGCTGGCGATATAGGCACCGGTTGCGTTGCCGGCGGCGAGGACGAGCCCGACAGACCAGTCGATGTAGCCTTGCCACAGGAAGACGGCCAAGGCGAAGGGGGTAAAGATCAGGTTGATGAACACTTTCAGGGCGTTGGCTTTGACCAGGTCGTAGCCGGCATTGAGTACCAGGGCGGAGAGGAGAAAGATGCCGACTCCGGCCTGGATGAAGCCGCCGTATAGTCCGATCCCGAAGAAAATGACCCAGCGGAGCAGGAGGTTGGTTTTTTTGCCCGTCATGTCTTTGCCTTCGAGCCACTGTTTGGGCTTGAACCACAGGGGGATGAGCATCAGCAGCAGGACGACGGCCACGGCGACTTCCACGGTGCGTTCGCTCAGGCCTGTGACGACGAATGCCCCGGTGATAGCGCCCAGGATGGCGGGGATGGCCACTTTGATGCCCATGGGGGCGTCGAGTACGTTCTGGCGGTGGTAGTTGCCGGTGCTGACGATGTTCTGGAAGAGGATGCCGATGCGGTTGGTGCCGTTGGCCACGTGGGGTGGCAGCCCGATGAACATCAGTACCGGCAGGCTGATCAGTGAGCCGCTGCCCGACAGGGTGTTGATGAAACCTGTAACGAGCCCTACGAAAAGGACCAGTAGGATGTGTTCCCAGGACATAGCCGCTTAGTTTGTCACAAATGTATCAAAATTTGCCGCTATTGGAATAATTTACTTGAGTTGCTGATGTTCGGGCCACATCAGAATCACTACCAATCAATGATGGAAACTGTTCATTTATTAAGTTCCAAAGCAAATGCCGACAACTTGTACGAGTCTATCAGACAAATGAAAAAAGGTGAAAAGGTAAGCAGGAAATTAATTGAAGAATGATGAGAATCACATTTTCCAGGAATGCCTGGGAGGATTATGTTTCCTGGCAAAGAGATGATAAGAAGATTCTTCGCAATATTAATGAGCTGATTAAAGATATTCAGCGGACACCTTTTGAAGGGCCTGGGAAACCAGAACCGTTGAAATTCGATTTATCTGGTTACTGGTCAAGGAGAATAGATTTAGAACATAGATTGGTATATCAATACCTGGAGGATGAGATATTAATCTATAGCTGCAGATATTATTATTAAAAAACAGCAATTTGTCAACAGCAGAACTCATATTTTCCCGGATGTTCCTGATGGTTGGGTGGCCCTCCCGGCCGATGACGCTGATGGTAACCCACCATTTATAGCTTAAGCCCCATAATCTATCCCACGATAACCTCACAGAACCCATCCCATGGGAAACTGAAAAATTCCTTATTTTTACAGGAAAAATTGCCCATGCTGATTATTGGAATTGCCGGTGGTTCGGGTTCGGGAAAATCCACGGTGGTCAGGAAAATCATCGAGGAGTTGCCGACGGATTGTGTGTCGGTGATCTCGCAGGATGCCTATTACAAGGACAACGGGCATCTCTCGCCGGAGGAAAAGGCGATGATCAATTTTGACCATCCGGGCGCCATTGAGTTTAACCTGCTGGTGAAGCACCTTGACATGCTGCGAGAGGGGCAGACCATCCCGATGCCGATTTATTCCTACCTGACCTGTGCGCGGGCCAAAGAGAGCATCCCGGTGATGGCCAGGGAAGTGGTGATCGTGGAGGGGATTTTGATTTTATCGAATCCGCGGATGCGCGACCGGATGGATATCAAGATTTTTGTGGATGCGGACGGTGACGACCGCCTGATGCGCATCATCCGCCGTGACATAGAGGAACGCGGCCGCTCTTTCATCGATGTGCTGGAGCACTACGAGAAATTTGTCAAACCCATGCACCTGCAGTTCATTGAACCCAGCAAGCGCTACGCGGATATCGTCGTCCCACAGGGAGGCGAAAACCTGGTGGCGATCAACATCATCCGGAGTATGATACAAATGAACCAGGGGGCTAATAGCAATCCGGCAAGCCCATAGCACGTGTGACCCCTTCAGGGTCAGAAATATACAGTTAATGCCCGAAGCTACGAACGTTGGACCCCTTCGGGGTCGAAATAAACGATCCATCGCGATTGCTACGAACGTTGGACCCTTCGGGGTCGAAA
>CAYXEH010000104.1:0-2261 GCA_964463915.1 uncultured Bacteroidales bacterium | reverse complement strand
GCTATGGTGCGATTTTTTTCTTTTTTGATGATTTCGGTTTTTGTGGCGGGATGCGCCACGGAAGTGGAACGGTTCCCGGGAGAAACCTGGGACAAGGCAGAGGCCCCGGAAGATCTGGGGTTCAATGCTGAGAAACTGGCGCTGGCCAGGGATTATTCAGAAACCATTGCGACTTCGGCGGTGATGATCATTTCTGAGGGGATGATTGTGGATGAATGGGGTGAAACGGACACCAAGTATATGACCCATTCTCTTCGTAAAAGTTTCCTCAGTGCCTTGTACGGCAATTATGTGGCCGATGGCACCATCCCCATGGGCGCTTCCATGGAAGAGCTCGGCATTGATGATGATCCTCCCCTGACAGAGATGGAGCGCACAGCCACAGTAAGGGATCTTCTGAAGGCACGCTCAGGAATTTACCATGATGCCCTCTATGAATCTCAAGGGATGAAGGACCTGAAGCCCACCGGGCTGATTGTCACCCCTGGAACTCACTGGTATTACAACAACTGGGATTTCAATGCCTCCGGAACCATTTTTATGCAGCTGACCGGTAAGGATATATTCGAAGCCATCGAAGAGGAGATTGCCCGGCCTATCGGGATGGAGCAGTTTAAGGCAGAAGACGGCTGGTATGTGACCGGAGAGGCGTCAATCCATCCGGCTTATCCTTTTGCCATCGATGCCCGTGACCTGGCCCGTTTCGGACTGCTGATGCTTCGTAACGGACGCTGGAAGGACCGGCAAATCATCCCGGAAGAATGGGTGCACGAAAGCACCCGTTACCATTCTGATGCCTCCTTGTACAGTGCCGACGGATACGGTTACATGTGGTGGGTTGCCCGTGATTTTAACAGCTTTCCGCACTATCCCGGGGCAGATATCCCTGACGGGGCATATTCGGCCAGGGGTGCAGGAGGCCATCACCTGGTGATATTTCCTGACGATGACCTGATTATTGTACACCGGGTGGATACCTATAACCGTGAAAATCAGGTAACCAACGAAGAATTTGGCACACTGGCAAAATTAATCCTGGAAGCAAGAGAATAGGTTATGGATTTAAAAAACGGAACCATTGGCATTGTGGGCGGCATGGGGCCTGGTGCAGGTATTGACTTGTCGGCAAAGATCATTTCCCAGACCCTGTCGGACAGCGACCAGGCGCATCTGTCTCAATTGCTTTTTTCCCTCCCCTCGGAGATCAATGACCGGACGGCATTTGTCATGGGACGTGTGAATGAAAATCCCGCCCATGCCATCGTAAGGATACTTTTCCAGATGGACCGTTTGGGTGTGGATGTGGCAGGTCTGGCTTGTAACTCAGCGCATGCTCCGCCCATATTTGATGTGATCCTTCAGGAATTGTCATCCCATGATACAAACATTCGCCTGCTGAATATGATTGAAGAAGTGGCAAGGTTCATTCGTCATTATTACCCGGGCGCAATGCGGATCGGTATATTGGGGACAACCGGGACGCTTATTACCAAACTGTATGACAGGCTGGAGGATTTTGGTATGGAGGTGATCAATGTGACGGAGAAGGAACAGGCCAAATTGCACGCAGCCATCTACCACTCGGAGTACGGCATAAAATCCGTGACTAATGGAGAATACCCGAAAGCCCTGGAGTTGCTTTACGGGGCTTGCCGGTCACTGAAGGAGCGGGGTGTGGAACTGCTGGTGTTTGGCTGCACGGAGTTTCCCATGGTGCACAAACATCACCGGGCAGAAGGTTTGCCGGTGATTGATTCAAGCATGGTATTGGCCAGGGCCCTGATCAATGAGGTGGCCCCGGAAAAACTGAAACCATGGGAGGGATAGCCTTGGGTATAATTGCCTTAGGGGTATTTACTGTAAGTGAACAACAGCCGGGAAGGCAATATCTTAACGGGTTTTTGATAATTCACGGTAATATCGTACCTTTGCAAAGCCAAAGCAGTTGTGCCGGAACGGAAAGAACCATATATTGCCCGTAAAGGGTTTTGCCTTCTGCAGGTTAATTCTCCGGTATTTCTGTACATGATTACCTATGGTTCCGTAGCTCAGCTGGATAGAGCAACAGCCTTCTAAGCTGTGGGTCCCAGGTTCGAATCCTGGCGGAATCACTCCAAGCAATTGCTTTTCTGGCAATTTTAGCTAAAACCCCCACAAATACACTGTTTTGCGGGGGTTTATTTTTTGTTATGCCGGATCCTATAGATGTTATGCCGGATCCTATAGGGCTTCATAACAGGGCCGGGCACTGGTTGAGCCCG
>CAYXEH010000103.1:0-2320 GCA_964463915.1 uncultured Bacteroidales bacterium | reverse complement strand
CATTGGTGAAGAAACAAAATGAATTTCCTGAATCAGTTGTGTTTCTGGAGAATTACGACATGGAATTAGGCGCTTTGTTGACAAAAGGCTGTGATGTGTGGCTGAACAATCCGCAGCGCCCAAAAGAGGCATGTGGTACTTCAGGGATGAAAGCAGCAATGAACGGTGTATTGAATGTAAGCATCCTTGATGGATGGTGGCCAGAAATATGCCGGCATGGCAAAAATGGATGGGCCATTGGCGGCGAAGCGGTTCCGGAGAATGAAACAGAACAAAATCAAAGGGACGCAGATTATCTATACAAAGTGTTAACGGAAGAGGTGATCCCCGTCTTTGAAAAGGATAAAGCAAAATGGAACCAGATGATGTTTGAAAGTATACAAGATACCCGGGTTGCTTATTCTGCTTCCAGGATGATGAAAGATTATTGTAAGAAGATGTATGGATTGTAAGAAAACGTGGGATCTTTGTATAAACCATCGAAATCTGAACCAGGAGTCTTCCGGTTTAGACATAAAATGAGCGCCTGGATAGAGAGGGTGATTTTTTGAAAGAAAAGAAAGCGGGCCTATTGTTACATGTGTCATCCCTGCCTTCAGCCCATGGTGTGGGAGACATTAAGGGCGCCATGGACTATGTGCTGCCCTTTTTAAGGGAAACAGAGCAAAAACTGTGGCAAATTTTGCCATTGCACCCCGTGGGGTATGGTCATTCCCCTTACCAGGGTTTATCAGCGTACGCAGGCAATGAACTGTTTATTTCTCCAGAAATGATGAATGAAACATTTAAGCCATCGTCGCCACTTCCGGACAAAAAGCCTGCGTTTAACAAGCATCTTATTCATTTTTCTGAGGCTGATAAGTGGAAAGAAACCCTTTATCGAGGAGCGTATCACCGTTTTCGCAAGAATAAGCCGCCGGCAGCGTACACTCATTTTCTTGATAAGCACCGCCATTGGCTGAAGGATTACTGTTTGTTCAGGCTGATCAAAGAGAAACAAAACAAAAAGGCCTGGCATTTGTGGCCTGAGAAATTGAGAGACAGGCATGAAGGGTCTTTAAATGACATATCCGCCCTATTTGCAGAAGAACTTTCCTACAGATCTTTTTTACAGTTTCAGTTTTTCAACCAGTGGCAGGAGACATACCGGCAATTTCATAGGGCGGGCATTGAAATCATTGGTGATTTACCAATCTTTGTGGCCCACGACAGTGTGGATGTCTGGGCGAACCGGCAATTATTCCAACTGGATGAAAAAGGGGCGCCCACAGTCATTGCCGGAGTACCGCCGGATTATTTTTCTGCCACAGGACAACGATGGGGCAACCCTCACTATCAATGGGAACTGATGAAAGAAAATGATTTTTTATGGTGGAAGAGGCGGGTTGCGCATTTGCTTGAGATGGTTGATGTGGTCCGTATCGATCACTTCAGAGGGTTTGAGGCGTACTGGGAAATACCGGAGGGAGAAACAACGGCAGTTAAAGGCAGGTGGGTTAAGGCACCGGGAGAAGAATTGTTTCGAAGCCTGGAGAAAAGTCTGGGTGCATTGCCTTTTATTGCTGAAGACCTGGGGGTAATCACGCAGGAAGTCATGGCACTGAAGAAGCGTTTTGGGCTGCCGGGCATGAAAATCCTGCAATTCTCTTTTGACCCAAAGGTGAAACGAAGGGAAAGACCGGCTCATTACGAAAAAAACACATATGCCTACACCGGCACCCATGATAATGACACATTGAAGGGATGGCTGACCAGTAAAGGGTTTCAGGATGAAGGGATCCGAAAGGTTTTATCTCACTACCATCAAATAGAGGCAACGGACCCCCTGGATGATTCCTGCAAAGCCTTAATTCGTCTGCTCATGAAGACCAGCGCCGGGGCTGTGATTATTCCCCTCCAGGATTATCACTGCCTTGGCGGAGAAGCCCGCATGAATTATCCAGGAACAACCGGCGGCGATAACTGGCGCTGGAGATCAAGGCCGGAGCATTTCAAAGATGAGGAAACCAACCAGTGGGTTTTAAAGGAAATCAGAGCAAGCGGCAGAAGCTAAACAACCTCCTGCAGGCCTTATCATAGGCCTGCGGGAGGTTGTTTTGTGATAGCATGTCTACAGACAATCGTTCTCTGGGGGAAGACCATTGGTGACGATTTGTTTATTGCTGATAAATACCATCGGGAATCATGTTTGAACGTTGGAAACTTTTCATCAATGCATATGTCAGCACTGTGTTAATCACTGTGACGACGCCATGGCTGGCAAGCCGGGCAGGAAACAGCACCCAAAAGCCTGTCCCCAGTAAATGAGTAAGCCAGACTG
>CAYXEH010000102.1:0-2413 GCA_964463915.1 uncultured Bacteroidales bacterium | reverse complement strand
CATTCACCTGGAACTTGAAATCCTGCTGCTGATGCTCCCCCTGCAGAATCAGATTTTTGATATAACTAGACATGATCAACCCTTTCTTAATCTGGCTACGAAAATCCGGACCACGATAACCATCAACCTCACCGTCTCGTCCTGTGTTTACAGGCAACCACCACCGTTCCCATCCCATGAGAACCAATAACCGGAGGGGCGTCAAACCACCGAACCAACAACCAAAGGTGCGCAGCACCCGTTAACCGGAGGGTGCGAAGCAGCGAACTAATACGCTCTTTCGTCCTTCCCCTCAATAAAGTTCACAAACGACCTCACCGCCACTTTGTTACCGCCGGGGGTGGGATAATCACCGGTGAAGTACCAGTCGCCCACGTGGCCGGGGCAGGCGGCGTGCAGATCTTCGATGGTCTGGTACACGATCTCCAGGCTGGCCTGCACCTGCGGGGGATGCAGCATTTCGGCGATTTTCTTTGAGATCTCGGTCGCCTTGAAGGGGCGGTAAATGTCTTTCACAGAATTTTCCACCTCTGCGGCAGGGAGGTCCAGCTGGGCCTTACAACGCTTGTAGACATCGTTGATGACGTGTTCCTGACCGGTGTCTTTGAGCAGCTCCATGGCCGCCCGGAAAGCAATAAAATCGCCAAGCTTGGTCATGTCGATGCCATAGCAGTCGGGGTACCTGATCTGCGGGGCAGAGGAAACGATCACGATCGCCCTCGGGCCCAGGCGATCCAGCATGCGCACAATACTCTGACGAAGCGTGGTGCCGCGGACGATGCTGTCATCGATCACTACCAGGGTGTCACTTCCGCGGTTCACCACCCCGTAAGTCACGTCGTATACGTGGGCCACCAGTTCGTCCCGTTTTGTATCCTCGGTAATAAAGGTACGCAACTTGGCGTCCTTCACGGCTACCTGATCCACCCGGGGACGCAGGGCGAGAATTTTCTCCAGTTTTTCCGGATCAACCTGCCCCTGCATCTGCATGATGCGGTCTTTTTTCACCGTATCGCAAAAGTCGTTCAGCCCCTCCACCATGCCTTTGAAAGCGGCGATGGCTGTATTGGGGACGTAGGAGAACAGGGTGTTGTCCAGGTCATAATGGATGGTTTTCAGGATGGCCGGAACCAACTGTCTTCCAAGGCGTTTCCGCTCCTGGTAAATGTCAGCGTCCGTTCCCCGGCTGAAATAAATGCGTTCAAAGGCACAGGAAGCCTTCTCGCGGGGCTCCTTGCAGTTCATCTCCATCACCCGCCCGTCGCGCTTCACGATCAGGGCGTTCCCCGGCCCCAGTTCGCGGATGTTGTCATGCGGGATATTGAAAGCGGTCTGAATCACCGGCCGTTCGCTCGTGGCCACCAGCACCTCGTCGTTCTGGTAGTAATAAGCCGGGCGGATTCCGTTGGGATCACGCATCATAAAGGCATCTCCGTGCCCGACCATGCCGGCCACCACATATCCGCCATCCCAGTATTTACTGGCATTGGAAAGCACATTCACCAGGTCCAGGTCTTTGGCGATCAGCGGTGAAATCTCCTTCTTGCCGTATCCCAGTTGCTTATAATGGCGGTAAATATCTTCATTTTCATCATCCAGAAAATGCCCCATCTTCTCCAGGATGGTAATGGTATCGCTGGTTTCGTTGGGATGTTGACCGATGTTCACCAAACTGTTAAATAACTCCCCCATGTTGGTGAGGTTGAAGTTCCCGGCGATCATCAGGTTCTTTGACATCCAGTTGTTCTCGCGCTGAAAAGGATGGCAGTATTCCACCTGGTTGCGCCCGAATGTGCCGTAACGCAGGTGCCCAAGAAACATCTCACCGGTAAAATCCTGGTTGGTTTTGAGCCATTGCACGTCTTTGAGCCGCTCGGGATGGTCTTTGGTGGCCTCTTCGATGGGTTTCTGGATGCGCTCGAAAAGATCTTTAATGGAGTTTGGACTGTTGCTGCGAATGCGTTTCATGTAACGGGATCCCGGCGGCACATCGAACTTGATGCAGCCGATACCGGCCCCGTCCTGCCCGCGGTTATGCTGTTTCTCCATCAGAAGATACAGCTTGTCCAGCCCGTAAAAAGCCGTTCCGTAGCGTGCCAGGTAATATTCAAGAGGCTTGAGAAGGCGCAGGAGAACCACGCCGCATTCGTGTTTGATCTGGTCACTCATTGTCGAGGTGGGATGTATTAAAATGCAAAGATACAAAGAAAAAAATTCCGGCGCAGCAGGGTTGCTGGTTGTTGGTTTGTCCAACGAATACGGGCTACCCCCACCATTCCTATCCCATTAGGATCAACAACTGGAGGCGCGCAACGCCGACTATCCTATGAATGTAGCGACGTCAACGCCGAGCCACCTTTTCCACCCACCATATCCATAATGCGAACAGCACTACATAGAAAAACGGCCGCAG
>CAYXEH010000101.1:0-2699 GCA_964463915.1 uncultured Bacteroidales bacterium | reverse complement strand
GCCGAAGGCAATCGAGGATGCATGCCCCATGGAACCGACATTTAAAATATCCTTGTCATGCCCGGTTCCGTGGATATCCCGCAATGCATAAAGCTCCCGCCCGGATCGGCCGGTACTACCCACAAAGAGCGTGTCAGCCGGTACACATTTAATAACACAACCAATGGCAGTCTCACGGCGCATGGGGTATTGGCTTGCTTCCTTGAGGAAATCTTTTTTCCTGCCTTGGGCAAAAACCCCTTTTTTGGCGATAAGGGCTGCCGGGCGGTTCTGGTTTCGGGCCGTATGAACCGCCCACCTGGCTGTATCAAACACTTCATCCCCATCAGTATCTATGACCCGAAAAGGAATATCCATGGATTCTAGAAAAACAGGGGTTAGCTCTCCTTGTTTTTTGTGTTGGGCCCAGTCCCCGGTGCCCGGTTCTCCGCGCCACCCGATCAGCAGTACCATGGGTATGGCATAGACATCTTTATCCACCAGTGACAGCAACGGATTCATGGCATTTCCCATGCCGGAATTCTGCATATACACCAGGGGGACACTGCCGGTAGCCAGGTGATAGCCGGCGGCAATCGCCACGGCATTTCCCTCGTTCGCCGCAATGACATGGCGTTCTTTGGGCAGATTTTCCTGAACGTACAGGCAGAATTCATTGAGCAGAGAATCCGGCACCCCGGTGAAAAACTCGACACCGGCATGTTGCAGGCATTCATGAAATTTTTTCTGATCGATCATAAAGCCGTCCTCATAACAATTCAAACAAATGGGGCAGTTCTGTTTCAATCTGCCATACCGTTTTGATTATCCTGTGAATTTTTTTTGTGGATATATTTCCATATGTTGCCAGGCTGATAAACTTTTGTTCCAGTTCATCATTTGACAGGGGATTTTCCGGCTCGCCTTTTGGATAGTCAACACGTTCCGAGTGACAAGAACCATCAAAAGTTGTGATATCAACAATTGCGGCACGCTTATTTGGAACGAGTGCGGTCAGTCTGTCATCCGGGCACACTTGGACTTTCTCAGTCAATGCGATTATTTCGGGGTCGTTCACATATTTTTCTCCAAACACTTCCGTTCCGGCCATTCCAGTCACCCAGGCAACAGCCGCACTATAGGGAATGCTCATCTTTGCCGAAGAACACCCTTTTATTTTCCTATGATCATGTTTGCCAATCACACCCTGATAGGTGGATACTTTTATGGATTTTATATTAGCAGGAAGAACCCCGCTATTGGATCTGATCTTCAACACCGCTTCAATGGCCGGATGTGTGTGACGACAGGAAGCATAAGGTTTTACATACACTTTTTGAATCCCCATCAGTTTCTGTTTTTCCAGGCAGGTTACATCAAAAGATTGTGCCATCATGGAAAAAAAACCTGAATTGCCGGAAAAAACGTCATCCGGTCCTTTAAAACCCGCTTTTGCCATGGACGCGGCCAGCAATCCGGCACTGGCTGCCCTCCCTACATTAAACGGCTTTAATTGAGATCCATCCTCAAGAACCTTGAGAGAGCCTGATGCGGTAACTGCAGCAGCCGACAGCGCATCTTTCATTTGCGTTTCTGAAAACCCGAGCATAGCCGCCGCGCCTGCTGCGGCACCAATAGCACCACAAGTGCCGGTAGGATGATACCCACAGCTGTAATGAGATGGTTGAACCGCACACGCGATTCTCACTGCCGCTTCATACCCGGTGATGATGCCGGTCAAAAAATCCTTACCATCAATCGATTCTTTCTCTGCAAGAGGGAGAATGGTTGAAAAAATGGGGGCTCCGGGATGAATCATGCCAAACCGGACACCGTCATCCAACTCGGCGACATGGGAACTGAGTCCATTCATGAAAACCGCAGTTTGAAGTCCGGCTTTTCTGTTGAACCCGATTACCGCTGCATCACTGCCCTGAGTTGTTCCCAAGAGATCCAGAATCTTGTCACCTCTCTCCTGAATCATTCGGGCTCCGGCTAACGTGGCGCCAAGATAATCCAAAAGACATCTCTTGGCCTGGTGCACGACCGCACTTGGAAAAGCAGCACGGCTTAAATCATAAAGACCGTCAATGAAGGTAGAAGTGATGTTGGATGTCATGATGATTACTTTGAAATCACTCTTGTGCCGTTTTGATCAATCTGCCCGGCATAAAATTGAAAGTATTCAGGGCAGCATGCGCTGGCCTCTTCCCAGGCCGCATCGAAGGAATTCACGATTGCATCCGGCAGCTTGCCCTTTTCAGCGGCAGCGAGATTCTGATCAAGTTGCTGCAACTTGGAGGCGCCGAGAATGATGCCGTCCCCCTGGGCAGGATCCAGGCCTGAATGATGGACCAGCCATCTGAATGCTGCTTCGGCCGGCTCGATTTCCAGTTCGCGGCATATGTTCGTCAACGCTGTCACGGCCTCGAAAAATTTCTTGTTCCAGTATCTTTTTTTGTAGCTCTGGCGGAGGGTAAACCGGCCCGGCGCGGGATTTTCAAAGTTCGTGTGCTTACCAGATAGCAAGCCTCCGGCCAAAGGATTGTACGCGTAAAAACGCATATCCAGCTTGCGTAAGGCATGGAGAAGCTCCTTTTCTACATTACGGCTCAGTCCATTGTAGCGTCCCTGATACACGCTGGGCCGGGGCCAACCTCTCTCCTTGCAAATGTGCCAAATGTCAATTACCAGCCAGGCCGGATAATTACTTAGTCCCA
>CAYXEH010000100.1:0-2824 GCA_964463915.1 uncultured Bacteroidales bacterium | reverse complement strand
TATTTATACACATTAAAGCATTGTTTGTCAACAAAGGTTACAACCACCCTTAAAAACCTTTCCCGCCATTTTCCATAATGGGTAAAGATCGTCCAAATTTGAGCCTCTTTGTGGACCGGAAACTTCGGTGCCACCTTTACGCCTCCTGGAAAAGCTCGCCCTGCTGCCACAAGTATCCTTCCCAGGGCGGCAGGGTCTTTGTAATAGACGAAGGCGAAATTATTATGGTCTTGTAATTATTATGAGACCGCAAATAGGTAACTTTGACCTTGCCCTTGTTTTTTCCTTTCTTGATAAGCCGGGGATTGTAGAAGGGCTTTTGCCTTCCCGAAATCCAGGCCATGCCCGCCGGGGCTGTTTTCTGGACGTCAGTTTGTTTTTGGGCCGTTTCCATTGTTGTGCTCATATTTCATTCATCAGTATTCCGTTGATTTCCTTGTCCTCGATGCCCAGATACCTCATGGTAACTGCCGGGCTGCTGTGGTTGAACCTTTTGCAGAGCAGCTCGAACCCCACGTTGTAATGGACCCGCTGGATGTATCCGAATGTCTTTCTCAGACTGTGGGTCCCGTAATTTCCCCGCAGGTTGATCTGGTCGCACCAGGACTTTATCATGCGGTTGGCAGCGCTCACCGTGATCGGCCCTTTTTTCTTCTGGCTGGGAAACAGGTACTCGTCAGGGTCGGCCTGCCGGTGCTTTAAGTAATTTACCAGGGCCTTGTGCGTGGCCTTGTTAATGACCAGCACGTTTTCCTTGCCGGTCTTTTGCTCCCGGACCCGGATCGTGTCTCCCGGCTTGACACCTTCCACGTCCCTGACCTTTAACTTTAACAGGTCCCCGATGCGAAGGCCGTTGTTTATGCCCATCGTAAAAAGCAGCAGGTCCCTGGGCCGGTCAGCCAGAAGTTTCTTGATGGATTTGATGTCCTCGATCCTCCGGATGGGTTCGACCGTAATATTGGAACCTTTTTTGGGGTGATTTATATTTTTCATATCCAAACCGTCAAAATGTCAAGTTTAAACGCTTTTTTGCAGCCATTCTCGGTGAAGGGGTCAAATAATTTACAAGCCAGTTTTTCAGGACGATGTGATGCCTGATAAGCACCTTTTTGCTTTCAAGACATCAACAATATGCTATCGGGAAACAAGGGTAAACCATAAAACTGATATAACGGACAGCTTTTTTACGCACTTCAACCATGCCGGAAGATGTCCGGGATTGTGGACAGCCTTTTTTTAGAGCTATTGATAGTTATGGTGGCGGCAATCCCTGTTCGGGGTCCAGGATAAAATTTAGAAGGCTTTGCCAGCTAGGAAATACATGAAGCCGGATTGTGCACCGCAGTTGATTCCAGTATTCTTTGCGGGAGGTAAATGTTTGCCGGCATCGTTGGTAAAGCGTATCGGTGAGTTCGAAGATCTGATGCATGAGAAAAGCCAGCAAGTTAAATAGCAGCAGATTGTATGAAAGCGCTTTCTGGCCGTGGCCGAAATTATGTTCCATATGATAGCCTTGATTTTTGAGGGTATTGAAGGCTTCATTTTCAATTTTCCATCGGGCTCGGCCACCTTTTACAATATCTTCGACGTTGCTCTTTGAAATGACAATATCGGTCACCCAGCTGTTGTGATAATTGTTCCGGCCGTCTTTGCCGACGATGGTATATTCAACATAATTAACCTCATCGGCGTTTTTGGTCTCATTTAAAGGCAGCCCATTATACCATTCATAAACATGGGTGCGCTTTTTTAGGTCCTGGTATTCGATACGTTGGATTTCTCCCATGGCTTTAAAATCGGAGAACCACTGATAGAGGGTTTTGTGGTCTGAGGGCTTGGCCACGAGTATAAAAGACATGCCGTGGAGTTTGAGCACATCCACCATGGGTTGCTTGGAATGCAAGCTGTCGGCTGTGATAACGATTTTTAATTTCGGATGGTCGTGCCGAATTTTTCGAACCAGCCGTTTGGCGGCATTGATTTCACAATCCTGTTTTGTCTGGCCATCTGTATTTTCGATGGGCTCGGGTGCCATGGGAACAATTTGCCGCATGCCCGGACAGGCCAGTGCGGCGGCCATGACCTGATGATAATAGCTGATTGTGCCGTCTTTTGATTTTTTGCGCAGGCATTGTGGGCAAGAAATGTTTTCGGAATGAAAGTATTGGGATCCGTCAATGGTAATCAGATATCGATCATCAAGGAATCGGAACAGATCGAGGTGTTTGCCCCGTTGCAAAGGGGAAAAGAAATCTTTAAAAAGCGGTTCAAGGTTGGATGGGGCAACATTGTCGAGTATATCGCGAAGCTGAGTGGACTGGGGTATTTTGCTGACATTAAAAAGGGTTTTGAGATTGTTTTTATTTTGGCCAAGTTCCAAACGTTTTTGGAAGGCCAGTAATGAGGGATCCTGAAACACCATCATGGCAAAGGCGCTTAAACAGCAATCGTGGATGGTGTAATCGGTTTTTCCATCCTGACGCTTGTCGGCGATATCCGTCACCCGTCGGGATACGGTTTTTCTTAAAGCGCCAAAGCTTAGATGTTTTTTGGAATGCACCGTCAGTAGCCTCATTACAACATATAGTGTCAATTATAGCGAGGCTACCATATATCCAGCAAAAAGTCTAGTTTTATATTTGTAGTTATTTCAAGAGATTATATATTAAAACAAAGATAAGCAGTGTTGCTACGGTTGCGAAAAATAAAATGGAAAAAACTTTCTGTGACTTAAATGACAGGTCATAGATAATTCACCGAGAACTGTTGTCAGGGCAGGGACACCGGTTTTCGGATTATCTGTTTCTGCTGAAATATGAATCAT
>CAYXEH010000099.1:0-2834 GCA_964463915.1 uncultured Bacteroidales bacterium | reverse complement strand
TCATATTGAAATACTTTTTTTTGCATTGCTGTTTATTTCTTGGAATGATGGGATCCCCAATTTTTTAAAATGTATCGGGAGAAAGGGTTTTACAATAAACAGGCCTTTTTATCAAGGTGAATTTGCCGTAAAAGTAGGTATTATTTGTGTAGGTACAGTTCTTACCCAAAGGATTCATTGTGCTGCCAGGGAAGAGAAAAGGGCACGATTCGCTGCAGCAAATATTTATGGCTATTTTGGTATATTTGTTTAGTCAGTGCTATGTCAACGCTACTTTAGCCGGTATAGGTCTTGATCTGAGAAGAAATTTCTGCCACTTAGCCGGTACAGTAGTATTGATACAACACTGATGGTAATAAACAGACAGAAAATGAAAAAGGGAAATGGTTCCGGTTCGGAAAAAAATGCCCGGAAGCCTGAGAAAAGCCGGTGGCACTCGATGTCAGTGGAAAAAGTCGTTCGTTCACTGGAAGCAGATGGGGAGAATGGCCTTGATGAAAAGGAGGCAGAGAAGCGGCTTGAAACCTACGGTCCGAATGAGATGCCCGGGAAACGACAACGGACCTGGTGGCAGCGTTTGCTGGCGCAGTTTACCAATGTACTGATCTATGTTTTGATAGGTGCTGCCGTGATCACGGCCCTGATGGATCACTGGGTGGATACCTGGGTGATTCTGGCCGTGGTGCTGATCAATGCGGTGATCGGGTTTATCCAGGAAGGGAAGGCCGAGAGTGCCCTGGAAAATATTCAGCAGATGCTCTCCATGGAGGCCACCGTATTGCGGGGTGGTCAGAAGAAGACCATTGACGCCGTTGACCTGGTTCCCGGAGATTTGGTGATGGTGAAAGCGGGCGACAAGGTGCCCGCCGATATGCGGCTGCTGAAATCCAAAGACTTGCGTGTGGAAGAATCGCCTTTGACCGGGGAATCATCAGCCGTAGAAAAAAATACCGAAGCCGTGGAGGAGGATGCCATTGTAGGAGACCAGTTTTCCATGGTGTTTTCCGGAACGGTGGTAACCTATGGCAAAGCTACGGGAGTGGTTGTGGGAACCGGTGAGGAAACCGAGATTGGCAAGATCAACAAGATGATGTCAGAGGTGGAAGAGATCACCACCCCTTTATTGCAGAAAATTGATCGGTTCGGAAAGTATCTTTCGCTGGTCATCCTGGGGGTCACAGCCCTGTTCTTTTTATATGGATACCTGTTTGCGGATTATGAGGTATATGAACTGCTCATGGCGGTCATTGCTCTTATCGTGGCATCCATTCCGGAAGGCCTTCCCGCGATCATGACCATTACCCTGGCCATTGGCGTGCAAAAGATGGCAGACAGGAACGCCATTATCCGCCGCCTGCCTTCGGTGGAAACACTGGGAGCGGTGGATGTGATCTGTTCAGACAAAACGGGTACCCTGACCCGCAACGAGATGACTGCCAGACAGATTATAACCGCTGAGCAAACCTATACAATTGAAGGGAGGGGTTACAAGCCGGAGGGTGACATTTTGCTGGATGACAAAGCCGTTGAACCGGAAAATGATAAGGTTCTCTGGCAATTGCTGCAGGCGGCGAGGGTTTGCAACAATGCAGAAGTCAACAAAGATGAGGATGGAACCTGGAAGCTGACCGGTACGCCTACAGAAGGTGCACTGTTGGTCGCGGCTTACAAGGCAGGGCTGAAAGACCTCAAGCCTGAGCGCATTGACAGTATTCCTTTTGAATCGGATCACAAATATATGGCGACCCTCAATCAGGTGGGTGACAAGCGTTTTATTTTTGTGACAGGGGCTCCGGAACGAGTGATGGATCTTTGTACCAGACAATATACCCAGGAGGGGGCAAAAGAGCTTGACCTGGCTTTCTGGGAAGAAAAAATGGAGGAGGCCGCCGGAAAGGGACAACGCCTGCTCGGAATTGCCTTCAATGAGACCGGCAGCGACAGGCAGGAGCTCAACAAGGATGAAATCGAGTACAAAAAAATATTTCTGGGAGTGATCGGCATCATTGATCCGCCAAGGAAAGAAGTGATTGATGCCATCAGGGAATGTCGTGAGGCCGGGATTACCGTTAAAATGATCACCGGCGATCATGCGGCTACCGCCCGGTCTATTGGTAAAGAAATTGGCATTGGCGATGGTGAAAAGTCCATATCGGGGAAAGAACTTGAAAAAGCAAGTGACGGGGACCTCCGTAAATTTGTGCGTGAATATGATGTGTATGCCCGTACTTCCCCTGAACACAAATTACGTCTGGTAAAAGCCATACAGGCCAACAACAGTCTTTGTGCCATGACCGGTGACGGGGTGAATGATGCCCCGGCCCTGAAAAAAGCGAATATAGGCATTGCCATGGGGATCAAAGGCACCGGAGTTTCCAGGGATGCCTCTGAAATGGTGCTGGCTGACGACAACTTTGCCTCCATTGTGAATGCGGTTGAAGAGGGAAGGACTGTGTATGACAACATCCGGAAATCTTTGTTGTTTATTTTGCCGACCAACGGGGCGGAAATGCTGGCCCTGATGTCGGCCGTCCTGTTGGGGGTCATCATGCCCGTCACGCCTCTGCAAATACTTTGGGTAAATATGGTGACTGCAATTACACTGGCGCTGGCCCTGGCATTTGAGCCCATGGAACAGAAGGTGATGGAAAGACCTCCCAGGTCACCGCAGGAACCCATCCTCGGCAAAATGTTTATCTGGCGGATTGGATTTGTTTCCGTGATGATCGGGGGGATGACGCTTGGAATCTTTAGTTATATGCATCATACGGTGGGTGCCGGTGAGGAGGTGGCCCGCACAGTGGCGGTGAATACCCTGGTGGCAGGTCAACTTT
>CAYXEH010000098.1:0-3196 GCA_964463915.1 uncultured Bacteroidales bacterium | reverse complement strand
TCGGGGGAGAAATGGCCGAAGCGGGCAACCTCGTCACTGATCCGGTTCAGCAAAAACTGAATAAATATACCATGCTTCGACTCAAACAGGATACCACGATATTGCTTTCAGACCTGAAAGAAAAAGCCGGGCTTTATGGCACCCTGCCGATTGTGGTGGACCATGTATTCCACATGAGTTTCGGGAACGGAAGATTTTCTGAAGCCAACGGACCTGAACCAAATAACAGAAATTGATCACTGTTGGCCGGGTTACCAAAAAAGCCCATCCTTCCAAAATACACATATACCATAAAAAAGCCCGGTACTTCCAGTGCACCGGGCTTTTTTGTTACGTGACCAGCATCTAACGTTCCCTTAAGGCAATTCGGAAAGATCCACATCCGGAGGTTTGTTCAAAGCAGGACGACTAAAATAGGTATCTATCCCGGTGGTTTCATCAAAAAACCCGCAGTTTTTCATGAAAAACCCTTCCTGCTCGCCGGCGAGTCCTCCGGCGTAATCAAGGCGGGCACCGGACCGGGCTGTTGCATCAGCCGTGAAGCGTGCCCTTGTCAACTCATACCAGTTTCCTGACGTATCCTTGATCCATTGGTTATTGTAATAAGCTTCCCGCGAAAGCGGACCGGTCCGGGTATCGAAGTTCTCCAGGAATGAGTGCATACGGGTCAGCCAGGTATTGGTTTCCGGACGACGCCAGGAAGCGATCAGCCGCCACTCACCAGTTTCCGGCGCATAAAAATAGGCCGTATAATCCGTTTTATTGTCTCCGGCAGGCTCCCCTCGCAAAAGGAACCGATAGGTGTTACCCGCCTCCCAGTTATAGCGCAGAAAACTTTGTCCTCCGGAACCTTCATTCCCAAAATCCTGGACTGTCACACCCTCCCCCTGTGCAAGCAGTTTTACCCGCTTATCTTCTGGGATTTCGGATGGGTCATCGGTTTCAAAAGGGCTCCACACAGAGAACAAAACCCTTCGCTCCTGTTCAGCATTCACCTGGAAGCCAAAATATCCTTCCCCAAAACCATTGGCCATAAAGTAAGAACCGATTACATCATTATTTTCTGGGACGGTCACTTCATTGTAGAACCAACGTACATCCGATGCTTCTTCAGGGATATCATACGTAAGGTGTACTGAAGGACCGCGACGACCCCAATAAAAATACTCCTCATCAATATAATGTACCCCTGATTGGGTGGCGTTGCCTCCGAGCAACACATTGTCAACATCGGCAAAATGAAGGGCCTCCCTGCTAATCCCTTTTATGTCCAAATAATAATAACCGGGAGATTCAATGTCAAAAGTTCCCACATAATAATCGGTATGAGTCTGACCGGAGACTTCGAGCTCATTGACCTGCCCGTCAAATTCAGCTTCCAGCAAAGAAGTCCCGGATTCAACCCTTGCACGTATCCCCACGTCCAACTCTCCTGATCGCTCCACACGAAAATAAGTACGTAATACCAACTCCGTGTCAGTCCATGACTCATCACCGGGATTACTCACCTGTGGCCGCTCAGCTCCCGGATTACGGACAAACCAGCTGTTACCTTCTGTGGGAACCGTAACAGTATACTCCGGATCAGGAACAGCCCCGCTATTGTCATTATTACAGGATACAGGTACTACCATAAAAAGGGCAGTAGCCAGTGTAAGCATTCCATATGGCAAAAATTTCATGTCGGTTGTTTTTGGATTACATTAAAATTGTTTGTGTAAGTACCACAAATATAATGTTAATTTTTTCTTTTTGTTTTTTGTTTTTAAACTTTTTTAATATATTGCACCATCTTTTAACAAACAATGGATTTTATGACAAGAGATTTTCATTTTATCCAGCCACCTTTTTTTAAACATCAACTAAAGCACGAGTCATGAAAAACCGCAAAAAACACATGCTGACCTGGTCGCTGGCCATGATGGGACTGGTCGCCATTGTCTTTGTTGCCTGCAGCAAGGAGGAGGGAGAGTTGCCTGCAGTTTCAACGGCAGAAGTGACTGATGTTACTCATGCATCGGCAGTCAGCGGAGGAACAGTAACAGATGATGGGGGCTCCCTGATCACAGCCATGGGCGTAGTTTGGAGCACCTCCGACAATCCGACCGTATCCGATCACTACACCAGTGACGGAGAATACACAATTGACGGGGTTCTGGATAGAGAGTTTACGAGCCACCTCAATGATTTAAAAGATGATACCTTATATTACATGCGAGCTTACGCGGCCAATGAGGCAGGGGTCTCCTACGGCGAAACCCGCACATTTGAAACCGAACTGGCCGGGTTTATCATGCACGAACTGACCCCGGACATGATTGAAGCCTGGACCGATGAACCCCTTGAAGGAGCTCAGGAGAACCTGGTCGACGGAGACACCGGAACATACTGGCACTCCGCCTGGTCTTCCGGTGTAGAACCACTTCCACACTGGATTCAGATCACTTTTGAAGAAGAGAAACCGGTTGGGGGTTTCAGCTACACATTCCGCCAGCCCAGTGGCATCACGGACAGACCAAACCACTTTGACTTCCAGGTAAGTGAAAACGGAACCGACTGGACCACAGTATGGGAATCTCAGCCCGATCTTCCGGTTGAGCCGGTCGATGAAATTCAGGAACTGGTGTTCGGTGAAAACTTCTCTTCCAGGTATTTCAGGATCAGGATTCTGGATACTTATGAAAGTCGCGACTGGACACACCTGAGCACCATCGAAGTGTTTGAAGTGCGGGATTAACCATCTGACCTGATAAACCGAAGGCAATTATAAACTTTCAAAACAATAAAGTATGAAAAGCAACAGAAAAAAGGGATCAGCCTTCCTGCCGGCTTTTAGTTTGCAGGTGCTGATACTCCTCATTATTACAGGCATCACATCTGGTTTTGCCAACGGCATAACCTTCCATGCCTCCGGTACTGATATGCAGGAAATAACTGTGAGCGGTACCGTCACTGACCAAAGCAACGGAGAGACCTTGCCGGGAGTCAATGTCGTACTTAAGGATGAGGCCCAAGGCACCGTCACAGATATGGACGGGGAATTTACTTTGGCAGTCCCTGCTGATGCCACCCTGGTTTTCTCTTTCATTGGCTACGACACCAAAGAGGTGGCTGTAGAAGGAAGAGAAACCATCAATGTGGAAATGGAGCCTACCGTAGACCTGCTTGACGAAACAGTGGTGATCGCTTATGGTTC
>CAYXEH010000097.1:0-3284 GCA_964463915.1 uncultured Bacteroidales bacterium | reverse complement strand
AGATAATGACTACATTTTCAAACCGCCCAGTTTAAGACAATTTGATCTCGTCGGTGAGACGCCGAAAATAATACCATATTGAAGGGGGTTTTCAGTCGCAAAAAAGGATCTATAGAGAGTGGCTTTTTTCACCTGATTCTATGGCATTTTGAGCAGCGTGAACCAAAAAAGATGATCGTGACATTCCCTTTTTCTTAGCAACTGTATCAATTTTACGAAGCATATCTTCAGGTACAGTTATATTGACCCGAACAGATCGAGGCTTTGTTTCTGACACGGAAACCAATAGAATTGCAACGGCATCCATATGGTCAGGATCATCTATGATTTCTTCCAACTTGGAAGGTGCTGGTATATTTTCGCCGTCTTCTAACATGCCTTTTATATGGAGTGAAATAGCATCATGAGCCATATCTTTGGCTTCATCAATAGTGGTACCGGCAGTTATACAACCCGGAAAATCGGGAAAAGACACACCAAAATCACTATTTGGATCTTTATGGACAACTGCGATATAAGTAGCCATCTCGGCCTCCTACTTGAATTTAATTCCCGCTTGGCGTTCAATACTTTTGATCGTTCCAACGGGTATATCTTTTTTGGGATGCGGCACCGTGACCCGTCCCTTTTTAAATGGATGCCGAAACTGAATGTGAGAACCGGAATGAGATATTTTATACCATCCCTCTTTTTCGAGTTTTTTGATAATTGCTCGACTATCCACATGTGTATTTATACACATCAAAAATGGGTTTGTCAAATACGTCTTATCTAACTGAGTATAAGTAATAAAATTTGAAATAAAAATTTCCATGCAAAAATCAAGAAAATAAAAAGAACCAGGCAGCTATGCGGTTAAAAGGGAAAGCACAACATCTGGTGGTGGTCCTCAGGGAATCGGAGTCCCGGATTACTGTCTTTTCTGTTTGATAGTGCTTAGCTACGTAAATGTTTCCATATCTGAAATTTAGAATCGCTATATTCACTCGGCTAATCTTTAAAAAAGAAGCCCCGGCCGAAGCCAGGGCTTTAACTATGATATTATCAGCATCAAATAATATGTTACATCCCTGGCAGCCCATCAAGCATCATGCCATCGTTCGAACCGTTTAACTGGAACCCCACCACATCGCTGTCTGAACTGAATCTCATATGGGTGGCGGCGGATATTGATCCACCAAAAATATTCTCTGGATTATCTACAACTTTTTCATAGCCAGCCAAAGAAATGGACTTTTCAGAGACCTTGAATCCATCATTATCATAGATACTCAGATCTATTTTTGCCCCGGCTTCTGATGTGTTGACAAAAGCAATGCCGGTCCAGCCCTCATGGTCCAACTTTGGAAATACGCCTTCCTGCCGATTGATGTTAACCGTGGAATAGCCGGCCAGGGCGTTTCCATTGGTTGTTCCAAAAAGCTCAAAACCATTGAGAGACTGCGATGAATCAATTTTAAACCACGCTGTATTTTGGGGCAGTAACCACCCCTTGGCATTGCCGATGTGCTTTTCCCCGGCGGCTACATCAACACTAAGCGCATCCAAAGCTGAGCCACTTTCCGTATAGGGAGTGACCGTCAGGTTTGCATCAGAGGAGCTTGGGTTGTAAGCGGCAATGCCAGTCCACCATTTATCGTTGCTTACCACATGCGGAAAATAAAGGGTGTCTGTGGAATCATCTTTTACTGTAACGCCGCTCAAAGTCTTACCCTTACTAAAGAGTTCCAAACCGATGACGCCTGCCCCCCCGGTGATCACAGCGGATTCGATTTCCGGTTGCGAGCTACCCCCGAAAAGCTGTTTGATGGTAAATTTCTTGTGTTCGCCGGGTGCCCAGTCCTTCTTTTTAACGGCGCCGTTACTGAAAGTAAATGTCAGGGTTTTGGTGGAATTCGTGGTGTTGACAAGCGCAAGCCCGGTCCACCAATTGCTGTTTGAGGCGATATGGGGGATATAAATATCGTCTGTATTAATTTCCTGCACCGCCGGGACGGCAACCCTGTAGAGGCCTTTCTGATAGAATTTGGTGTAGCCGCAGAGACTTGATGAGTCGCTTGAAAATATAACGTAGCGGACAGCCTCGGGGTTTTTAAATTCATCCCCCGCAATCCAGGTCTTTCGCCCGTATGCGTTCACTGTTTCACTTGTTTTCGATATTAGCGTGCCTTTCGGAGAATAGAGTTTTATTTCGCCGGACACAGCCTGTTTGCCTTTGTTGATAACGCAAATCTCAGTTTTCCATTTATTATTGCTGGCTACGTGAGGATAATAAAGGTTTGTCGTTAAATCATCTTCATTCCCGCCAGTGTCGCCACCTGCAAGGGCTATGTCATAACTGCCGCAGGAAGGGAACTGATCCTTTTGAAAAAAGTAAATAAAACAAATATCCTTATAGTCTACATCTCCAAAAACGGATAGGGGGATTTTTCCTTCAGCAATGCTGTTATACTTGCCATAGGCGTCTCCTTCATAAAGCTTCGTGAAGTCACCCGCACTGTTGACCTTCCAAATCATGCCATCATTGTCGTTACTGTATACCCGGGCGTGAATGTGGTTTTCCATAAAAGAAAGCGAACTATCTGTATCCACGGTCGAACCCGAAAACGGAACCTCTTGTGGAAAAAAATGCAATTCAGGTCCGGTGTCGTGTGCCTCGTCATATGAATCCCCCCATATATCCATCCGCCAGTAAAGAAAATTTTGATCTTTTGCCAGATAGCAAGCTTTAATATCCATACCTTCTTTGCAGGCATCTCCCTGCGCGTCATTTATAAAAGGTTCAATGCCGTTCCAGTCGCTCGAATAACCGTCGACAATAATATTTGCGGACGGGATGTCATAGTCGGATACAATCTGGCTGTCGGAGAAAGAAAAAGCAGTTCCGGCTAAAAAAAGCGACATTATGAGTGCCAAGGACAAAATCAACCAATTTTTCATAATTCTCTCCTCTTTTTTTCAGTTATTGGTTTAAATAAATTGGAAAAGTTAAGCTCTTTCCATACATTTTGCCTTTGGGGGGAAGACAGTATTCCCGGGCATCCGTAAATTTGCACATTGAATCTGCCAATGTGCTCCGGGTCAAAATTCGCAGTCCTGCTTTCCATGGCCGGAATGTGCATCGGCGATACCCTGCGCCTGCCTGATAACAGCCCCCCCCGGCATCAATCTTACAGCGGCCTGCTCCGCTACGGCCATTGTCAGGACTGTCTCAACAAATGAATGTCCCGATCCGGCCGGGAACGCTACCCGGGTCACCTTCGACTGTAGAGCGCTCGTCCCTC
>CAYXEH010000096.1:0-3447 GCA_964463915.1 uncultured Bacteroidales bacterium | reverse complement strand
GATGCCATGCTGGGCAATGCGGATGGCATTGAGAGCGTGGGAGAACTGGTCTCCGGCATGGGGCGGTATAAAGCGCTTTGCAGCTGCGGGGAATCGTTTGAGGATTGTCCGTACTGGGCAGAAGTGCGGGGGCGATTTAAAGAAGCTGCCGGTATCTCCTGGGATGAGGCTGTGCGTTCGTCTGTGGGGCAGGCGCATATCAGACGATTTTTTGGTACGCTTTTTGCCCCCCCCCAATGCCGATTGGGTAATGAGGCTGAAGACTCACAGCGAGGGCATTGCAGAAGCCGTTGGGGCAGTGTCGGAAAAAGATGTGATCGTGGATTCATCCAAGGAGATCACCCGGGCGCTTTTTTTGCTGCGGTTTGTGCCCGGCTCCAGGGTGATTCATCTGGTGCGGCATCCGGAAAATGTATTGCAGAGCAATTATCACCGACTGGCAAAGGGAAGCGGTTTCAAGTTTCTGCGGATGCGCTTTACCCCGCGCAGGTGGTTTGGGCCGTTTTTGTTTACAAGCGCTGCAGCCTGGATGGTCGGAAATATCATGGCCGAAGTGGTGCGCCTGTTTGGCAGGGATCGTTTTCTGCGTGTGAGATATGAAGATTTGATTGCCTCGCCTGTGGAGCAGCTGGAGCGCATTGAGAAATTTGCCGGGGTGTCGCTGGAAGAGGTAAAAAGGCGGGTCCGGGAAAAGCAGCCCTTTGACGTGGGCCATAATATCGGCGGCAACCATATGCGCATGGCCAAAAGTTTCGTGCTTGATCCCAAAAAAGCCAGCCGCAAAGGACTGCCCAAGCGCTATAGCCTCATGGTGCATGCACTGTGCTGGCCGCTGTTGTGGAAGTATGGATACTACAATACAAAATAATAGGAAAAACATACGAATGAAAGTCTTATTAGCATTAAACCATGCTCCGGATTATCGTGAACCTTTTTTCCGTGAACTTGGGAAAAAATTAGATCTTACAGTGATAGCCCAACCCTGCTCACAAGATGACCTTACGGCACCTGAACAAAGACTTGGTTATAAGATTATTGAAATACCAACGTATCGTTTAAAAGGTTTATGCTGGCAACCTGGTTTATGGCGTATTCTAAGCAGTCAAAAATGGGATGTCATTTGTTTTGACCTCAACCCTCGCCAGCTAAGCTGGCTTTCTTTATTTCTGACGCAAAGAAAATTCTGGAATAAATGGGTTTGGCGGGGTGGTTTTTTTGGACGTAATAAATCTTCCTGTTTAGATATTCTTCGGAAACGTTTTGTAAATCGTAGTGCAGGCTGCCTTACCTACAATGAGCCGATAGCCCAGCGCATAAGAGATGAATATAACACCGAAGCATTTAGCTTTAACAATACACAGGTCAGCGAAGCGGAATTTCGGCAGCCTGTTTTCAAGGACCATCCAGAGTTGCATTTGCTTTTTGTCGGGCGGAATCAGCCTCGGAAAAAGCTCCATCGATTAATTAACCTTTCCGCACGAAGGCAGGATGTTCATGTCCGCTTGATTGGCCCAGGAATGGATAGCCTGGTGGTGCCCCCTGATCTTGTTGCTACAGGACGCCTGAAGATCATCGGTAAAACAATGGGAAATGACCTGAACGAACATTTTGACTGGGCAGATTTGGTTGCTTGTCCAGGCGATGTTGGACTGTTGGTAATGCATAGTGCCCAGCATGGAAAAGGTATTGTCATTGATGACAAAAGTGAGCACGGTCCTGAATACTGGCTGGCAAAGGAAGCTGAACAACCGTTTGTGCAATTCAATAATCAAGACCAGTTAGATGCCTTTGTAGATGATATTCTGTTAGATAAGAAGAAGTTAAAGCGCTTTGGTGAACGTCTTCAAGGCATAGCCAGGAATAAATATACCATAGAAAATATGGCAAATGTACATTTTGAATTCTTTCAAAAGGTAGCTAAAAATCAATAATTTCACAGCATACAACGAGGCACCATGCATTTCTTAGAAAAATTAATATATGATCTGGTCAAACACAATCCACGCCTAAAGCTGCGCATCAGGAATCTTTACCAACAAATCTTTGATATTTTTCCCCAACCTGCTCCACGCTCAGCCTATCCCATCACCAACCGTCCTGGCTATTTCTACGGTTTTCACGACCATATACCTTTTTCTGGTGACAACACCAAGCTTTTGGCTAACAGGTACGAGACTGATTTACGCATGCCAGCTCCGGACTCCCTTCTAGATGTTGGGTATTTTGATGGTCCTGACTTTATGGACTACCATCCTATCGCCAAAACCCAGGCCTGGATGTGGCACATGGGATGTAAGTTGCAATGGCGCGGAATAAGAAATGAAATTGTCTTTAATGACCATGAAGAAGGAAAAAACATCGCCAGGGTCGTCGACATCAATACAGGCCATGAAACACGACTTCCTGATTCTATTGGGTCGGTAAGTCCTGATGGACAATGGGCAGTTGGGTATTCATTCGCTCGGGTGGCTAAATGCATGCCAGGCTATGGATATCATTTTGACGTGGGTGACCCTGAAATAGATGTTCCCGCTCCAACGAAAAACGGTATCCACATGATTAACATGGAAACCCACCATTGCAAGCAGCTTTTCAGCTTAGCTGATTTGGCAGAACTGCGCCCGGAACCATCCATGAAAGGCGCCTTGCACTTTGCTACCCACACTGTTTTTTCGCCTGATTCACAACGTTTTATCTTCCTGCACCGCTGGATCCACGATGACGTGACCAAACGCTGGACCCGGATGATCTCCAGCGATCTTTACGGCAAAGACCTTCATGTCTTCCCCACCATTGACATGGTCTCACATATCGGTTGGAAAGACAGCAAGCATGTCCTGGCATATTGCAGGGTGGCTGTGCATGATGATCAGTACGTCCTGTTTGAGGACAAAACAGATAATTTTACCATAATTGGCAAAGGCCAATTCAACAGTGACGGTCACCCGTCCTACGATCCATCAGGTCGATGGATTGTGACGGACACTTACCCTGATCGACGCCGGGTACAAAACCTTGTGGTCTTTGATACCTTGCGAAACACACGTCATGATTTGGCCAAGCTGCCCATGCCCCCAAAGTTCCAAACTCCGGACTCCTACCACCATTGGGCTTGTGACCTGCACCCGCGCTGGGACAGAACGGGTCGATATATCTGTTTTGATGCAACATATACAGGTAGCCGGGCTTTGTGCACAATTGATCTGGGAGAGGCAGGATTGACGAACATGAAAATTTTGTAATGCAAGGGGCTTGGGAAATACTATTAAATAGAGAACAAATATATGCGCATAACCTACCTCCACCAATACTTCAACACCCCGGATATGTCCGGAGGGACACGTTCCTACGAAATGGCCAGACGCCTGGTGGCCAAAGGCCATGATGTCAACATGATCACTTCCTGGCGCGAGGATGACGGTCGCAAGGGCTGGTTTGAGACCGAAG
>CAYXEH010000095.1:0-3459 GCA_964463915.1 uncultured Bacteroidales bacterium | reverse complement strand
TTATGCCGCTTTGTACCCATGATTCTGCACTGATACGTATCCCGGCCGCCTTTACCGGAGTCAGTCTCCCCTCTATAAAAAGGTTGTCAATGTAAACTCTTATGTCATGGTGATCAAACGGCAGCACTTCAGGGCCGTAATATTTCAATGCCTGGTTGTTTATGGGATATCCAAAGACATTTTCACGGGCGGAGTCTTTGTCATCTGATGCCTTGTGCCGGGATTCCAGAAAAACCGGCCACCGCTCCTGAATAAATTCAAAAAAGGCTTCTTCATCCGTGATGATTTCGTTTAAGGGCCAGTTCCGGAAATTCCCCTGTTCTTGCAGTAGTTGCACAAGCCGGTTGTTGAGAATATCCGGAATACGCCATTTGTTATAATGGATGCGCAGAAGTGTTCGCAGCAGATCCACTTCGTTTTTGATCAATACCGGATCAACTGCGAAAACATGCCGCAATATAAAATCCATGGTGGCATTGTCGCCCATCCGCTCAGGGGAGAATTGTTTCTGGGCTTCAAAAATGGTATCCAGCAGGCTGCGGTCAAGGCTTTCGACAACCGGATAACTCAGATTCGGGAACAATTGCCCGAGGTTAAAGGAAAGTTTTCTTCCTGCCTGGAGCAGATCATAGGGAAGCGCGTCTATCTCCGCATCCCTGAGACGAAGAATAACCACAAGGTCTGTTTGCTCCCCGCGGTCCCAAGTTGAACGGTATTTTGATTCATAGGCGTATCTGAATTCCACCGGGTCATTGAATTCTATCAGTTCAAATCCCCTTTGCCGCAGTTCAATGGTGAGTTTTTCCTCGGTCATCAGACTGTCCGGATCGGCAACCAGGGTCAGCCTGCTGACGTTGGGAACAAAATGATCAAGTATTGCATCCCGCCAATTACTCATTTTTCTGACGCCTCTACAATTCTCATCAACAAAAGGGGCCTGATTTCAGGCACTACCCGGGCCGCCGCATCCAATTCCTTTTTCCATTGTGCTTTTTCGGCATCACACCGGACCATGCGGTATTGCCTGACTTCGGGCAGGCCAACTCTTTCAATTGCTTTTCGGCGGGAATCAAACCACACCCGTCCGCGCTCTTCTTCTTTTGCAAGCGCATCCCTATGTTCCTGTTTCAGTGACTCAAATGTTTCTTTTCCGGCATCTTCGGCAGATTTCATCAATTGCGCAAATACTGAGGCGGATTTTTGCTGGTCAAGCGTGTTTACCACATCAATTTCCGCTGTCTGGATCGAGTCCCAGATATGCCGTGCCGTGGGCAGAAACACTCTGCCTTCTTCGCTTATAAATACGCTTAGATAACCACGCCGTGTCAGGGGGATGCGAATGGTTTCGATTTTATGTTTGGCCCCGGCCTGTACCCGGATTTCAAAAAGTCCCCAGAAGCCGGAGATATCAGAAGGCAAGGCGTTAATCCTTACACACGGGATTGGGCGGGCTTCAACAACCTGCGGCATATTGAGAGCCAGCCCTCGTATCCGGCTGTTTGACAAATCAAAGTGTTTTGTTTTTGGCGAAAAATGAGTGAAGGATCCCTTTTCAACAGTCCCGTCAGGCCAGGAAAGTTCCCAGATATTGCCGCCGGGTTGTCTGCGGAGAAGCCGCACGCCCGTGTTGTTGTTTTCTTTGTTCGAAAGGCTTTGCAGATACGATACGGTCATACGTTCCACCCAGACAGGCAGCGGATGAGAACGAAGGCGCTCGGCGATATGGGTGTCCGGCTCCTCTGAAAGGCCGTAAACAGCAGATGACTGGCGGGTTCGCCTGATTTCATCCTGCAGGGCTGAAACGGTTTTATCAACTGCGGGTTCAATATTGTCAGGCTTCATTATGGCGGACGTAAATACATCTTCAAAAAGTTCTCCAGCCTGGGCTGAATCCAGTACATCTCCGGTTTTGTCGATCCCGAATTGCTCGAAAATCACTGAGAGCTTTTCTTCCAGCACCTGCCTTACACGGAATTCCACCGATTCCTCGAAAACAAAGTTTATGGCCCGGACCAACTTGGGCTGGCCGATGCGGTCCACACGGCCGATGCGCTGTTCCAGGCGCATTGGGTTCCAGGGGATGTCGTAATTGATAATCACGTGGCAGAATTGCAGGTTTAATCCTTCGCCGCCGGCATCAGTGGAAACCAGCACCCTGGTATGGCTCTCAAAATTTTTTTGGGCCTGCTTTCGTTCCTCCATACCCATGGATCCGTTAAGCGTTGCAACCGGGATTCCCCGGGCTTCCAGGAATTCTTTGAGCATGGCCTGGGTGGGAACGAATTCCGTGAAGATCAATACCTTCAGATCCGGCTCGTTTTCTTCGGATTGAAGTCTGTAAATCCATTCGATCAGGGCCTCGGCCTTGGCGTCCGGGCCTGCCTGTTCTGATTTGCACGCGGTATCCAGAAGTGTTTTTACATTTTCCGCTTCATTCTGCATTGCAGATGCCCGCGAATTCAAAAGCTCGTCGAGCAATTGCTGCCCGTCCATGTCATAGAGGGAATCGATTTCTGAATCCGGATTTTCAAGTGCTTCAATCCTTGAACTTACAGCAGTCAGCCCGGAATTCAGGATTTCAAGACGACGTTCCAGGGTGGTTCGGATTGCCCGTGTGCTTGAAGTCATCAGCCGCTGCATCAAAATCATCAGAAAGCCGATATGCCGTTTTTTCTCTTTTAGCGCCTGATTGTAGCCTTCGCGCACATAGTCGGTTACAGCCTCGTACAGGGTTTTCTGCATATGATGGCGGGATTCCCATCGGACAGGGGCCGTTTCTGTGCGCCGGGGTTGAAACAGCGGTTTTCCTTCAGCGTCAATGGCTTTTCGTTTTTCCGTGCGGATCACGTAAGAAGCGACCCGCTGCCTGGTAACACTGTCTTCATCCGGGAAAGCCTCCTTGTCCAACAGGTTCATCAGCCTGTGGAAGGCATCCGTCTTTCCCTGGTGCGGTGTGGCTGAAAGCAGAAGCATATAAGGCGCCGCTTCTGCCAGGCCCCGGCCGAGTTTATACCGGGCCACCTGGTCCGTGCTTCCGCCCAGGCGATGGGCCTCATCCACCACTACCAGGTCCCAGCCTGCGGTGATCAGATCCTCGAATCTGGATCTTGCGGCCTGGCCGTATCGGCCGTCCAGGGGCTTATAGGTGTCCTGAGGAACGACCACCTGTCGGAATTGACCAAAAGGATTGGACGGGACCTTTGTATCTGAGAGACGCCGGAGCGTTTGCAGATCCTCGCCAAGGATCATTTGAAACGGTTCATTAAAATGGGTCTGTATTTCGCTGACCCATTGAGTGGCAATGCCCTTGGGCGCCACCACCAATGTGCGGCGGACAAGACCGCGCAGCTTCAGCTCCCGCATGATCAGGCCAGCCTCGATGGTTTTGCCAAGTCCCACTTCATCTGCCAGAAGGTATCTGATCCGGTCGCCTGAAATGGCCCGGGATAAGGCCCGGAT
>CAYXEH010000094.1:0-3792 GCA_964463915.1 uncultured Bacteroidales bacterium | reverse complement strand
TTCCATTGACACTTCATGTATGTAGTGTATGGCCAGGCTTTTGTATGGATTGACTGTAGTGTAGAGCTGACCAATGTGCATAAAACAGTCCGTACGGGGGTTGTTCCGCTGATAAGCGCGCATATTGAGCACCGCCTGGCTGATACATCCGGTTTCCGGCATCTCCTGAATCACATACTGCCCGTCATTTTTTATTGCTGCAAACCAGTTGAGCTTCAAGGGAGCATCAATGCTTTGCTCGAGGGCTTCCCGATCCAGTTCAATGACATATGACAACACTCTCTCATCCACCCCAATAGCATGCAAAAAGTACCTGGGAACTTTCCCCTGCCCCCGCATCCATCGCCAGAATTTTGACTCAAATGCCATCAACCCCTCCCAGCCGCCACCCCCACAACATTCACTTAACCGTGCCAACCGGGTGTCATAAAACTGGTAGGGCTCGAACCGGTCAAAGCACTGGCTGAGGTACTTTTTGGTATGATACATGTGCTGGTAACCAATCACACGGTTAAACCCGGGTGTAGCTGTCAATATGTATTCATGTTCGGGCATAGGATGAATTTTTGATAAACCATTTTTTAAAGCATGTTGTGCTCCAGGGGCTGGAACACATCCAGATCAAGACGGCAAAAGCAATGCTGTTCAGCCGATGTCCGAGTGAAGGGTAAGGCTCATCAACGCCACTCCGCTGTCTGATCCCGTCCCGGAAATAGAATCCAATTTTTGCCGGGTCAGTAGCCGGGTCAACTTCCTGGCGTCCATCCTATTCATTAAATCATGGCTGCTTAGCAAAAACACCTCCCCCTGCCGGATATTCCCAGGCTCCACCACGGTCAAAACAGGAGGGTAGGCCACTGCCAGATCGCCGGAGCCCCCATACTTCATATCATTTCCCCGGGCTTCCTGTCCTGCTTCGGCGAAGAGATCCTGAACCGGCTCAGCCTTGTACATGTTCACCCTGTATATCCGCCCGGAGCCGTTGTGAAAAGCGACCACCCGCCCGTGATTGAACAGGATGCCACAAACCCCGGCATCTATACTCCCGTGGCCACGGCTACTGCCTGATTCCTGCAATTTATCATGGGCAAGACGACCCCAGTCATGCAATACATCCGTCAGCACCTGGGTGCCCGGGTCAACAGGTAACTCCTCCAGTAGCTCACGCAGGCCTCCCATTATTTCATGGCCAGCCGTTTCATCCCCATCCGTATCTACCGGACACTGCACCAGGGCAAACAGGGTGACGCGCTCTTCATTCAGGTGATCTTCAAGCGCCACTGGCCCGCTGTGGATGGTCTGATGCGTCAACAGGTGAAAGGTCGAAGAAGCATTATTTCCCGGACGGCTTAAGGCTGCATAATCAATTTGCAAGTTACGCAGGAAATCACCCGGGCCCGGCCGCAGGTACCCTTCCTGAAGCACCTCCATAGCGTCTATGCTGGATAACGGCCAGATGGCATACTCACCGGTGTCAAAAAGATAAAACACTTGTCGCTCATCGCCGATAATTCCATTAAAACGATCATCGACGGACGGAGAAAGGTCAGGCAGTCCGGTAATCCATACCGCTTCATGCACCGTCCCATCATTCAGGCGAACCCTGATCAACGCATCGAAACTGGTGATGTTGTTTTCATTGACAAATCTGGAAAAGCACTTCTTTTTCATAGGGAATTATATTTTAAAGCATACATATTCACATATCAATACAACGCACCCCCCCACTCATCCCAAAACCAACCACATTGGAAGAGTTAAGTATAAAGCAACAGTACGACAAAACACGTCGGAGTTACGTCTTAAGTTGTTCCCCGCCTTTAATCTATGGTAATGATTTCATAGTCATCATCATCTGGATTTGGCGGATCCAAGCCCGGCTTTTTGGATGGTTTCGTGAGTTTTGTCTCCACTTTAACGGTGTGATCATAGTACCATGACTCGGGCATGCATGATTCACCATATGTTTCACCGAATTCACCTGTAACAGTGAGCTGCTCCCCACTCGCCAGATCAACCACACAGGTATAGCGATCTGGAACGTTGTAGTCAGCATATACTTCCTTAGCGCTTTCTGTAAATACACCCTTTACCTGCTCACAGGGTATGGAAAAAAGCATCTTGGGGATATCTTCCTCGGTATAAGACTGGAATCTGATATAATCCGGAAGGCTTCCAACAGAGGTTTGACTTTCTGACAGAATGCAATTTTTTGGTTGTTCAACGGACAACAGCAACCTGCCATCCATGACCAACAATTGCATCATTGGTGTTTCAGGAAAGTCTGGATCATAATTGGAGTTGTATCCGTCCATTTCCTTCAATGATTCTCCTTTAAGAAGCATTCCACAGGGCGTATACTTGCCAGATTCATCCGCCTCATTGCTGATTTCTTCTTCTGCTTTCCTGGTGAAAATATTCGTACAATTGATCATAGACAGGGGATCCATGCCGCAAAGAAATTCAACAGCATTGTCCAGAATTGGTTTTTTGGGGTGAAAAACCGGGCCTTCTTTGTCTTCATGCAAACCCCAAATAAATGCAAGAGAAGTCCTGTGAATGCGATAGTCGACACGACTATACGTTTCGTAGGGGTGATAAGAATCCTTGTCAGCTTCAACAGTTCTGTCATTCTCCATGTCTTCATCAATCGTGGTTTCCAGGTAACAGGCTTTCCCGGTCTGATAGAATCGGACGGAAGCAACTTCCTTTTTCAATTGTCCGGGATAGTCTTTTTGCAATTCAGGAAGAAGCTGAACGGCCTGGTAAGATTCACCAAGCTCATTGATGCCTTTGGTTACGATTCCTTCAAGGCTTTTAATGGTTTGTTCTTTGATACGATACATGAAAGATGTTGTTTAAGGTGAATGACGAAAGCTAAGCTGCAGGGCGCCTGTTAACAGGCCGAAAAGACCATCTCGCTTTTAATGTTTATTATTAACGATAATACCACATTTCTAACCACATAAACCATATCAAAGAGGGAATCAGGAACCCCCAGAGACTCTCAAACCCCAGGTTATAGTATATAGTTCCATAAACAAATGGTCCCCCAAATTGAAGAATCCAAATACCGCAACTTCTAATAAATGCTCCCAGAAAATCAAATAAATTAAAGTTCATAATAGCTATTTTTATATGATTTCATTATTTAAAAAACCCGCTTCCTTTTGTCGGCTTGTTATCAAAACTATGTCAACACTATGCCAAACCATGTCGTTGGTCATTTCTAATTGCAAGATCAGTCCTGCCAGGTATTCGCAGGCAAAGATTCCCACTCATAATCGAAAATCCAGAAGTACAACTGCCCCAGGCGGTTCTTATGGGCTTCATCCGTGCCTTCCCCCCTGACCTCCTGTTCGCTGACAACCAATGCATGCAAAGGGAGCAAATCGTGCTCACGGCAATAAATACGTATGGGCTCCAGGGCTTTTGGCAGCTCCTCCCTCCCGATCCCCAACATGCCAGCCAGGGTTTTCTCAGAGATGGTCTGCTTTGTATTCGCCCAGTTAATCAATATATCCCAAATAGTTGCGGTATGCATAATACATGTTTTTTTATGGATAGTAATATTCCTTAACTGGCCAGGCCGGTTCTCACAAAGGAGTTTTTCATTCCCCGCTTTTCAGACCCGGAATCAGTTATTATTCCATAAATGTATTGCACAACACCGTCATAGTGTGACGTAAGGATCTATTTATTATTAAAGACAAAAAAATTAACCAACAATGGTCCGTGCAGAGAAATGAATAAATGAAGTAGTGTTTAAGGTTCAACTATGATCATGCCTGC
>CAYXEH010000093.1:0-3846 GCA_964463915.1 uncultured Bacteroidales bacterium | reverse complement strand
CAACAAGAAAAATGGTTGATGGACATTGTGTCAGTAATAACTCAGTTGACAAAAATGCAGAGGTCGGCGGGAAGTTCAATATGCAGACACACCAGTTCTTCTTCTTCGAGAAAGAGAAAAAATATGGGGGGATGCGTGGATTTGAGATTTCCAGGACCCTGGCAGGCGACAGCCATGATGGCATCATGCTTGACTGCACAGTATGGGATATTTTTGAACCACACCGGGTGGCTGTAAAAAACCTCAAAACCCAGGAAATTTTCTACATTGACTGTGCGCATTTTGTTGTTGCTACCGGTGCTGTGCCATTTCTGCCAACTTTTCACAATGATGACATTCCGGGAGTTTACACCGCCGCAGTGATTCAGAAAATGATGAATACTGAGCTAACTTTACTTGGGAAAAACATTTTGACGGTGGGGGCTGGTAATATCGGATACCTAACCAGTTATCAGCTCACCCAGGCCGGGGCGCGTGTAAAAGCGATTGTTGAAGGTATGCCGCACGAAGGTGGTTTCCCGGTACAGGCCAACAGGGTTCGCAGGCTGGGCATCCCGGTTATGCTTTCCCACATGATCCTTGAGGCCATCCCAAATAAAAAAGGTGATGGGGTGGCGGGTGCCGTGGTGGCAGAGTCGGAGAACTTTAAGCCGGTGCCCGGAACAGAAAAGGTGATCCGGAGCATTGATGCCATTAATATCTGCACCGGGCTGATCCCCGATGACACATTGCTTGAAAAAGGCAGGGAGATGTTCGGCCGCAAGTGTTACGGTGCAGGCGACGCCATCCGCATCGGTGAAGGAACCAGTGCTGTATTGCGGGGCAAGCAGGTGGCTTATGAAATACTGGAGAACATGAAGCAGCGGTTCACCTATGATGACTACCTGCTTGTGTCCAAGGAATATATTGATTCTCAGCAACATCCGGTACGAGTACTCGATGAGCCCCTGATGCCTGATGAGGCAAGAATGGAAAAACCCTTTGTGGTCATTGACTGCCTGCACGGCTTTGCCTGCAATCCCTGTGCGTTTGCCTGTAAGTATGGTGCCATCACCAAATCATCAACCAGTACGGTGCCGCATATTGATTTTGAAAAGTGTGTGGGCTGCATGGACTGTGTGTATCAGTGTCCGGGTCTGGCCATATTCGGGTACAATTTGAAGAAGGGGATCTTTTTCCTCCCCATAGAGTTTGACAGGGAAGAAGGAGAGGAAGTTTACCTCGTTGACAACAATGCCAATATCCTCGGAGAAGGAGTCATCCAAAAGGTGCTGCGCAAAAAGAACCTGACTCATATTGCCAGGGTGAAGGCCGGGGAAATGACACCGGAGGAACAACTCAGGGTAAGGGGATTTGTGGTAAAGGATGAATACCCGGAACCTTTGGATGTTCAGCCGCATAAGGAAGATCTTGCCGGAGACATTTATATGTGTCACTGCGATGACGTGGTTCTGGAAGATGTGCTTAAGGTGATCGGTGACCGCAAGTTCATCTCTGTGGACGAGGTGAAGCACACAACACACCTGGGCATGGGACCCTGCCGCGGCAAACGATGCCTGTTACGGCTGAGGCAAAACCTCAGGCCTATGGGGATTGAACTGGTCGGCGGTTCTACCCCCAGGGCACCCATGTCTAACCAGGTAACCATTGGAGAGATGTATCCTTCACCGGTTCATGACAAGGTGAAAACCAATGTGGTAAACAAACCCAGAAGGGTGATTGAGGTACCGGCCCTGGTTGCCGGTGGCGGGATCGGCGGAAGTGCCCTTTTTCGCTTCCTTGCAGAGGAAAAATATGCGCCTGTATTGCTAAATTATGGGTTTGGATCCTCATGGAGAAACATTGCCGGTGGCCGTCCCGCGTTCAGTTTGCCTGAGTTGACAGACATTGCCAGGCATAACCTGGAGTTGTTCAAAGAACTGGAGGAAAAGGGAGACACTGATTTCAGGCAGATCAACTACATCACCTTTGCCCATGACGAGGCCATGTATAAAGCCCTTGAAGAGTCGATGAGCTGGCAGGATGCGCGTATGATCAAACCCGCTGACTTTAAAAAAGAGATATCTCCCTATTTTAATGATTCAAACAATAAGTACCTCGCTGCCCTGAAAACCAGCGAATGCTGGCAAGCCACCCCTGGAAAGGTGATCGAAACACTTCGTCAGCTTGGTATCAATAACGGAGGCACGGTTTCAGAGAATTCCGAATTAATTGATGTCCTTAAGGATGGAGATACCTATAAAGCGATTGTGCGCACCCATGAAGGAGTGTTCGTCGAATATCATACCCCCTTATTTATTAATGCCCTTGGGGATAAGGGCGCCCATTTTGCACAAAAACTGGGTATCGAAACCGGTCTCTATCCCGTGAAGCACCAGGCTTTTATCACCCGGCGGCTTCCTATGCTGGGTATCGACGGGAACCCCATGAATATGCTGATCGACCGGCGTCGCTATAAAGGGTTTACCGCAGTTTACGGGCAACAGCTGGCAGATACCGGACAGATCATCGGTTGTGCATCACCGGAAGTAGAGCCTTATGAAACGGACAAAGATGTAAAAACCAATTCCAGAGATTTTTCGGAAATTGTGTCAGAAGTGTTTGTAGACTGGATACCCGAAATTTCTGCCGTTGGATTCCAGGCTCTGTGGGCTGGTTATTACATTGAGCCAAAAATGATCATTGATGTGGAGAAAGGGCTTTTCCTTGGTTTGCGAGGACAAGGTTTCATGTTGGGACAATACCTGGCTAAGCTCTATGTCGATGCCCTAACCGGGAAAGAGGTTCCATCTTATTTCAAGCGCCTGAATCTTGAAGGAGATGGGCTGCTTGAAAAAGCATTCAAATAGGGAGCACATTGATGCAGTATGTCAGGGAAGTCGTTGGTGAGATAATCCGGCGAAAAGCTTTTTTATTCCGGACATTCGTTTTATCTTTGCAAACTTTATTAAACGGGACAGGCAGTTGGAAGAATTGAAGCCATATAATATTGAGTTTGCGGGCCTTTCGCAGGGAACTCACCGGTTTTCTTACGAGATCGGGGAGGAGTTTTTTGCCTGCTTTGAACATTCTGAAATCAACAATGGCGCGGTATCACTTGACCTGACAATGGAAAAGGAAAGTGATATGCTGGTAATTGATTATGCTTTCAAAGGCTGGGTGGAACTCGAATGCGATATTTGCCTGAAGCCATACCGCCAACCTGTTGACCACGAGCACCGGATGTTTGTGAAATTCGGCAGTGGCTTTACAGAGCAGTCTGAAGATGTGGTTGTGATTCCTTCCGAGGCCAGCCATATCGAAATCGCACATTATGTGTATGAATACATCCATCTGGATCTTCCAATCAAGCGTGTGCACACCGGAGATGGTCAGGAGGGATCAGAATGCGACAAAGAGATGCTCGATAAGGTTGCCCGCCATTCTGTCGATCCTAAGTCCGGCAACACCGTTGAGTCCCTGGCTGCATCTTCACAGGAAGCCTTGAAAAAGCTTCGTTTTGATAAGAATAATTAGTTAACTGATTTAATATTTCATTGCTATGGCACATCCAAAAAGTAAAATTTCCAAAACCCGCAGGGATAAAAGGCGTACACACTATAAGGCCGTTGCACCTTCCCTGACTACCTGTTCCAATTGCGGTGCATCCAGATTGATGCACAGGGTTTGTCCCGAATGTGGATTCTACAGGGGGCAGATGGCCGTTGAAAAAACTGCTGCTGTATAACCGGACCAACTCCTGATTGCTCACCACCAACACCAATGCAATGAAGATTGGCTTTGATGTGATGGGGGGCGCCTAGGCTCCCCGGGCAACCATTTCGGGCGCAGTCCTTGCCCGGAAGG
>CAYXEH010000092.1:0-3877 GCA_964463915.1 uncultured Bacteroidales bacterium | reverse complement strand
CGGCCAGCGGCACTGGCATTATCGCCAAAAGGTTCCACATCCAGGGTCACTTCCACGTAACCCTCATGGGTGAACTTGATCCCATTACCAACTATATTGAATAACACCTGCCGCAGGCGCCCTTCATCAAACAAAAAATACCGTTTACCTTTTTTATTGTACCTCACCCGCAAATCCAGGCCTTTCTCTTCTGCTTCAGGCAAAAAGACATCCCTGACAAAATCCAGCAACTTCTCCACATCGGCATGAACAGGTTCCATTTTCAACACACCGGCCTCTGCCTTGGAAAAATCCAGCAAATCGTTCAAGAGGCGCATCAGGGCCTGACCACTGTTAGACACCATTTGCAACTGCCTACGCAAAGTCTCGTCCGTCAGGGAGGAAGAAACCAGGTCTGTGAACCCAAGGATGGCGTTCAGCGGGGTCCGTAATTCGTGGCTCATATTGCCCAGGAACTCCGTTTTGGTACGGTTGGCGGCCTCCGCATTCTGCTTTTCCTTTATTAAAGCCTGTTCATACTCCTTCCGAATAATACTCCCGGCAATAATGTTTGCCGTCATCCCCAGCAAAGTAATGGATTTACGATCCCACATCTTATATTTCTTCACCGAATCAAATCCAACAAAACCTGACAGCTCGCTGGCCTGGTACATCGGTACAACGATCAGTGATTTAATATCCTGTGCAAGCAATAACTCTTTTTCTTGTTGATGAATCTCATCGTCAGGAAGATCCGCCACAGATGGAATATACACGTATTTGTTATCAGCAAAAAGCCCGATCCAGCGTGAAATTGCTGAAACCGGGATTTCCTGGAGGTTGTCCATTTCCGGCGAAATACCCTGCTGACACCACTCAAAGGTGTTACTAACCTGATCGCTATCCCAATCAAATTCAAATACATACGCCCGGTCAACCCCGGTGAACTCCCCAAGCTCCGCCAGCACATCACTGATCGCCTCATCCATATCCAGCGTATTTGTATGGATGAGTCGGTCAGAAACCCGAACAATCAGATTATATAATTGATTCATCCCATCCGTTTGTTTCTGCAGAAACTGCAACTCCCTGATGTTCCTCTCGTAAAAACCAATGGAAATGAACCATCCAAAACCCAGGACCGTAATGGAAAGCACCAGGGGACTGAAATCAAGCGGGGTCAGATTGAAGATAAAAAGTATGCTGGTGATCAGGGGCAGGGAAATCCCCAGCAGTAAGGCATACTGCCAAAGAATGGCATTTTGTTTTCGGAGTGCTGCCCAAAGCACCCCCAGGGAAACAAAAATCAATCCGTATGAATATACAGAATGCACGTAATACCAGGTTCCGGGGGTAAATTGACTGACCAGGGTATCCTGAAACAAGGTTGCAGTGAACTCCTCCGACCAGAATAACCCATGCATTTCGTTGGTGAGCATCAACAAAATGCTCACAGCAGGGATGACCCAGAAAAGGGGCAACACACGGCGGCGAAAAACCCATGTTTTGCCGGAAAAATCCATCGCAAAAAGAAACAAAAACACCGGCAGGGTGATGATGCCCAGGAAAGAAAATTTGTTCATCAACGTACTTAACCCAACCGGAATAATCAGCCACAAACCGCTGAATAATGCCCACACGGCAGCCGCCCCCATTACCGGCAGAAACAGAAAAAACTCCTTGCTCCGGTCAATCCTGTAGAGCAAAAAGCCAAGGCTCGTCAGCGACAAAGCACTTAAGAATGCAAGCGAAACATATACTTCCATATACAGAGGGGTGTAAAAGCCAGTGCAATTTAAGGATTTTTTTTTACCTTCGACGGCGTGGCCAGTTGTTAGTTCTCACGGGTGAGAGCACTGGCGGTAGGCCGTAAACCGTGGCCAGGGCGGGGCGATTGTTGGTTGTTGGCCAGATCCCGAAGGGATCACATGCTACTAACACAGGAGGAGCCACCTCACCCTTTCAACCCTGAAGGGATCAAACAATTATAACATCATGCACAAAAAAAACTTTGCACTCATCGGCGCTGCCGGATACATCGCACCCCGACACATGCGGGCCATCAAAGATACAGGTAACGAACTCATCTGCGCCCTCGACCCCTACGACGGAGTAGGCATCATGGACAGCTATTTCCCGGAGGCGGACTTTTTCACCGAACCGGAGCGCTTCGACCGTCATCTCGACAAACTGCGGCGACTCAGACAGAACAAGATCGACTTCGTCAGCATCTGTTCGCCCAACTACCTCCACGACGCCCACATCCGCATGGCTATACGCAACGACGCCCACGCCATCTGCGAAAAGCCCATCGTGCTCAACCCCTGGAACCTCGACGCCCTCTGCGAACTCGAACAGGAGTCCGGCAAGGAGATCTATACCATCCTTCAGCTCCGGCATCATCCCACGATCAAACAACTCAAAAAACAAGTGGAAGACGGCCCCAAAGACAAGGTGTACGACATCGACCTGAAATACATCACCAGCCGGGGCAAGTGGTATTTTTATTCGTGGAAAGGCGATATTCAGAAGTCAGGCGGTGTGGCCACCAACATCGGCATCCACTTTTTCGATATGCTGGGATGGGTGTTCGGTAAATTTGCCGGCCTGGAAGTGCTGCAGAACCACCCAGAGCGCGCCATGGGCAGCCTGGTATTTGACAAAGCCCGCGTCAACTGGTTCCTCAGCGTCGACCAAAAAGACCTCCCACAGCAAGCCATTGAACAGGGAAAACGGACCTATCGCAGCATCAACATTGAAGGACAGGAACTGGAATTCAGCGACGGCTTCACCGATCTGCACACCCAAAGCTACCAGGAAATCCTTGCCGGCCGGGGCTTCCGGATCGAAACCGCCAGACCGAGCGTGGAGATTGCGCAACGCATAAGAGGGTTCTGAAGTTAGTTGTTGGTTCTCATGGGATGAACTCCTTTTCCCGGCCCTGGAAAATCCTTCGGCAATATTATCCATCACAGAACCAGCGGCGAACCCACCCCTTCCCGATTTATTTTTATAAATTTGATCGTTCATCCGGTTATCCCTTTATTTAATCGTTAAAGACAAAGCCAGGCAAAAAAACAAATATATCATACATATTTTCCGCCAAACATGCCAAAAATACTTATAACCGGCACAGCCGGCTTCATCGGATTCCACCTGGCCAACGCCCTTCTGGCCAAAGGACACACCGTTGTCGGCCTCGACAACATCAACGACTACTACGACGTCCAACTCAAATACGACCGCCTCAGCCAGGCCGGCATCCACCTCACCCCCGAACCAACCAAAGGAGGCGGAGCCCCGACCAACCAACAACTGCGTGACCCGTATACCAGCCCGTCGGTCTTTACCTCCCACTCATCCCATGAGAACCATCAACCGGAGGGCGCGAAGCATCAGACTAACCAACCAACCAAAGGGGCATCAGCCACGACCTACAGATTCGTAAAAGCTGACCTCACCGACCGCGACCTGATCCACCGGCTCTTCGCCGAAGAAAAATTCGACTACGTGGTTCACCTGGCCGCCCAGGCGGGCGTGCGGTACTCCCTCACCAACCCCCAGGCCTACATCGACGCCAACATCACCGGCACCCTCAACATCCTCGAGGCCTGCCGCGCGCATCCCGTGAAACACCTGGTATACGCATCCTCCAGCTCGGTTTATGGCAAAAACACCTCCATGCCCTTCTCCGTTAACCACAACGTCGACCACCCCGTATCCCTTTACGCCGCGAGCAAAAAAAGCAACGAACTGATGGCCCACACCTACAGTCACCTCTTCGACATCCCCGCCACCGGGCTGCGGTTTTTTACCGTTTACGGCCCCTGGGGACCCCCCGACATGGCCCTCTTCCTCTTCACCAAAGCCATCCTCGAAGCCAAACCCATCCAGGCTT
>CAYXEH010000091.1:0-3885 GCA_964463915.1 uncultured Bacteroidales bacterium | reverse complement strand
ACAAATCAACTTTCTTCATACCTTTGCATCCTGAAATAAAACAGGATACCCATGCTCAGAACTCATAACTGCGGAGAACTCCGCATCGAAGATCAGGGAAAAGAAGTTACACTCTGCGGCTGGATGCAGCGCTCCCGCGACCTGGGAGGGATGACTTTCATCGACCTGCGCGACCGTTACGGTCTGACACAACTGGCCTTCAATATGGAGTCCAATGCCCCCCTGTGCAGGCAGGCAAGAGAACTGGGGCGGGAGTACGTACTGCAGATCAGGGGCAAAGTGACGGAAAGAAGCAACAAAAACCCCAAAATGCCCACCGGCGATATCGAGATCATCGTTTCCGAACTGGAAGTACTCAACGAAGCACAAACGCCCCCTTTCACCATCGAAGATGATACCGACGGCGGCGATGAGCTGCGGATGAAATACCGCTACCTGGATATTCGTCGCAATATGGTACGCCGCAACCTGGAACTGCGCCACCGCATGGCCCTGGAAACCCGGAAATACATGCACGGGCAGCAGTTCATCGAGGTGGAAACCCCGGTGCTGATCAAATCCACGCCTGAGGGAGCCCGCGACTTTGTGGTCCCTTCCAGGATGCACACCGGGGAGTTCTACGCCTTGCCGCAATCGCCCCAGACCTTTAAACAGCTGCTGATGGTCGGCGGGCTTGACAGGTATTTCCAGGTTGTAAAGTGTTTCCGGGATGAGGACCTGCGTGCCGACCGCCAGCCGGAGTTTACCCAGATCGACTGCGAGATGTCTTTCGTTACCAGGGATGATGTACTGGAAACCTTCGAGGGCCTGGCCAAACATTTGTTCAGGGAGGTTAAAGGCCTTGACAACATCTCTTTTGACCGGATGAGTTACCAGGATGCCATGAAATATTACGGCAGCGACAAACCGGATACCCGATTCGGAATGCGTTTCGTGGAACTAAATGAGCTGGCACAAAACAAAGGCTTCAAGGTATTTGACAATGCTGAGCTGGTGGCCGGCATCTGCGCGGAAGGATGCGCCGGTTACAGCCGCAAGCAGCTGGATGCCCTCACCGACTGGGTGCAGCGACCGCAGATCGGGGCAAAAGGACTGGTTTACGTAAAATACAATGAAGATGGAAGCTTCAAATCCTCTGTCGACAAGTTTTTCAGCCAGGAACAGCTGCAATCCTGGGCGGATGCCATGGAAGCCAGACCCGGCGACCTGCTGCTCATCCTGGCCGGTGAAACCAATATCACCCGCAAGGCACTGGGTGAACTCAGGCTGGAAATGGGGAAAAGGCTGGATTTGAGAAAGCCTGATCACTTCGCCTGCCTGTGGGTCACAGATTTCCCCTTACTTGAGTGGGATGAAGAAACTGCCCGTTTCTACGCCATGCATCACCCCTTCACCTCCCCGCTGAAAGAAGACATCCCGCTGCTTGACACAGACCCGGGAAGTGTCAGGGCCAATGCCTACGACATGGTGATCAACGGCGTGGAGATCGGCGGCGGCTCCATCCGGATCTACGATCGCCCCCTGCAGGAAAAAATGTTTGACGCCCTGGGGTTTACCCCGGAGGAAGCAAAAAAACAGTTCGGGTTCCTGATGGACGCATTTCAATACGGTGCCCCGCCACACGGTGGGGTAGCCTTCGGGTTTGACCGCTGGTGCGCACTCTTCGGCGGTTCTGAAACCATACGTGATTACATCGCCTTCCCGAAAAACAACGCCGGCCGCGATGTGATGATCAACACCCCTGCCCCCATTGCGCCTGATCAGTTAAAAGAACTGCGGTTAAAGCTGGAAACCCAATGATCTCTGTCAACAATCTTTCTGTCCAGTTTTCCGGCGATGTGCTCTTTGATGATGTTTCCTTTATCATCAACAAGCGCGACCGGATCGGGCTGGTGGGAAAGAACGGGGCCGGCAAAACGACCCTGATGCGTATCATCACCGGGGAATTTACCCCGGAAAAGGGCAGCGTTTCCATGCCCTCCGGAAGCCATGTGGGATACCTGCCACAGGAGATCCATTTCCAGTCGCGCACCACCGTCCTCAAAGAGACCCTCCAGGCATTCACCGAAGTCAAAGCCCTGGAAAAACAGATCAAAAAACTCACCGAAGAGATCACCCGCCGCACCGACTACCATGCCGATGATTACCAGCGAAGCACGCAACGCCTGGCTGAGGCCAGTGAGCGGTATGAACTTCTGGGAGGCTCCACCCAGGAAGCCCAGGCAGAAAGGGTATTAATCGGGTTGGGTTTTGAACGCAGCGACCTGGATCGCCCCATGGCCGAATTCAGCGGCGGCTGGCAGATGCGGGTGGAGCTGGCCAAACTGCTGCTCCAGCGACCGGAACTGCTCCTCCTGGATGAGCCCACCAATCACCTTGACATTGAATCAATACAGTGGCTGGAAGGTTTTCTCTCAGACTACCCCGGGGCCGTCATGCTGGTTTCACACGACAGGGCATTTCTGGATAATATCACCGGCCGCACCATTGAGCTGAGTCTGGGGAAAGCCTATGATTACAAGGTATGCTATTCCGACTATGAGATCCTCCGTGAGGAGCGGATGGAAAGGGAGATGGCAGCCTACAATAACCAGCAGCGTGAAATTGCCCAGGTTGAGCGCTTCATTACCCGGTTTCGCGCCAAAGCCACCAAAGCCCGCCAGGTACAGTCAAAGGTAAAACTGCTGGACAAGATGGAGAAGGTGGAAGTGGAGGAAACAGACAACAGTGCAGTCCATTTCCGTTTCCCGGAAGCTCCCCCCTCTGGCAAAGTCAGCCTGGAAGCCAACGATATTTCAAAAAGTTACGGAGATAAACTGGTGCTTTCCGGAATAAATTTCATGGTGGGAAGAGGAGAACGAATTGCTTTCGTGGGCCGGAACGGGGAAGGGAAGACCACCCTGGCCCGGATCATCACCGGGGAACTGGCCCATGAGGGAAACGTTAAACGCGGGCACAATGTAAAGATCGGGTATTTTGCCCAGAACCAGGCCGAATACCTGGATGCGGAGAAAACTGTTTTTCAGACCCTGGATGATGCGGCTGCCGGGGAAGTAAGAAAACAGGTACGCAATATTCTCGGAGGGTTCTTATTCAGTGGCGACGACATTGATAAAAAAGTAAAGGTGCTCTCAGGTGGGGAAAAGACCCGCCTGGCCATCGCCAAAATGCTGCTGGAACCGGTCAACCTCCTTGTGATGGATGAGCCCACCAATCACCTGGACATGCGCACCAAAGACATCCTGAAAAGCGCCCTGCTTCAGTTCGGGGGTACTGTGATCGTCGTATCACACGACCGTGACTTCCTGCAGGGACTCACCGAAAAAGTCTTTGAATTCAGGAACAGGCAGATCAGGGAGTTCATCGGGGATATTTACGACTTTATTGCCTCCCGGCGCATCGAGTCGCTTACTGAACTGGAAGCGGTTAAAAAGAAAGCCAGGGCTGACTCCCAGTCAGACAAAAAGTCGGGAAACAAGGTGGCTTATGAAAAAAAGAAAGCACATGAACGGGAAACCCGGCGCCTGGGGAAAAAAATCACCCGTTATGAAGAAGACATAGAGCTGCTGGAGAAAAAAATCGCCTCACTGGAGGCCGTCATCGCCAACCCCGCACTGGATCAGGAAAAAGTAGACAGCGGAGAAGTGTTTGCAGAATATGAAGGCCTGAAAAAACAGTTAAGGAACACAGAAACTCTATGGGAAGAAGCACACACAGCCCTGGAACAGGCGACAGGGGACGTTTCTGCCTCCTGAGCCGCTCCGCAAGCCCCGAAGCACCATATCCTCTGAACCGTTACAAATACAAACCCCGGGCTGTGTTAAACAAGACCCGGGGTGTTCTATGCTGCCATGGGGTTTATGCTAGTTATAATGTGGTGATATA
>CAYXEH010000090.1:0-3886 GCA_964463915.1 uncultured Bacteroidales bacterium | reverse complement strand
GCACCTGCTACAAACGTTGCACCTTCTACAAACGTTGCACCTTCTACAAACGTTGCACCCCTTCGGGGTGGATTCATTGGCAGCATTCACTGCTTTTCGCCCATGAGAACCAACAACCACCTATATCCCTCTATCAAACAGGGGTTTCAACAAATACACCCAGGCCGCGGAAATCACATACGCCACCAACGTGCCCCACCATAAGCCCACCAATGGGAAAAAATACCAGGCGCTGAAGCTGTAGATCACGATGTTGGTGGAGGCCAGCAGCATCACCTTGCCCGTGGCGCGGGCAAAGGGAGATCCGGAGGATACCGTCAGGATGACCATGGCCGACAGCATGGTGGCTGGGAAAGAGGAGAACAGCCCGGCCCAGAAAGCGGAACCGGCCCGGGCGATCAGCACCGCCGTGCCCACCACGCCCCCGGCAAAAAGTGCCCGGAACAGCAGCTGGCGGATGGAGTGCTGCTTTTTGACCTTTCCCATGGAAGGGATCTTCATCACCTTTTCGGCCAGCAGGTAAGTGCCGATGGCCCCGGTGAAATACAGCACACTCCAGACAATACGCCCGGATTCCTGCAGGTACACCGAAGAGACCAGGGCCAGGATCACCCAGGCGGAAAGCCCGCTGCTCAGGGCGATGAACAACCCTTTGGGAGCCAGGGTGATGAAGACATAGAGGAAAATGGTGCTGAAAAACATCCCCAGCGGAACCGTTATGGCTGCTTCTGCCGCGAACTGAGGGTTTTGCGTCAGGCCGATGAAAAACAACGACACCAGGATGGTGGACGGAAGGTTGGCGACCATGCCCCCCACCTTGGAGCCCAGCTTCTCCGAAACCGTGGTGGCCAGGGTGATCCACGCGCCCGCCACCACCACTGACATTATGAGCTGTTGCAGAAATATACTTGACATTGTACCAGACAGGATTTTATGGACGCAAAAGTAGGAAATTGTTGGCGGATGACCGCTTCTGGTGAAGGATTCTATTTTTTTTATCACAAAGAATTACGTATTTTGGCCGGTAAAATCATAAAACATAAAAATCATAAGTCTGACCCATGAGAAAAGATACACCAATACCCGCAGATGTAGTTGACAAGTATGCCAGGCAAATGAACCTCGACAGTGTTGGCAAGGCTTCCATCCGTGAGATCAAGCGCCTGGTGGACCTGGTGGAGGCGGAGACCGGGGAGCGCTATGTGCGCATGGAGATGGGCATCCCCGGCCTGAAGCCCTCAGACATCGGGATCGAGGCCGAAAAAAAAGCCCTGGACAGCGGGGTTGCGGCCATCTACCCCGACATCGACGGCATCCCGGTTCTGAAAAAAGAGATCTCCCGCTTTGTGAAGCAGTTCATGAATGTGGACGTCGAGCCCCGGGGCTGCATCCCCACGGTGGGATCCATGCAGGGTAGCTTTGCCGCCTTCATGACCGCCACGCGGATGGATAAGAAAAAAGACACCGTACTGTTCATCGATCCCGGCTTCCCGGTGCACAAACAGCAGTGCCGGGTACAGGGCACCCCCTTCGACAGCTTTGATGTGTACAATTACCGGGGCGACAAACTCCGCGAGAAGCTGGAATCGCACCTGCAGAAAGGCAACATCGCCGCCCTGCTCTATTCCAACCCGAACAACCCATCCTGGATCTGCTTCACAGAAAAAGAACTGCAGATCATTGGCGAGCTGGCCAACAAATATGATGTGGTGGTGATGGAAGACCTGGCCTATTTCGCCATGGACTTCCGGCAGGACCTTTCGATTCCGGGCGAACCTCCCTATCAGTCGACCGTGGCGAACTACACCGACCGCTATGTGCTGCTGATCTCCAGCTCCAAAGTCTTCAGTTATGCCGGGCAGCGCATCGGCATGATGGTGATCTCCGACAAGCTCTTTGAAAAAGAGTGCCCCGACCTGCGGCCCTACTATGGGATGGAACAATTTGGCCGGGCCATGGTATTCGGCACCATGTACGCCCTGAGTTCCGGCACCGCCCACACCCCCCAGTACGCCCTGCAGGCCATGCTCAAGGCCGCCAACGACGGCGAATTTGACTTCGTGGAGGTGGTAAAGGAATACGGAGAGAAAGCCGCCATCATGAAAAAACTGTTCACCGACAACGGCTTCTACATCGTGTACGACAAAGACGAAGACAAACCCATCGCCGACGGCTTTTATTTCACCATCGCCTACCCCGGATTTACCGGCGCCGAGCTGATCGAGGCCCTGGTCTATTACGGCATCAGCGCCATATCGCTGGCCATCACCGGCAGCGAACGGCTCGAAGGCCTGCGGGCATGCGTGTCGCTGGTAAGCAGGGAGCAGTTCCCCGAGCTGGAAAAACGGCTGAAAAAATTTCATGCAGACCACTCCTGATGGCCTTTGGCAATCGCCAGGCCAGCCGGGACCAGGCAGCCATAACAGCAATTGCAGGATTGGCCCGGGTTGATCCGGATTGGCCCAGATTGGCACCAGGGAAAACCGCGGTCAAAATAAAGCGATTATGACATAAGATAATTTTGCGGGGAATGAGTATTTGATTATCTTTGCCCCCGCAAAACAACGTTCTTTGTTCCTTGCGAACGTTTCGGAGAGGTGGGTGAGTGGCTGAAACCAGCAGTTTGCTAAACTGCCGTACCTTTTTCGGGTACCGGGGGTTCGAATCCCCCTCTCTCCGCAAGGCCAGGTCCGACAATTGGAACAAGCCAGACGATAGAAGTGCCAAACCCGGCCGCGGCGAAAGCCAATGAAAAGCGGCCAAACGGGGTGTAGCGTAGCCCGGTTAGCGCGCCTGCTTTGGGAGCAGGAGGTCGCAAGTTCGAATCTTGCCACCCCGACCAACAAAATGACCCCCGCGATAGCGGGGAGGGCACAAACAGAAAAAGAGAACCCGAGCTTGCTCGAAGTTCTCTTTTTCGTTTGTGGACAAAAGGGGGCGCGAAGCGCACCCGGGGTCATTTTGTTGAGGCATCCCCACTACAAGATCAGCGCCAGCTAATCTTGCTCTACTCAAACCAAATCCCAGCCCTTTCGCCAAAACAAAAGGTTTTTGGTATCCCCACCTTCACAAAACCCAGTTTTTTGCTTCCCTAACCATATTCCGGATTCTAGATGGGAAAAGCCATTCGCCCCGAGGTGATTATGCATTTGGAGAAATTCAGGCGGTATTTAGTCCACCGCAGGTACAGTGACAGCACCATTGGTACATACTGTGATGTGGTAAAGCAATTTCTTATGCGAACCGGCCTGTCGGCGCAACTGGTTACCAACCAGGATATCATCAACTACAACTATAAATTATGTCAGAAAAAATACTCAGCCTCTTACCAGAACCAGGTTGCCAGTGGTTTGAAGTTGTTTTTCCAGGTTGTTTTTAACAAGGAGATCCGGATCCACGAGATTGAACGGCCCCGGAAAGAATTCAAGCTGCCCAATGTGCTGAGCAAAGAGGAGGTCATTCAGCTGATCCGGGTTACGGCAAATGTGAAACACCGCACCATGTTAAGCTTAATATATGGTTGCGGCCTCAGAAGCAGCGAACTCCTGAACCTGCGGCCCGCTGACATAGCCAGCAACCGTGGACTGCTTATTATCCGCCAGGCAAAGGGCAAGCGAGACAGGGTTGTGCCGATCTCAGTGAAAACCATTGAAATGCTAAGGGATTACTACCTGTCTTTTCGCCCCAAAGTGTGGCTGTTTGAGGGACAAACCAGGGGAGCACAGTATTCCAGCCGAAGCCTGCAGATGGTCTTAAAACATGCTCTGAGAAAAGCAGGCATCCGGAAACCTGCTACTTTGCACTGGCTAAGGCATTCCTATGCAACACACCTGCTGGAGGCAGGCACTGACTTGAGGTATATCCAGGAACTACCCGGGCATAAGAG
>CAYXEH010000089.1:0-3895 GCA_964463915.1 uncultured Bacteroidales bacterium | reverse complement strand
ATTCTTTTTCCAGGTCGCCCATGTGGGGCGGGGAGAGGAATATACGGTTGGACATTTTGTCTGGCTTTTGTTGTCAGAATTGAACCTTGAAACTTCTTGAGTATTTGGTATACAGGCAAAGAAATCAGTTTGGCTTTTTTGACCTTTTCAGTTCTTTACCGGGATTCCCGACCATCACGGCCCCTTTCGGTACATCACGGATAATCACGGCCCCGGCGCCGATGGTGGCCCAGGAGCCGATTTGAAGATGCTGTATTGAGCAGGAGTTTATGCCAAATTCCACGCCTTCACCGATCTGGTTGATGCCGCCGATATTGACTCCGGGTGAAACAGTCACATAATCACCCATTGTTGTGTCATGGCCAATGGTGGCAAGTTTGTTTATCAGGGTGAATTTCCCCAGCCTGATATCCACATCCAAATGCACCCCCGGATAAATCATGCTGCCTTCACCGATCTCAACACGTTTGCTGATCCATGTGCCGGGGTGAACCAACGTGGCAAAATGGTGGTGTCCGTTTTGTTGAAGGCGTTCTGCAAGGACCTTTTTCTGAGATGGAGATGAAAACCCGATGACCACCTGAGTATGCGGATTCCCTTTCAACCAGTTTATGCCTCCGAGTATGGGCAGCTGGTTCAGGCTGCTTCCTTGTTTCTGGTCATCATCATCCAGATAACCCAGCAGGTTATATTGTTTCTGTTCCCGGTTGATGTCAGCGATGATCTGTTCGGCCAGCCGGCCTACGCTGCCGGCCCCGTATATTACAATATCTTTCATGGTGCGGAGTTTTGGGAACCCCTGAAGGGCTCCATGGTTGTTTGCTCGTTCTGGTTGATGCCTTCGCGCCGGAACACGCTTTTGATGGTGAGAAGAATGATTCTGAGGTCAAGTGCAAAGGACATGTTGTCTACATACCAAACATCGTGCTTGAATTTATCCTCCCACGAAATGGCATTGCGGCCGTTGACCTGGGCCCAGCCCGTGATGCCCGGTTTGACCTTATGCCGGCGCTTCTGGAAGTCGTTATACAGCGGAAGGTATTGCATGAGCAGGGGCCGTGGCCCCACGATGCTCATTTCCCCTTTCAGTACGTTGATCAGTTCGGGAAGCTCATCCAGGCTGGTCGACCGCAGGAAACGTCCAAAACGCGTGTGCCGCTTTTCATTGGGCAGCAGGTTCCCCCGGGCATCTTTGGCGTTGGTCATGGTGCGGAACTTGATGATATTGAAAGGCTTTCCATGATGGCCGGGACGCTGCTGGGTAAAAAATACCGGGCGGCCGAGTTTGGTGGCAACCAGGATGCCTGTCACCAAAAATACGGGAGATAATGCAATCAGGCCCAGGAGGGCGAGGATGAAATCGAGGAGGCGTTTGAAAAACAAACGATACATAATCAGAGATATTGTTGCAGTTGTTCTTTTATTCCCTTGTCGGGAGGAATTTGGACCGTGTCTTTGTTCCACTTGGGATTTCCTTCAAGGACCACGACCCGGTCCTTCAAGACAGCCACATCCCAGCCCACCGTTCTCACTTCAGGAATAACCATGGCCGCTTTTTTGACGGTTTCAATGACACGATCCCACGCTGGAACTGTAAAACCGGTGATGGCTATCCCTGTTTTGGGATGATGGTAAAACAGGGGACTGCAGGCCGACAGCTTTTGTCTCGCCGGGACACTTACCTCTCCTGTCTCTATATTGATGGGTGCAGCAATATTTCCCGCTGAAAAATTATCGGCTCCGGAACCGAGCGAAACCCTGAAAACCGCAGCAATAAGATCCACTTTGTGATCATGGGTAACTACCGTAACAACACGTATCGAGTTTAATGACCAGGGGGCAAATTCTGCAAGGGCGGGATGCGGCTTTAATCGGGGTTCGGCATATAGCAAACCCTGATGGGAGAACCTTTGCATAAAAACTTCCGAATCAAAGGTCTTTTTTTCAACCTGAAAAACACCTTCCCGGGGCATATAATCGGCAAAAATCAAACCGCTGCCGCCTGAACCCGCAGGGTCTTTTACGACAATCTCGTTTTGGCCCTCCTTTTTTACCCATTTGACAAACAGGTGTTTGCTGTTTTTAGCTGAAAACACACGGGAAGGCCCGGCAAGCCCGACAAAATTTTTTGCAAAGCGAATTTTGTTATCTATCTCGCCAATGAGTTTTTGATCATTGAGCGTTTTGTGAAACCGGTACATGAAATACATTCCTGCAAAAGTATTACGCTCTTTATGCGTCTTTTCAAAAAACCGAAAGTTGAAATAGTCATTAAGGGATGTTCCGTAATAGAGGGAACAATATAAAGCATCCAGCGCCATCCTGAGCGGACAATGGTGCTTCCTTTGGCAACGAATGGATTGCCAAATCTTTTGATAGTCGGCCTTTAGCAAAAAATAAAAAAGCGATATAAACCTCATTTTTTGATGTTAAGATTTTCAATTATTTCCACAAAGCGGGGGCAAAGAATAGATTTGTCAAACTGAGACGCTGCAAGGTGGCGTGCATTTTCTCCAAGCTTATTCAGAAGCACCCGGTCGTTTTTCCACTTCATGATAACATCGGCACAGTCTTCCGGTTTGTTCGGGTTCACATAGGCGCCACATTGGTGATTTTTTACCAGGTCGCGTGTCCAGCCGGCGGAATTTAAGATCACCGGCAACCCTGCAGAGAGGGAGTCAAACAGCTTGTTGGGCGAATTGGTGTACAGAATGGGAATGTCGAGAAATGAAATAATGGAAGCGTCGCACAACTTCAATACCTCTGCCAGTTGTTCCATGGGAACACGTTTAAAGAACCGGACATTACCAAGATTTTCCTTTTCCACCCTTTCCATGAGCCGGGGCGCCTCACTTCCTTCACCAAAAAAAACGAACTTTACGTCTGTTACACCCTTCTGTTGCAAAACCCGGGCTGCATCCACAATGTAATCCAACCCATTGGCCAATCCCATTGCGCCGAAGTGGATAACCCTGAAGGTATTTTCCTGCAGGCCCAAGTCTTTACGCAGTTTGTCATTTTTTTCCTTGTTCCCGAACTTGTCTACCTTGGCCATGTTTGGGATCATGGAAACCTTTTCCGGACGGCCGGCAGCTTTGATAACACCTGCCTGCATGCCGGGAGAAAGGGCCACGATATGCAGTGCGTTGTTATATATCATTTTTTCAAGGAGCAGTGCGCTTTTACGTAGCAACGGATTCCTGAGTGCACCCATCTGAATGGGTACTTCCGGCCACAGATCTCTAACCTCAAAAACATAGGGTACACCACGAATTTTCTTCAGCAGAAGGGGTGGTATGCCCACGGTGAGCGGGGTAGAGGTGGCGATCACCAGATCGGCATCTTTTTGTTTTTTGAATAGTATCCTCCCCGCCTTCCAGATGAAGCGTAAATAGGACTGCAAGCGCTTTCGAAAACCAAAACGCTGATGGTAGGGGTTTCGAATGTATATGACATCAATGCCGTCGATTTGTTGATGTTCAACCGCTTTTTTCTGCCCCTCTTTCCTTGCTGTGATCATCGTCACCTGGTGACCGGCCTTTATCAGTTCACGGCTGATCCAGTAAGAACGGGTTCCGCCTGGTTCGGATGGGGTGCGGAAATATTGGTGGATGTAGATAATGAACACTGTTAAGGCTTATGAAGTTTGATAATTAAGATTATAATTTGTTGCGTTTACGGACTTCTTTAGCTGGGTTGCCAAAAGCAACCATATTAGATGATATGTTTCGAACCACAACCGACCCTGTGCCAATTAGACTGTTTTCTCCAACGTGTACTTTGTTTTGGATTGCAACACCAGGAGCAATCCAACAATCCGAGCCTATCGTAACGCTTCCTGAAACCTTTCCTCCTGCTATGATTGTTCTTTTGCCAACAATGACGTTATGAGCTA
>CAYXEH010000088.1:0-4255 GCA_964463915.1 uncultured Bacteroidales bacterium | reverse complement strand
CATCTTTAAACTGATCAAAAAGCATTCGGATATCCTGGATGAAGAGGGGCGCTGATACAAAAAACGCAAAGGATTTTTTAATCCGTTTCAAAAAGATACATCTCCGCAAGGGATTTTACCGTATAGTCAGCATAGAATGCCGGCGGATATAAGAACCGATAATACCCGCCGTCATCCGGGTCATTATGCACCGGCAAAATAGGGGCAACCTGATCAAAACGGTTAAACAGTTCACTGAAACTCAAAATGACACGATAACCATCGAGCCCCACAAAGGCCACCAGTCCGTGACGATTCAATGAAGGGTCATGCAGATTCACAGATTCCTGTAAAAGGTCGCCAAGAACCGGCCCTTCAAAAGCAGGTTTTTCACGGTACCCCATTCCCATCCCATAAAATGCCGTTGAATACGATCTCTGGTCTGCAATTTCAGAACCGGGAACGATGGTTGTCAGTGAATCTCCGTCTAGCAATACACTGACCGAATCACTGTACATTGGCTCCAGATCCCTGTTAATCACATAATCCTTTTCATCAAAAGAACGTACCGTGATACGGGTTGGATTATCCAGGGTGCGAAAGGCAAACAAGTCCCCCGCAGCCACAATACGCCAGGTGTCTCCCATGGGGTAGCTTACCTCTTGCTTATAGGGTTCAACAGGAGCCATTTCAGTGGCCACGATTACCTGGTGAGACGTCGTCACATGGAATATTTCAGCCCAGCTGAACACCACGGATTCTCCCCTGTCATTCTCAATGACAATATAAAGATCCGTGCCGGGAGGAAATTCCTCCGCGTTCTTCTTTTTATATTCAAAAGGATGCAGCAGGTCAAACAGGGAATATCCCCGGTAACGGTAAGCACCAATAAATTCCACATTCCCGGCCTGGTCAGCCACCTGTTCCTTAACCATGACCTCCCTCCTGAATTGCCGGCGCAAACTCACTTTCCCTGGCGATTTAACCTCTCCCTCCACAATCAGCTCACCGGCAGCCAACCTGACTGCTTCAGATTGGTGATACATGCTGTTTCCATCCATACCAGCAAAACGGCTGGCTCCGGTTAATGCATCAGCCACTTTCTCCGAAATACGATCACATCCGGAGAATCCGCCCATAGCAAACAACAAGACCAGGCATTTTAACAACGTACTTTCCTGTTTCATTTGTGAATATTTTAAGTCGCGCTCAGATGGAACTCCATCAGGCAATGGCTTGCTTCTCATCAAGACTTTGTATTGGAAGGCCCATCTCAAATCAATTTCCGTGTTGCAATTTTTGCAACTCGCAAAACTACGCTTTTTTCAGAAAATTGTGTATCCTTGTATCGCAATGACAGCAAAAAAGCACACACTCCGGCTGAATTACAAGTTCTGGATCGAAACAGATGCCGGAGAAGGGGTTTTAGGGGAAGGCAAATGGCAATTGCTTAAGGCCATTCGTGATACCGGCTCCCTGAAGGAGGCCACGGAACAGAGAGGCCTGGCGTATCGTCAGACCTGGGATAAATTAAAGAAAATCGAGGAGCACCTTGGTTTCAAACTGATTGACAGGAGAAGAGGCGGCGCAAAAGGGGGAGAAACCGTTCTGACGGAAAAAGGTGAAAAATTCGTGGATTTTTTCAATGCGCTGTATCAAAAAACCGAGAAAGAGATGGGGGTTCTCTTTGATGAAATGCTGGCAGAATTAAAAAATATTATGGATTAGTTTTTTTTATGCACCGTTATGCTATTTTTGCAACTCGGTTTTTTCAAAACAAACTAACTAAAATTTTAAACCCGTTCACATTTTCTGACTGCCATGCAAAAAATCTACCTTGCTCTTATTCTGATATGTCTTTGTCAAATTACAGGCTTTGGCCAGACGCACATCAACGGATTGATAACTGATGCCGCCACAGGCGAAGCACTGCCCGGGGCCAGCATCGAAGTGCAAACCACAGGTGAACATCTGACATCCGGAAACAACGGCCGTTTCACTCTTTCAGCCCCTTCTGGCAGAAATATTTCCATTGTCGTCAGCTATATCGGATACCGCACCAAAGAGATTACCCATGATCCGGAAGCCGGTGATTTACAGGTTGCCCTTGAACCAGTGGTTTCCGTGCTGGAACAAACAGTTGTTACCGGAACAAGAGGAAAGCGAAAAGCGGCCGAGGTTCCCATGAGGATCAATATCTTGTCTGCAAAGCGTGTTGAAAGGATTCCTGCCTTTTCGGCAGATGATTTGCTGCGGTCCGTCCCGGGTGTAAATGTACGAAGGGGTGCGACATTTCTCGGTTACTCCACAGTGTCAATCAGGGGAGCCGGAAACGAGGCTGGGCGAACCCTGGTGATGGTCGATGGGGTACCCCTGAATAAAACAGACGGCGGCAGTGTGAGCTGGAATGCCATAAACCCTGAAAACATTGAACAGATAGAGGTGTTAAAAGGACCCGGCTCATCGATTTACGGGGGCAATGCAATGGGAGGCGTCATTCACCTGATCACCCCAACGCCGACAAAGGATATCGAAGGTTACCTGGGCCAGGAAGCCGGAAGCTTCAACGCTTACCAGACAAAAGCAGGGGTCGGCGGCCGCAGGGAACACTTTTTCTGGGGGGTTGACGGAATGTACAGAGAAAGCGACGGATATATCACAGAAGCAGCAGAAGACATTGATGAATACACCATTGCCTCTTTCCTGGATGAATACCAGTTCGGAGGACGGGCAGGCTGGCTTTTCTCAGATGATCACATGATCGAGGCTGCAGCCAATGCCTACAACGGCAAACGTGGCACAGGCGCCAATTTCAGCGGATACGGATTTGAAAACGATGAGATTGCTGCTCCGGAAGGTGCCTATAACCAGTATACTACCTTTAACGCCCGTGTATTGTACCGTGGTAATTTAGATAACGGTGGCCGGTTGAAAATGACCCTTTACGGGCAAACAGAAGAGTACCAAAGAATCAGGGAAAACCTCAGAAGCGAACGGATCACCCGTTATGATGTGGAATCAGTGCGTGAGGATGCAGGCATGACTTCCAGTTATCACACCCGCATAGGTGAATCCCATGATATTACTGCGGGAATAGATTTCAGGCATGGTGCAGTGGACGGCACAGATCAATACCTGACCTCATCAGATGAGGTGATCAACAGGGGCAGTATGGATCAAACCGCGTTTTTTATCCAGGATGAGATCAGCCTGGGCAACACCCCTTTTTCCGTGCTGGCTGGGTTACGCTATGATCACGCGAGTTTCTATGACGGAAGTTTCATTGTAAACGACCCCACATCAGAAACCGATTTCCTCCAGGATTTTGCCGGTGAGATTGACAATACCACTTTTGGTGCCTGGAGCCCGCGAATTTCTTTTCAATATCACAAGCCGGACAATTACCGGGTGTTTGCCGGATACAGCCGCGGCTTCAGAGCTCCGGTGCTTGACGACATGTCACGCACCGGCCGCATCAGGGGAGGCATGAAAATAGCGAACCCATATCTTCAGCCGGAATACCTCAGAAACATTGAAGTGGGGGGTGACATCCATTTCAACAGAAATTTCCACCTGGGAGCTGACCTGTTTTACTCAACCGGCGAAGATTATCACGCCTATATTGCAACCGGAGACTCCCTGCTGCTGAATAACCGCCAGCGCCCGATCAGGATCAAAGACAACATCGGGGAGGTAAGCATCAGGGGCATGGAGGTGGAAGCCGGCATGGAACTTACTACAGGCCTGCACCTCAACCTGGCATACAGCCGGATTCACACAAAAGTGGAGCAGTTTGACACTTTTGATCCATCCATTGATGATAACCTTGTGGGAAAAGAAATCACCTACCACCCACGCGACCTGGTCTACACAGCAATCAGGTGGGAAAATGACCTGGTAAACGCCTATCTTTCCTTTAACTTCAAGGGAAGCCAGTGGATGAATGAAACCAATACAGAGAAAATTGACGCCCACAATTACCTCGACCTTCAGCTATGGAGACCCATTTACAGGGGCCTCACCGCAACAATGAAAATGCATAACGTACTTGATCATGACTTTACCGATTCAAGCCATATGGTGGCACCGGGAAGAATCACCCAGCTATCACTGAAATATGATTTCTGATGTAAAAATCCCTGTACACACAGGCTGTAATAGTTTCTGAGAGCATCCCCCCCTTTCCCTGCAGGAGTTGCCTTTGGCCATTAGAGTTGCCAAACAAATCAACTTTCTTCATACCTTTGCATCCTGAAATAAAACAGGATACCCATGC
>CAYXEH010000087.1:0-5119 GCA_964463915.1 uncultured Bacteroidales bacterium | reverse complement strand
GGTATCAGGTCCACAGGAAACCTGCATTTAGGCAATTATTACGGGGCCATCAAGAATTTTGTGAAGATGCAGCATGAGCATCGCTGCTATTTCTTTATCGCGGATTATCATTCGCTAACTACACACCCCACGCCGGCCGACCTGCAACGCAATGTACGGCAGGTGCTGGTAGAATACCTGGCCGCCGGGATCGACCCCGAAGTGGCTACCTTATATATACAGAGTGATGTACCCGAAGTGGCAGAACTTTACCTGCTGCTAAACATGAACGCATACAAAGGTGAGCTGGAGCGGTGCACCTCGTTCAAGGAGAAAGTACGCAAGCAACCCGATAACGTGAATGCCGGCCTGCTGACCTACCCGGTGCTGATGGCTGCCGATATTATCATCCACAAAGCAAGCAAAGTGCCGGTGGGCAAAGACCAGGAGCAACACCTGGAAATGGCCCGCACATTTGCCAACCGCTTTAACCGGATGTACAAGACAGACTGTTTCCCGCCGCCCTACGCCTTCAACTTCACCAACGAACTGGTGAAGATCCCCGGGCTGGATGGCAGCACCAAGATGGGCAAATCTGAAGGGGAAGGCAATGCCATCTACCTGGCCGATGACCCCAAAGTGCTCCGAAAGAAAGTGATGCGGGCCACCACCGACAGCGGCCCCGAACAACCCGGCGATCCCATGTCCCAATCGGTGGAAAACCTGTTCAATCTCATGCGCGTGATGAGTGCTCCCGATACCGTGGAACACTTCCTCGATGCCTACAATAAGGCCACCATCCGCTACGGCGATCTGAAAAAACAACTGGCCGAAGACATGATCCGGTTCACCACCCCCATCCGGGAGCGGATCCTGGCACTGGACGCCGACCAGGATTACCTCGATAAGGTAGCCAGAATGGGAGCGGAAAAAGCCAGGGAAAGCGCCCGTAAAACCATCCGCGAAGTACGCGAGATCATCGGGTTCAAACAGATATAACCGCCCGGGGCTGTCGTCCTGCCGCCACCACAAGCAAGGGGCAAAAATTGACGTTCAAACAAAAACAAACACCAGAACTTTTGCAACACAGCATCAGCACCGGCGCCCCGGGCCTTCGCAAATCCAAACAAAATTAATCACCAGGAAGCACTGCATGCCAACAAACATAGAGATCAAAAAAAACATTGAAAGGGCTGTGCTGGTCGGTGCCATCACCGGCAGGGAAACAGAAGAGACGGTAAAGGAATACCTCGATGAGCTCGCCTTTTTGGTGGAAACCGCGGGTGGCGAAGTACTGAACCGTTTCACCCAGAAACTGGACAAACCCGACCCGGCCACCTTTCTGGGTAAAGGGAAACTGGAAGAAGTCCGCGCCTACGTCAATGAATCCGGGGCCGACCTGGTGGTATTTGACGATGAACTCTCCGCAAGCCAGCATCGCAACCTCGAAAAAACCCTGAAGGCACGCATCATCGACCGTAGCAACCTCATTCTGGACATTTTCGCCATGCGGGCCCGTACCGCCCACGCCCGTACACAGGTGGAGCTTGCCCAGTACCAGTACCTGCTGCCACGGCTGGCCGGGATGTGGACCCACCTGGAACGGCAAAAAGGGGGCATCGGCATGAAGGGGCCCGGTGAGAAGGAAATCGAGACCGACCGCCGGATCGTCCGCGACAAGATCGCCCTGCTGAAGAAAAAGCTTAAACAGATCGACAAGCAGAAAGCCACCCAGCGTTCCAACCGCGGAAGCCTGGTGCGGGTGGCCCTGGTGGGTTACACCAACGTGGGCAAGTCCACCATCATGAACATGCTCAGCAAAACCGACGTGTTTGCCGAAGACAAGCTCTTTGCCACCCTCGACACCACCGTCCGCAAGGTGGTCATCGGCAACCTGCCTTTTCTGCTGTCCGACACCGTCGGATTCATCCGCAAACTGCCCCACCACCTCATCGAATCATTCAAGTCAACCCTCGACGAGGTGCGGGAATCAGACGTGCTGCTGCATGTGGTTGACATCTCCCATCCCAACTTTGAAGAACAGATCAGGGTGGTGAAGGAAACCCTTTCGGAAATCATCGGAGAACGCGAGCAACAGACCATCATGGTGTTCAATAAAATGGACAAATATAAGTGGGAAGAAAAGGACGAAGACGACCTGACACCCCCCGGAAAGGAAAATATCAGCCTGGAAGAGATGAAAGCCACCTGGATGGCCAGCGAAAACGCCCCCAGCATCTTCATCTCCGCCAGGAAGAAGCAAAACATCGAAGGACTCAGGCGATTGCTTTACGATACCGTGGTGGAGATCCACAAGAAGCGGTATCCGTATGATAACTTCTTGTACTAATTCGAGGCTGGCGCCTCTTATGGTTGTTGGTTCACACGGGCAGAGGTCGATCCCGGAGAGATCACACGTCAGTAACCAGGGGTCGAAGACCCCGAAACCAAAAGGCGCGTCAGCGCCGAAACCAACAACCAAGGGGGCGACAGCCCCCGACTAACCAAGGGTGCGAAGCACCCGTTAACCGGAGGGGCGACAGCCCCCGACAAACCAGAGTGGCGAAGCCACGATAACCATGACCAGACCACAAAAAACCATACTCCACCGCATCACCGGCTACCCCCTTGCGGGGATGGTGGTGATACTCTCGTGGCTACCCTGGCGGGTAATGTACGGGGCCTCTTCCATGCTGGCCTTTTTGATGGCCAGCGTGATCAGGTATCGCCGGAAGGTGATCATGGAAAACCTTCGCAATTCCTTCCCGGAAAAAGAGGAGAAGGCCCTGCAGAAAATCCGGCATGACTTCTATCGTCACCTGGCGGATGTGATCGTGGAAACCATCAAAACGCTGAATATGTCCGAACGGCAAATGAAACAGCGCAGCCGTTTTACGCCTGAGGCCAATGCAATACTGAGACAATCCGAACAGGAAGGTAAACCCATGATGGCACTGCTGGGTCATCTGGGAAACTGGGAATGGGTGCCTCCACCAGTTACACTACAAACAAATTTTCAGGTGATTACCGCTTATCGTCCTTTAAGAAACAAAATCATGGATAAGCTTTTACGCAGAATTCGCGGGCGCTTTGTTCATGACCTCGTTCCTAAAAGCCAAATAGGACGCGCCCTGTTGCGTCACAAGAAAAGCCGGAAGCCATTGATTGCCGGGCTGATTGCCGACCAAAACCCCGGACCACTGGCCGGGCTCCGCACCACCTTCTTATCACAGGATACCCTGATCTATTCCGGGCCTGATAAACTGGCGCGAAAAATGAAAATGCCGGTGTATTTTGTGGCTTCACGCAAAGAAAAACGGGGGCAGTACCTGATCCACGTCAGTTTGCTGGCCGAAAAACCCGAAGAATTGCCCGAAGGGGAAATTGCCCGCCTGTTCATGAAAGCACTGGAGAAAGAAATCGAAAAATCCCCGGCCCTTTATCTTTGGTCCCACCGCCGCTGGAAACATAAACCTTCGGCCCAGACCATCCTGACCGCCTGAGCCCCAATAGGTCATTCTGAATCCCTGGGGTAATTCATAGTTATTCAGCCGGAGCGGTGCTGGACACCTCTATAACATTCCCGATGGCAAACTGCACCCGCCCTCCGTCAGGTCGCTGTTCATTGACCGTCACCAGGCCGCTGAAAAACCGGACCAGTTCCGATACGCTATGATCGGCAAACTCAGTCAACCCGGAACTGCTTTTAGTCAAAGTTGCCCCAATACGGCGAAGATCCACACCAGCAGACTCCTGCAAACGATTGGCCGCCAAACGGGGCAAACCACCCTGCTGCCAACCATCCGGGTCGTCCATTTTCAGGTGACCCGGGTCACGGTAAGCCAGCCAGATATATTCTTCACGAGGAGTTAGCTCAGCACGTGTCATCAACCGTTCCGGGGCAGCACCGCCAACTGAGGGTACCCCCTCGCCGGCATCTGCAACCCGGGCATCTCCCGGACGCGATTCAACCTGCCGGGATTCCATTCGGGATGCCATCATTTCTCGCGGGGGCTCGGTTTCGGCCGCAATTTCCACCGATCTTTCATCCACAAAAACAGGACCCGGCGCAGTGTCCGAATGGAACAACTCCGCTGGCAAAGCAACCACCCTTTCCGGCATGGCTTCTTCCCCCTCAGAAGCAGACACCCCTTTCTCCTCCCGAAGCGTTACAGCCTCCTCTCCCCGTTGAGGGGCAGGCGCCTCCGCAACGGCCCCCGGCGGTGCCCCTTCCTCCCCAACAGGTTGATCAGGCTCTCCAACATGTTGATCATAAGCCACCTGCGTTGTTTTCTGCAGGGGGAACAAGGTAAAAGCCACCACTCCCAACAGCAGAGCCGCAGCTGCGACAGATGCATAATACAAAACACGCCGGCTGTTAAAGTCAATATGATGCCGTTTTAACGACCCCTTTCGGGGGAAATGAATGGCCGGATCGGGAACAAGCCTGGTTTGCTGTATCAACTCCAGCTCCCGTCCGTAATAAGGGTCCGAAGCCGCAAAGGCTTCCACTTTCGTTTTTTCAGATTCATCCAGATCGCCCTCCGCATAGGCCGCGAAATATGTCTCGTAATTATCCGGAGAAATGCATTCAGTCACCCCGCCGGATTTCTTCAGGGAATCCTTTCCGGGGAAACGGATCGCGTCATCATCATCCACACGAATCATCTCAAAAGCATCAAACTCATCCCGGAGGTCAGGATTCTCATCCAGAAAACGCATCAGCTCCCCCATCCGGTTGTCCGGCAGGTTACCCTCGAAATAATCGAGGAAGAACTGTTCGTAGTTTTTTCTGGTGAGTTTCATTTCTTTTTAGTTTGTCGGGGCTAACGCCCCTCATGGTTGTTAGTTTCGGCGCTTCGCGCCTGTTGGTTGCGGGGGCTGCGCCCCCTTACTAACGTGTGACCCCTTCGGGGTCTATCTTCCAACCTCTGGCTTCTACTCTCTTACTTCTAACCTCTTCCCAGCTATATCACTGCATCCATACTCCCAATATACTTCTTCAACGCGATGCGGGCCCGGTAGATGTACACCTTCACCTGGGGTTCGCTCAGGCCGGTGATCTCACCGATCTCCCGGTAATTATATCCTTCATAGTCGCGCAACAGCACCACCGATCGCTGATCAGAGGGCAGGCGCG
>CAYXEH010000086.1:0-5204 GCA_964463915.1 uncultured Bacteroidales bacterium | reverse complement strand
GGCGGGATATCTGGCGCAATCACCGGATTGCCGATGAAAATACCGGGTTTCATCTAGTGGCTGTCTTGAAGAGAAAATGAGTTAAATAATGGCTTTCTTACCTTTTCGAGTGAACTCCTGCGCTGTCAGGATAAAGAGGAAAAGAGTTTCCATGAAAAAAAGATGGGCTATAGGATTTTTTTTATTTGTTGTCGCTGTTATTGTTATCATCTTTGTAACTTTTTTATTTTTAAATCTAAATCGTTTTGCCCTTCACAGGCGTGCAATGTGTCTGCCTATTACAGGATTTCTTTCAACTTTCAACAGTGATTCCACCGAAGGAGCCATCCCCCCTCCCACAACGGATAATTGGCAAGACTCCTATTCTACTTTAGTGACCGCAGATTCCTGGACAACAAATGATGTAATCTACCCGAAACAAGTTATCAAAATCGGTCAGGCCTATGCTTTGTTAATACAGACACGCCATAATGTAGACGGTGACAATGTTATGACCACTAGCTTGGCATTTGCAAATGAAATTACTGGCCCTTGGATTGAGAGTTCCAAAAATCCGATTTTCGATCAGGTTAAGTATTCATGGCAGGGCAAACGTGCAATGGGAGAGCAACTTGTTTATGACGAGGAGAATAATCGCTGGGCACTGGCTTTCATTGGCGATGGCGGCAAAGATGTTCCCGGACAGGGTATTCGTGCGATTGGCATTGCATTTTCTGAGGATCTTAAGACATGGACAATTCATCCTGAGCCGATCGTGCGCGTGGAGACGGCAGATATTTTAGATTGGGCACCGGGAAATCCGGTTGAGCGTGTTTACTGCCACGGCCTTATACACAACAATGGCTGGTGGTACATGATTGTCAACGCCGGGGGGCAGAGCAAAACCGGAAGACAATATAAAACAGGAATTATAAAAAGTAAAAGCCTGCTTGGGCCATGGGAAGGTATCGATGCAAACCCGGTACTTGAAGGTACGAACGGTTCTTGGGATGAGGATACTGTTAATCTTATGTCACCTGTCAGAGCAAATGGGTGTTGGTATGCAAGTTATAACTCTTTGCCCGGTGAGCCCGGCAGGCGGACTTTCGGATTAGCGTGGACAGACGAACTGGAATCCAAGTGGTCTAAAACCGAAACTTTTTTGCAACAGTTAGGAGACGGACCCGAAGCCATGATGGACCGCCCAGTACTGTTCTCCTATCCTGGCGGATGGGCTGTCCTTGCAGGAAAACGTATTTCGGTAGGCGGCACAGGGGAGTTAAGGCTCATTAGGTCCAATGGAGACGGACATAGGGCAATCGATTGTGAAAAAAGAAGATGAATGCTTTTGTTTTCCCATTAATCGTATTCAAGCTTCCCAATGATAGAAACAATCTCAAACTGTTTTTGCGTTTTCTTGATGAAGGCATGTATCTGGGGCCATTTAGCCAACAGCGATACATCACCAATTCCAAGCGCCAGGTATGATGCTCTGCAATGCCGGTAGATATACAAAAGACTGACCCATGCAGCAAAACCAGTTAATTCACGATCCTTTATCCGACCTGCCATCGGACTACACCCAGGCCCTGACTCATCTTTTGTGGCACAGGCAGGGCGGAGATCGCCAGTTACTGTTCGGCCAGGTGGAATGCTATCCGGCTGAATACAAGGATGTGCCTGAGTCTGTTGGAACGGGCCATGATCCCAGAGAACAGACGGTGCGCATCAGGGGCAGCGGAGGCTATCTTCACTACATCCGCGTGGCGCGGCCATTGAGTGAGGCCCTGGATTGGTACGCCAAGTGCCGGGAGGGCAATGAGGTTGTAATCAACTGGGAAGCAGATGTTGGCGACAAAAAGATCAATTGCAGTGATTTCTTCCAGGCCGAGCCCTGGCCTTGTTTCACCCTTTCAGCTGACCTCCCCTTTGCAGCCGGGTGCTGGGGCGCTGTCCGGGCGCATCATCTTTTTCCGAAAAGCCGGGAGGCAATACTTGAAGAAATCTTCTCACATGAAAATACGGTGAACTGGATTGAGAATAGGCTGAACTGGGAAATCAGTGATTATCCGGAATTCTGGGGCAGCCTTCACCTGGTGTTGCCCAATCCATTATACCGCAGCCTGCGCATGAAGCTTATCCCGGGGCAAAACGAGTCCGATTCGGTTCATGTACTTTTCAGACCTCGTAAGAACAAAAGCGTGGCAGGCCTGAAACTGTATCATGCTGAACGGCGCAGCATGGGGCTGACCGGGGGGCAGGATGTAACAGTTGAAGAATCTGATTTCGTCCTCTCCCATACCGGGAAAACCGAACAATGCGCCACAATTGTCCGCTGCCCCAGTCGTGGATTGCTGGATATTCAACCATTTACCGGGTTTGTCCGGCAGATCGGCCTGAACATGAGTATGACGGCAACGCGCAGGACCGTGATAACGTCCCAGGATGCTGTTACCGCTGTTGAAGCCAATGTGCGCAGCCATGATGCCAGCCAGACAATAGGGGATCCTTTGCCGGGAGAACTGGAATGGGGCCGGCTGCTGACCCGGCAGATACACGCCAGAGAAGAAAGAAAGCGTGCCGAAAGCCTTGGCCAGCGCTGGCTTGATCAGCCCGATGAGGCCCGGGCTCTGATTCAGGGCATCCTTGCCGGGGCGCGCAGCCGGATCATTATAGTTGATCCCTATTTTGCAGGCCATGAAATGGTGGACTTCGTTTTGACCAGAGTGCCGCAGGATGTGGAAATTACGATTCTTACAGGCGCTGTGTGTTTAAAAGAGAAAACCCCCTGCCAGCCACGGCAGGATCAGGCCGGCGGGCAGAGGGAAAAGGGATATGAACTAAACGATTTGCTCAGCCAGGCTGTTGACCAGAATTTCAATATTTGCGCCATGGTCATGACCGGAGCCAATCCGGCCATTCATGACCGCTTCCTGGTGGTGGACGACCAGGTGTGGTTTTCCGGAAACTCCTTGAATAACATCGGCCAGAGAGCCAGCATGCTAACCCGCCTGCATGATCCGCAAAGCATTATATCCAAATTAGAGGAAGTTATTTGCGGCCAGCGCGTCAAGCCGCTGGACGAATTTCAGGCAGGCAGGCAGTAACCATCGGCAGCAAAATGTCATATTCTATCGACAATATACGGCAGACATCCTGGCATGAGTGCTTGTATCAGGAGCTGAAGGCCTGGATTTCTGCTATTATTAAAGCCGATGGTGAGTTGCAGGATACTGATTCCTCGGCAATTGGCCGCTTTTTGGAGCGCACAAAAAAGTGCGAAGTCCCCGATGACGTGCAGGATGCCCTGGCCAGAGTTTTATATGACAACAGGGCGGATGACGATGAATCCCTAATCGCGGCGGAATCGGCCGTCCAAAAGGTGCTTGGCCGGATGCTGGGGCATTGCCTGGCGGATACAGATATTTCCATTGATACGGCCATCAGGCTTGAGGACCGCTGGCACGCGGATATCGACCTGGATGAAATCCGCCACTGCCTTGCAGAAGACAAACAGGCCCTGGAAATTTTTTATGAAAAAATGCGGGCTGTTGTCAGCGATGTTGTCATGCATCCTGAAAGCTGCGTGATTGCGTGCGAACAAGAACAGTTCGCCCGGCTTTTGGAACAATGGAAACAGGAAGAGGATATCAAACAGGTCTGGATACCCGGTTACGGCTGGGATCACTTCCCGGCGTATGACCCGCGCCTGCGGTTTTTAAATGCTTTGTTGCCCGGCCATATTTCCCGTTATCTTGAGCTCATAAGCGAACTGACGGTCCCGCCGCTTTTGTTTCAGCTGATAGAGGATCCTTTTGTTCTGCAAAACAAAGAAGTGCTTTTGGCGCTTATACAAAAATCGCCGGTGGCCTGCCATACTGCGGCCGGAAGCAACCGGGCGGTCTGGAGCCGGCAGCTTGTTGCCCCGCTGATTTTGGAAGCGGTGTTCCAGAACGGACTGCAAATGATAGCAAACTGCCGGCAAGAAGATAGGCCATTGGCAAATGAACCGGCTTGCGGGGAAGCCGGAAAAGAGGCAGAAAATGATTTTCGCACGTTTTGCTCCGATGTGGCCGCAGCGCTGTGCCAAAGGTCTGACGGCTGGTTTCTTGCGCAATCCTATATACCGGTTCTGCTTCGCAGACTCCAGAATGTAAAGGATGGCTGCGATTCTTCTGCCCCGGAAACAGTCGCGCAGATATTTCTGGATGAACTCCGTAATTATTTTTCAACCGGCAGCCAGCAGGATCTTCCGGCCTGGACGGATCTTTTTGATGAGGTCGAAGAAACAGCAGAAAAGAACCTTGATGAATTTATTGAAACAGGTCTGCTTGCCAATGAAAAAACCGGCATTCACTTGGATACCTTGCGCACACGGCTTTTGCTGGATCAAAACGTTCCGGGCAACCCGGCCCGGACCCAGACATGGCTCCGCATCTTTCACCTTTTGATGGCCTACAGGGAATCCGGACTGTATACAACACAGTTTTCGCCTTCCTTGCCGGAAAAGAGCCATACAGACATCTCAACCCTGTTTGCCTGCCAGGATTCGCCTGCGGACTGCTGGGCGAAGACCTGGCATCTGCTGTTCGGCGCACGACACCGCCTGGCCTGCCACCCGCACCAGGAACATGCCAATGACCTGCGCTCGATTCTCAACTTTGTTCTCACCGCAGGCGTGGCTGCAATCCAACAATTGGCAACAACAGGGGCATATGACAAAATTCCTGCCTTGGATCGCAAGGTCTGGCATGGCATATGGAATGAATTTATCCGAAATGACCTGATTAACCGGCCTTTTTTCCGGAAACTGATCGCCCTTCATATCAGCACGTTTTATGCAGTCTCCGTGCATCAGGGCGAAAATCCTAAAACCGCTTTATCCTCCGCACTCACCCGGATACGACAATTTGAACATTATCTGGAAATCTTCTTTTTCGCCCTGGAGACACTGATGAAAAACAGCCCCAATTCTGCTCCCCTGCTCCGGGCGTCGGAATTTACAAGCATCGCACAATCTGTATATGAAAACATGCAAAAACACATAGAAAATCGGGGCCGAAAGCGTAACTTTCACGCAGATCAGCGCATTGTAAGATGCAATTCAATGCTGGAATGGCTCAAAGGAGCCGGCGAAAATCAATGAGAATGAAAAACAGCTATCCATAAGTGGTTTTTAAAATATGAAAATAGTCTACCTCTCCTCCTCCACCATCCCCTCACGT
>CAYXEH010000085.1:0-6019 GCA_964463915.1 uncultured Bacteroidales bacterium | reverse complement strand
CGTCAGCGCCGAATAACCAACAACTTACCTGACATGAAAGCAACGACTTTACTTCTCATCTTCCTCACCATGCTGGCCATTCCTTTCACCGGCAGCACGCAGTCCTTTGATCTCACCTCCGACCTCTCGGAGATAAAGATTGACGAACTCAGCGACAGCCAGATCCGGCAGTTTGTGCGCCAGGCAGAGCAAACCGGCCTGTCGGAGGCTGAACTTGAGGCCGAAGCAATCAACCGTGGAATGCCCTACAGTGAAATCCTCAAACTGCGCAGCCGGATCGAAGAAATCCAGGCCGGGGATCAGGCCGACGAAACCCGTGACCGCACAGAGCGGGAAGCCGCCGTTGACCCCCCGGAACAGGAACGCCCCGATGAGCCCGACACAGAGATCCATACATTCGGCCGCGACCTCTTCCGCACCGAAGGACTCACCTTTGAACCCAGCCTGAACATCCCCACACCCAAAGACTATGTGCTGGGCCCCGGCGACCAGATACTGATCGATATATGGGGTGCATCCCGGCAGGAATACAGCAAGCGGGTACAGCCCGGTGGCTATATCCAGCTGGAGAGCCTGGGCAACATCCAGGTAAACGGACTCACCATCGAAGAAGCCTCCGCCCTGATCATCCGCAGGCTCGGATCCATCTACAGCGGCCTTATCTCTCCCAATCCCAACACCTTTGCCCACGTCAGCCTGGGAGACATCCGCAGCATACAGGTCACCATTACCGGTGAAGCCTACATGCCGGGCACCTACACCCTCCCCTCACTGGCCTCCGCCTTCAACGCCCTTTACCTGGCAGGCGGCCCCGGCGACAAAGGAAGCTTCCGCGACATCCGCGTGATCCGTGAAAATGAAACCGTGGCACGTATTGATCTTTATGAATTCCTCACCGGGGGCGACATGTCGGACAACATACGACTCAAAGATGAAGACCTCATTTATGTGGGCACCTACAACAACCGGGTGCGCCTCGAGGGAGAAGTGAAACACCCGGCCCTGTTTGAACTGAAAGAAGGGGAAACACTCGAAGAACTGATAGCCTACGCCGGCGGCTTCAACGAAAGGGCCTACACCAACAGGGTAAAGGTACTGCGCAACACAGACCGGCAACAGGAGATTTTGGATATCGAACAGCCCCTCTATGGCTCGGTAGTGATGCGCAGCGGCGATGAAGTCCGGGTAGACGCCATACTAGACCGCTTTGAGAACCTGGTTACCGTGCAGGGCGCCGTATTCCGCCCGGGACGTTTTGCCCATCGCGAAGGGATGACCCTCACCAGCCTGGTGGAACTGGCCGACGGGCTGCGCGAAGACGTGTTCATGCACCGCGCCAGCATTTACCGTGAACAGGAAAACCGGCGCACCGAAGTGATCTCCGTAGATCTGAACCGGATCTATAACGGAGAGGCGGAAGACCCCCTGCTGCAACCCCACGACCTGGTAAGCATCAGCTCCATCTTTGAGCTGGAAGAAGACTTCACCGTACAGATCCAGGGGCATGTGCAGGAAGGTGGCACCTTCCCCTACACCGAGGGAATCACCCTTGGCGAACTGATCCGCGAAGCCGATGGCCTCAGAGAATCCGCCTCCCTGGCCCGGGTGGAAGTGGCCCGCCGCATTGCCGATCCGGAAGCGATGACCCCCGGCGAACAAACCGCCGAAGTGTTCAGTTTCCCGCTGAGCCAGGACCTCGCCCTGGAAGACGAGGCCTCCTCTTTTGAACTCCATCCCTTCGACATCGTGTTTGTAAGGCGATCACCCAACTATTTCACCCAACAACTGGTGACCATCGAAGGCGAAGTGGCCTTCCCCGGCATCTATGCCCTGGAAAAAAAAGGGGAAAAGATCACCGACCTGATCAGAAGGGCCGGCGGCCTTACCAAAGAAGCCTACCTGGAGGGTGCCTCCCTTCAGCGTCAGACCGAGCTCACCGGCGCGGATGATGATGGGATGCGTTTTGTGGGTGCTGACTTCCCTGCACTATGGGAAAATCCCGGATCCAGGGAGAACCTCAGACTGATGACAGGGGATGTCATTGAGATCCCGCAGGAGCTGCAGACCGTGAGCCTGAGCGGGGCCCTGCAGTTTCCCGTAACCACCCGTTACCGTGACCGCATGAACCTGCGCGATTACATTGCCGAAGCCGGCGGCTTTACCGAAGATGCCGACAAGCGCCGGGTATATGTGCGCTACCCCAACGGTACCAGCGACCGCACCCGCAGCTTCATGGGCATCCGCTCCCACCCCGACATCAAGCCGGGGGCCGAGATCGTGGTACCCGTCAAACCCGAACGGGACCCCATGTCGGCCCAGGAAGTCATGGCCATCAGTTCATCGGCAGCCAGCCTGGCAGCCATGATTATGTACATCATCAATGCCTTGTAAAACCAATTTGTAAAATCAACCACGCAGCTTTTGCTGCCAACCCCCAATACGCCTAACACCAACCCGGATATGGAACAACATCCCCATTATCAGAACCAGCAATACCCCCAACACGGGCACATCCCCCCACCCCCGGAAGAAGACGAGATCGACCTGGTGGAGATCATTCGTTTTCTTTGGGATTCAAGAAAGACCATCCTGGTGGTGATCCTGGCTTTTGTGGTCCTGGGCCTGTTTGTGGCCCTGTTTTCCACCCCCCAGTACAGGGTGGAAGCCCGCATCCTGCCGGAGATTGAGCAACAACGTACCGGTGCCTCTGCCCTGCTTCGGCAGTTCGGCGGAGCAGCCGGATTTGACTTCGGATCGGAAGGGTCAGATGCTCTGCGGCCCGACCTTTACCCACGCATCGTACAAAGCACCCCATTCTTCCTTCACTTGCTGGAACAGGAGATTGAAGTGTCAGCGCTGGATGACAAGGTAACGGTCGAAACCTACCTGTCAGAGCACATGCCCGCGTCCGTTACCGGCACCGTACAGCGCTATACCATCGGGTTGCCACGCACTTTGATTGGCGCCACCCGCAGCCTGTTCAGCAGCCCGCAGGAAGCCGGAGCCCCCGGCCTTCCCGGCGAAGTGGTTCCCCGGCTGACTCAACGCCAGCACCTTCACATTCAAAACCTGCGCGGGCGTATTGAAGCCGACATGGACATGGAGAGCTGGGTGATCAGCGTATCGGCCGAATTCCCCGACCCCGTGGCCACCGCCCACATTACCGACCTGACAGTGGACTACCTCAGCCAATACATCACCGAATACCGCACAGAAAAAGTCCAGGGCGACCTGGACTTCGTAAAAGCCCGGCACGAAGAGAAAAAACAGGAGTTCTACGAGGCCCAGGAACGCCTGGCCCGTTTCCGCGATGCCAACAAAAACATCGTATCAGCCCTGGTGGAAACTGAGGAACAGCGCCTGCTCGACGAATACAACCTGGCCTACAGCGTATACAACAACCTGGCCCAGCGGCTCGAAGAAACCCGCCTTCGCGTGCAGGAAGAAACCCCCGTGGTCAAACTCCTGGAACCCGTCCAGGTACCCCTCGAACGCAGCCAGCCCAAACGCGCCCGGCTGATGGTGATCTACACCTTTTTGGGAGGTGTTTTAGGCGTGGGATTTGTGTTTGGACGGAGGGAGTTTTATAAACTCAGGGAAAAGCTGGGGAGTAAAAAGTAAAAAGCAAGAGCTAAAGGGATCAGAGCTTCAGCAATTTATTTTCGGACCCACCAAAGGCGGCCACTGGATTTTGTTTCTGCAGGTGCATTGACAGCAATTATCGTACTGGATATTGTGCCGGTAACAAATTATATAACCCAAGACCCCTTGGCGGGTATCCGTTACCATAATATTAAACAGATTAACCAAACGATCTACTAAACAGGTATTTGCATGGTTCAGCAAAATAAGATTCATCTCAAAGAACTGGAAGATGAAGGCATATATGTGATGCGGGAAGTCGCAGGTCAGTTTGAACGGCCGGGCCTGCTGTTTTCGGGAGGGAAAGACTCCATTGTGATGGCTCATCTGGCCCTGAAGGCTTTTTACCCGGGAAGAATTCCTTTCCCGTTTATCCATATAGATACCGGGCACAACTTCCCCGAAACCATTGAATTCAGAGACCGGTTTTTGAAGAAAATTGGCGCCGAACTGATTGTCGGAAGTGTTCAGGAGTCCATTGACAAGGGAAGGGTCAGAGAAGAGACCGGCCCGGATGGCAGCAGGAACGCCCTGCAGACAGTCACCCTGCTGGATACATTAAAGGAACACCAGATAGATGCAGCCATTGGAGGTGGCCGGCGTGACGAAGAAAAAGCACGTGCCAAAGAGTGGTTTTTCTCACACCGGGATATACTCGGACAGTGGACACCTCAACCGTAACGTCCGGAGCTATTGATCATCTTGAATTGAAGGAAAAATACCGGTGAGAGTTTCCGGGTATTTCCGCTCAGCAACTGGACAGAGATGGATGTCTGGCAATACATCGCCATGGAGCAAATCGACATTCCCGATATCTATTTTGCACACCAACGCAACGTGTTCAACAGACGCGGGGTATGGCTGGCAGACACCGAATTTATAACCAGGATGGATGACGAAGAGGTGGTTACCAAAACCATACGGTTCAGAACGATTGGCGATGCGACCTGTACCGGGGCGGTACCTTCTGCGGCATCCACGCTGGAAGAGATCATCCGGGAAGTGGCCGCTGCCCGGCAGACCGAACGCGGCAACCGCCATGATGACAAGCGAAGTGAAACGGCCATGGAAGACCGCAAACGGCAAGGCTACTTTTAGTGAATAACCATCTGTATGCATTTCGACAATACATATTTCAACGAATGAGTTACCAAAAAGACGACATCGGCTATACGGATACCAGGTATTTGGACATGGACCTGCTGCGCTTCACCACAGCCGGCAGTGTGGATGATGGCAAAAGCACCATGATCGGGCGGCTGCTTTACGATTCAAAATCCATCTTTGAAGACCAGATGGACATGATTGAAAGATCAAGCCGCAGTAGCGGCGAGGACAGTGTGAACCTTGCCTTGCTAACCGACGGCCTGAAGGCCGAGCGGGAACAGAAAATCACCATCGACGTGGCCTACCGCTACTTCGCCACGCCGAAGCGGAAATTTATCATCGCAGATACCCCCGGGCACATACAGTATACGCGGAATATGGTTACCGGCGCCTCCACGGCTGAACTGGCCATTGTGCTCATTGATGCCACCAGGGGCGTGCTTACCCAATCCAAACGTCATGCATTCATCGCATCGCTGCTTCAAATTCCCCACCTTGTGGTTGCCATCAACAAGATGGACCTGGTAGGCTACAGCGAGGAGCGGTTTGAGGAGATTGTGAGCGAGTTTCGCGCTTTTGCCAAAAAACTGGATATTGCCAACATTGTGTACATCCCCATTTCCGCCCTGAAAGGCGACAACATCGTTGAAAAGAATGGCAATACCGACTGGTACAATGGCACCACCCTGCTCCACCACCTGGAAAATGTAAAAGTGGATGCCTCCCACAACGTGGTGGATTTTCGTTTCCCGGTACAGTATGTGATCCGCCCCAATCAGCATTTTCGCGGATTTTCCGGAAAGATCGTTTCAGGCCGGATCAAGCCGGGCGATGAGATTGCGATACTCCCATCGCGGCTGTCAAGCAAGGTAAAAGAAATTGTAACCAGGGATGAGAATTTGAACGAAGCTTTCCCCGGCGACTCGGTGGTACTGACCATTGAAGATGAGATCGATATTTCCCGTGGGGACATGATCGTCAGAAAGAAAAACATCCCCCAGGTCACCACCAGCTTTGAAGCCTACCTCTGCTGGATGAACGAAGAGGCGATGCAGCCCGGCAGGCAATACCTGTTGATGCAAACCACCCGGACCACCCATGCCTACATCGACAAGGTAATCTACCGGATGAATGTGGACACCCTCCACCGGGAAGATGCGGACAGTCTGGAAGTAAATGAAATAGGACGGGTAAAAATAACCACCGCGCAGCCATTATTCATTGATGCCTACCAGGTGAACCAGAAAACCGGCAGTTTTATCATCATCGA
>CAYXEH010000084.1:0-6156 GCA_964463915.1 uncultured Bacteroidales bacterium | reverse complement strand
ATTCTTTTTCCAGGTCGCCCATGTGGGGCGGGGAGAGGAATATACGGTTGGACATGTTTGTTATTTTTTTGTGACAAACAAGGTGTGTGATACCAGGTTTTTTGACCAGTTAAGGTTTATGTGTGAATATCGCTTTGCTCTGGTCAATCCCGTTTTACCCTGGGGTTTAACCTTGTTTGTATGTTGTAAACCCAAAGGTTCAGGGGATATGGCAACAAAGATCGGAAAAAAGGGATTGCCACACCAAAGTAAGCCAGGAGGCCGGCGCCGACCATTCTGTTCCCACGGATTCCGTTCTTCAGCTGATGCCACCCCACACGGTAATTGTTTCGTGAAATATTGGCCACGCCAAAACGATAGAGCAGTAAAGGCCCGGGAATGTTGTAGATGTTGTATCCGGCTTTTACGCAGCGGAACCACAATTCATAGTCATCCTGTCTTGGACCGGCTTTCGGGCTATACCCCCCCAGGGCCTGGATTTTATCTTTACGGTAACACACGGTAGGATGAATGAGCGGGCAGGTCCAGACAAGTTTTCGGATGCGGGCCGGTTCCACAGGAACGCGCATCAGGGACATGACCCGGCCATTATGATTGATGCGATTGGCGAAAGATCCGACAATATCAGCATCCGGGTTTTGCGCAATGAAACTTGCCGTGTTCGCCAATCGTTCAGGCAGGCAGACATCATCGCTGTCCATGCGGGCTACCCAATGGTTGGTGCATTCTTCCAACCCGGCATTCAATGCTTCACTCAGCCCCCTGTTTGTTTCCAAACGACGAACCTTCAGCGGAAGAAGCGTACGGTATTTTTCAATGACTGCATGCAGGGGTGCGGTCAGGGGCCCGTCTTCCACAAGCACTACCTCATTGGGGGGCAAACTTTGAAGGCGTAGGCTATCCAGCGCCTGCTCAAGGTAGACGGGTTGCTCCTTTTTCCACACACTCATCAGCACAGAGAACTTCATTTGGCAATTATGGTGCTATTACACGTAAAACACTTTCAATTACACGCAAAATTAGCTCAATGAGAGGAGGGGGAAATGATCTTATCGATGGCCTTGATGGTATCCTCACTGTTGTCATTGAATTTGCGGGCAAAATAAAAGGGGTTGTCCGGATCACTGAAAACCCCAAGGTGTTTTTTTGAGATCCAGGCCGGAGAAGAACGTTGTGCAGACCAGTCTGTATAGGTCAGACATCCCTTTGCTTTGTCCCGGAAAGGAGAATTGCCGATGATGGTATGCATATAGGTTTCATCGGGGATCCAGGAAGTTTTGAAAAAAACTGAATATTCCGGATGATTATCTATGTAGTTCAGCACGTATTCAACGCAGGAATGACTCAGTGCCCACCAGGTGGCACCATGATAAACCTCTTTAAAAGGATAGGTTCTTTTGCGAATGATCTTAATTTTTTTCTGAAGCAGTTCAAGTGCAAAGAAAACCAGGGTTTTTAAGCTTTTCTTGTTTTTCCGGTTGGCGCCCTCAAAATAATAATATTTGATCCTTGATTCCGGTTTATGTGGTAAAAAGCCCTTCCACAGATTAATGTATTCACCCCCTTTATTCAGTTTGGCATACAGCTGTTTTCCTGACTTGATTGGGTAATCGGTTCCGCTTAACAACACATAATAGTCAGCCCCACTTGATGTGGCTGTTTTCATAAGGCTGTTGATGACGTTTTGCAATGAATAACTGCCCCAGAAAACCCTTTTCCGGGGAATAAGTTCAATGGGTGCTTTAGTCCGGGGCAACGGGGGAGCAGAAGTTTCCTGGTCAATGTGGAGCCAAAACTTTACATTGGCATCATCCAGTGCCAGTAAAAGCCGGCTGAGCTGCCGGAAATTGTCATGGACAACAATGAGATAGGCAATTTTCATGATCAAAGCATTGAACGCAGTTTGAAAACTACTTTAGGGCCCAGGGGAATGATGAATAAAGCGATGAAATCTCTGAACTTCCGTGAGGTCAAAATCAGCTTGACTTGTTCCTTAACGGCGCCGCGGATGTCGTTGTTTAACAAAGCTGTCAGCACCATTGATTTGTGCTTGTTGGCTTCAAGCCCCCTGTGCCCTTTCCTGCTGAGGCGGGCATACGAGGGTTCATGTTTTTCCCTAAGGCGATCATAGGCTTGTTTTGCCTTAGCGGTATCTTTCGTAAGGCTGGGAATCAGGTTATCGTGAAAATAGAGTGTAAGGGGGTTACTGAGAAAACAAAAGTTATTTTTCTGAAATGCAAGCCGGATCCAGAGTTCCCAGTCTTCTACTGGCGACAATTTGTTATCAAAGCCTCCGGCCTCAATCAACGATTTTTTGTTGATGACAACCATGGATGATCCTCCAACAAAATTTTTTACAAGTAAATTAGACGCCAGGTCTTTGTGACTCCCCGGTTCGGACGCTCCTGATATATATTGAATTCTTTCCCTCACCAGGTGGATCTTCGCCGGGTGATAGAAAAGATCCGCTTCAGGGTTATTGACCATGGCCTCTGCAATGGTCTGAAGTTTTTCCGGGAAAAACTGGTCATCATCATCCAGAAATGCTATCCATGGGCTTTTTGCCACGCTAACGGCCACGTTTCTTGCCCCTGCCGCACCTAATGGTGGATCGTTTCGTAATAACACAGTACCAATTTCCCGGGGCGCCTGGTTAAATATGTGTTTCGAAACCGGTGGTTGGGAACCGTCATCTACCACAATTACCTCTTTGGGATTCATGGTTTGTGCGAAAACGCTTTGGAGGGCTTTCTCCAATTGCGCCGGACGGTTTCTGGTGGGAATGACAACAGAAAAGAATGTATTTTTCATTTTAACCCTCCGGCCATATTCCGGAACACCTCATTTCTGCCGTACAGTTCGTCATAGGTACCCCAATCGGCGATTCTTCCCTCTTCCATCAGGTAGATCACATCACAATTTTTCACCGTACTGAGCCGGTGCGCGATCATCACAATGGTGCGGTCACCCTTAAGCTGCTCAATGGCGTCGATGACATATTTTTCAGTGATGTTGTCCAGGGCAGAGGTGCCTTCATCCATAACCAGCAACTGGGGGTTGTGGTACAGGGCCCGGGCAATGCCCACACGCTGGCGTTGCCCCCCGGACAGCCTGACACCCCTTTCACCAATGTGGGTGTGTTCCTTTTCGGGCAGATTCCGGATGAGTTCGGTGAGGCGGGCAGCCTCTGCAGCCTGCCTGAAACGATCGTCATCAATGTCTTCGGATCTCAGCCCGAAGGCCACATTGCGTTTGAGGCTGTCATCACTAAGGTAAATGAACTGCGGAATGTAACCGATGTTGCGCTGCCATCCCCGCAAATCATCCTGAATATCCTTCCCATCCACACGTATTGCTCCGGTTTGGGGTTTCAACAGGCCAAGCAACAAATCTACCAGGGTTGTTTTACCAGCTCCTGATGCACCCACCAGGGCAATGGCTGAACCTTTGGGTATATGCAGATGAATATCCTTCAATACTTCTTTGTCTTGCTGCGTATAGGCAAAAGAAAGCCCTTCCATGCTGATCTCTTTCCGGATGGGAAGTGGTTTTTTCTCCGGAGACATTCTTTCCTCCAGGCTGTGTGTTAACTGTTTCAGGTCATCGTATACCGGATCGACAGACACCATGTGATAACGAAGGTGGTTTGTCTGGTTGACAAGATCGCGGAAGGTGGGCATCATTCTGTAGGTGGCTGCAGCAAAAAGGGCCAGTATGGCCACAATGCGCTCAATGCTTTGATCCTGGGCAGTTAATAGGAGGGCGAGGCCAAGCACCCCCACCACTGTGATGACCTCCATCACCGGGCGCTGAATGTGGTGAACCATTTCTTTGAAAAACTCTGCCTGGGCTCGTTTCCAGTTACTTGCGTCGAATTGCGAGAAAAAACCATGTTCCCTTCCAAGCACCCTGGTTTCCTTCAAGCCTCCAAGGCCTTCGAGCACCACCTTATTGTTCACCTGGCGGTGCAACATCTCCTGATGGCCATAAAACCCCATTTTTTTATTAACCACCTTCATCATTCCCCACGTTATGCTGCCAAGGAGCCCCAGGGCGATCAGGGTGAACAATGGCTCTACCACCATCAGCATGGTGATGATAAATACCATGGTCACCATGTTAAGGGCAACCCCAAGGATATTCATGAAGACCCCGTGGATCAGAATATGACTTTCAGACAAGAGGTTGCGAAGCAACTCTGATGTGTTGCGTTTCAAATGAAACGCATAAGGAGCCAGCATGTAGCTGGTGAAAAGCCGTCCGGAAAGTTCAATGTACTTGTATTGCACGAAACGGATGCGAATGTAGTTGATGAAAGCAACCAGCAGGCCTTTCAGAACAAAAAGTCCGATCAGCCCCACAGAACCCGTTACCAACAACTCACGGCTTGTTTCCACCCCCAGCCACTCCACAAGGGGGCCGCTTATGGGATGGTCCATAACCTTTTCAGGCGATGCCACAATCAAAATAAAAGCCGGAATGGCGCCAATGCTGACCATTTCGGCCAGTGCGTTGATCACCATGAGGAAGAACAGCCCAAAAGTCTTGATCTTTTCCCGGCGGCTGAACAGCCACCAGAGTTTTTTCAGGCGGCGGGTTTGTGTTTGCGTCGTTATCATAAAAAAAGCGGTTACAAAAACCGCTTATCCTTCAATTTAATTCCTAATACCGTAGTAATAATGATCTTCAGATCCAGCCAAAAATCCCGGTGTTTCATATACGCCAGGTTGATCCTCACTTTGTCCGGGAAAATCACTTTGTCATTGTAGGCTATGGGGTCGCTCTGCCCGGACAGCAGTTCCTCTTCATTTGCGTATTTCATGCTTGCGGGCCCGGTGATGCCCGGTTTGACAGACAGAATCAACCTGTCCTTTCCGGTAAGTTTATCGGCGTAACCGGGCACATCCGGACGCGGCCCCACAAAGCTCATGTCTCCAATCAATACATTCCACAATTCAGGTAATACATCCAGCTTATACTTCCGAAGTACAGCACCCAGTGGAGTAATGCGCGCCTGACCTTTTACGGAAACCGGAGAGCTGTTATGCCGGTTTATCATGGTGCGAAACTTGTAAATGGTGAAAGGTTTTCCATGCCGGCCTATTCTTTCTTGTTTGTAGAATACAGGCCCATCCGGCATTTTGAATTTTATTAATAAACCAATTGCCAGCATCAGGGGCGAAAGCAGAGCCAGCCCGAAAAGTGCTGTTACCCGGTCAAATAAATTTTTTAGCCACATATTAAGAAAACAGGGGCAGTGCAATTGTGGCCTCCAAAGGAATGGGTTTACAAGCGGAAGGAGAAACCGTCGGCTGGATATCGGTCTGATTTACTTGTTCAGTGCCCTCCCCGGATTCCCGACCATCACGGCCCCTTTCGGTACATCACGGATAATCACGGCCCCGGCGCCGATGGTGGCACTTTCGCCCACATAACTAATCCCGGTGGTAATGGTGGATCCGATCCCTGCAAAGGCGCACTGGCCAAAATCAATGCTGGCCCCCATATTAACTCCCGTTGACAGGAATGAAGCCTCCCGCAGGATGGTGTGATGGGCTACTTTCACGCCCATGGAGATCATTACATAATCATGAATCTTTACAAAAGGCATCACAATGGTACCCGGCAATATATAAACCCCTTCTCCAATACTGATTTTTTCGGGAAGGATCACGCTTTTATGGATAAATCCCGGGGTTTGAAACCCATTGGCTTTGCACTCCCGCAGGTAGTCCAGCCTCAGTTTATTGTCTCCGATGGGACAGAATATTGCGTCCACATGGAATGAACGGATTTTATCAAAATCCCGCAGGCCTCCAACTACAGACAGACCATCCAGTTGTTGTCCTTGTTTGTCAGGGTCGTCATCCAAAAAAGCAACGACTTCATACCGGTCCTGCTCTTTGATGTATTGGTGATACACGGCACCATAAGTGCCGGCTCCGGCAATGACAGCTTTCATAAGTTTGGGTTTTGATAAGTCCTGGAAATCCCGCCTTATTTCCAGGTAAAAAAACGCCCTGCGGTCAGCGGCTTCATTTATTGTTGACAGGACTTTTGGTTACTTCGAATCGTCTTTTGATGATGAACCCCTGAAGGGTTCCATGGTTGTTTGCTCGTTCTGGTTGATGCCTTCGCGCCGGAACACGCTTTTGA
>CAYXEH010000083.1:3396-6199 GCA_964463915.1 uncultured Bacteroidales bacterium | reverse complement strand
GGGCCCACAAAGGCGACCGCTTTCCCGCGGGGGATTTCCAGGCTCACCCCGTTAAGGGCCTGTTCGTCGCTGTCCGGATAGTGATAATGCAGGTCCCTAATGGAAATTTCCTTCTGAAGGATTATGCGCTCATTGCGCCCCCTGTCGGTGCGCAACTGCTTCCCAAATTCTTTTAACTTCGTCAGGTCATCGTAGATGGGGTTTACGGCCACAATATTATACCGCAGGTTGGTCAGCATCTGGGTCATGATCTGCATGGAGGGCATCAGGCGCACAAGGGCCACGCCGAACAGGGCGATCACCGGAATGATGTCGGCCACCGGACGTCCCTGCAGGTGCATGATCAGTGCAATTACCATGATGGCGATCACGGCCATGGTTTCGATTACCGGCCTGGGCACCTCGGAGATGAATTTTTTAATAAAAAGCAGCCGGCTGGAGCGGAATGCCTCTTTGCGGAAAGCTTCAATGAACTCATGCTCCCGGTTGAGTACCCGGGCGTCCTTGATTCCCCCGAACCCCTGGTTTGCCTGCCTGATCATTTCTTTTCGACACTGTTGCTCTTCCACTCCATATCGTTTCAGTTTGCGTTGGGTGAAATACAGGAAACCACCGGCCATCCCACCCATCACCAGCAACACAAACAGGGTGATCAGGGGCTCCATGGTCACCAGGAAAACCAAGATGCCCAATGACATTACCCCCTCTTTGCCAATTTTCATGATGGGATTCAGTACCTGGTTGATCAGCAGGTTCACTTCCTGGGTGGCGTTGCGCAATAGTTCGGAAGTGTTGCGCTGCAGGTAAAAAGTGTAAGGTGCCTGCATGTAAGCCCGCATCAGCCGGTGGCTGAAGGTGTAACGGCGTGAAAAGATGAAGCGCGCTTCAACAAAACGAAAAAATACGATGTAGGTGTTTTTGATCACAAAAATCCCGATCAGCCCGATGGCCCCGTAAATCAATAAGTCACGTGCCCCTTCAATGCCCAGCCGCTGCAGCCACGGCCCCCAGAACTCGTTTTCGAGCACGCGCTCAGGATTGGCCACAATAGACACAAAAGCCGGCACCATCCCGATGCCGGCCACCTCAAGAATGGCTGCCAGCATCATCATCAGAAACAATATGATGATCTTGAACTTTTCCTGGCGGGAAAACAGGCGGCGGAGTTTGTGGAATTCTTTAGGGATCAATTGTAGTAGTTTTAAGTTTTTAGGTGCCTTTTGCCCGGCTTCCATATATCCAGGCGGCTTCCACTTCCGGGAACTTTTTTAACGTCCGCCGGATGAAATCGATATCAGCTTCCCTGAGTCCGTGCATTGGTACATTCCCGGCTCTCCAGCATCTGCATCCAACCATGTCCATCCTTGATCAAGCCGGTCTCAAATGCTTTTTTGATCGGCTTCCCGGGAGAAACAACGTCCTCAAAACCCTCTTCCATCAGGTAGTCTTTGTTGGTTAGTTGGGGCTGACGCACCTCCGGTTGTGGGTTCATGCTTTGAGGGATCACACCTTCAGGCAAGTTGGTCATTCCGCCCCGGCATCCACGTGGCCGGGCAGGTCGACACCGGCGAGTTCGGCCAGGGCTTCGATGTTTTCTCTTTTTGCCGCCAGCTGAATAAGCCGGGCGGTTGACCGCTGGGGGATGCTTCCTGCTTCGTAGTTGTGGTAGGTGGACCGGCCAACCCCCAGCAGGGTGGCCATGGTGCCTGTGTCAAGGCCGTAGTTGTCTCTGATCTGGCGGATCTCTTCTGCCGTGGGGAGACCATATTGCTTGCGGTAGGCTTCGGCGGCGGCTTCCTGGTTGATGGCATCGAGGGCTTTATTGGTGAATGCCTGACGGCTGTCCGAACAGTAGTACTGTAATTGTTCTACCTCGAATGTTTCGCGGCGGTAGCTCACCTGCCGCTTACTGGTTGTCACGGTCATTTCCTTGCCGGAAACGGGGCTGGCCGGTACGTCTGCGGTGATCGCTTCTGGTAAATCTTCCAGAGGACCGGGTTGGTCGCCATCGTTGCCATCCCGCGGAAGCGGTACGTTCTTGTTATCGGAAAGCTTTGCGGGGAGTTGTTCCTTATTCCCGGTGCCACCCCCGGCCCGGGGCCGGCCTTCTGGTTTGTTGCCGTCCCCGGGCCTGAAGCGGTCGCCAGGGCCCTCATTGTCTACGGGAATTAATCGGTCTCCGTGCTCCTGACCGGGTGCGGGCCGCATCAGCTTCAGCCCGATGCTGTCGTAGGGGTTTCCGGGTGGCTCACATTTGGTGCAGTGGGCCACCGCCGCAATGATGAGGTTGAATTTGTAGATTTCAAGGACGCGGCGTAGTTGAATTGGTTTTTCCATGTACAGTATTATTTCTGCCTGTCAGTCAAATTTCTGTCTGTCGTCGAACAGCTTTTTGACACCGTAACTCCCCGCCATGGCCAGCAGTATTACCAGGCCGGCTTCCAGCGATGCGGGTTTCTGGTGTTCATCTTCTCCGTAACTGCCCGGTGGCATGGGCTGTGCCGCAGCCTGCAGGCCCACGAGTATTACAATGGCCCATGTGGCCAGGAATTTCGTAACATGGTCTTTCATTATTTTTTCCTTTTTTGTTCAACAAAACAATCTTTTGATTAGATCAAAAATAGGATTAAAAAAGGAAAAAATACGACCGGAGTGGGAGTCGGGATTCCCGATGGTCATATTATCATGATGAACGTATTGGATGTGACAGGTGTGACCCCTTCAGGGTCATCGCAGTGTCGCAGTCCCCTGTTAGCAGCGGGGGATCCCTTCGGGATCTCTCCTTGTAACGTGTGCCGCTGTT
>CAYXEH010000083.1:0-3296 GCA_964463915.1 uncultured Bacteroidales bacterium | reverse complement strand
GCTTTGGCGTCGAGGATGTTGCGGCCGTCGAACAGGAAAGCGGGTTTAAGCATCTCGTCGTAGATGCGCTGCCAGTCATATTCTTTGAACTCATCCCATTCCGTTATGACCATCACGGCGTGGGCATCTTTCAGGGCGAAATACGGTTCCGGGTGGATCACCAGGCGTTCGCGGATCTGTTCTTCCGTGAGGATGTGACTGCCGTTTCCTTCCTTGGTCTGCTGCAGGTACATCAGGTCGTCCACCATGCGCTCCGGGCTTACCCGGGGGTCGTATACGTGGATCTCGGCCTGATCCTGAAGCAACTCGTCCGATACATAGATCGCGGCTGACTCCCGGCTGTCGTTGGTGTCCTTCTTAAACGCCCATCCCAACATTGAGATCTTCTTGCCCGATACGGTGTTGAACAGGGTGGTGATCACCTGCTGGGCAAAACGGTGTTTCTGATGATCGTTCATTTTGATCACCTGCTCCCAGTAATCGGCCACTTCGGGCAGCCCAAAATAGCGACACAGGTAGACCAGGTTCAGGATGTCTTTCTGGAAGCAGCTTCCGCCGAAGCCCACGGAGGCCTTCAGGAATTTGGGCCCGATGCGGCTGTCCATCCCCACGGCGCAAGCCACTTCGTCCACGTCCGCTCCGGTTCTTTCGCACAGTGCAGAGATGGCATTGATCGACGATACCCGCTGGGCCAGGAAGGCATTGGCAGTGAGTTTGCTCAGCTCCGATGACCACAGCCGCGTTTCAACGATCCGTTCGCGCGGGAGCCAGTTGGCGTAAATGTCAGAAAGGGCCTTGATCGCTTTGAGACCTTCCGGGGTCTGGTCTCCGCCGATCAGCACACGGTCGCCATACAGCAGGTCATTGATGGCTGTTCCTTCTGCCAGGAATTCCGGGTTCGACAGTACCTGGAAGTTGAAGTCAGATTCGCTGCCGTTGATAATGGCCTTGATGCTTTCGGCCGTGCGTACCGGCAGGGTCGATTTTTCCACGATGATCTTATCGTCCTTGGCCACCCTGGCGATCTGCCGGGTGCACATTTCGACGTACTTCAGGTCAGCGGCCATGCCTTTGCCCACCCCGTAGGTTTTGGTGGGGGTATTCACCGAGATGAAGATCATCTCTGCCGCGTCGATGGCCGCATCCACATCGGTCGAGAAAAACAGGTTCCTGCCACGAACCTCCTTCACAATTTCCAGCAGGCCCGGCTCATACACGGGCAGTTCATCGGTGTTCCAGGCAGCGATCTTCTCCGGATTGCTGTCAACCACGATGACTTTAATGTGCGGACATTTATAGGCAAAAACAGCCATGGTGGGGCCGCCCACGTAGCCTGCCCCGATACAACAAATAGTGGAAACTTCTGACATATAATTATGGTTTAGATATGTAGTTGGATTGTTGATTTCATTGGGATGGGTTGCCGGGGGCAGCTGCAGCGGCGAACTTTTGCCTGCAGCCCTTAACAGCGGCAAGCCGGCCGCCTGCACCGGGCATGGCCCGTCGCGGGTTGCACCGGGGGTAGCTGCCAGCGGCTGCAGCCTCCGGGCCGGCACGGCTTCGCCCTTTCGGTCACAACAGGTGACCGGCCAGGGACCGTTTTCCGATCGTCAATACCGGTCCGGGGGCCCGGTCAACAGTACAAGGTCGGGCAGCGGGTGGGCGATACGCCACCCCTGACTTCACCGGCCTGGCAGCCCTTACGCAAACCGCACGGCAGCGCCGAAGACAAAAATACAAATAAGGAACTGATATGAATTATCCTTTGGGCAAATTTTTTTGGGGTTCATCACCCCCTGCAGAAAAGTCTGAGGGAAAGAAGAAGCTCACTGCCGGTGTTTACCTGGGTGCAATCCGGATCTTCTGTGTGGACACCTGCCCGGCGTGGGTTATCCTTGCAATGTACACGCCTGCGGGCAGGTTCAGGGGTATGCTGAAATGGCTGCCTTCAGCCACGAATGTGGGTAATTCTAAATAACCAAGCTGGTTCTGGCTTGCGTTTCATCCTCTCTTTGAATTCCTGCCCCCCGGCTTCTTGTCAACCATTTCAAGCAGGTAGGCTTCCATCTCTTCCACCATGGTTTCCATGGGGAAGTTCCCGGCCACGTGGGCCCGTGCTTCACAACCCATCTTATGGCGCAGCTGTGGGTTTTCCAGCAGGCGGATCATGGAATCGGCAATGGTTCTGGGGCAGCGGGGCGGCACCAGGACTCCCTTCTCCTTATCGGGGATGAGTTCCGGGGCCCCGTTCACATTGGTCAGGATCACCGGTTTGCCGTGGGCCATGGCTTCCATGGCGGCATTGGGCATCCCCTCATACAGGGAGGTCAGCACGAACAGTTCGCATTCTCTCAAATACGGTGACACATCCCTGACAAAGCCCTCGAAGCGGATCAGGTGTTCCACCCCGCGCCTTCGGGCATGGGCCCTGAGCCTGCCCAGGAGTTTCCCGCTTCCCAGGATGACAAACAGCAGGTTGTTATAGCGCCCTTTCAGCAGGGCAATGGCATCGATGAGGTCGTGATACCCTTTCTGGCGGGCCAGGCGACCAACGGCCAGCACGACCCTTTTCCCGGGGAAACGTTCGGCAGGGATGGCTTCGGCGTTTCCACCATTCCCCGTATTGCCGCAGGCCATCGTGCCGTTGTACACCACCCGGGTGAACCCCGGGGGCAGCCAGTTGTTCGATTCGTAATGCGCTTTGATGGATTGGGTGTTGGTGATGATGCCATCAGCCAGGTTCCGCATCAGGAACAGGTGCTTGCGTATCCTGCTCATCAGGGGCAGACCGTGACGCACAATCACCGGGGGGTTACCTGCCATCCGGGCCGCCAGCCCCACAATCGCCAGGTTGGTTCCGCGGGTGATCACCACGTCCGTTTGATGCCGGCACATAAACCGGGCAATTCGGAATACATGATAAGGGCTGATGTCACTGAGGATGTTGAAGTTGACCGTTTCCAGCCCCGCCTCCCGGGCCACCTGCAGAAGCTGTGAATGGCCCCGGCCGCCCACCACCACGTGATGCCCCCTGTCGCGCAGGCCGGCCGCCGCCGAAACCACCCATTTCTCTCCCCCTCCGAACTTGCTCTTCCCGATGGCGTGTACAAACAATATGCGCATAATAACTAAAGGTTGATGCCCGTCAAAGCCCTATTTGCTCCTTGCATTCCGGAATACAATATTACAGAAAGCTTTCCGGAAATACACCCAGTCGGTGCGCAGGGGATGTTTTTCATAGCGGGTAAGGTATTTCTTTTCCGAGGCCATGATCTCCTCCAGGGTCACCGGCATGT
>CAYXEH010000082.1:0-6203 GCA_964463915.1 uncultured Bacteroidales bacterium | reverse complement strand
CTTTACAACCGGCTTGTCTTCTTTTGGACCGGTTTGTTTGTTTTCTTCTGACATTCACAATGTTTCTGTGGCCGCCCGGATGGCATGCATTGGTTTTGTGTATAAATAAAGAATCCGGGGTGCCGGGTTGAACAATATATTTACAGGGCCCGCAAACGGGATTGCAAAAGTAAGAAAAAAATCATAAACAACAAACTATCAATCAGCATTTAACTCTTCCCGGAAGCAGAAACAGGACCGGGTGTCAGTACTTTCTGTTTGAGCATGCTGTGGTCAACCACCTCGATCATCTCCCTGATATAAATAAAATTAAGTCCTTTCAGATAGATGGGGTTGATCTCATTCACGTCTTTCCTGTTCTCTTCGGAAAGGATCACCTGCTGAATGCCTGCCCGTTTGGCGGCCAGGATCTTCTCCTTGATGCCGCCCACCGGCAGTACCTTGCCCCGCAGGGTGATCTCGCCTGTCATGGCGACCGCCGGTCTCACTTTGCGGCGGGTGAAGGCTGACGCCAATGCCGAAAACATGGTAATCCCGGCAGATGGGCCGTCTTTGGGCGTGGCTCCCTCCGGCACATGCAGGTGCACATTCCAGGATTTGAAGATATCCGGGTCAATGTCCAGGTTGTCTGCGTGGGCCTTCAGGTATTCAAAGGCAATGGTGGCCGATTCTTTCATCACATCACCCAGGTTCCCGGTCAGGCTCATCTTACCGCTGCCCTTACTCAGGCTGACCTCGATGAAAAGCACCTGCCCGCCGGCCTGGGTCCAGGCCAGCCCGGTCATTACCCCGGCAATGTCTTTCACCAGGGTCTGGTCGAGGCTGAATCTCGGTGCCCCGAGAATATCCACCAGGTCCTCTTTTTTCAGTGTCGGATTGAAAGCTTTCTCCAGCACGATGTCGCGGGCACGTGCCCGGACAATCTTGGCAATGGTTTTCTCCAGGCTCCTTACGCCGGATTCCCTGGTATAATCCTCGATGACCCTTTCCAGCACTTTCTTACCCAGTTTGATCTGCGATTTTTTCACCCCGTGCGCGTCAAGCTGTTTGGGGATGAGGTGACGCCGGGCGATCTCCTGCTTTTCTTCCACGATATACCCGCTGAGGTCAATCACCTCCATGCGGTCGCGCAGTGCAGGCTGGATACTTGACAGGGTATTGGCCGTGGCAATGAACATGATGTTGGACAGGTCATATTCCACCTCCAGGTAGTTGTCGTAAAAGGTGCTGTTCTGCTCGGGGTCCAGCACTTCAAGCAGTGCCGATGAGGGATCTCCGGAAAAGGTCTGGTAACCCACCTTATCGACCTCATCCAGCACAAAAACAGGATTGGAAGACCCGGCTTTTTTCAGGTTCTGGATGATCCGTCCCGGCATCGCACCCACATAGGTTTTCCGGTGCCCGCGAATCTCCGCCTCATCGCGCAGGCCGCCAAGCGACATCCGGATATAATTCCGGCCGATGGCTTCCGCAATGGATTTGCCCAGTGAAGTTTTCCCCACACCGGGAGGGCCGACAAAGCAAAGGATCGGGGATTTCATGTTCCCTTTCAGCTTCAGCACGGCCAGGTATTCCAGGATGCGGTCTTTGATCTTCTCCAGCCCGTAATGATCACGGTCCAGGACCTTCAGGGCTTTCTTCAGGTCGAAGTTATCAGGGGTGAATTCGTTCCAGGGGAGTTCAACCATGGTCTCCAGGTAGTTCATATGTACCGTGTACTCCATGGCTGCGGGGTTCATGCGCTGAAGCCGCGAAAGTTCCTTGTCAAACACATCACGGACCTGGTCACTCCATTTCTTTTTCTCAGCCCGTGCCTTCAGCTCATTGATCTGTTCTTCATGCGGGCTTCCACCGAGTTCTTCCTGGATGGTTTTCAGTTGCTGACCCAGGATATAATCGCGCTGCTGCTTATCAATATCTACCTTGACCTTTGACTGGATCTGGTTTTTCAGCTCAACCACCTTCAGCTCCTTGTTCAGGTGATCCAGCACTTTCTTGGCCCGGGTATCCACATCGGGGATCTCCAGCAATTTTTGTTTCTCCTCCACATTGATATTGAGGTTGGAGGAGATAAAATTCACCAAAAAGACCGGGCTCTCTATGTTTTTCAGTGCAAATGCCGCATCACTGGGCACATTCGGAGAAAGCTTGACGATCTGAATGGCCAGGTCCTTAATGGTGGAGATCAGGGCATCAAATTTTTCCCCTTTTTTGGTTTCACCCTGTGCCTCAAAAGCACTGACAATGGCCTTGAAATAAGGTTCGGACTGAGTCATTTCCTGTATGGCGAACCGCTTCTTTCCCTGTATGATCACAGTGGTGTTGCCATCCGGCATCTGCAGGATCTTGATAATATTTGCCGCGGTTCCGATGCGGTTCAGCTCGTCAAATTCCGGCTCCTCCGACGAAGGATCCTGCTGAGAGACCACGCCGATAATGCGTGATTGTTTATAAACCTCGCGCACCAGCTTGATGGATTTATCACGGCTTACGGTGATGGGGATCACCACTCCGGGAAACAACACGGTATTTTTCAATGGCAGTATTGCCAGTTCTTCCGGAATGTCTTCCGCCTCCATTTGTTGCTCTTCCTCGGAAGAAAGAAGGGGAATAAATTCACTGTCTGCATCAATCCCTTCGGGGGAAATAAAAAGATCGTTCTCTAAAAAGCTACTCATATGGTTTTTTCCGTCAAATTGTCATTTATTCATAAAATAATGCCATCAAGTCATGACATTCTAATCTCCAGGCCAGGCTTCTATCATACAACATCCTAACCTACAAAATGTTAGAATCCCGGATAAAAAGTTTCGGCTGCTTGCCTCCCAACACCTGCAACCAACGTGCCACAGATGCATTTGTCAGTTATTCTGAGCGGGGAAAGGAAAGAATATGGCCCTGGCCGTAGTGCAGGCGAAAGCTTAAAGATCAATGGATCGGGAGGCAGCATCAAACCAGTGGGGCCGGCCACGGTCATAAAATCAATAGTTCCGGCAGCCATAAATCATGGTAAGAGGGTAAAACGACAGAAAGGATTACACGATCCGGCGATACCCAAAAGTGAGGTCATGCACATGCCTGAGCAGACGCTCCTCCTGGCCGGAAAAGTCAAGTTTCCGTCGTGCATAGACCCGCCTGGCTACCTGAACCGCCTTATCAATATCGACGGTGGTGAAACCGGAGACACTTCCCCAGGTGAAGGAAGGAATGAAATTTCGCATAAAGCCGGATCCGAACAGCTGGGTGTTGATCCCGATCACTGTACCGGTATTGAACATGGTGTTGATCGCACATTTGGAATGGTCGCCCATGAAGGTGCCGCAAAACATCAGGCCGGTATTGACGAAACTCTCCTCGGCATAGTCCCACAACCTGACCTCATCATAATTGTTCTTCAGGTTGCTGGTGTTGGTATCGGCGCCCAGGTTGCACCATTCACCAATCACACTGTGACCCAGGTAACCGTCATGCGCCTTGTTGGAGTACCCGAAGATGACAGAAGATGACATTTCCCCGCCCACTTTTGAGTGGGGGCCGATGGAGGAGCCACCGTATATTTTGGCACCCAGCCGGACTACGGAACCCTCGCCCACACCCAGGGGGCCCCTGAGCATTGCTCCGTCCATAATATGCGCATCTTTTCCGATGTAAACCGGACCCTCGGTGGCGTTGATAAAAGCCATGTCTATCCTGGCACCTGGCTCAACGAATACATTTTCAGGGGCCATCACACGCACATGATCAGGAATGGACTGACTTTTTTTTCCTTTGGTAAGCAGGGCATAATCAACAGCTATCTGCTGCTCGTTCAGCACCAGGATATCCCAGAGCCTGGAAAGCTTCTTGAACTCAGCCCGGGTATGTATGGGGTCCACATCTTCCAGCAGCTCCGACTCCATATTGGTAATATCCTCTGCCTGAACCCGGTGGGCAATCAGGGTTTCCCCGGAAACCAGTGTCTGGTTGGGCTTCAGCCTGCCGATCTCCTCCACCATTTGCTCATTGGGCATCACACTGGAATTGACCAGCACATTGTCTGCCTCCTTGATCATGGGATACTTTTCGGCAAGGTAGGGCTCTGTCAATGTGGAAGTTTTCGTTTGCAGAAAATACTCCCACTTTTCACGGATGGTCATGATGCCGACACGGATGTCTGCGATGGGTCTGAGAAAAGTAAATGGAAGTAAATGATCACGGGTCTGTGCACCAAACAAAATGTAATTCATCGTCACGCTGATTAGAAGATTTTTCTTGCCGAAAGTCTGTTAATTGCCGTAAAAATAAACAAAAAAAGCCCTTTTTACAGGGCTTTAGAAAAATATTTTTAAACAAACACTGACTATTTGTTCTCCTTCAGGTGCTTCTTGTATTTGGTCCTGAATTTATCCACACGTCCTGCGGTATCAACCAGCTGTTGCTTACCGGTGTAAAAGGGGTGAGAGGTATGAGAGATCTCCAGTTTGATCAGGGGATACTCATTTCCATCTTCCCATTTAATGGTTTCCTTGCTTTCAGCTGTTGAGCGCGTCAGAAAACTATAGTCGTTTGACATGTCTTTGAAAACGACATAGCGATAGTTTTTGGGATGGATATCTTTCTTCATCAGAATGCTTATTTAAAATTTTGTCAGCCGGTTCTCAAGCTGTTACACACACAATTTGTTGAATACTTATTTCAGGACTGCAAAGTTAATATTTTTTTCAAACATACAAACAAGTCCCCAAAAAGATTTTTAATCAAGGGAATTCACAACCAGTCCGCTTCGTAGTTTCGGCTCGAACCAGGTTGTTTTGGGAGGCATAATATTCCCCGTGTCGGCGATGTCGATCAGCTGCTTCATGCTTACCGGGTAAAGGGCAAAAGCCACTTTCATCTCACCACTGTCCACGCGGCGCTTCAACTCACCGAGTCCGCGAATACCTCCGACAAAATCAATCCGCTTGTCGGTACGCAGATCTTTGATATTCAATAAGGGCTCCAGCACACTGCCTGACAAAATGGTCACATCCAGCACGCCGATGGGGTCGTTGTCATCATAAGTGTGCGACCGGGCCTTCATGCCATACCACTCCCCGTCCAGGTACATGCTCATTTCGTGCAGCTCTGCAGGCTTATACTCAGTGGTTCCCTTTTTCTCAATCTCAAAATCCTTCTCAAGTTTGGCCAGAAATTCCTCTTTCGACAAGCCATTAAGGTCTTTCACCACCCGGTTGTAATCAATGATGGTGAGCTGGTCATCCGGAAACAACACCGCCATGAAAAAGTTATAGGGTTCGTCACCGGTATGATCCGGGTTGTTCTCTTTTTTCTCATTGCCGACCAGTGCAGCAGCAGCCGTACGGTGATGACCGTCCGCCACATAAAAATAATCCACACCGGCAAAAAGTTTCTCCAGTTCCCCGATCAGGGCATCATCCTCAATGACCCAGAAATGATGGCCAAACCCGTCGTCCGCCACAAAATCGTACACCGGGGGCGCCTGGGTTACCTTTTCCACAATTGCATCGATGGCCTTTTCTTTCTGATAGGTAAAGAATACCGGCTCTGCATTCGCATTGGTTACCCGCACATGCATCATCCGGTCCTTTTCTTTGTCAGGACGAGTCAGCTCATGCTTTTTGATGATGTCGTTCATGTAATCTTCCACACCGGCACAGCCGACAATCCCGTACTGGGTTTTCTCGCCCCAACTCTGGGCATATACATAAAAATTGGGTTTCTTGTCCCTGACCAGGTAGCCTTCCCGGATGAAACGCTGGAAGTTCTCCCTTGCCTTGTCATACACCTGCTGTGAATAAAGGTCAATGCCTTCGGGAAGTTCCACTTCCGGCTTTACCACGCGCAGAAAACTGTATTTGTTATCAGATGCTTCTTCACGGGCTTCCGCAGAATTCAACACGTCATAAGGACGGGAAGCCAAATCTTTCACGATCTCTTTCGGAGGCCGATACCCCCGGAATGGTTTAAATATTGCCATTTTTCTGTTAGTTTTTGGTCGGGGGCTATCGCCCCCTCCAGTTGTTAGTTTATCGAGAGCTGTCGCTCTATCCGTTAGCCGGGCCTTTGGCCCTCCAGTTGTTGGTTTGTTTGGGGCTGCGCCCCTCGCGGTTGACGGCGCTGCGCGCCTCACGGTTGACGACGCTGCGCGCCTCGCGGTTGACGGCGCTGCGCGCCTCTTGGTTGCGGGCGGGGTCTTCGACCCC
>CAYXEH010000081.1:0-6283 GCA_964463915.1 uncultured Bacteroidales bacterium | reverse complement strand
CCAGGCAGTGTCTGCAGGGATAAATGGTTGCTGCCTTTGATTGAGTAGAATGCCGGCGCCTGACCCGCCAGAAAGCGTGTATCACGACGGTCGAGGTCTGGCAGGGCATCCTCCCGGAACAGGATATGACTGCGTTGTGCGGTTCCCCCTTCAGGGTCTTTGGCGATCAGGAGAATCTCTCCGGTTGGCCCGGGTTGTTGCTTGTGCCAGGGTTGATGACTATGCATGCGGCTTTCGGCCGGAATGGTCACTTCTCCATCCCCTTCGCTCGTCTGGATCATGAATCCGTTCATGGGCGGGATGATTCCTCTTACAACGGGAATATATGCACTCTCGGCTTCACTGTATACCTGGGGTGTGCCTTGTATTGCGCCTGGCCAGGGGTTGTCGGTGTCCCAGAAAATTGCGCTGGGGAAAGGGTTGCCCAGTAAATGCCAGCCTCCGCCATTGCTGATGGATAAGTCGTTGGTTGTGACATCTTCAATATTGACCACGCCCGAGAAGGTATGTGGCCGGTCGCCGTACAGATCATGCTGTTTTTCATCCGGTACTCCATAAGCCACCAGATAGGCATGCCCGGTTTTGAAAACTTCGGGGCCAAACTGGCTGGCTTTGATGTTTCGCCAGATTCCCAGCGTGCCACCTGTTTCATCCCAACGGTAGAAATCGATGGCCTTGTATGCCGGCCCTTCGTTATCTAAAGGAAAAAACTCAGGACGGATCGGCTGGTCTTCGACGGGGGAGGAGAGCAGGTGCCAGCCACGCCCGGCAATTTCGTAGCGGGGTATAAATTGTTCAATGCGGGCCCTGAAGCCGGGGGTATTGGTGATCAGGGAACCGGTGCCCTCCGGTGTGGATCTGATGATAATTCCTTTGATCCCTTGTCCTTTTACCACGATGTCATCGATATAGGCATTGCCCGGGTTCAGGTCATCCTGTAACTGCCATCGTATCATGATGTTTTCCCGGTCGTTGAACGTGGCCGGTAGTGGGAGTTCTTCTTCCACAGCCCAGTCGGAGCGGCTAAGTGTAATGTCTTTAAGGTGTACCCAATCTGAGTCGGGGCGGGGGCGGGCCTCCAACCTGACGCTGACCTGGTTTTCATCGGCCAGGTACTGTCTGAAAGAGATGGTGATATGCTCATGCCCGAGTGTGGATATATCCCGGATATGATAATGGTCTCCGGCCCTGATGTTTGAAATGCGGGCTGCATAACTGCCCCTGAAGGAGAGGTAGCCAATGTCACTTCCCTCCAGGTTGAAGGTTGACTGGTCATGGTTCAGGGCAATTCCTGAATCACTATGGTAGGGGTTGCCCTCCAGGCGTTTCTGGCTGTCTTCAAAATCCCATCCTGCAAGGATATGTTCAGTGGAAGATGCTGATTGTTTGCTGCCCTGAATCTCGCGGATGGTGCCTGCTGTCAGCTTTCCGGTGGGTGCAATCATCAGTAGGCTGCCGTTTGTCATGGTTAGTTCTTCTACCGAGAGGTAGGTGTTCAGAATGGCGACTCCGTCAAGGACCCAGTTGTTGTTTTTTTCCAGGATCATTTCACCGCGGATCATTCTGATCCCATCCGTGTCGCGCGGGTTCGCCCCTGCGGGCGAACGTCCTGAAATCAAACAGGACAATACCCCGATAAATAGTAACGATCTGATCATATCCTGACTTTTTTTTGTTTTTTCTCTGGTTTAACGGGTATGTGATAAACAATGGCGTTTTCCATTCCATTGTCGGCCACCATATAATATCTGCGTGAAGAGTCAAGCAGCAACAGTTGCACAGAATGTTCAAATTGCTTGAGCTGACGGAACATGGAATAGAAGGCTTCAGGATTGTCATCGATAATCATGGCCATGGCATCTTCCCGGGTTTCATGCAACGTACGGATGGCTGCCCGGACGGTTGATACAATGGTAAACGAGCCTTCCCCGGCCTCATTGAGGCTGCGAATCTCTTCATTTCCTTTATGTCCGATGATGATAATCTTCATGGATGTCCATTTATTCAATGGAGTTTTATGCCATTATCGTGCCCTTTGTCTTAAAAAGCCCTGAGTCAGGGGATTGTAATTTAGGATGGCCATAATAATTCATCCTGACAGTGTCCGGAAACGGGCTGTCATATATCAGGAAAGGAAAAGAGTCGCAAGCCTATCCGGTCGGGCTGGGACTTAATCATGGAAATGACCGGATTCGGGCTGGTGTCAATTTGTGGTCAATCTTTATAAAAACACCGGGTGGGTGAAGCAGAAGGAGGTACAGGCAATCAGCTATGAGTATAGGGGGTGGATTATCTGTCTGCAGGATGGTCTTCGGTGATGTGGAACTTTTCTATACGGCGATCCAGTGATTGCCTGGAAATATTCAGCAACTTTGCGGTTTTTGACTTATTGAACTTGCAAAGGTGGAGGGCCTGGGTAATGGCTTTTCTTTCCAGTTTTTCCAGGTCCAGTTCCTGGCTGTTGAAAAGCTGCGTTTTGGCGGAATTATTGATATTCTTGGTCGCAAACAGGTGCTTTAACTGAAGGTGCTTGCCTTCGCATATGATCATGGCCCGTTCAATGATGTTCTTCAGCTCTCTGACGTTACCCGGGAAGTGGTAGGTTTGCATTTTCTCAAAAATGTCTCTGTCAATTTTCCGGATATCTTTTCCAAACTTGTCACTAAACTGTTTTACAAAAAAATTGATCAGTTCAGGGATGTCCTCCCTGCGTTCCCTTAACGGGGGAACATGGATGACAAAAGAGTTCAGGCGATGGAAAAGGTCAATGCGAAAGGTCTTTTCCTCTACCATTTTTTCCAGGTTCTGGTTGGTGGCCGCCACGATCCGCAGGTCAAGGCTGATCTCTTTCTTTGTGCCTATTTTGCTGATCACTTTATCGTCCAATACCCTTAGAAATTTAGCCTGGATATTCAAGGGCAATTCACCTATTTCATCCAGGAAAAGGGTGCCGTGCTGGGAGATCTCAAACCATCCCTCGGTATTCTGACGGGCATCGGTGAAGGCTCCTTTACTATGACCGAAAAATTCACTTTCAAACAAGGTTTCCGGAATGGCTGAACAGTTAACTGAATGAAAGAAATTGTCTTTCCTGCTGCTCATTGCATGAATGCAGCGTGCCACAAGTTCCTTGCCGGTGCCACTCTCACCGGTGATCAGCACTGTGGTGGAATCCGTCTGGCTTACTTTAGCCACAAGGTCCAACACCTCCTTGATGGGTTGGCTTGAGCCGATAATTTCAATATTGGTTTGTTTTTTCAGGGCCTTTTTGGCTTCATTGTAATTCAGGTCGGTTTCACTCAGATGACGCTGCAATTCCAGGTAGTTGGTTGTTCGCTTAATCACATTGTCCATGTCGGACAGCCCAAATGGCTTACTGAGAAAATCTACCGCCCCGGCCCGCAAGGTATTGATCACCGTGGTCATGTCGCCATGTCCGGTAATGGCAATGGTGGAAACGCCCGGGTGCTCTTCTCTCAGTTTCTCCATTACTTCCAGGCCACTCATTTCCGGCAAAATAATATCCACAAGGGCAATGTCGATATTGGTACTGTTTAGTATATGAAAAGCTTCAGAAGGTTTTCCGGCGGGATAGGGTTCATGGCCCCTGGCCTGAAAATAATCGACCAGCTCATTTCTGAAACTCTTTTCGTCATCTAAAACCAGAATCTGTAATTTGTTATTCATAAGGTATAAACTAGTTGTTCTTATTTGCATTTACAAGTAAAGGAAAAGTCAGGCGGAATTTGGCAAAAACCCTTGCGGCAGATTCCACTTCGATTGTTGCATCGAGTTGTTCGAGGTAGCGCCTGACAATGGCCAGGCCGATCCCGGTGCCTTCGTGGCTCTTGGTGGAAAAATAGGGGTCAAAGATCAGATTGAGGTGTTTTTTCTTGATCCCCATCCCGTTGTCCCAGAACTCCATAATGATCTGATTATCCTCCAGCCAGGTATATACCTTGATCTCTTTGGTAAATGAGGATGTCATTTTGAGTTTGCTTTTGCGGTTAAGTGAATGCTTTGCATTTACCAGGAGATTGGTGACAATGGTTGAGATCCATTTTTCATTACCCATAATGGGTGGAAGGTCAGGCTGCAGGCTCAGGCTTAGGTGGATCTGACTGTTGATCAGGTTTATCCTGAAGAAATCAAAGACCCTCCTGACCGGTATGTTTAGGTCAATAAGCGATGTTTCTTTGCCTTTAAGGTCGCGCCGGAATATCTTGACCTCCTGAATCAGTTCATTCATGCGGGCGGTGCTCTCCCTAATCAGTTCCAATTTGTTGGTCAGGTAATCAGTTTCGAGATTGCCGGCCTGTAGTTTTATTCTGAGATTGTCCAGGATGATCTGTACCAACCCGATGGGTTGATTCAGCTCGTGCAGCACGCCTGAGGTCAATTCTCCAAGTAATTCGCTCTGTGAGCGATGGTCGTATTCGAAAAATGAATGATCAAACCCCTGATTCTGATGGGTTGTCTTTCGGACTGACTTTCCGTTTACCGGCTGATTGTTTATAATTTTCGCATGGAGCGCAAAGAGGTGGAGATTATTTGTGTGAATACAAAGACCTGTAATATTCAGATGCCGGGTGATGCCCGGGGAAAGATGGAAAAGAAAAGCAGTATTAATTTGTCGGTTGTGTTGATTGTTTGTTCTGAAGTGTTTAATGGTACGTAACCGGTCCTGCTCTGAGACGTGTGCAAAGAGGGTTGTCGCCATACTCTCCAGGTCTATAAATGGAGCGATGGTACGGGCAAAGTCGGGGCTGATGTACGAGAAGCTGTTGGCGGAGTTGTCAAAAATCAGATTGAACGATGTATGAGGGGGTAAGTGGAGTTGCTTTCCGGAATAAGCCGAGTAGAAAGCTTCGCCAGGATGAAAGGCTTCTTCAATAAACGAAAGGAAACCGGTGATTTGATTCTCCTTGCGGGTGATTAAAATGATCCAGTTGCAATAAATCGGCCCGTTTTCTTTTCTGAATTGAACCCTGGGAAAAGTGATGGGATACTCGGCAAAGGTCTTGTGTTCATCCAGTATACTTAAAATGTTGTCCCTGCAGTCTTGATCCAGACAATTACCTATATGTTGACCAACCATCTCTTCACACACGGAACCAAGCAAGGATTCGGTCTCGTTATCCCACCCGGTGATACGCATGTCCGCATCACACAGGATCTGCCCCATGGGCCTGGAATTTTGAAAAAAAGCCGCTTTATATTTGCTAATCTCCTCGTGTAATGAAATGTCCATGGGGCCGCATTTGTTTTTGGTTTATCATCGAGGATAAGTATGAATAATATATGAGTTAAGTGATCTGTGTTAACATATATAAATATAAGTATATTCTTATTTATTTCAAAAAGTAAGTAACATTCCTCAAACAAATATACAATAATATTTAATCAACAACAAAAAACGCCAATTTAACTACAAAAAATGATCGATTGTGGATGGTGTACGTTTGGGGGCATTTTGCCCGCTTACGGGAGCAGTATAAAAACTGAATATTTGTCCGGTTTTGGAGATGTGCCGAAAAAAAGGAAAGTGTCACAAAAAAATCCTGCAATCGGTCGATTACAGGATTTATTTGTGGAGCTGGAGGGATTTGAACCCTCGTCCAAACAAGCAGCAAAAATGCTTTCTACATGCTTAGCCTTCAGTTTGCTTTCAGTGTTGAACCGGGAGAAGACGACCCTATTCAACACCTGAGCCCTTGTGGGTTTTCGACCGTGTATCAGGGCGGTACGCAGCTTAGCCTGGCTTTTTCTGATGTTTCCTTGGGGACGCCGTCAGGCAAGGCTTCCCGGGAAACAAATGGTGCTAGCAGCTTCTGCTAGGCAGCCATTGCATAGTTATTGTTGCCGTTTATAGGCTGTGTGACGTGATATTAACGAGCTACATTCACCACGCTCGGCATGCTTACATTTCCACTCAACCTGCTGTCTAATCCAAATCAGCCCCGCTTGGAATTGCATATACAAAGGTACAAAAAATGTACCAAATATGGTGAAAAGTGTTTTACTGAAAAAATGGCAGGATGGTTTTTATGAAGCGATGAAAGGATTACTTTCAGTGATCCTTATTGGGGGAGGTTACAACTGGGCATAAAGCCCTTGTTCGCTTTGCTCACAGACGGTCCGAAATAAAAAAAGAAAACATTAAGCGAGCTTGTGTTTTCTTTTTTTATTTCGTCCCTTGCTGCTGACGCAGCAGGGCTTTGTGCCCAGTTGTCGGGGTGAGAGGATTCGAACCTCCGACCTCGTCGTCCCGAACGACGCGCGC
>CAYXEH010000080.1:0-6626 GCA_964463915.1 uncultured Bacteroidales bacterium | reverse complement strand
CGACGCATACCTCGTCGGTAGGCTGGGAAGTATTATCCGGCGGCGGGGTTTTTGCGGACTCCGGCACCTCCACCAGCACGCAGGTTGCTCCTGCCTTTATTCCCGATTCCGTGGATGAGCCCACGGACATGGTGCTTCAGTTTACGGGTTATGGCTCCGGGACCTGCAGCGGTACATATGCCACCTCATCCCTGACGGTTTCGGTAGATCCCCTGCCGGAGGCTACGGCTCCGGCTACGCTTTCGGTTTGCGAAGACGGCTCCGTTCAGATCATAGGGGCCACCATTCAGAATGCCGACAGCCTGCGATGGACCCATGACGGATCTGATTCCGGTCAGCTTTTCGGCAGTGACCGCCTGGATCCAACTTACTTCCCTTCTTCCGCTGATGCGGGAAATATTGTGGAGTTTACCCTGACTGCATATGGTGAGGGCGGATGTGGCATCCGTACCGCTACGGCTACCACCAGTCTGCTTGTATTTGCCCTGCCTGAGATCCAGGCTGGTCCTCCACAGGAGGTATGTGGAGTTTCTACGACCCTTGACGCCAGTATTGAGTCAGTGGGCACAGGCAGCTGGACCTGGAGCAGCGATGTGGCAGGAGCTGAAGTTGTTTTTGAGGACATTTATGCCCCCAACTCCAATGTGACGGTGTCTGAGGCAGGCGTCTACACCTTCTACTGGTCAGTTTCAAATGGTCCCTGTCTGGCAACTGATGCTGTAGAAGTGGTATTTGACCCACTGCCGGAGATTGATGCAGGCAATAGTGAGATTATTTGTGCAGTATCCTGTTTTGATCTGGAAGCAACAGCCCTTTACTCATCTGCCACTTCATGGTCAGTGATTCATGGTAATGGCTTTTTTGAAGAGCCTGATCAGCTGAAGACCTCATTCTGGCCTGAGATTGGGACGGTTACCGAGTCTACCACCATGATTGTTCAACTAAGCGCAGAAGGCCAGGGTCAATGTGCCGGAGAAACTGTAACAGATACCACAAGCGTCAGGGTGGATCCTTTGCCTTATGCTGATGCGGGAGTACCTGAATTGGTTTCCCCTGGAGAGAAAAGCATTGAGGGTAAGCATGTGGAAAGCAACAATCATCAGGCAATAAATACCTTCCCGGAGATTAAAAAGATGCCTATTTCTTCAACTTGTGAGAACCGGGCCTTTGAACTTAAGGGACATTCGGAGCATGCAGCCGAGGTATTGTGGGAGGTAAAACAAGGGGATGGGAACTTCAGACCCCGTAACCATGAGGAAACAATTTTCTTTCCCGACCCGGTTGATGAAATAACCACTATGAAGCTGGAACTCACGGCCTATGGCAGCGAGGGTTGTGAAGGCCTTTACCATACGGATGATGCAGAGGTAGAGGTATGGCCGGGTGCAGTCGTTTATGCAGGGGAGGATGCGGTGATCTGCGAGGACGGTGTCCTGGAATTAAATGAAGCCTTTGTTGACCATGAAACCGATTTCAGTTGGTCAAGCAGTGGCAGCGGACACTTTTATCCGGATCAAAAAAGCCTGAACCCGGTTTACTATCCCAGCAGGGAAGATGTCTCCCGTGGGGAGGTGTTACTCACGCTTGAGGCATCCAATGAGCAATGCGGAAGTGTTTCAGACCATATTTCCCTGCAAATGCGACGTGATCCACTGGCCTTTATGATGGTGGATCAACCTGCCTGTTCAGGAGGGGAGGTGGAATTTACAGATCTGTCCTTAGGAAAGGAGGGTTACATCACAACCTGGATCTGGGATTTTGGGGATGGCAACACCAAAACAGTGGTATTCCCGGAAAATCGTCATGTCAGCCATGTATATGAAGAAGCGGATCGCAACTATGAGGTGGAACTAACCGTTATTACTTCCCATGGCTGCAGCAGTTCAATTACGCGGGAAATATATGTGGCTCCCTCACCCAGGGCCAACTTTACTTTTTCGGAAGGCCATGCCGGAAGCGTGATCCGGTTTACCGATCTTTCCCAGCGCAATGCCAATATAAGCGATCCGGGCGGAGATATTGCGGGGTATTTCTGGGATTTCGGGGATCCGGATTCGGGAAGCAGTAACCACTCACAAAGCCAGCATCCCGCGCATGTTTTTGAACAACCCGGTGTGTATACTGTACAGCTGGAGGTAACCAATCATTATGGATGTACTGATTTGATATCCAAAGACATTTATATACCCGAGGCGCCCCGGCTTTCCATCTCTGTCCTGGAGGCTTGTTTTGGCGAGCCTTATGAGTTTATTGCTGATATGGATGTGGAAGCAGATAGTTATTACTGGGATTTTGGGGATGGTAGTACTTCCTTTGAGCCACAACCGGAACACATATATTCCATGCCGGGTACCTACGAGGTGAATCTCATGGTTAGGACTGACGATGGAAGTGAATTACATGCTGAGCCCGTTACAGTGAACGTATATCCGCCTGTCGTCGCCCATTTTGATGCCCCCGACGAGGTATGTGCCGGTGCATCTGCAGCGTTTGTCGATCTTTCGGATACGGGAGGTTTGTCGGTGGCTTCCAGGACCTGGTATTTCGGAGATGGTCATTTTTCTTCAGATGAAAACCCTTTGCATCAATATGAGAACCCAGGCCTGTATATGGTGCGCCTTGAGATTCTGGATGAGAGGGGTTGCCTGGCTACCTATGCACAACCTGTTCAGGTCAATCAATCCCCCGTGGCCTCTTTTGAGTATGAAGGGGAATGTGCCGGACAGGCAGTACGTTTCAGTGATCATTCTTCTGCCGGTGAAGACTACGCACAAATAACGGCATGGCACTGGGATTTTGGCGATCCGGATTCCGGTAATAATTCGGCAGACTCCAGGAATCCATTGCATGTTTTCAGTGCGCCGGGTACCTATGAAGTACATCTCACAGTGACCAACAACCATGGCTGCACCGACAAAACGCTGAAAGAGATTACAGTTGGTGAAATGCCGTTGCCTGAATTCGAGGTGGTTAAAGGCTGTTTCGGGGAGCCTTATGCCTTTATTCCGGAGGTGGCCACTGATGTGATGAGCTATTCCTGGGATTTCGGTGACGGAAATTATTCTGACCAACAACACCCTGAACATACCTATAGTCGAGCTGGAGTGTATGAAGTAAGCCTTGAGGTTACCTATTCAGACGGATGTCTTGCAATAAGCGATACCACAGAGATTTCCGTGAATGGTCCCATCCGTGCCGATTTTGAATTGCCTGAACAAAGTTGTGCAGGCAATGAATTGATGTTTCGTGATCTTTCGGCAGTGGGTGAGGGGGTAATCTCCGTGGAGTCATGGAGTTGGGATTTTGGTGATGGAAACACTTCCAGTGTTCAGCATCCCGGCCATGTTTACCAGGAGGAAGGTGTTTTTGAGGTCAGCCTGGTTGTGGCAGATGCCATGGGCTGCACTGACAGTCTGACCAAAGAACTCGTGGTTGGTGGTATGCCTGAGACTGATTTTGATTTTGCCGGTGAGTGTCCGGGGCAAGAAGTCGCGTTTTTCGATCGTTCCCGGGTCGAAGGCGAAATGAGTCAGGTCAATTCATGGGCGTGGGATTTCGGTGACCCGGGGTCCGGGTCTTACAATACCTCCAATAGAAAGAACCCGGGTCATGTTTTCGATAATCCCGGCACTTACCCGGTTAGTTTAACGGTTACAACCAACCAGGGGTGCAGCACAGAAATGACCCGTGATGTGGTTATCCTGCCAGCTGTCAGTGCGGAGATCCATTTTGAAGACAAAGTTTGTACAGATGCACCCGTTAGTTTTACCTTTTCCCTTGATGGGGAGGTTGATACTGAAGGGATTGAAAGGTTGGAATGGGATTTTGGAGACGGAGAAGTGACCACCTCCATTGACCCCGGATGGATTCCTGTGCATCACTATGCTGAGCCGGGGAATTATACCGTTCAATTACAGGTCATACAACAGGAAGGTTGTGTTAGCACAGTAAGCAGGCAGCTTCAGGTAGTGGATCCACCGGTTCCTGTTTTGATGGTAAGCGAGCAGGAAGTGTGTACAGGCCAGGAGGTCATCCTGACGAACATTACCACACAGATTGACGATGAGGTGGAGTCCTGGGAACTCCTGGTGGATGGGCAACTGTTCGGACCTTACGACTACTCTGATCCTTCTCAGCTATCCTATTCTTTTGATTCGCCTGGCATTAAAAATGTAAAGCTATTTGTATATGGCAAGGGTGGATGCATGGCGGAGACTTCCAGGCTGATTCAGGTACGTGCAGGCCCGGTGGCTGACTTCAGTTTTGAATCCGGTTGTGAAGGGGAGCCGGTAGAATTCTTTGATGAATCGCGAAGTGGTGGGCATGCTGCAATTGTCGACTGGCAATGGGATTTTGGAGGTACTGCACGTTCCGGGCATCGGAACCCGGTGCATGCCTTTGATAATGCCGGGGTAAAGACGGTGACCCTGACGGTCGAAGATCACCGCGGGTGCGTTTCCAGCCGTTCCAGGCAGGTGGCAATTGCCGGAGCGCCCCATGTGGATGCGGGGGCAGATTATAGTATCTGCCGGGGAGACTCCATCGTGCTGGAGGCCACCAGCAAGGATTATCCAGGGGCCGGCAACGATTTCTTTGTCTGGGACAACGGACGTTTTCAACAGGGTAAATCCTTTGCCCCGGATACATCCCGGACTTATGTTGTTGAGATATCAGACGGAAATGCATGCCTGGGCAGTGATTCAATTACTGTGGTGGTGGAGGATGTTCCCGACATTCAGGTTGAAGGCAATGATCTATTAAGCTGTGAGGAAGCCCGTATACGGTTAAATGCCATTGTCGACGCCAGAGGGCATGAATGGGAAGTTCATTGGTCATCCGTACAAATGGAAGACACGATTAAGGGAGACTATATTTGGATTGACCATCCGGGATGGTATCTTGCAAAGGCCGTCACTCCCGGTGGATGTGAGGCTTCGGATTCCATAATGGTCGAGCAGGACCTTCAGGTATATATACCCAATGCCTTTCGTCCGGAGAGTGATCTAAGCCCGAATCAGCGATTTATGCCATTGTTCTATGCCTGCGAACCGTCAGATTATCATCTGGTGGTTTTTGACCGCCATGGCAATGAGGTGTATTCGACTAGTGATCCGGAAGATAATGGATGGGATGGAACCATCGGAGGGAGGCGGGCACCAGCGGACACCTATTTGTATTACATTGAATATGATTTGGGGGATGGCACGCAGGTTAAACAGGGAGTTGTATACCTTGTTCGCTGACAGGGGAGTTCTGTGGCAGGATCTGTTCACCTAAGAAGGTGTTCACTGGCAGAATTTTTTTCAAAATAAAGCAGGTGGATTCCTTGTCGCCAGGCTGGATTCGCGATCCTGGTGAAACCTTTTTTTTTTGATGCCGTAAACTCTTTGTGTAGCTGTTTAGCCGCCCTTTGCAGGTTTTTCAGAAAACATATTAACGAAATTTGTTTGTATCTATATAACAGGCATTTAACATATATTGTGTATATTGCACCCGCAAGTAATTTGACACTTATCCAGGCGGTTTGTAAAAAAACCTACCCTAGAGGTGTCTTTGGTGGTTGTTTTTATACTTAAAACAAGTCATATGAAGGGTATTTTACGATTAGTTTTGGTATTACCTGCAATTTTCTATGCAGGGATGCTAAGTGGACAAGTGGAAGTTGAAATTCTGGAGGTAGAAACAGGAACTTATTCATGTCATCCGAACAATGAGGGAACCACTGACGATGGAAGAATTACTGTATATACTAATAATACTGAAGGTTATACCTATATTTATGAGTTATCCGGACCAGCAGGAGATCCTATTACCCATGCTCCGGTTGAAAGCACTGATGAGATTGTGATTCTTAAAGGTTTAACAGGAGGGTTATATAGTTTATACGTATACCACGAGGATTTTGATTTTGATATGGTTAACCCACCATCGATAGATGAAGAGGATGAGATTGATGTTGAACATGGTATTGCTGTTAGTGGTCCTAGTGAAATCAAAGTTGATTTAGTGGCGGATCCCGAAGAGATATGCGAAGGTGGTTCAATCGAATTTCAAGGAAATCCTTCGGGTGGAACAGAAGAATATATTTCTCATTGGTGGTCGGGTACTGGAGATTATCTTAATGACAATGAAATTGAAAGTCCGACACTGAAACAAACAACTCCTCCTGGTGTGTATACTTATACTTATACCGTCACGGACTCCAATAATTGTTCAATGAGTGGGGATATTGTTGTAATGGTCCATGAGGAACCTGACGCCAATGCCGGAAGTAATGATTATAGTTGCAGTTTACCCGAGGAACCGAAGCAATATAGCTTCGCAGCAACTCCCTCTGTGGGTACAGGAACATGGTCTTATAATGGATCAGAGGAAGTAACTTTTGGAGATGCTTCCAACCCGGAAACCTTGGGGACGGTCGATGAATACGGCGTATATACTTTCACCTGGTCCGAAGTGAACGGCACATGTGACGACTCGGATGAGGTCAGCATACGCTTTCTGGAGCAGCTCGTGGCTACTGCTACCGCCTCGCCACAGGGTTGCGGGGTAACCGTTGATCTGGAGGGTGTGACCTCCGTGGGGGACGGTGTATGGTGTCATCACGTCCCCGGTAGGCGTGACTT
>CAYXEH010000079.1:0-7098 GCA_964463915.1 uncultured Bacteroidales bacterium | reverse complement strand
CCCGGAACCCGTATTTCAGCACGGCGAATATACCCTTTTTCTACTTTCAGCACAGAAACGAGGTGCTGGTCCAGGTAGCTGGCCTCCCCATAAAACTCATAATCCGGCGAATATCCGTAATTCCAGTGCCACTGCGCGTATTTTTCATTTGCCAGGGCCTGAACTCTTTCAATTTCAGCCGCAGACAACTCCCGTACCCCGGACAATGGTCTGAAATAATCTTTCAGCCAACGGGAGAATAAGGTCTGGAATTCAACAAGAGAAGGCGGATTCTCCAAGAAATTGCTCACATTGGCTACTTGGCTACGGACCGATGCCACGCTCTTGTCGATATAGCGTTCCGGTGTGACCCGGATGGAATCATTCAACACCGAAAGGTCTGCGTCATAAAGCAGGGTACCATGGTGCAGCACACGCCTGCGGAACACATGTTCAGCATTTCCCGAAACCTTCAGTCCGTTTATCCTGATGTCATTTTTCCCTTCAAACCGGGCCGGGATACCCAACGAAACCAAAAAATCGATTACCGGTGCGGTATGTTTCCTGAAATCAACCAGTTTGCCTTCTTCCCCGTTCAGCACAAAAGTAAAATTGATATTACCCCGGCTGTGGAACACTGCACCGCCACCTGAAAGCCTGCGAATCACCGGAATTCCGTTCTTGCTCACATAGGGATAATTCACCTCCCCCAGGGCATTCTGATGCTTGCCGATTACCACCGAAGGGCGGCTTTGCCAGAGCATTACCGATTCGTGATCTGCTTCGCGGAGGAGATATTCTTCCAGGGCAAGGTTGAAATAAGGGTCGTCGGAGTGATTCTGCAAAAAGATCATAGTTGCGCCCGCAGGTTATCAAGGTGATTTTTAATTTTACGGAGTATGTAGGCATCTGACAACTCATTCTGCAACTGAATCAGCACCTCCGGATCAGAGATATTGAACAGGGCACGTTTGCGTACATCAAAGTCATCATCACTGACAATCACCTTTTTGAGCACCTCCACATCGTGTATTCGGGTTACCGCCTGGCCCCGCACATAATAATCGGCATCGTTCAGGGCAATATCCATGATTACCGCCGGATCCGTGATCTGCTGCACAGCCAGGGCACGGACGTAATAGTCACTGTCATCGTGGGCAACACGGGCCAGTACCTCCTGGTCAGTAATTTTTTTCAGGGCGTCCGAGCGAACATAAAAATCGCTGTTGCAACAGGCAATATCCGCCAGCATATCCTGATCGGTGATCCCCCTGACCACCGCCGACTTGATGTCCCGGTCAGTTAAGCCCTCCAGCAGGCTGGCCAATACATCGTTGCTCCTGATATTATTGAGGGCATCTTTGCAGATGTAATAATCGGACTGACAGTTCAGCACAATACCGGCCAGCACCTGCGGATCAGTAATCTTTTTAACGGCCGCCAGGCGCACATAGTAATCAGGGTCAGCGTTGGCAATCTGCTGCAGGGCCTCCTGGTCCTCAATCCTTTCCACCGCTGATTGCCTGACAAGTTCACTGGGATCCGAAGAAGCCACCCTGATCAGTGTTTGTTCATCTTCCACCTCACTTAAGGCCTGAAGCCTGGTGCTTTGCCGGGGGGCATTGAACAGGCGTTCCATCAGTTTTTCATCTGATGATCCATGGTTCCCGGAAGAATGCCCGTCCTGCTCCTTCATAATTGTTTGTGTGTTGCAGACATTTATGACCAGAAGTTAAAACCCCTACGACAAATTTAGCAAAAAGCAGCAAATGCCAAACGCGCTTTTTTTATAACTTTGTCAGGTTTTTTTGATAACAATTCCAGCATTCAGAATATTATGGACAACATCCCCAAACATTATTCCCCTGACAATACGGAAGCCAGATGGTACCAGGAGTGGATCGACAGAGGCTACTTTCATTCAGAACCTGACGACCGGGAGCCCTACTCCATGGTGATTCCGCCACCCAATGTTACCGGGGTGCTGCATATGGGTCATATGCTCAACAATACGATCCAGGATGTATTGGTCCGAAGGGCCAGAATGCAGGGGTACAACGCTTGCTGGCTGCCCGGCACTGACCATGCCTCCATTGCCACCGAAGCCAAGGTGGTCAATAAGTTGAAGGAGGAAGGGATCAATAAGAAAGACCTTAGCCGGGAAGACTTTCTGCGTCATGCCTGGGAATGGAAAGAAAAGCACGGGGGGATTATCCTCGAACAACTCAAAAAACTCGGTGCCTCCTGCGACTGGGAACGCACCCGTTTTACCATGGACAAAGAGTTATCGGATTCAGTTATCCATACCTTTATAGACCTTTACGAAAAGGGCAAGATCTATCGCGGGGTCAGAATGGTCAACTGGGACCCGAAGGCACTGACTGCCCTGTCTGACGAAGAAGTAGTTCACAGGGAAGTACAGTCAAAGTTCTATTACGTCCGCTACCAGGTAGAAGGCACGGATGAGTACGTGACCATCGCTACCACCCGTCCCGAAACCATACTTGGAGACACCGCCATTTGCATTCACCCGGAAGATGAGCGTTACAAGCACCTGCTTGATAAAAAAGTCATTGTACCCCTGGTAAACCGCTCCGTTCCTTTTATTGTGGATGAGTATGTGGACCGGGAATTCGGAACAGGGGCACTGAAGGTCACCCCCGCCCACGACATCAACGATTACAACCTGGGCATCAAGCACAACCTTCCCTCCATCGATATCTTTAACGACAACGGCACCCTCAGTGAGCAAGCCGAAATCTTTATCGGGGAAGACCGCTTTGCCGCAAGGGATAAAGTTACAAAGGCACTGGAAGAAAAGGGCCATCTGGTAAAAGTGGAGGAGATCACCAACAGCATCGGCTACTCCGAACGCACCGACGAAGTGATCGAACCCAAGTTGTCGCTGCAGTGGTTTCTGAAGATGGACGAAATGGCCAAACCGGCCCTGGATGTGGTAATGGATGATACCATCCGCTTCCATCCGCCCAAGTTCAAGAATATCTACAAGCACTGGATGGATAATGTCCGCGACTGGTGTATCAGTCGCCAGTTGTGGTGGGGGCATCAGATCCCGGCATATTACCTGCCTGATGGCAATTTCGTAGTAGCCCGTGACAGAGACGAAGCCCTGCTGATGGCCAGGGAAAAATACGACAAAGGCCTGAAAGAGGAGGATCTGCGCCAGGACGAAGACGTGGTGGATACCTGGTTCTCTTCCTGGCTTTGGCCCATTTCGGTGTTTGATGGCATCAACCACCCTGACAATGAAGAGATCCGGTACTACTATCCCACCAATGACCTGGTAACCGCCCCGGAGATCCTGTTTTTCTGGGTGGCACGTATGATCATGGCCGGGCTGGAATTCCGCAATGAGATCCCGTTTAAGAACGTATACCTGCACGGCATTGTCCGTGACAAACAGGGACGCAAGATGTCCAAGTCGCTGGGGAACTCCCCCGACCCGTTGGGGCTGATCAAAAACTACGGGGCTGACGGTGTCCGCGTGGGCATGCTTTTCAGCTCACCCGCAGGAAACGATCTCTTGTTCGAAGAAAATCTTTGTGAGCAAGGTCGCAATTTCTGCAACAAAATATGGAACGCCTTCCGCCTTACCCAGAGCTGGGAGGTAACTGAAGACATCACACAGACCGAAGCCTCTGCCACTGCCATCCGGTGGTTTGATGCCAACCTGAACCAGGCACTGGAAACGCTCGGGGATCACTTCTCCAGGTTCCGTATTGCAGACGCACTCATGACAGTGTACAAACTTATCTGGGATGATTTCTGTTCATGGTACCTGGAGATGGTCAAGCCGGCTTATCAGCAACCCATTGACAAAGCCACTTACCAGGCAACCATCGGTTTTATGAACAAGCTGATGCGCATCCTTCATCCATTTATGCCCTTTATCTCAGAGGAGATCTACCAGCGGATCAGGGATAAAAAAGAAGCTGAAAGTATTACCATCGCCCCGCTTCCGGAGGCAGGAGCGCCAAATAAGGGCCTTACAGCCAGCTTTGAATTTGCCAGGCAGGTGGTCATGGCCATCCGGAATATGCGGCAGGAGAAGAACCTTTCCCCGAGAACAGAGATCGATCTGTTTATCAGAAAAAATAACAACCAGCGGCCTGACACCACCTTTGACGACATCGTCAAAAAACTCTGCAACATTGCCCACCTTGATTATGTGATGGAAAAGCCCGAAGGCTGTATTTCGATCATCATTGAGTCTACGGAGCTCCATATTCCGATTGACCAGGAGGTGAACGTGGATGAAGAAATCAAAAGCCTGGAAGAAGAACTCAAATACCAGGAAGGCTTTTTGAAATCCACCGAGAAAAAACTCTCCAATGAGAAGTTTGTGAACAATGCCCCGGAAAAAGTGGTGGCCATGGAGAAGAAGAAAAAGGCCGACGCACTGTCGCGGATCGATGTGATCAAAAGACAACTGGAAAGCCTTAAGAATTGAATTAACAAAAGCCTGAAGAACTGATCTAAGGGAGCCTTACCAGCCTGATAACCCGACGGTACTTTCCGTCCCCCTCAACAGTAAGCAGGTAGACGCCGGGCCTGAGACCGGTATACAAATCTGTGAGCGGAAAACGGTGTTCGCCCGGGGGCTTCACCCCGTTAAAAATATGGCCTGCAGGTTTGCCCGTCAGATCGTAAACCCTGATATTAAGGCGTTCCTGCGCCCCAAGGCCAAGCACCAGTTCAGAGGTGGGTGCCAAAGGATTGGGCTGCAGGCTTAACCCGGTCAGCGTCAGTTCCGGGTCCTGCACACGCACCGGATTGCTTTCCTTGAACACGGCCCGGATATCCATCCCTTCCCTTACTATAAAGGAAACCTGTTCATCCGGATAATCCGAGCCATCTATGACCCATTTCTCAAATTCCCAACCTTCTGTTGCAAAGGCAGAAAGATGGGCGTTGGAACTTTCCGTAAAGTATTGCACTCCTTCGAAAGGGAAGACTTTTCCTTCTCCTTCCTTTTGAACATCCATAGCTACCGGGCGGTTGCCGGCCTCTTCACCCAGGGCCACATTCAGACGCACCCGCTCATAGTTAACCGCTTCCAGCTCTCTGATCTCAACGGCTTCGTAATCCGGGTGGTCAAACCGCAAATTATAATCTCCTGCAAGAAGGGGCCGGTGATAATCCCCGAAAGGCAATGAGGACCACACCACCGTGGAGGTGGAATCATGACCGGGGATAGAGAGTTTTGCCTTCAGGGGTTGCCCGGTCTCATTGTCGTACACAAATCCGTGTATTCCAAAGGTGGCCTGACGGATATAGTGAATAAGGGAACGGTAATTGTACTCCCATAAATCGGGCAACAACTCCGGTTCAGGAATTTTTTGGTCACTCATTTCAAGAGTAAACTCCCGGCAACTACGGAAATAATTGAAATAATCCTGCCGGCTGCCATACACCACATACCAGTCACCCCCATGGGTCACCCCGTCACCCATACCGGTCATGTAACCTGAAGGGCTGTATTGATGTACAGTATCCACATACTCATTCATCACAAACTCCCACCAATCATGATCAGGATGCCTGCGCTGATGGGATTTCCAGCTGTCGTAGGGAAAGTTGACCAACTCGATCCCGGTGTGCATATTGGCCGACATTACAAAGGGGATGGTATCGGTGAAGCCGATCATGGCCGTGGTTTCCACCTGCTGATCTGTGGGAGGATTCTCCACGGGATTGGGATAATTGCGATTCAGATCAACCCAATTGGCATTCCCCCGGCTGGCCCCGAGAATGCTGGAATTGTCATCACGGTAAGTGCCGTCGGGGTTCTCGTTGGGAGAGATCCAGATATCCACGTTGTCTATCAGCCAGGTAACCTCCGGGTCTGTGCCATAGTTATCCAGAAGGTAATGAATCAGCCGAAGGGAGAGAATGAAACCCACAGGTTCATCGCCGTGAATGGAAGCAGTGTACATGAATTGCGGAACCGGTCTTCGCCGGCCGGCATCAGGTGAGATCGCTGCAAAAAGCAGTTGCCGCCCCATCACTGTTTCCCCGACTTCCACGATCCGGACCAAATCGGGGAATTCCTCCTCAAAGCGGTACATTAAATCAATGTAAGCCTCATAAGTCGGGTAAAAATCCCAGGTTTCCGACAGATCTTTGCCGCGAAGGGCTTCCGCTCCTTTCATGTTAAGATCGAATTCAACCTTTCCGGGTGGAGTCAATACCTGAAAAGGAATACCGGTGGACAGGAAAACCTCAAATCCCCGCCTGTCTGCGTAAGCATACACTGAATCTTTTTCCAGACGATCAACAGACAATCGGTGGCCAATCTCTTTCAGCAGGTCGGGTTCCGGCAGCGGGAAAGAAAAATAAATTTCTCCCCGGTGGCCAAAATAGTCAACCGCTAACGGGACTGCGTTATTGGTATACTCAGTTTTCCCGTCAGGAAAAAAAGGAGATGAATGTCCGCCCCCAGGAAGCAATAACAAAAGAATAAGCGAACCATATATAAGGGTTTTTTGCATACCCCATCAGCAATTTAGAAACCGGACCTACTGATCATTTAAAGGAATTTCTCCAATTTGCTGCAGCATTTCTGACATCTGTATATTCAGGCTTCGGTTCACCTTTACAAGTGGCAGGCGCACTACATTCTTGCACAAGCCTTTCATGCCCAGCAGGGCTTTAATCCCGGATGGACTGCCATCTTCATAGATGGCCTGCACCAAAGGCAGCAAGTGATTGTAAATTTTCCTGGCATCCAGGAAATGGTTATCAAGGCAAAGGCGGACCATGTGGGCAAACTCTCTGGGAAAGGCATTGGCGAAAACGGAAATGACCCCGTCACCCCCGAGAGCCATGAAGGGCAGTGTCAATTCATCATTACCCGAAATGACCAGGAAATCGTCCGGCTTGTCACGAATGATCCGTGCACACTGCTCCAGGTCCTTGGATGCTTCTTTCACAGCGATCACATTGGGTACCTCGCTGGCGATCCGCAGGGTGGTATCCGAGTCAATATTTGATCCGGTGCGTCCAGGTACATTATAAATGATCACTGGCACGGGGCATACAGCCCCGATCTCCTTATAATGATAAAGAAGCCCTTTGGCTTGTGGCTTATTGTAATAA
>CAYXEH010000078.1:0-7170 GCA_964463915.1 uncultured Bacteroidales bacterium | reverse complement strand
ATCCCAATAAGGTAGCCGGAATATTTGCAGGAATGATTCTTTTTGCCACCAACGCGCTGATCGCAACAAATATCCTGAGTTTATCGTGGCTTTTGCTGAATTTTGTGTTCGTTTTTCTGATCTTTCTGTTCGAATTATACCGTAATAACCCCAATCCATTTACCAATATTGCATTCACTTTCTTTGGTTTGCTTTATGTGGCAGTTCCGTTTTCCTTGTTAAGTTATTTTCCCAATCCGGCATCTTTGCCGGGGGTCTACCATTCAAACCTGTTGCTCGGTTTTTTTTTCCTCGTATGGATCAACGAAACCGCTGCCTATTTGATCGGAACGGCTTTTGGGCGACATACCCTGTTTGAGCGGGTGTCTCCCAGGAAAACGTGGGAGGGGGCAATCGGAGGTGGGTTGCTTGCTGTGATTAGTTCAGTGCTGATTGCTTCCTATTATCAACAGATTTCACTGGCTGACTGGCTGGTGATAGCCCTGATCGTGGTTGTTTTCGGCTCTTACGGTGATTTGTTTGAATCGATGTTCAAGCGAAGTATTAAAGCGAAAGACAGTGGGAGTATCTTACCGGGACACGGAGGGGTGCTGGACCGTTTTGACGGGGTATTTATGGCCGCCCCTTTTGTGTTTGTTTATTTACTGATGACCTATTGATTGGCAAATATGAGAAGATAAAAGGAGTTATTTATTTGACAATAAAGGAAAGCACAGAATCCAATAAGGAATATTTAACTGATGAAAATTCATAAGGAAGGGCATCGAATCATTTTTATTACTGCCGTTATCTGCCTGCTGGAAGGGTTGGCAGCATATCTGATTCTGACAGGTTTCGGTCGCTGGTTTTATTTGATTGTGGTCTTTTTGCTCTTTCTTCTTGCAGGGGTTGTGTACTTTTTCCGTCACCCCAGACGAACCTCTCCCCGTGACCCGGGATTGTTTTTAAGTCCGGCAGACGGTACGGTAGTTGCTGTGGAGAAAATCAGGGAATCAGAATATTTTGATAAACCCATGCAACAGATATCCGTATTTATGTCTCCGCTGAATGTGCATCTGAATCGTTATCCCACAGATGCACGTGTGATTTATAAGGCGTATCATCCCGGTCGTTTTCTGGTTGCCTGGCATCCTAAATCAAGTCTCTATAATGAGCGAATGACCATCGTATTTGAGACCCGGTCGGGATTGCAATTCATGGTCAGGCAAATCGCCGGATTTGTGGCCCGGCGAATTGTTTGCTACAGCAAGGAAGGAGAGGAGGTAAGCCAGGGAGGAGAGCTTGGGTTTATTAAATTCGGTTCACGGGTGGACCTTTTTCTCCCTGAAGGTATAGCCGTTTTAGTAAAACCGGGGGACAAGGTAAAAGGGGGATTTTCTATACTCGCAGAACAGTCACTGTCAGAGGATTGATAAAAGCTCTTTCAAAGCAGTGATACGGTAAGTCGGTGTGACCGGACACCCTTCGTCATTTGCCGATAACCATACCTGGTCCATTCCCTGGCTGTGGGCGCCTTCAATATCGGCATAAGGGTCGTCTCCGATCATCAGTGATTCTGCTGGTGAAGCTCCTGTGAGTTCCAGGGCATATTCAAAGATTCCCGGAGCGGGTTTCTGCACGCCGGCCTGTTCAGAAGTAATGATGTGTCTGAAAAACGGCAGGAGCCCGCTACGCTCCATTTTTGGGTATTGCACCTCTTCGAACCCGTTTGTGATAATGTGCAGGTCATAGTTTCCTGAAAGGTATTTCAGTGTGTCGACCGCACCCGGGAGCAAACGCTTTTGTGCAGGACTGATCTCCAGGTAGTCCCTGGCAAAATCTCCGGCTATTCCGTTGTCCACACCGCAGGCTTTCAGTGTATCGGCAAAGCGCTGATTGTTTAATGTTTCCTTGGTGATCTCTTTGCGCTTGTATTGCTCCCATAAAGCAAGATTGATTGGCCGGTAAACATCCAGGAATTGGTCAAAGTCCACCTTGCCTGTTCCCCCTATATTGTATTTTTGATAAAGTTTGCTGAGGGTGTACCGGTTATTGGCCTCAAAGTCATACAGGGTTCGATCGAGGTCAAAAAAAAGATGTCGATATTGTTGCATTCCGCAAATTTAGTGATAATCAGGAATTATGCCAATGGAGGAATCCTTCGTTGTCAGTACTGATTTTTCCTTTATCCTGGAGATAGCGGATCACATTGATCACTTTTGTTTCTGATAATTGGATGTCCAGTTCATGGATCAGGGTTTCAAGGCTTATTTGTTTTTCCTGGATCTGTGGTTTTACCAGGGCAAGAATTTGTTCAAATTCATAGGAGGACACCCCGGTTTTGTTTCTTTCCAGGCACACATCACATTGTCCGCATCTTACTGCATCTGTTTCCCCAAAATAGGCCAGAAGGTTAAGACTGCGACACCTGTTTTCTGACTGGGCATAGTCAAGCATGGCATTCAGGCGCTTCCCGGCAAACTCCTTTCTTTCTTTGTAAAGCGCCTTTGAGATGGTAAGGTCTGCAGCTGACATGCGCTCCTCGAGAAAGGTAATCAGTGGTTGTTCATTCTGTTTTTTATAATGAAGGATCTGCATATCGTGGAGATCGGAAAGAATTTTCTGAATATTGCCTTTCGGAATGCCGGCCCGGCTGGCAATGTCTGTTTCCTGTATCTTTGTAAATTCTGAAAAAAGCCCGGTGTAGGATCGGAGAAGCAGTTTAATAAAAGAATCGTATTGCGGATTGGCAACCTGGAAACGATAGAGTGTTTCATTATTTACAAGGAACATTATGCGGGAAGGGTTGGACATGGCTTCAGACATGGCGAGGTAGCCTTCTTTCTCCAGAAACCCCAGGGCATTGTACACCACGAAAGGATCCATGTCGTAATTCCTGGCAAATCTGGTAAGCTCGAAGGGCATGCTCTGATCCTTTCCACTACCAATAGCCAGCTGAAAATAATTACCCAGGCAGGTGTATACCTGCTTAATCACCTTTAGTGGGGGGAAAGACCGTTGATGAAACTCTTTAAGGTCCATCACATCAGACTCATTGAACAGCAGAATGGCATAGGCTTTTTTCCCGTCACGGCCGGCACGGCCTGCTTCCTGAAAATAGGCTTCCGGACTATCGGGTAAATCCATATGAACTACAAATCTGACATTGGGCTTGTCAATGCCCATGCCAAAAGCATTGGTTGATACAATTACCCGTGTTCGTTCTTTCATCCAGGAATTCTGTTTCGCATCCCTTTCCAGGGTGGTAAGCCCCGCATGGTAATAATCTGCATTGACTTTCTGCTGATTGAGCCAGCGCGAAATTTCTTTTGTTCGTTTTCGGTTCCTCACATAAACGACGCCTGTGCCTGGTACATTTTTACAGATCTTCAACAATCTCCGGAGTTTGTTTTCTTCACGGAAAACCACATAGGCCAGATTTTTGCGTTCAAAGCTTTTTTGAAAAACCTTTGGCGAACTGAATTGAAGCCTTTCCTGGATGTCTTCAACTACTTTTGGTGTGGCGGTAGCAGTCAGTGCCAGGACCGGGGTATTGGGAATCAGCGTTCTTATTTCTGCAATCCGTAAATAAGGAGGCCGAAAATCATAGCCCCATTGCGAAATGCAATGGGATTCATCGACCGCAAGAAGGTTGACATTCATTTTCTCCATCCTGCTTCTGATGAGGTCTGTGGTAAGTCGCTCAGGGCTGAGATACAGGAATTTAACATCTCCGTACACACAATTGTCCACAGCATTGTCAATTTCTACCCTGCTCATTCCATGATAAATGCCTGTGGCTTTGATCCCCTTTTCTTTTAAAGCCTGAACCTGGTCCTTCATCAGGGCGATAAGCGGGCTCACCACGATGCATAATCCCTCCATCGCAACTCCGGGAACCTGATAGCACAACGATTTTCCGCCACCGGTTGGCAGCAGGGCGAGGGTGTCATGGCCATCGACTACAGATCGGATGATGTCTTCCTGCAGTGGCCTGAAAGAAGAAAACCCCCAATATTTCAAAAGAATGGCATGCAGATCCAATGCGTGTAATCTTTGGTGTTATAACCAAATGTACGAAATATTTGAGATGAGCCGATGAAAGAGATGCTGATCGGCTGTCAGGAATGCGTTACCGGTGCCGGAAAATCTGTTTGGTTAATTACTTCCGGTGTTTTAAACATGCAGCGCAGTCCCCTCCAAAATCCTTGCATCCTCCTTTTTTACGAGGTGATTTTCGAAAGAAAACGGCTAAACGCCTGAATGTATAAATCAGGGCGGCAACCAGGATAAAGGTGGTAATAATCCATTGAATGGTCATAATGATGTGATAAGGCTTCCTGTTTGATAAACAATAAAAGAGATGATCCAGGCCACCAGGGTGGTATACACGATGGTAAACAGCCCCCATTTCCAGTGGCCGCCTTCCTTACTAATGGTGGCAATTACCCCAATACACGGGAAATACAGAAGAACAAACAACATAAAGGATAATGCCACCAACGGGGTGAAAACGGGCTCTCCCTCCTTCGGGCCGGAACTGTAGGTCTGCGTTTGAATTTTTTCAACCAGGCTCTGGCTGTGGGCCTGAACGGTGTCATCCACCTGGTAGAGTACGGCAATGGTACTTACAACGATTTCTTTGGCCGCCACTCCTGAGAGAATACTGATACTCATCTTCCAGTCAAACCCAAGAGGAGCCATTACCGGCTGCATGGTTTTACCGATCATGCCGATATAACTGTTTTCCTGCCGTTCAACCTGAATCCGGCTTTTCATATTTTGAATGGCATATGTTTTTTCATTTTCCAGTGTTCTGATAGCCAATGTGTCTGAGCCAGGAATGGCATCCATTTTCTCTTCATAACGTGAAACAATGGCTTCTTCCTGTTCTTCTATTTGTGTCGCGTAACTATTGCCGCCGGGAAAGTAACCAAGGGCCCAGATAATGACGGAAGCCGTCAGGATAATTCCGCTGATCTTCTTGATGTAATGAACGGCTTTGTCCCACATATGAATGGTAATGGCCCTGATGGTGGGGCTGCGGTATGGCGGAAGTTCCATCACAAACGGAGCTTCCTCGGAGCGGAACATAAAACGTTTAAGCAACAGGGCCATACCAATGGCAACCGACACTCCAGTGGCATAAATAATAAACAGCATAGTGCCCCGGTACTCCGCAAAAAATGCAGAAATAAAAAGTACGTAAATGGGCAGCCTGGCACTGCAGGACATAAACGGGTTGATAAGCATGGTAAGCATGCGGTCGTTACGGTTTGACAGAGTGCGGGTAGCCATGATTGCCGGCACGTTACAACCGAAACCCATTAGCAGGGGGATGAAGGATTTGCCGTGAAGCCCGATCTTATGCATAAGCTTATCCATAATAAAAACGGCCCGCGACATGTATCCGGTATCTTCCATCAAACTGATAAAAAAGAATAACAGCACGATGTTGGGAAGAAACACTATGACTCCCCCGACGCCGCTCACCACGCCATTGATCAGTAAGTCTTTGAAAGGACCGGGTTGCATTTGCTGGCCAAGAAATGTTCCAAGGCCGTCCACACCGGCTTCAATCCAGTCCATTGGATAGCTGCCCAGAAAGAATGTCAGGGAGAACATGGCCCACATGAAAAACAGGAATAGGGGGAAACCAAATAATTTATGGGTCAGGAATGTATCAATGATTTCACTGGCTTTGCGTTTTTCCGGTTCCCCCGGTTTGAGTGTTTCTTTCAGTGCCCCGGCAATAAACCCGTATTTCAGATCTGTGATGATTGACTCCGGGGGTTCCCCAAACTCTTGTTCCAGCTTTTTTATTTCCTGTTGTGTAATATGTTTTATCTGTTCATGATTGTGACAATGATCACTGATTGTCCTCAGGGCAATTTTGTCATTTTCCAGGAGTTTAATGGACAGGAAGCGGGAAGATATCAGGTCGGTCAGGTGTTCATTGCCTTCGGCCCTGATCAGTCCCTGAATCTTACAAAGGGAGTTTTCCACCACTGAACCGTAGTTAATATGGATGTGACGGATGATATCATCCCGGTCTTCATAGACTTCAATCACTTTGTTAAAGACATCCTCAATCCCTTTCCCCTTAGAGCTGACTGCAGGTATGATTGGGATGCCAAGCATTTTGCCCAGTGACTCGTAATCCAGTACATCACCTTTTTCCTGCATCTCATCATACATGTTCAGTACCATCACTACCCGGACATCCATGTCAATCAGCTGGGCTGTAAGATAAAGGTTACGCTCCAGGTTTGAGCCATCAACGATGTTGATCACCACATCCGGTAATTTCCCGGTGATGAAGTCCCGGACAAAAACCTCCTCAGGAGTATAGGCCGAAATTGAATAGGTGCCGGGAAGATCCGTGATGTTGAAACGATATCCGTTCTGGTAATAACGGGCTTCTTTGGCATCCACCGTCACACCGCTGTAGTTACCCACACGTTCTCTTGATCCGCTTGCATGATTGAAAAAAGTTGTTTTTCCGGAGTTGGGATTACCTACCAGGGCTACGTTGATTAAACTTCCCGGCTTACGGAATGTGGCGGCTTCTTCGGTATAAAATACACCCTTGAATGAATCTTCCCGTGTGGGGTGGAAATCTTTTTCGGGGATTACTTCGATCAGCCTGGATTCACTGCGACGCAGGGATACATTGTACCCCATAATTTGATATTCAATGGGATCCCGTAGTGGAGCCTTTTTAACAACCTGAACAGGTTTGCCTACCACAAAACCCATCTCAATGATGCGCTTGCGAAAACCTCCGCGGCCTTTCACTTTGATAATGATTCCCCGTTCCCCGTTTTGCAGGTCATTTAAAGTCATACTGGTGTATTTGCCTTAGTTGTTTATTTAGATTTAATTAAAACTAGGCAAAAGTACAAAAAATCATTTACATTTTGGGGGTCGGCGCGGAACGCCGACGGTTATTAGTTCTCTTGGTCGCAAGGGTGGTGAAGTTGCTGATGGTTCGGAGAACGGGTTATACGATTGTTGGTTCTCATGGCTCGTGTGACGGGGAAGCTGCTGATGGTTCGGGGAACGGGTTATGCGATTGTTGGTTCTCATGGCTCGTGTGACGGGGAAGCTGCTGATGGTTCGGGGAACGGGTTATGCGATTGTTGGTTCTCATGGCTCGTGTGACGGGGAAGCTGCTGATGGTTCGGGGAA
>CAYXEH010000077.1:0-7215 GCA_964463915.1 uncultured Bacteroidales bacterium | reverse complement strand
GGGATCGGTACCACCCGGGACGCCCTGGCCGATCTCCTCTTCCCGGGCACTTCGACCATCCAGACCCGGGCCAGGTATTTTCTCATAACCCACTTAATCTATCATTTGTGGTCGAAAAGATTCGGGGAAAATGTGTTGGGTGGATGCTACCACTTTAGTATCATATGAATGGAATATGTGGTTCCGACTCATTGTACTCCTTTTGGCCCTAAGGATAACGACAGGACAACCCTCTGGTAGCAGGAAGAATATTATGCATTTGGTAGTGCAGGAATGGTAAGTCATGATTGATCAATATCTAACAGAATATGACGAAACCATTTCCGGAGAATCATTCCGGGATCCCATGGGGATGCAGGTTATCTGGTCGGCCCTGGGCCAACGCATTTTCGGTTGGCATATCACCTCTCGGGCCAATGATCTGCGAAATTTTACCCAGGCCCTGTTTCAGCATTATGTCGTTCGGGAGGTAGAAAGCGATGACACCATTGAAATCCCGGGTTTTGCCAGGTCGTACTATGGGTCCAAATACGATCCCCGATTTAGGGCAAGCCTGATCATTTTTCTGGAAAACCTGTTTGTCTATACAGCAGTATTGCAGCAGTTTGACTGTTCTGGCGTTCTTGGCAGTCAGAGTGCGGGGCACAAACTGCGGCTTTTTAATGAAGATCCTGTCATATTAATCCATGAGGATGCCGGCATCCTGGTGCGACAGATATCACTGGGCTTGAACGGTTCGTATAAGACACCGCTGATGCAGCTCGAGATTCTCGACAGGGATTATCAATATCCGAATAATGATATCTGGACAACAATTATATCACTATTCGAACAATGGGAAAATGCTGTGGCGCTGAAGGATCTGCTGCTGAAGATTATCAAAAAGGTTTTTGACGACTGCCAATCCTCCGGGCGAAGCGAGCTGGTCCCGGAAAGCCTTTCTCCATATCGTGATTTAGCCGAAGACGCTGTATCTTCTGCTGTCGGATTTCGTTACAGCGACTTAAAAGATTATGTAGATTCGTTGAGCGAGCTTTACAAAGCAGTGCTGATTGACCCGGCATCCAGCCGCAACCATTTCGGTGACTTTTGGAAAGAGCAACTTGGTTTAGATGGGGGCGCTGCCGGGGCAATTTTTGAAAGCCTGTCCGAGGTGACAGATCCCTATAATAAGGATAATGAGGAACTGTTCCGAAAATCCCTGTCTAATGCACCTTCGATAGATGAAAAAGCCAAAATTGAAGATATCCTCGCTGTGGAGCCGCTGCTAGCCGCTATGGTTTCATTGTTTTATCTGCTTTGCTGTCGGGAAAACCAGAGTTTGGGAGAGGCTGCCGAATATCTGGAAAATAAAGATGCTGTTGAAAATGAGTTAAAGCCGCATTGGGAGCGCATAGACTGGGGCCGGGTGCAAAAGGGGGCTGAAAAGCTGGAAAACAGTTCCACAGCAACCAAGCGGTTAAAAAAGCTTTGTGAAAATCAGCGCCAATGGGATCTGATGCACTGTCTGAGGTATATTGTCTCTTATCACAAAGAGATTATGGAGGAAAGGGGTCTGTATCCCTGGGTCACCGCGGATGGCAGCGGGAAACTTCGCCACATCGGCCGAAGCTTTGCCCGAGATAACTGGAAATTTAACCCCTGGGTACACGATTATTACCTGGAGTCGGTTAAAAACATTTACCGTGGGGTAAATGGTGACAAAAGATGAAGCTTTTGGCGGAATTAAAAAAAATGATTGGTCAGATGGACGGTATTAAGCGGGCTTGGTTTACCACCTTCAATCTGAACCTCTCCTTTGTGGAGCGATATATCCTGCCTGCCCTGATCAGCCAGGAGGAGGTGCCCCGCACGGCCCGGGATTTTGAGATGATCATGCAGATTATCCATGAAAAAAATATGGATGTAAGGTTTTTCTGTGATGGCAGGATGCTGGAGATGGATGAGGGCAAAAAAACCACTGTGGATGTCCACCCCTTAAATATCACCCGTTTTGACAGTCGCTTCCATGAAGGGGTGTTTCATCCCAAGGTCATTCTGCTGCAGGATATGCAGGACAAAACCATAATTTTCTGCGGTTCCGCCAATTTGACCATTGGCGGTTGGGCCCATAACCGTGAAGGTGTCATCTGCAGGGAAATTCAAAGCCAGACGAACGCTGAAAAGGTGAGGCAATTTTTCGAGAGGATTTTTGAGACGGTTTATGGGGAGAGGTTCCCGGATGAATTTACTATAGCAGCTGATACAGACGAAGAGAACTGGCAGTTTTCCTCCACCCTGACGGATAAGGAACCTTTTCTCAGCCTGATTTTGAAGGGTGATGTGAAGGAGTTGGTTGTCTGGTCGCCCTATTTCGCAATGGATGTGCCAAAATTTGTGAGTAACCATTTTCAAAACATAAAGGCACATATTATTCCGGATGTTCAAGGCCGAAAAGTTAGGATCCGAAAAGACCCTGCCAATCAAGAAGCATTTGCCACCCCCGACCTAAGCCTTAAACAGTATGGCTATACGGATCAAAGGCAGGAAGAGCGCATGACTCATGCTAAAATCTGGCTGACCGGCAGTCATCTCGCCGTTGGCTCCTGGAACATGACCGAGGCAGGCATCGGGGGCAATTCGAACGCCAATAATAATATCGAGGCAGGACTTATCCTTGAAGTGGGGCGGAAATGCCAAACGGAGGTTTTGCAAAAATGTGAGGCCCTGGAATGCAAATTCATGCCAGAAGAAGAGCTTGATAAAGAAAAGCCGGATCTGATCAGCGATGATTTTGCCTCCAGTCTCAAGGTAATGCTGGATTGGGATAAACGGAAATATTTCATTGATTTCGAAGAACAAACGGATAATGAAACGCTTGTTTTGAAGCTTCCGGATCAAGAGAGGCCTTTTCACGCGGGTGAATATCCCATCAAAGAAGAGAAGTTGGATAACTTATTGCAAAACCATACCTATACGGTTGAAAAAGATGGGGAGACCGTTCATTGTGGCTTTATAAAGGAAATCAATTGCGGCGGCCGACCGGCCTGGAAATACGGGAACCTGACTGAGCTTTTATTCGACTATATCACCAAAACAAAAACCAGAACTGGCACTGGGAATCATCGGCTTACCTATAGAGCATCATCCGCCGAACTGGAAGACCCGCCAGAGGAATTTTTGCAAGCCGAGGCAATATCCGGCGGAATTAGTTATTTTGGCATGTTTCAAGCGTTCGCCGGTATCCGGGGGCGAATTGAAAAGGCCATGGGAACCTATGAAAATGACCCTGCGGAACTCACTCGGCTGATGCGTGGATATCCGGGGTCGGTTTATGAGCTTTCTGAAAAAATCGAAAAGGCTTGTGCCGAAGATTTGGACAACAAAACCATGAGTCCTGTTTTTAAATGGTTTTTGCAGCAGGAGTATAACGCCATAATTGAATTGGTAAAAAATTTTGCTGAAAAAAAAACGGAAGATGAGGGGCTTAAAGATCTGGCAAAGGAATTGGATCAAAAATATTTGAGGCCGGAACTCAATTTGCCGGAAGCACAAGAATATTTGGCCGCGGTGGAGAGACGCTGCGGCTACGCGGGTAAATAGTGGCTATGAATAATTGGGGCTATATAAGACCGGAGACCGTTGCAAGGTATATTTCCTTTAAGAGAAATAATACCTCCTGGACCTATACTAATGATGACTCCATCTATGCTATACAGGCAGAAGGTGTGGCAGGCATCTGGAACTGCCTGAATGACTATAAAATTGCCATTCTGGCGGATGAAGTGGGCATGGGCAAGACCATGCAGGCCTTTGGTATCTGCGCCCTGCTGTGGAATATCAAGCCGGATGCACGGATTATTGTTCTGGCGCCCAACCATTCGGTTGCCCAGAACTGGGAAAATGAGTTCAAGACCTTTATCGACTCGCATTATAAGTTAAATGACAACCTGGTCCGGACGGAAATCGGCAAAGAAGCCATCCACAAACCATTTTTATGCAGGGATTTAGAAAGGATGGCCGAACTTGCCGAACGCAAATGGTGCCATTTTCTGATCGGCAAGATTTCTTCTTTAAGCTATACCGGTGCAGGCAAGGAGGTGCAGGACTGGGATGAAAAAATTCGTCTCTGCCGGGAAAAAGGCGAAGAACTGAAGCAAAAAATTTTGGACAACTTTAATACAGTCGATCTGCTGATCATTGATGAAGCCCAGTACTTTCGAAATAAAGATGGAGACAGCCTGCGTGTAAACACGGCCCAGGGGCTTTTTGGAGGGGAAGGCAATCAACTCGCCGATCGTGTACTTTTAATGACCGCAACTCCCAACCATTCCCAAAATAAAGACATTCAAAACATTGTCAGCTATTTTAATGAAACTCTGAGTAAAGAATCGCCGGATACGATATTGCAGCAGGCAGGCATCCGGCGGTTTCGTCGATTGGCTGGAAAAACCAAATACCAGTATCGGTCAGAAAACGGGATTCCCTGCGATTTCACGGATAATCCTCTGGGAGAACTGTTTTTCGGGCTGTATCAGAAAGAACTGGTCAGGATTGCACAGAAGGAAAAGAAACAATTCATGTACGGGTACCTGGAGGGTTTTGAATCCACTCGCGTGGACGATGGCAAGATAGAAAATGATCCCGAGGAGCAAAATGACGACGGGGAGAAGGAAAAAGAAGATCAGACAGATTCCAGGTCACAGAAATCAAATGATTACAGCCATACAGCCGATTCCGAGATTCTGCTTGAATTGGCAAGCGAGTACAAAAGCTGTCTCCAGGGCAGTTTCCCGGTGCATCCCAAATACACGAAAATTACCAGCAAGGTCGTTCCTGACAGAAGAATCTTCTGGGAAGGCGGAAAACCCGGCAACGGCCTTACAAAATCATTGATATTTGTCCGCCGGATTCCATCGGTGCGGGAACTGACCGCACGGATTAATCACCTGTACGACAAAATTTTCCTGGAAAAAATTTGTGCGGCATTGGGAGCGCCAGTATTCGACCAAATACCCGAACGGAAAAAGTATGAAGAAATCGTTCGGGATTTTATCGGAGTGGACGAGATAGAGGAAGACAAAGATCCTGGCGAGGACGAAGATACCTCAGAGGCGGCCAGCCAGGAACTGGAAGCAAGGCATTTGAACTCTCAAGTGTTTGACCTGTTTCGGACCAAAAAAGATGATGAAAAGAGCATGACCAATACCCATGCTTCTCTTTTCCGGAACCGGTTTACAAAGGACAATGATCCTTTCTCTCTCTTTTTCCAGCCATCGCTGGATTATCACCAAGAAGGTTATAAAGAAATTTACTATGATAAAGAGAGGCCGCGATATATATCCTCCGCGCTTTACGACCGCTTGGGAAACAACAGACATATGCATAATTTGCTGCAAAGAAAAAGCGTCAACCTGAAAGAGTCCGAACCAATTGAAACGGACCTTTTCCCGCTTTGGAGCATCTATTATCCTTTACTTACTAATGAAAAGAAAACCCTCGATCAATTTGAACCTCATCAAAAAGAAGCCTACGCCAGATTTTTACAGCAGGGTGTTTTACGGGCCTCGCCAGGGCTTATTGAAATTTACTGTTGGTTTATTCAAGCCCAGAAAACCGGAAAAGAGGGAAGGGATCTATATCAGGCCTTTATGGAAAATGTTAAAAACAATTTGGCAAATTCCTTGCTTCTGGAGACCATCCAGCGAACTATCAGACAATTTTCCGTTTACGCGGAAAAGATATGCGGGATTTTCAAATGGGATGATCTTGTCAAGCGGGAATGGACCATGTTCAACAGGCAGAATCCTTGCTATTCCTGCTCCGGCAGCACCTCAAACCGGCAACGCCTGATCCAGGCTTTTAATTCCCCGTTTTTTCCCAATACACTGGTGTCCACATCCGTCCTGCAGGAAGGCGTCAACCTGCAATACAACTGCGATAATACTTATCATTACGGAATTGCCTGGACGCCTGGAGACAATGAACAACGCGTCGGCCGCATCGACCGGCTCTTCAGCAAGACTGAACGAAAAATTAAAAAACAGAATACGGCCACGCTGGACATCTATTATCCGTATTTGGACAATTCCTTTGACCGAGACCAAGTGGCGGTCTTTATTCAAAATAAATATCTAAGTGAAAAGACCCTTGATAAGTGTATCATACCGGAGATTGACAAGGTTATTGCCTCGGACGCTTCCGCCAAGGTAAAAAACTGGGAAAAATTTTTCCGCAAGCCAGACGCTTGTTATGATCAGGCCAAAGATCCCTATCCCCCTTCCTTTCAAAATATTACGGAGACTTATCAGGGGGTGGGCGATAACGCCGGAACATCAATTAAAACATATTGGAATTATCTGCAAACCACATTACGCAATGTGCTCGAGTCCTGTTTTCCCGGCCATGCTTGCTTTGAAAAAACAAAGGAAACAACATATTATACATTTCAGCTTTATGAATGTAAACTTGCCAATGGCCGCACCCAGCCGTTGAAAATTGAACTCAATTTTTCCAGTGAATTTTCCGGTTTGATTCACGGGACTGTATACTGCCTCTGCTTTACTACTCCGCTGACAAATTCGGATGATCAGGTAGACAGTATTAATCAGGCCTACCGGAAAATTCAGGAAAAGTTCCCTTTAGCGCAAGTCTGCCGGGATACATCAACAAGAACAAGCGAGCGCATCTACATGCGGACCGATCTTCCGTTATTTATCGATAATGGGGGCCAAAGATGCAATATCCATGAATTGGAGATGAGAGCGGCCATCATGCAGTTGGTATACTGCGCGGACACCGTAGAGCAAAACGCACTGGGCGGCCAGGATCTGAAAATCGATAAGTCAAAAATAACGCAAGTTTATTATAATGATGCTGAAGTGAATGTGGTTACCGCCGAGCCTTCATTTGACATTGTTACGGATAAATGCACGTTTTTTAACAATGAAATTCAAAAATCACAGAAAAACTGCTGGGATATCAACCACCATTTCCCATTCATCAAAATACAGTTGACGGATGATTCAAACACACTGATTAGCCTGCCCTTCTGTGCAGAGGACTTGGATGTGAATGAAATGACACTATTACAACGCTGGTGCGATCATGTATGTGAAGAAGTTAAAAATGGAAAATTTTAGCACCCAACTCCGTTGCTCCGCTCCAAGGTTTTAAATGGCAGCAACTGATTGCCAATACTCAAGATCATTGTTAAGGTCCGTTTAAAAGATACTT
>CAYXEH010000076.1:0-7236 GCA_964463915.1 uncultured Bacteroidales bacterium | reverse complement strand
TTGCGTATTTTTGTGCCAAACTAATTCATCCCCTTATTATATACCTATGGATCAATCAATAGATACCCGGATCGCCACGCTTGAGATGGCAGAAACACTGGGATTGTTACCCGAAGAATTTGAAAAAATCAAGGAATATCTTGGCCGGACGCCGAATTTCACTGAGCTGAGCATCTATGCAGTGATGTGGTCTGAGCATTGTTCCTATAAAAATTCCATTAAATGGATCAAGACATTGCCCAATAAGGGGGAGCATTTGCTTGCCGAGGCAGGAGATGAGAATGCCGGATTGGTCGACCTGGGCGACAATCTCGCGTGTGCCTTCAAGATAGAATCTCACAATCACCCATCTGCGTTGGAGCCTTACCAGGGGGCGGCCACAGGCGTGGGGGGGATTAATCGTGATATTTTCACCATGGGGGCACGTCCTGTGGCGCAGCTTAACTCGCTACGCTTCGGGAACCCGGACATTGAACGTACCAAGTGGTTGCTCAAAGGAGTGGTCAAAGGGATCGGTAATTATGGCAATGCTTTTGGAGTGCCGGTTGTGGGCGGAGAAGTGTTCTTCGACGATTGTTATACCACCAACCCGCTGGTCAATGCGATGTCAGCCGGGGTATTGAAAAAGGGAAATACTGTTTCAGCCACTTCTTACGGCAAGGGCAACCCGGTGTTTATCGTGGGTTCAGCCACGGGAAAAGATGGAATTCACGGCGCCACCTTTGCCTCAGAAGACATTACCGAGGCCTCAGCCGATAAGATCCCGGCGGTGCAGGTAGGAGACCCTTTCCAGGAAAAGCTTTTGCTGGAAGCCACCCTGGAAGTGATCAAAACCGGTGCGGTTGTGGGAATGCAGGATATGGGTGCGGCAGGGATTACCTGTTCAACCACAGAAATGTCAGAAAAAGGCGAACATGCCATGGATATCTACCTTGATAAGGTACCCATGCGGCAAAAAGACATGAGACCTTTTGAGATCCTGTTGAGTGAATCACAGGAGCGAATGCTTGTGGTGGTGGAAAAAGGCCGTGAAAAAGAAGTGGAAGCAGTGTTTGAGAAATGGGACCTGAATTGTGTGCAGATCGGAGAGGTGACCGAAGGGGATACCATGCGGTATTATTTCCATGATAAACTCGTGGCTGAAGTGTCTGCCTATTCGCTGGTGCTTGGTGGCGGGGCCCCGGTATATGACCGGGAATACAGGGAGCCGGCCTATTTTAAAGAGAAGGACAGGTTCCGCATTGAGCAGGTGAAGGAGCCGGAGGACCTTCCTGCTGTGGGCCGTTACCTTTTGTCATCCCACAATATTGCATCCAAGAAATGGGTGATTGATCAATACGATACCATGGTTGGCACCAAGAATATGACCACCAATACTCCTTCCGATTCTGGAGTGGTCAACCTGAAAGGAACCAACAAAGCCCTGGCTCTGACGGTAGATTGCAACGCCCGTTATGTGCAGGCCGATCCTGAGAAAGGGTGTGCCATTGCTGTATCGGAAAGTGCACGGAATATCGTTTGCAGCGGGGGTGAGCCCAGGGCTGTCACCAATTGCCTGAACTTCGGTAATCCTTACAATCCGGAGGTTTACTGGCAGTTTGTGGGCGCCATCAAAGGCATGGGTAAAGCTTGTGAAAAGCTGAATACCCCGGTAACGGGAGGGAATGTGAGTTTTTACAACCAATCATCTACCGGGGGGAACAAGGCAATCCCGGTTTTCCCGACTCCGGTGATTGGAATGCTGGGTCTTTTGCAGGATAAAAACCATCTGACAGGGCTTGGTTTTCGTGAAGAAGGTGACCTGATTTACCTGATCGGTGAGTCACGCAATGACATCAATAGTTCGGAATATCTATACAATTATCACAATGTAAAGCTTTCGCCTGCGCCATATTTTGATATGGAAGAGGAGTATGCCCTGCAGCAGTCAGTGAAGGATCTGATCAGGGCCGGGCTCGTTCAATCGGCCCATGATGTATCTGATGGGGGGTTGTTTGTGACTCTTTTTGAATCGGCCCGCGTCAATAACCTGGGTTTTTATATTGATTCCGATGACCAGATCCGCAAAGATGCATTCCTCTTCGGGGAAGCCCAGGGCAGGGTGGTGGTTTCGGTGAAACCGGAGAATGAAGGTGCCCTGGCCGAAATGCTGGCACAAACTGAGGTTCCCTTTTCTTTACTTGGCCGGGTAGAAGGAAAGGATGCGGTTGTCGATGCTGTTTCATTTGGCAGCATTGCTGAACTGGATGCATTGCATGAAGGTACCCTCCCGGCCATGATGGGAGAATAATCAGCGATTATATGTGTAGGGTGAAAAGCTGGTATTTTTGCAGACTGCTCATCGGTCTGCCATTACGATGGCAACTGATTGTGCCTTTTGCTGCAGCTTTTTTTCTGCATGTCTCCTGCGGCAGGGGCCCTGCTGATGACGGCGGGATGACGGTGTTTCGTTACAACGAAGACCAGAACATCACCTCCCTGGATCCGCTGTATGCCCGAAACCAGGCCAATATTTGGGCGGTGAGCCAGCTTTTCAACAGCCTGTTGGAACTCGATGACAGTCTTCATGTGCGACCGGCTATTGCGCGCCGATGGCAGGTATCGGAAGACGGGCTTAAGTATACTTTTTTTCTGCGCGATGACGTATATTTTCATGACGATGACTGCTTCCCCGGAGGGAAAGGCCGTCGGGTGGTAGCCGATGATTTTATTTACAGTTTCGCCCGTATGCTTGATCCCCGTCTCAGTGCACCGGGTGCCTGGGTGATGAACCAGGTAGCACGGAAAGAGAACGGGGAGCTTCATATGGAAGCTCCTGACGATACCACCCTTGTGATTCACATGGCACAGGCTTTTCCACCCATGCCTGGCCTGCTGACCATGCAGTATTGTGCGGTGGTTCCCCGTGAAGCCATTGAAGCTTACGGGCAGGATTTCCGGCGCAATCCTGTGGGTACGGGCCCGTTTCGGTTTACTTATTGGCGTGAGGGGGTCAAACTGGTCTACAGGAAGAATCCGAACTACTTTGAGTTTGACGAAGATCAGCGACTGCCATATCTTGACGCCGTATCTGTCAGTTTCATCGTCGACCGGCAGACTGCTTTCCTGGAATTCATCAAGGGGAACCTGGATGTGCTCACACGCCTGGATGCAGGTTATCAGGATGAACTGCTGACTCCCCGTGGCGAATTGCAGGAAAAGTACCAGGATCGCATCCAAAAGATCAGCATGCCCTTTCTGAATACAGAATACCTGGGGTTTCAGATGGGAGAGGGGGATGTGCCTGCCGATTGGCCGCTTCGTTCAAGGAAAGTCAGGCAGGCGATCAATTACGGATTCGACCGGGAGAAGATGCTGACTTTTCTGCGCAATAATATTGGCACGCCCGCCCATGCTGGTTTTGTTCCCCTGGGAATGCCCGGGTTTACTGAAAACGAAGGCGGATATTATTACGATCCGGGCCGGGCCAGGCAATTACTGACCGAGGCCGGATATCCGGGTGGGGAAGGCCTGCCGGACATCACCCTGTACACCACCCAGGTTTATCAGGATATAGCCCAGTATATACAGTTTGAACTGGCACGGATTGGCATTACATTAAAGATCAGTGTCAACCCTTCGGCCACTCACCGGGAGATGATGGCCAATGCCGATGCGCCTTTTTTTCGGGGTTCCTGGATCGCGGATTATCCCGATGCGGAGAATTATCTGGCCCTTTTTCATAGCAGGAACAAAACCCCGGCCGGTCCCAATTATACCCGTTTTTCCAATCCGCTTTTTGACAGCCTGTATGATGCCGCGTTGTCGGAAACCAATGACAGTATCCGCATCGGAATGTATCACCGGATGGACAGTATACTGGTCGCGGAGGCCCCGAAAGTTTTTCTGTTTTACGACCAGTCCATGCGTTTTGCGCAGAATCACGTAGAGAACTTGTCAAACAACCCGTTGAACCACCTGGTATTGAAGCGGGTCAGGATCAGCCAGGAGTGAGTTTTAAGTTTTCATGCTTGTTCGAATGGTGAATGGGCCTCCGTCTGGGGCAGGTTGCTGTCAGCAATAAAGCTTCAGGCCGTCGCGGGCCAAAAAAATTCCTTCCGGAAGTTCTTTTTCCACGTCGCTGTGTTTACCCATCTGGTGACTGATGTGGGTGATGAAGCCTTTTTCGGGTGCGAGGTACTGCAAAATATCCACAGCTTCTTCCAGGGTAAAGTGGGAGATGTGCTTTTTTTTCCGCAGGGCGTTGATGACCACGTAACGTGAGCCTTTCATTTTGTCCAGTTCGCTCGTTTCAATGTAGTTGGCGTCAGTCAGGTAAGAAAAATCTCCGGTACGGTATCCGTAAACCGGCATCTGGTGGTGCATGGCATCAATGGGGATCAGCTCCATGCTGCCAATACGGAAAGGTAAGCCATCGAGCTCATTCAGGTTAATGTCCGGTACGCCGGGGTAGGGACTTTCCTCGAAGGCATAGAAAAATTCTTCCCTGATGGCGGACAGTACCGATCCCCTGCCATAAATATTCATTGGTTTCTGTTGGATCCAGTTGAAAGCCCTTACATCGTCGATACCCGCCGTATGATCCTTGTGGTTATGGGTCAACACGATACCGTCGAGCCTTCGGACTTGTTCGCGAAGCATCTGTTGCCGGAAATCAGGGCCGGCGTCGATGGCCACACTGGTACCGTTAAACTGAAGCAGGGCAGAGGTTCTGAGCCTTTTGTCGCGTGTGTCATTGCTTTGGCATACCTCACAGGTGCACCCCACCACGGGAATTCCCTGCGAAGTGCCTGAACCCAGTATGCTTATTTCCAGCAAAGCCATTTAACTTTATGTTAGCGTATGCCGGCAAATATACATAATTGCCTCTGATTCCCTGCCGCCCGTGGCAGGGAAATTTCAGCATTCAATCTCTTGGGTGGTTCCATATATTTTCCTACTTTTAGGACTGAATAAACAGAAGGTTGGTATTCCTTGTGTTATCTCTGTTTCCCGGGCCAGCCAGTTACCATCAAGTTAAAAACCATGAAAACATCAGAAAAATCCTGTGTGCTGTTTGTTGCATTGCTTCTTTGTGTGAACGGTGTACTAAAGGCCCAGCAGGAGAGCTTTCGCAGCGATCATCGTCGTATTGTGGTGGAGAACAATGCCTCCACGGAGATCCAAAATTTATATCCGGAGGCGATGGAGGCCATCGTTTACTACGGGGGTCGTCAGGTGAGCCGGGAGCTGAATTACAACCTGCTGTTTGATATTTTTTATTACGAAGATAACAGAAAGGGCTTTCGATTACTGGATAACCCCCATGAAATTGATTCAATTCGTATCGAAGCACAGACCTATACCTATGTGCCTGATCATGGTTTTTTTGAAGTTGTGGAGTCAGAACCGCTGCTTCTCAGGAAATACGCTATTGATATATCTCCTGAGGTCGTGGTTGAGGGTGCGTATGGAAGCAATGTACATGCCTCTTCGGTTGAAGTGGTGATGAATTTTGAAGGGGCGGGTGCAGGAGGTTCGGTGGATCCCACCATCCTGGTTCACAATCCCGGCGGAGAACGTATTGAGGTGACCCTGAACCGGCAGTCGCAATATCATATTATGAAGGACAAAGTTCCGGTGAATGTCAGGACCAGGAGCTTGCTGCTCAAGAACTTTGCAGATGACCGCAGGGAACTCCGCCGATTCGTCCGGAGAAATGATATCGATTTTGAGGAGGACCAGGATATGGTCACACTGGCCGGCTTTGTTTACTCCCTGACTCAGTAATGCCTGAAAGGGCAATCTGTCTGCGCAATTTTTAGTAAATTGTGCCCAATTTTAATTACAGAAAAACCGAAAGATGGAGCAACTTTTCAAAAAGATTCATACTGAGGAAATTCAGGACAATGTGTTTAAACTGATCGGCAGGGATTGGATGCTGGTGACCTCGGGAACGCCGGACAACTATAATATGATGACGGCCAGCTGGGGCTGTGCGGGGGTGCTGTGGCGCAAACCGATTGCCATCACTTTCGTGCGCCCTCAGAGACATACCTTTGGTTTCCTGGAAAAGCAACCATACTTCACATTGTCGTTCTTCCCTGAAGCAAAGAAAGAACTGCTTAATCTTTGCGGGACTACATCCGGCAGAGACCTGAATAAAATGAATATTGACGGGCTGAACGCTGTAAAGACCCCCTCAGGTTCGGTGGCCTTTGAAGAAGCCCGGCTTGTGCTGGAGTGCAGGAAAATTTATTTTGATGACATCAAGCCGGAGTTTTTCCAGGTATTTGACATCGAAAAGATCTATCCTGCCAAAGATTATCATCGTTTTTACATCGGGGAGATCATTCAGGCGTGGGAAAAGGAGTAATTTTCATAAAGGATAATTTTGCTGTTTCGTGAATGTTATTGAAATGATTAAGCGCAGCCTCCGCCGGTTCCTGATGCGTCGTGTATTAAAATCTGCCTCAAGACAGCGGCGTATGGTTGATTATGCTTCATCCGGTACGATTGCCTTGTTGTATGGGCATGACCATGATGAAGATGTCGGTGTGGCCGGCAAACTGATTAAGCAGTTTCAGGAGGATGGAAAGTCGGTGAGCGCATTGGGTTTTGTCAATGCGGGCGTTGTTCCGGAAGAAACCACTCCCCCGAAACACACCAGAATCTGCTGCAGGAAGGATTTTTCCTGGTTACTCAAACCGAAACGTGCTTTTCTAAAAGAGTTCACAAGCACGAAGTTTGATATTCTGATTGATTTGTCACCTTACCAGGCTCACCCCATGAAATTCATGGCGGCCCGCTCGGAGGCGATATTCAAAACAGGGGCTGCGCATCCCGATACAGACGGTGTGTACGATCTGATTATGCAGGTGGAAGAGGATTGCCCGGCGGCTGAACTTGCCCGTCATATCATTCATTATTTAAAAATCATCAAAACCAGAAATACCAATGCGTAATAAGTTCAGGGGAACGGGCACGGCCATCGTTACCCCTTTTCACAAGGAAGGAAACATTGATTTCAGATCTTTTGAAGCCCTGATCGAATTCCAGATAGAGAGCGGCGTGGATTACATCGTTTTCCTTGGAACAACGGGGGAGTCTGTAACGCTCAACCCCGATGAGCGAAATGCGGTGATCAACTTTGCCGTTGAAATGGTGGATAAGCGTGTGCCGGTGGTGATCGGGATGGGAGGCAACAGTACCCGGTCCATTACCGATGCCATTCAGAAAACCTCTTTTGACGGGATT
>CAYXEH010000075.1:5193-7385 GCA_964463915.1 uncultured Bacteroidales bacterium | reverse complement strand
GTGACCCCTCCGGGGTCATGCACGGGGGGTGGAAGGAGGCCCGGTTCGGCACTCGTAAGGAATAAGCCTGTACCCTGCAGGGTTCAGATACGGGGGCGGCAGGAATAAAAAACAAACGTTTGCGGAGTAATCCGGTTATTTAAAGCATGATCCCTAAGGGGTTATACCTGCATTTTGTACCGTAATTTTTTTTATCTTTAAACTTTTCAAATAACAGGGCACAACCGCTGTGTACAGGTATGGGTAAAAAACCCAGGATAAAACCCCGGAGGGATGTGGGCATAAAACCCCGACCGATATGGGTAAAAAAACCGGCCGGATGTGGAGACATAACCCCTGGCAGATATGAGTTGAAAACCCTGCGGTTAAAAAACCCTGCATCAATTGCAACAGCAAACTAATTCAGTTAAACATTTAACCTGATTTCATATGACTAAGACCAGGCCGCGTTTTTCTTTTTGGCAAATATGGAACATGACCTTTGGCTTTTTGGGGATTCAGTTTGGATTTGCCCTGCAAAATGCCAATGTAAGCCGGATTTTTGAGACCCTCGGGGCGCAGGTAGAATCCATCCCCATATTATGGATTGCCGCTCCCGTTACCGGCCTGATCATACAGCCCATTGTCGGGTACATGAGCGACAATACCTGGACGCGGCTCGGCCGGAGAAGACCCTATTTTCTTATTGGGGCCATCGGCGCATCTATTGCACTCATTCTGCTCCCAACCGCTCCCCTGCTATGGATCGCCGTAGGGATCTTCTGGATCCTTGGTGCCAGCATTGATATGTGCATGGAGCCCTTCCGGGCATTCGTGGGAGACAACCTGCCCCCCGATCAACGCAACAAGGGGTTTGCCATGCAGAGTTTCTTTATCGGGACAGGTTCTGTGGTAGCCTCCATGCTCCCCTGGATCCTCACCAATGGCTTCGGTGTGGCCAACGTAGCCCCTGAAGGCCAGGTACCCCCCTCTGTCCGGATTGCATTTCTGATCGGTGGGATTGTATTTTTCTCTGCCGTGGCCTGGACCGTTTTCCGGTCAAAAGAATACACCCCAGAACAACTTAAAGAATTTGAGGAGCTTGAAAAAGGTGCCGACCGGGTGGCAGAAGACCACAAAGCCGGTACACTATTGCCCTATACGCGTTTCAGCAAACCATCCATTTTGTGGATGGTGCTTGGGGTAATCCTGACCTTCATTGTATACAGGTACGACTTTATCCGAAGTGACCTCTACATACTGAGCATCGGGGCTATCCTTTTCGGTCTTGTCCAGTACATTGCGGGTGTACTGATCAAACGAAAAACCACCGACAACGGATTTGTGACCGTAATCAATGACCTGTTCAGAATGCCCAAAACCATGGGGCAGCTGGCTATCGTACAATTTTTCTCCTGGGTGGGGTTGTTTACCTTGTGGACCTTTGGAACCCCGGGTGTCACCAGTCATCACTACGACATGAAACTCCAGCCCGAACACGTAAACACCCTGGTGAACATCTCACGGGAAATGGAGGAACAACCACAAGAGGCTTGGGAAGACAGGCTGCCTGACATACAGGAAGACCTTGCCCTCTACCAAAACGCCATCAATGAGGGGGCTTCCGAAGTAGTAGCCTCCATGCGTGTAGTCCGGTTTTTCCAGCAACATGCAGACCAGATTGATTTACCTGCAAAAGAACAGCAGCGGCTGACCGAAATAGACCGGGAATATAATGAAGGCGCCAACTGGGTAGGAGTTTCATTTGCTGTTTACAACGGATTCGCCGCCCTCGTTGCCTTCCTGCTTCCGGTTCTTGCCAGAAAGACCAACCGAAGATATACCCATGCCATGGCCCTGATCTTCGGCTCATTGGGTTATTTAAGTGTCCTGGTGGTGCCGGATCCCAACTGGATCATCCTGTCCATGCTGGGCGTGGGGATTGCATGGGCCAGTATCCTTGCCATGCCCTATGCCATCCTCACCGGATCACTGCCATCACACAAGATGGGCACCTACATGGGGCTGTTCAATATTTTTATTGTGATGCCCCAGATTGTCGCCGCCAGCATCCTGGGTTCATTTATCAGCATCGTGGCACCGGGTCAGCCCATTTACGGACTGGTTTTCGGAGGGATCTCACTTTTTATCGGCGCCATTATGATGATCTTTGTAGTACATGACCCGGACGAAAAACTGATCAAAAAAACCAT
>CAYXEH010000075.1:0-5093 GCA_964463915.1 uncultured Bacteroidales bacterium | reverse complement strand
TATATATGGAAAGAAGCAGCGGCATATTGCTCCACATCACTTCCCTGCCCGGGAAATACGGCATCGGAACCATGGGAAGGGAAGCCTACCGGTTTGTTGATATCCTTGAAAAGTCAGGTCAGAGGATATGGCAGATCCTGCCACTGGGTCACACCGGCTACGGGGACTCTCCCTATCAGTGCTTTTCCGCTTTCGCGGGAAACCCTTTGCTGATCGACCTTCAAAAGCTGACAGAACAGGGGCTTCTCACCAAAGAAGAACTCCCGGAACAAGAGGAGTTTCCGGAACATGAAGTGGATTACGGGTGGGTCTTTCATTACAAGTACCAGCTGCTGAAAAAAGCCTTCGACCGCTTCCTCCACGCTGATGACAACCGGTTAAAGAAACAATACCAGGAATTTTGCGGGGCCAACGGATGGTGGCTCGAGGATTATGTACAGTTCATGGCCATTAAAGACGATCATGAGGGGCAACCCTGGTGGGACTGGGAAGATAACATCCGGCTCAGGAAACCGGAAGCCATGAAAGCGTACAAACAAAAACTGGCGGCGGAAATGGACTTCTACAGGTTTCTCCAGGTCATCTTTTACCACCAGTGGCTCGACCTGAAATCCTATGCCAATGAAAGAGACATCCGGATCTTTGGCGACCTTCCTATTTATGTGGCCTTTGACAGCGCAGAGGCCTGGGGGCACCCGGAGCTCTTTGATTTTGACCATAATCTCCAGCCCCGCACCGTAGCAGGGGTACCTCCGGATTATTTCAGTGAAACGGGGCAGCTCTGGGGTAACCCCATTTATGACTGGAAATATTTGGAAAAACATGGCTTCCAGTGGTGGATCGATCGCATTAAAGCCAACTTCTTACTCTACGACATCCTGCGCATCGACCACTTCCGGGGGCTGGCAGCCTACTGGGCCGTTCCCCACGGGGAAGAAACCGCCATCAGGGGAAAATGGATCAAAGCCCCGGGAGAGAAAATGCTGCAGGCTGTCTACAATGCCCTTGGAGACAAACCCATTGTCGCTGAAAACCTTGGAGTAATCACCCCCGACGTGGAAGAGTTACGTGAAAAATTTGGTATGCCCGGCATGAAGATCCTGCAGTTCGCATTTGACTCAGCAGAAGAAAATGACTTCATCCCCCACACATACGACAAAAACAGTATCGTATACACTGGCACCCACGATAACAACACCACGGTGGGCTGGTTCAAACACAGCCCGCCCGAGGACAAGGAAAGGATGCACGATTACTTCTGTCTCGACGACAATGATCCTGCCTGGTCTTTCATCCGGCTGGCCTGGTCAACCGTTGCAGACATTGCCATCGCACCCATGCAGGACATCCTCCGGCTGGACGAAGAAGCCAGGATGAACTTCCCGGGTAAATCACCCGGGTACTGGAAATGGCGATTCACATGGGATATGCTCACCGGGGAACATGTAAAGGACTTGCGGAAGATTACGGAAGTGTATGGGAGACGGTAGAAGGTAGAAGGTGGAAGGTAGGGGCTTGTTGGTTCTCAAAGGATGAGGATGGTGGGGATTGCCCCAGACAAACTGAAGTGACGAAGCCAGGACTAACCGGAGATGCGAAGCCACGACTAACTAATATGTATATGAATACAACAGAAATTCTCCAGCACACAATCGAAAACCTCGGAAAACACCACAGCCCCAAACACCTGCTTATCGGTTTTGACGGTTTTGTGGATGAAATTATTCACGTGGTTGACCAGCGGGAAAACCCGCAAGAATATAAACGGCTCAAAACCATCACGGCACTCTCTGACCGGATTGCTTCCGTGGCAGGACTCAGCGCAAACATAGAGCTGGTGCCTTTACAGCAGAAACTGGGAGGTAACGGACCCATTATGGCCAATGCTTTACTTGCCCAGGGCCATGAAGTGACCTACATAGGAGCCCTTGGCAAACATCAAATCGATCCGGTTTTCCACGATATGGCAGAAAGATGTCGCAAAGTATTCTCCCTGGCTGATCCGGGACACACCGATGCATTGGAGTTCCATGATGGCAAACTGATGTTGGGAAAGATGGACAGTCTGGTAAATGTCAGCCTGAAATCCCTGCTCAGTGAACTACCTGAAGACGCACTCCGCAGCCTGCTTTCAGAAACCGACCTGGTGGGGTTCACCAACTGGACTATGCTGTCAAATCTCAATGAGATCATCAGTGCCTTCGGCAGGATCACTGAAACTCTCAAGAATAAACCACGGGTTTTCATCGACCTGGCCGATCCACAAAAGCGCACAGAAAAAGCCATACAGGAAGTGCTTGACATTCTCTCCTCACTGCCCAGCGAAACCGTGCTGAGTATGAACGAGAACGAATCAAGCATCATCAGTAAAGTCCTCGGGATCAAAGAAGAGCAACTAATGCCCCGGGCACAAAAAATCCGTGAGCAAATGGACATATTCGGCATTGTGATCCACCCCCTTAAGGGTGCAGCCATGGCCACCGAAGCAGGATCAGTCTGGACCGACGGACCTTACACGGAAGAACCTAAACTGACCACAGGTGCCGGCGACAATTTCAATGCGGGATTCTGCAATGCCTGGCTGGCAGGTCTTGATCCGGTCCAGTGCCTGATGACAGGGGTGTGTACATCGGGTTACTATGTGCGCCATGAAGGCTCCCCTTCATGGGATGAACTCCTGCAATTTATGAAAAAGTGGAGATCCCTGAACTGCGGGGATGTCTGATTGATCCCTTCTGTTATTTCAACGGGCAGCTCCCGGATCTTTCCCTGAAAGAGGCAGGCATGCCAGGAGATCAGGCCGAAAAGTCACAATCATTATGTTATCGTGTGGCTTGCTAAAACGGCATTCACGCAGTGCTAATCCTCACAATCATTTTACAGTAAGTACAGTCTTCAAATAATTTGGTAATTTTGCTGGCTGCAGCTCAATGTTACCTGGTTAAGTTGCACAGACTAAATGCGGGCTGACCAGATGACGCAGGCTGAATGGAGGCTGCAACGCCCCACAGGCTAAATACGGCCTGCTTAAAGCTGCCAGGCTAAATACCGCTTATTGATTACTGCCCGGGAGGCCCATATGACAAACTTGCATCCGTATCGAAACAGATCTTTTTTTGCTGCTGCCGGCCTGATGGCCGCCCTGGTTCTCTTTTATGCATGTGCCAACGTGGTTTCCCCCACGGGTGGCCCACGGGATGAAGATCCACCGGAAGTAGTCCGGAGCAATCCCCCTGACAGGGCAACCAACTTCACAGGTGATGAGATCCGAATTTTCTTCAACGAATTCATCCAACTGCAAAACGTCCGGGAACAATTGCTGGTATCTCCTCCACTGGAGCAAACGCCTGAGGTAAGTATAAGAGGGCAGTCCATTATCATCGAGATGGAGGAAGAGCTCCGGCCCGAATCAACCTACAACCTGTTTTTCGGAGATGCCATCCGTGATATTACTGAAGGAAATACCATCCCCAACTTCCAGTTTGTGTTTTCCACGGGAAATTATGTTGATTCATTATCCGTAATGGGACAGGTCAAAGACGCGTACACCCTGGAACCGGAAGAGGGGGTTTATGTGATGATGTATGATGAGATTTATGACTCCATCCCCTACCTGGAAAGGCCTGTTTACCTGGCAAAAACAGATGAAAACGGCCACTTCAGAATCAACAACATGGCAGGCGGCGAGTATTTGATGTTCGGGCTGCTCGACAACAATTCCAACTTCCTGTATGATTTGTCGGATGAGAATATTGCCTTTACTGACAGCCTGGTAACACCCGAATACATCGAAGAACCGGCCATTCCTGAAGATGAGGAAGAGAATGTCAATGGCGATTCAGGTACCACCGCCGAATCTGCCCAGGAGCAATCCGTTACCTCCTCCGCAGAAGCAGAAACAGGGTCCGATAACTTTTTACAGGCTGACACACTGTCGCTGGCAGATACCTTATTGCCGGACGCACTGAATGCAGCAGAAACTTACTACACCCTGCACCTCTTCCAGGAAGAGGATACCACGCAAAGAATCTCCTCCTCACTTGAAAGGCAGGGAATGATCCGGATAGTTTTCCGGGCCCCTTATGATTCGGCCTATGTGCGTGAAATTCGCCGGCCATTCGAGGAGGATGACTGGTATATCCCCGAGTTCAATGACAGAAAGGACACACTGCAAATATGGTTCGCCGACATATCACGCGACTCCCTCTTTCTGGAAGTACTTGACCAGAACAGGGTCCTGGACACCATCCGGCACAGCACAGTTCCCCGGCGCCTGAAAGAAAGAGATCCCTCTGAGATCGAAAATGATCCACTGGAAATATCCATGAACTACCGGCGTGCTTCCGCAGTTCCCTTTCACAAAAACCTGTCCATACGTTCCGAGCATCCCATTGCTGACATCGACCCGGGGAAGATCACCCTCTATGAGCAGGACTCCATTCCGATTGAAATCCGTTTTGATTTCAGGGACCATTTACGTCGAACCCTTTACATTGAACCGTTGCCGGAACCTGAAACATCCCATCAGATTGAAATTCTTCCAGGAGCCATCACCGATATTTTCGGCCAGACCAATGATACGCTGCAGGCACGCTTTACCACCACCACGGCCGATAATTACGGAAGACTGATCCTGAATATTGAACTTCCCCATCATGAAAACCAATACATCCTGGAGTTGATTGACCGTAATGACAATGTGTTACGGTCAAAAATCATCCGCGAAGACGACACATACCAGTTTGATTATCTGGATCCGGCTACCTATTCAGTCAGACTCATTGATGACAAAGAGGAAACGGGACAGTGGGACACAGGTAACTATTTGAAAAGAATACAACCCGACCCGGTATATATATTTCCTGAACCGGTACAAATCCGGGAAAACTGGGATGTAGAATTACCCTGGATGGTTCAATGATCCCCCCTGGTCATTACCTGACAGTACCAAAACGTCAGCCCAAATTACCTCACCACAGATTGGTATCACCGAATCTCACCAAAGCACCATCGGCATGTCCTTTTCTCTATTGGCAAGGTGCATTTCTTCATCCATGTTCCCCTTCATTTGGCCTGATAATATCCTGCACCGG
>CAYXEH010000074.1:5473-7566 GCA_964463915.1 uncultured Bacteroidales bacterium | reverse complement strand
CCAGAGGGGCGTCAGCGCCGATTAGTCCAGGGTGCTGTATACGGAGTTCTCGCTGCGGTACTCGGGCACCATTTCTTTCATTTTGCGGACAAGGGTAAAGTCGTCGCCACGGCTGATCAGCTGAAAAAGTTCTTCCAGCTGCCGGCGAACTGTCTCTTTGTCTTTGGGGCGAACCCGGGCATGGAGGATCTTCGGATGGTAGGTCGGGAGGGTGTTTTCCTCTGTGGCGAGGACCTCCTCGTACAGCTTCTCTCCGGGGCGGAGGCCGATCTCCCTGATCATAATGTCCTCGTCTGGTTCCAACCCCGAGAGCTGAATCATCTTACGGGCCAGGTCGATGATCTTCACCGGCTTGCCCATGTCAAACAGGAAGATCTCACCACCTTTGCCCATGGCGCCCGCTTCCAGTACCAGGTTACAAGCCTCAGAGATCATCATGAAAAAGCGGGTGATCTCACGGTGGGTCACCGTCACCGGACCGCCCCGTTCGATCTGGCGGCGGAAAAGCGGAATCACTGACCCGTTGGAATCCAGCACATTGCCGAAGCGGGTGGTAATGAACTGCGTATGGTCGTTGCTCAGGCACTGGGTGTATATTTCGGCGATCCGTTTGCTGGCGCCCATCACATTGGTTGGGTTCACCGCCTTGTCGGTACTCACCATCACAAACTTCTCCGTTTTATACTGAATGGCCAAATCCGCCACCGTTTTCGTCCCGAACACATTGGTCAGCAGCGCTTCGTAGGGAAAACTTTCCATCAGCGGAACATGCTTGTAGGCGGCAGCATGGTAAATGATCTGCGGGTGGTGTCTGTCGAACAACTGCTTCATCCGGTGATGATCCTTCACATTGGCTACCACATATTCCAGGCGGTCGCTCAAGCCTTTCAGTTGGTTGTCACTACCAATCTCATACTGCAGGTCATACAGGGCAGATTCGGCCTGATCCACCAGTATGAGCCGGTCCGGTCCGAATGACAGGGCCTGCCGGGCGATCTCTCCACCGATCGATCCGGCCGCTCCGGTCACCATCACCACTTTGCCGCTGATATCTGCTGCCACGTTGGCGCTGTCGAGCACGATCTGCTCACGCTCCATGAGGTCTTCAATGCGCACCTTCTGCAGCTGGGCAGAAGAGAGTTGTCCATGCACCCAGCGGTCCAGTGGGGGAACCACCTTCACTTCCAGATCCAGTTCCAGGGCTTTTTCAATGATCTCTGCCCTTCTCCGGGGATGCAGGTTCTGGATGGAGATAATCAGCAGGTCAGCCCGGGTGCGCCGGACAAACCCTTCATCCAGTGCCTTTTCAGGCAACATCACAGGCACCCCTTCCAGCAGTTTGTTTACTTTTCCGGGATTGTCATCCGCGAAAGCGACCATGTCATAAATCGTACCCGGGTCGTTTACCAGGGCATTCCGGGCGAGCACACCCGAAGAACCGGCCCCGAAGATAATGACCCGGCGCCCTTTTTCATGGCGGGCGCGCCCCACCTCGGAAAACACCGTTTTGACCACCACCCTGGCGCCGATCAACACGAAATAAGCCAACAGAAAATGGATGAGATAAACGGCGAAAGAGGTGGTCCAGGGAAGGTCTGCGTTCAGCAAACGGGTCACCCCTCCAAAAACAAGCATGAAAATAAAGGCCGTGCCTGTGGCCTGGAGTACGCGGAATGCATCATTCAGGCCGGTATGCCGGATGATCCCCGAAAAGGGCCTGAAATATAGAAAAGACAGGGTATACACCAGGGTTACCAGGATGGCCTGTGGAGTTTGCTGTACCACATCGACGCGCACCATCTCAAAGTTCAGCCGAATGGCAAAGGCCACATAAAAAGTGATGAAGATGACAAGCAGGTCGAAGGCCAGTATCAGCCAGGGCGACACAAAGCGGTCCCGATAGTTGTCGTAAAGTCGCTTCAGTGGCCTGTAGAGGAAAGAAGGCAGTCGCGATGGCCCGTGATCCATATCTTTATATTAAAATAGTTGCTTTTTAGTAACCGAAAATACGTTAAAAAGAGCAAAAACCCTTTCGGCCAAAGTTACAAAATGTTTTAACTTTGGCGTAGGTTTGTTGGTTCTCATGGGATGGG
>CAYXEH010000074.1:0-5373 GCA_964463915.1 uncultured Bacteroidales bacterium | reverse complement strand
TTGTTGGTTCTCATGGGATGGGAGCCCCGGGGATTTCCGATAACCAAATAACGTAACTGGCAGGTATGATGAATTGACCCCGAAAGGGGTCCAGCGTTAATAGCCAGAGGTACAAATGTATATTTTCCGATCCCGAAGGGATCGTACAACAAGGCGGTTCAATATACATTTAAACATACGACACTAAGACATAACACCATACAGTATATGGCCAAAAAGAAAAAGAAACCCCAGGTAAAACAACACCCCTACGAAGGTTCGCACAAGCATGCCCAACGGAAAAACCGGCGCAACAAAAACAAGCGTGAAAAGCGCGCACCCTTGTTACGTGCGTCACAGATTCCTTTCGGGCTGATTATCATTGCGTATTTCCTGGTGGTTACCTTCACCCCCAACTGGATGGCGCTGGACACCAATGCCTCCAAGTTTATGACCCTGTCATTTCTGAACCTGATCTCATTCGGTTACCTGTTGACACGCAATGATATCCGCAATGAGCCGGGCCTGATGATGCGCTTTTTCGATACCTGGGCCGGGAAGGCTTACGGGGCCTTTATGGTAGTGGTAGTGCTTTCCTTCATTCCGGCAATCAACACGCTGGAATCTGTTCTGCAATTTGCGAAGGTGTTCGCTGTGTTTGCCGCCGTATTCAATGTTTCGCTGATTCTGCTGCGCGACATCAGCTATGTGAAGCTGGTCCTGGTTATGGGGATCACTCTGCTGATCTTTGACTCCCTGTCGGTGTTTTATCACATCGGGGAGTTTATAAACGGGGAGATCGGCAGCGTAAGCGACATTAAATCGGTGTATTCCAACAAGAACATCCTCACTTCGGCCCTGTTTGTGAAAATTCCTTTTGCTTTATATCTCTGGATGTTTTCCATTGGATGGCGCAAACGCCTGGGGTTGTTCGGCATGTTTGTGGGGATGCTTGCGGTCATGTTTATGTACGCCCGGGCGTTTTACCTGGGTCTCATTATGATTACCCTGGTTTTTGCGGCATACAGCATCTATAACTATTACCGGGAGCGTTCCGCTTCCCACCTGCGTTTGCTCGCAGGTTTTGTGGGAGCCCTGCTGCTGGCTTTCCTGATTTTTACCTTTATCCGTTCCAATATGTATCCCGAGCGGCAACGCGACCGTTCGGCCATCGGCACTCAGCTGGCAACCATCCAGGACGATGCCCAGGAAAGCAGCCGGATCAATGCCTGGACCTGGTCGCTTGACCTGATCAAACGGAATCCGGTGTTGGGCGTGGGAGCCGGAAACTGGAAGATCAATATCCTGGAGTATGAAAACCAGCAGAAAACAGATTACATTTATATCTACAAAGCCCACAATGATTTTGTGGAGGTGACTACAGAAACCGGCCTTATTGGCGGATTGTTGTACATTTCCATTTTTGTGTTTATTTTCTGGAACCTGATCAAGGCCTATTTGTATAAAGATCGCAATACGCGACGATACAGGCATCTCTTCCTTGCAGGAGTTGGATTGTTGTTTTACAGTGTGGACGCCTTCTTCAACTTTCCCCTTGACCGTCCTGAGATCCAGATGCTGTTTGCGTTTTATCTCGCCATTGGTATTGTAACGACACTGTCGCATGACGATGCGGAAAGCGAAGACAAAGACCGTTTACTGGCTGAGGAACCAAAAGAGAAAGACAGGAAGCGTAAAGGCCTGAGTATGGGTTTTGCCGCTCTGATGATTCTGCTGATGCTCGGAACTACTTATATCCTGCATACCAACTTCCAATCAAACAAACTGCAGCGCACCATTTACCAGGACATCATGCGCGGGTCGCTGGATCATGACCCCGATGAGTTCCTGGCTGAATTTCCTTTCATCCCCAATATAACGATATGGGGTGAATCCGTTAACTCAGCCATTGCCCGGTATTTGCTTCAGGAGGAACGCAACGAGGAAGTCATTGAGTTGTTGCGGCCCGATGCGGATGTGAACCCCTGGGATGCCCGGCGTGAGTTCTTTATGGCCTCCGCCTTCAATAATATGGGTGAGGCAGACAGTGCGCTTGTGTACAGCCAGAAAGCCTATGAGTTGAAACCTTACTATTTCCGGAACGTCCATCTCCTTACCCGCCTTATGCAGCAAAAGGGGCAGGAAGATGAAGTGGGTCCCTACCTGGATCGTTTTCTTGAAAAGGTCAGGGATGACCGGCAAGCCTATTTATATGCCACAAGTTTTTATGGCCAGCGCGATAAGCTGGATAAGGCGTGGGAACATATTGAAACGGCTTATCAGCGGATGCCCAACGATTCACTCATCGAGCGTCAATACCGTTATATCGAACACCAGAAATTCATTGAGCCCCACCGTGATTTGTACCAGGAAGCTGCCGTCCATTACAATAACCAGCGCTATGAGGAAGCCTTGCCGCATCTGAATGAATACATAGAGAAGACCCCCTTCCAGGAAGGGGTTTACCGGATGCGGGCTTTTTCCCATTATCACCTTGAAAACTATGAGGCAAGCATAGAAGACCTCAACCGCTTGTTTGAGGAGGATGAAGAGGATGCTTCACTGATCAATTTACGGGGCGTGTGCCTGCAAGCCCTTGGTGATCAGGAAGCTGCCTGTGAGGATTTCAGAAGAGCGATGGAAATGGGGAATGCCAGCGGGGAAAGGAATTTCAGGAATTTCTGTGGCGGGGAGGATTAATTCCTGCTGTGGTGCAGGGGATGCTGGTAAGTAGAGTTTCTGGTCTGCGAAGGAGATGTGAGCCTCCTTCATGAATAAAAAAACCATAAAATGTAAAGTGCTTTTTGCAAAAAAAGCATATATTTGTAAAAAGCACTTTGCAATATGGACAAACTAACGGAATATTCTGCCTCAAGGATTCATCAGGTCGATCCCGGGTTCAAAAGGTACTTGTGGGAGAAGATTAACTGGAATAACCGGTTAATTGCCATAACCGGGGCCAGGGGCGTTGGAAAGACCACCCTGCTGCTGCAGCACATCAGGGAACATTTGTATCATGATCCGGATGAAGTGTTGTTTGTCAGCATGGATGATCTGTTTTTCACAAAAACAGGTCTTGTTGAGTTTGCCGATGCATTTGTCAAGCGGGGCGGAAAGTATTTGTTTCTTGATGAGATACATAAGTATCCCAACTGGTCACGGGAAGTAAAAAATGCTTACGATTATTTCAGCGATCTTCAGATTGTGATCACCGGCTCATCGGCGCTGGATATATACAAGGGGGCCGGTGACCTGAGTCGCCGGGCGGTCTTGTACCAGATGCAGGGAATGTCTTTCCGTGAATTTATTGCCTACAAATATCAACACAAATTCCCGGTCATCAGCCTGGAAGAGCTGCTGGCCAATCCCGCGAAATTTACTGGTCCTGTCCTGCAAAAGATTAAACCCATCAAGCTATTTGAGGAATACCTGGCTTATGGCTATTATCCTTTTTTCATTGAGGATGAGGAGACTTACCATGGCCGCCTCAGGCAAACGGTAAACCATGTATTGGAGACCGACCTGCCTTCGACAGAAAAAATCGATTACCATGCGGTTCATCAACTTCGCAGATTGTTAGCCGTCATTGCTGAACTGGTCCCCTTCAAACCAAATATTATGAAGCTGAGTCAACAGCTTGACCTGAGCAGGGAAACACTCCTGAAGTATTTGTATTTGCTTGATCGTGCCGGATTGTTGTTGTTGCTGCAGGCAAATACACAAGGGATCAGCCGGATGAATAAACCCGAAAAGGTTTATCTTGAAAACACAAACCTGTTGTTTGCACTTGCCGACAGCGAAGTTCAGGCGGGCACCATGCGGGAGATCTTTTTATTCAATCAGCTGGCAGAGGCAAATCCGGTGTCTTATTCCGGCCAGGGTGATTTTTTTGTCCGCAACAAATACACGATTGAAGCAGGAGGGAAGCATAAAACCCGGAAGCAAATTGCCGGCATTCCTGATGCTTACGTTGCAGCCGATCACATCGAACATGCCTGGCAGAATAAAATCCCGCTATGGTTGTTTGGGTTTTTGTATTGACTTGCATCTTCGAAGGTCCAAAGATGTGAATCTCGCCTACCTCCTAAGGCCCCAGGTCTTTTACGTCTTTCCCTGGATCTTCAAAACCCCCTTCAGTACACCGGCAATCCGTTCCCGATCTGCGGGGGTGAGTGATGAGCCGGAGGGGAGGCAGAGGCCTTGTTCGAAAAGTTTGCCGGAAACACCTGTGGAGAAAAAGGGGTAAGGTGCAAAGACCGGTTGCTGGTGCATGGGTTTCCAGAGGGGCCGCGACTCAATGTTTTCGGCTTCGAGGGCCAGGCGGATATCTTCGCAAGTTATGCCGCCGGTTTTTTCGGGGTTTACCAAAATCGTGGTGAGCCAACGGTTGGAAAAGCTGTCGGGCGGTTCCGGAAGGAATGTGACTCCTGGTACATTTTTTAGTAAATCCGCATAAAAGTCATAATTGACCCTTCGTTGATGGATGCGCTGGTCGAGCACCTGCATCTGCCCACGACCGACCGCAGCCAGGATATTGCTCATGCGGTAATTGTAGCCAATCTCCGAATGCTGGTAGTGGGGGGCCGGATCGCGGGCCTGGGTGGCCAGAAAGCGGGCTTTTTGAATCATTGCTTCATTGTCGGAGAGCAGGGCTCCTCCGCCGGAGGTGGTAATGATCTTGTTGCCGTTGAAGGACAAAATGCCGAAATCGCCAAAGGAACCACATTGCCGGCCGTTGATGTGGGAGCCGAGGGCTTCCGCCGCATCCTCAATTACCGGAATGTCATATTTGCGGGCCACCTCCATGATGCGGTCCATCTTTGCCGGCATGCCGTAGAGGTGAACGGGGATGATGGCTTTGGGCACCTGACCGGAAAGCGGGCGCCGGGAGTCCGAAGTCCGAAACTCCGGAGAAGATGGTTCGCGCTTCTGTTGGCTGGATGAGTCAGGATTGGATGTTTCAGAATTTGGTGATTCAGAGTCCAGGATTTGTTGCCTGGCAGGTTTAGGTTCGAGGCCGCCCCGGATGCAGCTTTCGATAGCCTTTTCCAGCGCCAGGGGGCACATGTTCCAGGTCTCCGCCTCGGAATCCACAAAAACGGGCGTGGCACCCAGGTAACGGATGGGGTTGGCCGTGGCTGAGAAAGTAAAGCTCTGGCAGATCACATAATCTCCCGGTTTTACCCCCAGCAGGATCAGGGCCAGGTGAATGGCTGCCGTACCAGAAGTCAGCACTGCAGCATGCTTTACGCCAGTATAGCCCGCCAGGTCCCCCTCAAACCCATCCACATTGGGCCCGAGCGGGGCGATCCAGTTGGAGGCGAAAGTTTCGTTGACGAATTCTTTTTCCAGGTCGCCCATGTGGGGCGGGGAGAGGAATATACGGTTGGACAT
>CAYXEH010000073.1:0-7683 GCA_964463915.1 uncultured Bacteroidales bacterium | reverse complement strand
CGGTTGTTGGTTCTCATGGGCGGTGGGATTGTGCTGGTAGCCTGTGACCACGTGAAGAGGCGGAAAGGTTGTTGGTTATGTGGTATGATCCCGGAAGGGATCACACGTTAATAACCCCGGAGGGGGATAACGTGGCCTTTCGAACGATTGAACCATGGGCGGGGTTGGTTGGTTTATTGATTGGAAGGTATAATTTTTTGCAGGCTTATGTTTCTTGTACGTTATATATTGCTTTTGTTTTTATTGGCTGGCCCGGGTTTGCAGGGTTTTGCCGCCCAGATCCTGATCCCTATGGATGATGCCCAGCAAAACCACCTGAAAGCATATGGTATTGCTTATCATGTGCTGACCTACGATGTGGAGGTTAGTTGGTTGCTGAATTACCGCGGTGGTAGTTTTATGTTTGAGCATCATCGGGAATTTGAAGAGGAGCTGACAGTGAGGGGCGTGAGCTATGAGATAATCGCTGATGTGCAGGCCGGTGAGATCCTCCGGGAGATTGCCGGCACGGAAGTGAATACGGAGGAAATCCGGCTACACAAAGTACCTGATATTGCGGTATATACTCCCCCCAATAGTCTCCCCTGGGATGATGCAGTTACCCTGGCCCTGACTTATGCAGAAATTCCCTATGATGAAGTGTATGATGAAGAGGTGTTGTCGGGTCAGTTGCCGGCTTATGACTGGTTACATCTTCATCATGAAGACTTTACCGGGCAATTCGGAAAGTTTTGGTTGGCTTTTCGCGATACCGACTGGTACCAGGAGGATGTCCGGCTGGCAGAAGAAACCGCAAGGACGTTTGGTTATGCAGAGGTTGCGGATTTGAAACTGGATGTGGCCAAAGCTATACGCGATTTTGTGGAAGGAGGTGGTTATATGTTTGCCATGTGTTCGGCCCCTGAAAGCATTGATATCGCCCTCGCAGCTGAAGGAGTCGACATTTTGCATGAAGTCTATAACGAAACCCCGCCGGATCCTGATGCCCAGGAGCGGCTTGATTTTAGCCGGACTTTTGCCTTTCAGAATTTTTCCATTGTTACTGACCCGGCAATCTATGAGAAATCAAACATAGATGTACCCAAGACCGGGCGGAATGAGGGAACGGATTTTTTTACTTTATTCGAGTTTTCGGCCAAATGGGATGCGGTACCAACCATGCTTACACAGAATCATGAAACGGTGATACGTGGATTCATGGGTCAGACTACGGCTTTTCGCAAGGATTTTGTCAAACCGACAGTGACTATTCTCGGCGAAAACCGCTCAAAGGAGGAGGTTCGCTATATTCACGGGTCACGTGGCAATGGTACGTTCACATTTCTTGGTGGCCACGATCCTGAAGATTATCGCCACCACGTGGGTGACCCGCCTACTGACCTGGATCTTTTCCCCAATTCTCCGGGATACAGGTTGATCTTAAATAATGTATTGTTTCCTGCTGCCCGCCAGGAGCCCCTGAAGACCTGGCTTGGGCCGGAGGGGGGAAATCGGTCTGCTACAGAGTAATCCCGCCAGGAGCCCCTGAAGACCTGGCTTGGGCCGGATGAGGGGTGTTCTCCTGTTGCAAATTATCCGCTGGCAGGGCAGGGACCATGGAGGAACGTTTCTGCCAGGGAGGTCAGCCTGCTAATGTCCACCATGCCAGAAGGCCATCAAAGCCCTGCCGGATATCTGGTCTGATGTGTTTAAATCCTTTCTGGCCAGGAACGGCAATTTTGCATTATCCTTTTGCTGAGTGTGTTTTCTTCTTGTAAGTCAGGAAGGCGTAAGGATATTTATGTTTCTCGTCTGGCTCATGTTCTTCCATCTCAACCAGTTCCCATTTGTTAGGATCAATTTCAGGGAAAAACGCATCGCCTTCAAAATTGCCATAGATTCGGGTAATGTATAAGCGACGGGCCTGGTACAGGTCAATGGTCTGCCTGTAGATCTCCTCTCCGCCCGCCACGAAAACATCCTTCTGGTCTTTCACCATCTTCAAGGCTTCACTGATGGAATTTGCCACCTGGCATCCCTGGGCATCATAATCCTTTTTACCTGTCACCACAATGGTTTCACGCCCTTTCAGGGGTTTTCCCATCGACTCAAAAGTTTTGCGTCCCATGATGAGGGTGTGCCCCATGGTCAGGTTTTTGAAATGTTTCAGGTCTGCCGGCATGTGCCACATGAGTTGGTTTTCTTTTCCGATCACGTTGTTGTTGCCCAGTGCAGCTATCAATAATAGTTTCATGATGATTGAATCTGTTAATATTCAGATCTTTACAATCTCTTACTGATGATAAAAGTCACGATCCCATGTCAAACGGCCATATCATTTGTTCCCTCCTAAGCGCTCCGTGTTTTGCCCCCCGTGTTCTGCGCCTATGTTCTACGACCCATATTAAACGATCCCATGTCAAACGGCCACCGGGGCTTTGATATGGGGGTGCGGATCGTATCCGGTCAATTTAAAATCCTCGTAACTATAGGAGAAAATATCCTTCACCTCCGGGTTAATATGCATGACGGGCAAAGGACGGGGCTTTCTGCTGAGCTGAAGTTTGGCCTGTTCAAGATGGTTCAGGTACAGATGTGCATCCCCGAACGTATGAATGAAATCACCTGCTCTCAGACCGCAGACCTGGGCGATCATCATCGTAAGCAGCGCATAGGAGGCGATATTGAAAGGGACGCCTAAAAAGCAGTCTGCACTTCGCTGATATAGCTGGCAGGAGAGTCGTCCGTCTGCCACATAAAACTGAAAAAGGACATGGCAGGGTGGAAGGGCCATTTTCTCGAGTTGTCCCACGTTCCATGCGTTGACCATTAGCCTCCGTGAATCGGGGTTGTTTTTGATTTGCCGGATCAGTTCACTGATCTGGTCCACATATCCGGTCTCTGTCGGCCAGCTTCTCCACTGTGCACCGTAAATTGGCCCCAGATCGCCGGATTCATCGGCCCATGCATCCCAGATCGACACACCGTTTTCTTTTAAATAAGCGATGTTGGTATCACCTTTCAGGAACCATAACAGTTCGTGTATGATGGAACGAAGATGTAATTTTTTGGTGGTTACCAGCGGAAAACCTTCTTCCAGGTTAAATCGTAGCTGATGCCCGAACACGCTGATGGTTCCGGTACCGGTTCTGTCTCCTTTCTTTGTTCCGTTTTTTAAAATGTGGTCTAAAAGGTCAAGGTATTGGATCATCTCTTCCTGGTTTATATAAAGCTTCTCCGGGTTTGTGTAAAACAATGGTGTGCCTTATGGCGACGTGATGATTGTTGTTATGATGCGATCATCCCAGTATCATGCCAACGATGGTTGCACTCATCAGCCCTGCCAGTGTCCCACCCAGCAATGCTCTCATCCCGAAGCGGGAAAGAAGCACCTTCCGGGACGGAGCCAGTGAACCGATACCACCGATCTGAATTCCGATACTGGCAAAGTTGGCAAAACCGCAAAGCATGTAAGTGGCCATGATGATTGACTTTGGATCGGCAAAAGCATCCATCTCCTTGAGCTCTGCCAGGCTGACATATCCGATGAATTCCGTCATGATGATTTTTTCCCCCAGCAGTCTTCCTACCAGGGTAATGTCGGGTAAACTGACCCCGATGAGCCACATGACAGGGGCAAATGTATATCCCAGGATGAACTGCAGGGAAAGTTGCTCATAACGGCCATCTGTGGCCTCTGCAATTTGCGGGTTCAGGTTGATCAGGTCACCGATACCCCCTACGATGTAATTGAACATGGCAATGAAGGCGATGAAAACCAGCAGCATGGCTGCTACATTGGCCGCCAGGCGTAAGCCCTCTCCTGCACCATTTGTAATGGAATCCAGGATGTTGTCACCAATCCTGTCTTTGGAGATCTCCATGGTTTCGTCAATCTTCTCGGTCTGGGGGTAGAGAATCTTGGAGATCACCACAGCTCCTGGTGCAGCCATGATCGAGGCGGCCAAAAGGTGTTGGGCAAAGATCAGTCTTTGTACAGGATCATCCCCGCCAAGGAAACTGATATAGGCCGCCAGCACCCCACCCGCCAGTGTGGCCATACCTCCGGTCATTACCAGCAGTATTTCTGACTTACTCATGTTGGCCAGGTAAGCCTTGATCATCAGTGGGGACTCTGTCTGGCCCAGGAAAATGTTTCCGGCAACCGAAAGGCTTTCTGCACCTGAGAGGCGCATGGCCTTGGTCATTAGCCAGGCCATGCCATAGACAATTTTCTGAATGATGCCAAGGTAAAACAGTAAACTGGTGAGGGCGGAGAAAAAGATGATGGTCGGGAGTACCTGGAATGCAAAAATGTATCCATAGCGTTCGGTGTCCAGGAAGCCTTCAAAAAGAAAATTGGTTCCAGCCTTGGTGAAATCAAGGATTACTACGAAAACAGATCCGATCATCTCGAAAAAATACTGGACTGCCGATACCTGCAACACCCCAAAGGCCAGGAGTACCTGTACGGCCAAACCGATGCCGACAACGCGCCAGGAGATGGCCTTTCGGTTGGCACTGAAAACCCAGGCAATGAATATCAGCACAATCATTCCCAGCAATCCGCGGAAAATGGACGTTATACCAAAGGCATATTCGTGTACATCTGTCGGGGTGTAGGTGAGATGATACCTGTATTCGGAGTCAGTCAGCACCAATGTTTCTTCTTCGAGTTTTTCAATGACGAAAACAATGGGATGGCTGTCTGCGCTAAGTCTGTCTTGGGTGTGTATGGCCAGGAGCTCATCATCGTGATAGAACTGAAGCAAAGGCTGGCCTTCGTCAACCCGGTAATTTACCGAGTCAACACGCGCTTCAGAATCATCAGGTATTGGTGCAAGATAGAGGGTGTCACCAACCCTTGACCAACTGCCAAAAACTTCCTTGTCAAGAAATTGTGAATGAAGTGAAAAGGTTTTTTCCCCTTCTGCATCAATCAGTGTCAGTGTATCCTGTTCGGGCAGGGCGATACTTTGCCCGGTGGCCTTATCTGTCACCTCATCAAAGGCCCATATTCTGGAGATCTCTTCCTGAAGCCCGGGTTCTGTTCCGGAATTGCATGAGCTGAGAAACAGTAACGGCAGGATCAGCAAAAATAAAAACCTGGAATTCAAAAGTGTATGATTCATTGCATATCACTGATTAGGTCCTCAACTACTTCTTGCTTTCTTTCCGTTTGTTGATTTCGTCCCGGATCACAGAAGCTTTTTCGTAAGCTTCCGCATCAATGGCTTCCATCAGTTTCTTCTCCAGCTCCTTTAATGTCATCTGGCTGTATTCCCCCTTATGCCCCTGGGGGTCTTTTTCAGCTACGCCGGGAGGTGGATCGATCGGGTCATCGCCCTCCTGCATGACAATACCTGCTGCCTTGAGGATTTTCTCATAGGTGTAGATCGGGCACTGGAAACGAACAGCAATTGCGACAGCATCAGAGGTCCTTGAATCAATCTCAATTTCATTTTTCCCATCGAAACAGATCAACTTGGCGAAAAAGATCCCTTCGCTGAATTTATAGATGATGACCTCGATAATGGAAATGTGAAAAGTGGTTGCAAAATTCTTGAAAAGATCGTGTGTCAGCGGCCGGCTGGGTTTCATTTTCTCCAACTCAATGGCGATGGCCTGTGCTTCGAAGCTTCCGATAATGATCGGTAAACGGCGCTTTTTCCCTTCTTCACCAAAAATCAGTGCATAAGCACCGGATTGGGATTGGCTGTAGGATATTCCAAGAATCTCAAGTTTGATTTTTTTCATATAGCCACAGTCAGGTTGCTGAAACAACAAATTTACTTGTTTTTTTCAGATATTCATGATCGTAACAGCCTTTTTCCATGGTTAAAAATGATTCGCAGAAAAACTGAAAAAAATAAATAAAAACATCCATCAAAAGATTCTGTTGAATGATTTAATATTTATTTTTGCTTTTATTAATCAATCCTTTGTACGTTTTTACATAAAAAAAGCATCTGAAAAATGTCTTTAATCTTTTGGTTGGTTCCGATTAGTGCTGTGTTTGCCCTTGGTTTTGCCTGGTTCTTTTTCCGGCAGATGATGTCTATGGATGAAGGCACAGATATGATGAAAAAAATTGCCGCCCATGTTCGCAGAGGAGCTTCCGCTTATCTTCGACAACAATACAAGGTGGTAATTATCGTATTTCTGGTAATTACGGTGGTCTTTTCTTTTCTCGCCTACGGCCTGGGGGTCCAGAACAATTGGGTCCCCTTTGCATTTATAACCGGTGGTTTCTTCTCAGGACTTGCCGGTTTTTTTGGCATGAAAGCGGCCACTTATGCCAGTGCGAGGGTGGCCAATGCCTGCCGGTCTTCACTGGATGGCGGTCTTCGCCTGGCATTCCGCAGCGGGGCTGTGATGGGGCTGGTGGTCGTCGGCCTGGTACTGCTTGATATCTCGTTGTGGTTTATCATCCTGAATATCTTTATTCCGGAAACTCTTGACGGGTATCAGTTGATGACCATTACAGCCATCATGCTGACGTTTGGCATGGGAGCTTCCACCCAGGCCTTATTTGCCCGGGTGGGTGGAGGTATTTACACCAAAGCGGCGGATGTGGGAGCTGACCTTGTGGGAAAAGTTGAGGCAGGAATCCCCGAGGATGACCCGAGAAATCCGGCAACAATTGCTGATAACGTGGGTGACAATGTGGGTGATGTGGCTGGTATGGGTGCTGATCTGTTTGAGTCATTTGCCGCCTCCATCCTGGCCACAGCATTACTTGGTGCTGCTGCATTCATGGGCTATGGCCTGGATGTGCAGTTCAATGCAGTCGTTGCTCCGATGCTGATTGCAGCCCTGGGTACACTTTTATCTATTGCGGGAGTTTTTATGGTGCGCACAAGGGAAGGTGCAACCCAGAAGGAGCTGCTTCGTTCCCTGGGGTTTGGTGTGAATATGAGTGCCGGACTGATTGTGGTTGCTTCCTTCTTTATCCTGTATTATTTGGATCTGCCCAATTATCTGGGATTGTGGGGATCAATTGTAACCGGCCTGCTGGCGGGGATTGCCATTGGACAATCAACTGAATATTTTACTGCTTCAGCCTACAGGCCAACGAGGAAGATCGCTGAGTCGAGCCAGACAGGTACGGCTACTCTTATTATCAGTGGGATGGGTACCGGGTTGATATCTGCAGCTGTTCCCTTACTTATTATTGTCGTGGCCATTACCCTTTCATTTTCATTTGCTACCGGGTTCTCTTTTGATATGGCCAACCTGAATTATGGTCTTTACGGCATAGGTATCTCCGCAGTGGGCCTCTTGTCAACCCTTGGAATTACGCTTGCTACGGATGCCTACGGGCCTATTGCTGACAATGCTGGCGGAAATGCTGAAATGTGCGGCCTTGGCGAAGAGGTGAGGGCCCGGACTGATGCACTGGATGCCCTGGGGAATACCACCGCTGCCACCGGAAAAGGATTTGCCATCGGTTCGGCTGCCCTGACTGCCCTGGCACTACTGGCATCCTACTTTGAAGAGGTCAGGATGATGTTTGTAAAGTTCCTTGACCGTCCTCAGGAGCTCATCAACGGAACCCCGGCCATTGATGCCGAGTTCATCGATTTTGTATACCATTATGAAGTACACCTGATGAATCCCAGGGTAATCGCAGGGATTTTACTTGGGGTGATGGCTGTTTTTCTCTTCAGCGGGATGACAATGAACGCCGTGGGACGGGCAGCA
>CAYXEH010000072.1:0-8174 GCA_964463915.1 uncultured Bacteroidales bacterium | reverse complement strand
ATCAGCTCCACGGAGACCGATTGGATCTTTTCATTCAAAAGCCGAAGAAGCTGTTGGGCAACCCAACGGCCCTCATACCGGTTGCCGAGCTTTTCCGACATGCCGCCAGGTTCAAAGGCCATTATCCATTATCCTTCATAGATATGACTATAAATGTCTCAAACATAATCTTAGTCATATAATGCTATCATCAGCCGCCGAGGTACGAGGTCGGCTGCATGAACTAGTTGGCCTTTCTGTAACTACCCAATATCACTATAGTCCTCATCACCTTCAAGGTCCTTTGGGACCTGCCACCATGAGCCCTTGCGTTTTCTGACGCTCCTCTCTATAGAAAGTGAATCCGTATTCTCAATATCAAAGTCGATCTCTTGTGGTGATAAAGGCAGGGCCTCAGAGTATTTCTTGAGTTCTTGTATCAGTGTCTCATTCTTGTATGGTGTTTTCAGCCCACTACGTTCGGCACCCCTACGCCAATTAGGAAAATGGCGATCCCAAATTTGGCAGAGGACTTCATTGTCCTCCGGCGGGTCTCCGGCAAATGACATTACACCCTTTTCTCTCTTCTCTTCTGGCAACTGGGAGTAATAGATATTGGCCTGTTTCAGACCTTCCTTCAGTTCTGGTCCCCATACAAAATCCTGGTTTTCTCTTAGGAACAAGGGGGCGCATCTCTTGTGCAAGCTGTCCGAAGACACGAATACCATACAAAATGGGAGATAAAAAAGATACGCGATGTCGGTGCGATTCGATGGGCGGTCAGTGGATATTAAGCTCGCCGCCAAGGCAATCTGAAAGAAGACCTCAACTGACAGAACGTGTGCTGCATAGGGAGCGTAGTTTGCCAGGGGCAGATAGTTAGCTATGCTCCAACGCTTGAGAATGCCGTTATGCAGATGATGAGGGATGTGCAAGAAGGCTATTGCTAGCCTCATTATGTCAAAGGGACGGCCATGATCCCTAATAAGCCCAAAGGCAATATTCCTCGCTTGCTCCAGAGTGGCGCAAGATTTCCCATTAACCCCCAGCGACTTGAAACCTGCCGCCACCTCACTCAAATCAAGCGTCGAAAGAGCTATCCGCCAGATGCGGGCATAGAGACGCTCAACGTCCGCGAATCGCTTTTGTTGCCAGCGAGAAAAAGCTTCCGCCTCGGGTGTCTTTTTAAACACAGTCCCCGTCTTCCCATCCACTTTGACGAAATGCCCGCCCGCAATGGGTATTTGACCGGTCATCGGCACAGGATGCCCCATCAGATTCGCAATGCACATATCAACATGAAAGGCGTTGGGGGTTCCATGCATTTCCGGAAACTTATCCGCTATGACTCCAACCTCCTGTTCTGGAGTACGGCCATTCCGGACTGATTTCTCTAAGTCGGCCAAAGTCTCTACATAAAAGAGGGGGCAGACGTTCGCGAGAAAGAAATGATCGAACCAAACAGACTCGTCGAGACTAAGAGACTGTAGGAACGATTTGTCAAAGAGAGCTATTGGACCCATTTCTTCCTTCTCCAAAGGCCAACAATGATTAGACTGCCGAAGCCGCTGTAAAATAACACAGCTATTCGGCATGAATATTGGCATATCCTGCAAATCCTGCATTTATGAACACTTGTTCCGGGTTATAGCCGCCGAATCTTCTGCATATAGACTTTGCGGGTTTTTTATAGGAATACGCGTTTGTTTTGGGAACTTGGGAATCGGTCTGCCGGGAAGAAATTTTTGAAACATGCGCTGGCCTTTCCGCTGTTTTTTGGGTGTGGGGTGTAATGCAAGCGGGCGGATTTTTTATCGAATAAGCATGTGGATATAATCATATACGCATGAATGAGGGCGGAATGTCAATAGTAAATGGGATTATGATCAGAAACAGGGGGTTTGGGACAATGAACGGGATTTTATGAATACACGTTTTTCCTGTGGCCGACGCGGACCATGAGCACCAGCAGTCGCTCATTTTTGATCACCGCCAATACGCGGTAATCGCCCACCCAGTATCGCCAGTATTCCCGCAGCTGCCCTTTAAGCTGGCCGCCAACAGCCTTGGGGGCAGGGGCGACCCGCTCCCGGAGAAAGGCAATAATTCTTTTGGCCTCAGCCCTGTCTATCTTTTTTAAATCTTTTTCCGCCTGAAGGGTAAACTCAATCTTCCAGGTCAAGCCGGCGCTCCAACTCATCGAGCGAAACAGAATCCGCCCCGCTTGTAATGAATTCCTCATATGCGGTTTCGGCCAGGTATGCGTCTTCCATGTCGTCGATGGTGCGCTTTACAGCCTCCCGGATAAAGTAGCTGCGGCTGCGTTTAGTGGCAGCGGCCAGCATTTTCAGGCGGCGGTCGTGATCCTCAGGGAGCCGGACGGTGCTTGTTTTTCCTTCCATAAAAACACCTCTTGTGTTCAATGTGTACATATCAATAATATGTGTTCAAACATCAAAAGTCAATCATAGTGACTCCCGAAAAGAATGGGGGACGCCCTTTATATATTTATATTCCTCCCCTCTCCCTCCAAATCAGTGGATGCCACCTGAGGGCAGGGCTTGAACCCATCTGGTAATCAGGGAGATAAACAGCTCGAAATCTTCCAGATGCTTTCCAAATATGCCATAAACCAATTCCGCATCTATCACCTCATACCGGTGTACCAGCATATTACGGAAAGAAGCCATGTTCTGGAATATGGAAAGCTGATCTTTCGGGATAATTCCCTTTTCCGAAAGAATCTGCATCAGATCCCGGTAACCCGAAGGTTCGCGCCATTGATGGAAAGACACAATGTGGTTGGCGGTATCGATGATCTCCTCTATGGCAAGATGCAGATACCGCTCGACAAAGGCCCGGGCTCTTGTATCAGCGCTGAATTTCTCCCAGGTTATATCTGTGGCAGCTCTTAGCTCATCCACATAACTCTGGATGCGGGAAAGTTTTCTGGAAATCAGTTCATAGTCAACCATGCACGGGTTTCCTCTGCAGCTTTTTATACAAAAAAGCGCTGTCAAAATAAGCCTTTCTGGCAAACACCTCCTGGCGGACCCGTTCTTTCGGGTTGGCCTCATAGATCATACGGCCATGGGCAAGGATTTGATGCTGCAAAAGGGGCGAGCATTGATGGAAAATGACAAGATCCACGTCCCGGCCTAAAAGATTTGAAAGAGCGGTCTCCATTTCAACCCGTCCCATCGCCGCCATATGCCCTCTGATCATGACGGCAAGGTCGATATCGCTTTTCTTTCTGGCTTTGCCGGTTGCAACAGAGCCGAAAACATAAGCCGCAGCAATAATGCTCTGTTCCGAGAAAAACCGCTTTATTTTTTCAATATCATCGGGATGCAACATTGCTTTCCCAGCCGCTCAGAGAATTTGGCAAAAAATTGAAAAGAAAATCAGAACCTGCATATGAATGTTTAATTCTATGACAAAATGCCGCTTATTTGTCAATTTGACATTCGTAATGGGGGAAGGGCGTCCCCACGTCCTAATAATTCCAGCCGAAAACCCCGAACGCGAGGATGTTCATGATCGCCGGCACGGCATAGATAATCGACAGGGTGATTATTTTGCTCTTCATTGACTTGAGGCTGATCACCAGGATGATCGCACAGAAGAAGTGAAAATAGCCAAAGAAAAAGATCAGCCAGATGCCCTTGAAGGAAAGATACCAGAAGGGGTATTCCCAAACCAGGTGCCCGCCGATATTGAGAAGACATTCGACAAAAACGGCAAATGCGGAAAAACCTACGGCCCAGAACCATTTTTCCGGAATGCCCATTATTTTTTCCGTCGTGCTCTCCGAAAGCGTGTGATAATAGACAATGCCCGCCAGCAGAAACATGAAGATGATTTCAATATTCCAGCCGATCATGACCCGCAGGGCTGTCTCGCCGGGGGTTGTCCATAAGGCCGAGCGCTGGGTGAAATGCATGACCCATCCATTCCAGGTCTCATTGAAAAAATCGACGCCAAACAGGGTAAGGCCTGCAAAAACTGCATTCCAGTTGCCGGATAAGCGGGCCTGCTTGATTTCCTTTGCGTAAATGTACATCACGATCATAAGCAGCGGTATGACGTACCACTTTACCGTTGAAAGATCCCTTATGCCGCTTAACGCCTGAATCGTTGCATCTGTCATGTAAGTCTCCTTTATGGCTGCAGGTATGATGAATCGGGAAGAGGCAGAAGATCAGAGATTACTCCGGCACAGTCCCCGCAAAACAAGCACTACTCCCAAAGTTCGAGTTATTTGAAGATTTATTCAACTTATACGCCAAAGATTAGCTCAACGGCGTGAGGAACGAGCGTCCGCTGGAGCGCCTTGTCGGCAGGGTCTTACAATTTCATTGAATGAAAATACTGTGAATAACGTTTGCTTATTAATCAAGTCGTTCCGATATCCATTTTGGATTCCGACGGCAGTCGAGTACGGCTCGGACGCGCGCAACACCATCCTCAATGCGGTAATACACTGCATAAGGGAATCGTTTAGAAATTAGTCGATGATATCCATTGTGGATTGCATGGATTCCCCCGGAAAGTCGCAATGATTGAATATCAGACCACAGTGAATCAAGGAAATAGTCGCCAAGGCCGTCAGCCTGTTGTTCATAGAAACGAAATCCGTCTGCTAAATCAGCCGTTGCCTCATCAAGGACTTGAACCCTCATTTGAGGTTTTCTCTCACAGCTTTCTTCGCTTCGGTTATATCCAAAAAGTGTGATGTCCCTTCGGAGATGCGCTTTTCTCGAGCGCGTAATACATCTGCGTGCCAGGACGGGGAGGGGATATCCTCTGGTGTGCCGGCAAGATCGGCCCAAATTTCTTCGATCGCCTGTAGCTTTTCCTCAACGCTCATTTGTTCCAATGGAAGGCTAAAGTGCATGATTATTCTCCAATTATGTTTAAGCAATATACGATATGATGCCGCCACCATAAATTATGGAGTCATATCCCATAATTTGTAAAGCATTTTTCGCCCTACTCAATTTTCCATAATAAATTCGACCATTGCTTTCATTCCGGTTATTTACATGTCATTGCCGTCTGCCGGGGAAAGGAAATCATGCAGCACGCCGGTTCCCCAATCCGGCTGCTGACATCGCTTTCCCTTGATTTTTCAGCAGATTCAATGACGGCTTTTTCCTTTTTCGCCTTTTGCTCCTTTTCCGGCTTTAATTCTGTTTTATTTCAGTTCTCAGAAAACAAGGAGCGTCGGGGCCCTTCTGCGCCGTCTATCGGTAAGGCCATACTTGCACAATGAGGTGGCCTGAAAAAATCTTGACAATATCTTTATGTAATGTTTTTTTATATAAAAAATAACATTACATCCTTGCATAAGGAGGACACTTCCATGGCTTTTCCCCGTTTACAAGGCGACTCCATCGTTATTCTGCACAATCGAAGGGTCAACAAATCCATTAAGCAGGAAAGACTTCATGTTTTTCAAACCTTTTCTGCTGCCCGGCAGGCGGTCGACGATGAGAACCAGTGGCGGATGTTTTGTGATTCACTGGATATGAAACTCGACGGTATCGCCAAAAAGGTGAACCGATCTGAATTGAAACGAAAACTTAAGGACTTGCTTGAAAAAGCGGTTATCACGGAGTCCAATCCCATCCGGGATGCCGCCTTGCAGATGATTTCCGTTTTGTCCTCGCTACAGCATCCGTTATATCCAAATCAAATCAAGAATCTTGCCGAGGCAGAACCGCTGTTAAAACACCTGGAATCATTGATCGGCGAAAAACTGGCAATGCTTGAGAAAAAGGCGGTACAGGATATGACACCGGAACTAAATAACGCGTCTGAAAGGATAGAAGATTTGTACGAAACAGGTCTCGAGTTATACTCGGCGGGAAATTGGGATGAAGCCAAAGCCGCGTTTCTCGAAGGCCTGAAACTCGATCCGGACAACATCGATTTTTTATATTATGCTGGCAGTCTCGAGACGATTTATGACAATCATTTACTGGCTTTATCCTATTTTGAAAAAGCAGAAAGAATCGGAAAAGAAATAATTGACGGTGAGATCGCCAAAGATCCGGAAAGGCTCATCAAGCAGAGTGAAATCGATAAGACCAAAGATGACAGGGTCTGCCAGTATATCGTCGAATGTCCGGACTGGAATACGGATAATTGCAATGATTGTGAATACAACCCGAAATATGAGATTTCAGACTTGTATTCCCACTACCGGTTCCGGCCCTTTTTCAATGCGCTGACCGGTAAAGCCGATTCGCTGATGCATCTGAAACGGTATGAAAAAGCCATTGAAGCGCTTAACCTCTGTCACGAATACCAACCCCTTTGGGGAACTTACAATATGATGGGGCTTTGCTATTTTCAACTGGGGGATCTTGAAATGGCGGATAAGCTGTTTACCGAACTTCTGTGGGATAATGCCTGTTATATGAAAGCCTTGATCAAATACGCGCTGAAAGATCAGGCGGCATCATTGAGATATCTTTTACAAGGATTTTTCTGGAATCCCCATATTGCCTATATGTTGATTGGCAGAGAAAAACCCGATCAGACAAGGTATATCGGCATGTCTTTGCCGGATCATATTCGTGCTTCGGAGTTCATGCATGAAGATGGGAAACTGTTTAAGAAATACAGCGGATTTCGAACCCTGATTCGCTGTGTTTTAGATGATGAGGCACTATATGCCTTCCTCTGTGATTTCGAAAATGAAAAACGCAAAGAAAAAAAGGATCGATCATACGCGATGGACCGGGAAATGTTTCAGCTTTCGGTGGGCCGTGGAAATGATGCTTTTCTTTCGGATCATGCCGGTCGGCTCGCTCAAAAACTGTTCGATCCCAAATCACAGTACTGGCTTCCCGAAGAAGCGGGTGTGATTTCAGTTATTATTCTTGAAAAAAAGCGGCAGAATTGGCGCGTCTGCCTGGCGGATTACCCGGAAAAAGTCTTTTATTATCGCGCATCCGGAGATGCTGCAAATATAGCGAAAAATGACCTCGCGAAAATCTGTGTGTCAAAGAGCTGGCATTACCGCAAAAGCTTGTTTGTTTCAGGAGATCTCGTTTAGAATGGGGACGCCCTTTATATATTTATATTTGCAGTTCAAATCCGGCATGCTAAAGAGAAGGAATACCGAGACACTGAAATAAGCCGGAATAGATGCGCCGGGGGGTGCCCCCGCATCATTGCACGTGGGTTCGATCGCGCCGAAATATTCCGTGACGATCAGGATCGCGAGGCTTTTCTATGGGTTGGAACTGCCGCGTTTATTAAATATAAAAATATAAAGGGCGTCCCCTTCTTTTCTTTTATGATATTTAATTATATAAACTTAACCCTGATGCACTAACAAAGAAAGGCGGTGGGGAATGGAAAACAAACCGGAAAAGTATTCGTGTGCACTCTGCGGCTATACGGCAGCCGGCCGGTTTAAAGGAGATATATGCCCCAAATGCGGTTTGACTTACTGGAAATGCAAAAACTGCGGTTATACAATAACCGCGGCCAAACCTCCTGATGTCTGCCCGCACTGCGGCGAGAAGAACAGTTTTGTTAATATAACCTGTTATACTCCTGACTGCGGAGGTCCAGGCAATATAGACCCGAGACTTTAGGCGGGTCTGCAGAGGGCCATGATGGCAAGGCGAGCCATGTTATGTGGGCGCAATTTTTTTTATTAATTTATGAAAGGAGGATAGTCATGACAGAATTTCGCAGGAGGCAGAGCAGCGACAGGTGGCACTGGAGCAAAGGTTGTCCGGATTATCCGGAGGAAGAAGATGTTATAATAAGCCACGATGTGCCTGAATATGGATTTTTGTGCGAGGAATGCAAAAAAGGGAGCCTTTGAAAAAAGAAAAAGAGAAACAGGCATAGCAGAGAAAAATCAATTTACTTTACTGATTTAAGGCAGTCGGATAGACGGGCAAGGCTTTGTAACCGGATTTTTCGGTAGCCGGTTCGTTTTGTAATTATTATTAAATCAGGGACTTGCTTTAAACGCTTTGCTGCATATTTTTAAAAGAGGGCCTGGATGAGAAGTCAAGTAACGTTTTATGAAGCCATATCTGACAATGCCCTTCGCTGTACTCTCTGTGCACACCGGTGCAGAATTTTCGAAGACAGAAGAGGGATTTGCGGTGTCAGGGAAAACCGCGGCGGCACACTTGTCAGCCTCGTATACGGAAGAACTGTTG
>CAYXEH010000071.1:5102-8281 GCA_964463915.1 uncultured Bacteroidales bacterium | reverse complement strand
CTATCAACTTGTTCTGTTGGTCGGCGGGGCCGGCTCCGGTAAAACCGGGGTTTTGCATTGTCTTGCAGAGGATTGCAGCACGGAAGTCATTAATGTGAATCTCATGCTTTCAGATAGGCTTCTTGAGCTTACTTCCAGGAAACCGGCGATTCACGTGCCGGAAATACTTCGTGAAATTGTGGAAACAGCATCAACACCGGTATTGCTCGACAACCTTGAGATTCTTTTTGAAAAGGACCTGAGGCAGGATCCGTTGCGCTTGCTGCTTGGCATCTCAAGAAATCATCTGATTGCTGCTTCCTGGAACGGCACAGCAGAGGATGGAAAACTGATATATGCAGAACCCGGCCACCCTGAATACCGGCGTTATGATTCAATTGATCCTTTGATTGTAAAAATGGACGGAAGCGCAACGATTGATAAGGCTGTAAACAACAAAAAGGCGGATGAGTAATGAAATACGGAGATCTTATCCAGTTCGACCCCATAGAGTCGGTTGTTCAACTACGTGATGCGAACAATCTCAGCACTGCACAGCAACTGGTCAGCACCTATGTCATCTCCGAAGAAATGGCGGAGCGATTTACCCGGATTGTCTTTCCGCAGCTACAATTTGATCAGCCTGCAGACAATAAAGGTCTTCTGGTGGTAGGCAACTACGGCACCGGCAAATCGCATTTGATGTCGGTTGTTTCAAGGCTCGCGGCAGACCCTTCCCTGCATGAACACCTGAACCACAACGGTGTCAGGGAGGCAGCCAAGCAGATCGCCGGCAAATTCAAAGTCATTCGCACAGAAATCGGCGCATCCACCATGTCTCTGCGCGATATCCTGGTTGCAGAGATGGAGGAAAATCTTGAAAAACTCGGTGTGACATACGAGTTTCCGGATCCTTCAACAATTACCAGCTATAAACGTGCATTCGAAGACATGATGGAAAAATTCTGCCAGGTTTATCCAGACCAGGGGCTCCTGCTGGTTGTGGATGAGCTTCTGGACTTTCTTCGAACCCGAAAAGACCAGGAACTGATCCTGGATCTCAGCTTTCTGCGCGAAATCGGCGAGGTCTGCAAGGATCTTCGCTTCCGGTTCATGGCCGGCGTGCAGGAAGCCATATTCGACAGCCCCAGGTTTGCTTTTGTTGCAGACAGCGTCCGGCGGGTGCGCGACCGTTTTGAACAGGTCCTGATCGCCCGCAGAGACATTAAATTTGTTGTCTCCGAGCGCCTGCTCAGAAAAACCGCGGATCAGCAGGCGTGGATACGGGAGTATCTTACGCCGTTTGCCAGGTTCTACGGTAATATGAATGAACGTATGGACGAATTCGTCCGCCTTTTTCCCATACATCCGGATTATATAGACACATTTGAAAGGGTCACTGTTGTTGAAAAACGGGAAATTCTAAAAACCCTTTCACTGAGCATGAAAAACGTGCTCGACCAGGAAATCCCGCAGGACAGACCCGGGCTGATCGCCTTTGACAGCTACTGGAATACGCTCAGGCAGAACTCATCATTTAAAACAATACCCCAGGTGCGGGATGTAATCGAATGCAGCGAGGTGCTGGAATCGCGGATTGAAAATGCCATAACCCGCAAACAGTACAAGCCAATGGCCATGCGCCTGATTCACGCCTTGTCAGTGCACCGCCTGACCACGGGGGATATTCATGCGCCCGTCGGCGCAACTCCCGAAGAACTACGCGACCGCCTGTGCCTGTTTGATCCGCTAATCGCGGAAATGGGAAGCGAAGAGCCTGAAAAAGATCTGCAGACACATGTGGAAACTGTTCTCCGCGAAATCCACAAAACAGTCAGCGGCCAGTTCCTCTCTTTTAATCCGGACAACAGGCAATATTACCTGGATCTTCAAAAAACTGATGACTATGACGCCTTAATCGAGGAACGCGCGGAAAGCCTGAGCACCGGCCAACTCGACCGTTATTATTATGAAGCCCTCAAGCGGGTCATGGAATGCCAGGATACAACCTATGTCACCGGCTACAAGATCTGGCAGCACGAACTGATCTGGCAGGAACGCAACGCCGGCCGCACCGGCTACCTGTTTTTCGGCGCTCCGAATGAACGATCCACCGCAGTGCCCCAGCGTGATTTTTACCTGTATTTCATCCAGCCCAAAGAGCCTCCCAGGTTCAAGGACGAAAAATGCAGTGACGAGGTGTTCTTCCGCTTAAAAGGCATAGATGACGAGTTTGATTCCGCCCTGAAAAGCTATGCAGCGGCCCTGGACCTTGCTTCAACATCAGCCGGGCATGCCAGGGCCACTTATGAATCCAAGGCAAACGGCTTTCTGAGAAATCTGGTCAAGTGGCTGCAAAAAAACATGACCAAGGCTTTTGAAGTAACCTACCAGGGTCATGCAAAACTTATGACAGAATGGGCAAAGGGCAAGGCCATTCGGGAGCTTGCAGGCTTATCTCCTGATGAAACAATAAATTTCCGCGACATGATAAATACCATAGCCGGCATTTGCCTGAGTCCTCATTTTAAAGACCAGGCCCCCGACTATCCGGTTTTCCCGGTGCTCATAACAAGCAGCAACCGCGAACAGGCAGCCCAGGATGCTTTGCGGGCCATTGCAGGACAAAAACCCACCAAGCAGGCCACAGCCGTACTCGATGCCCTGGAGCTGCTTGACGGCGACAAACTCGATCCCGCCGAGTCAAAATACGCCGAGTATATCCTGAATATCGTCAAAAACAAGGGACAAGGCCAGGTAACCAACCGGAGCGAAATCATCCATGATGTACACGGGGTGGAATACATGGATCCGGGCGGTGCAAGGCTGGAGCCGGAATTGGTGGTAGTGGTTGCAGCCGCACTGGTTTATACCGGTGATATCGTTCTTGCCATTCCGGGCAAAAAATTTGATGCAACACAGCTCGGCGCTCTTGCATCAGCAGGGATGGACGAGCTGATCCGCTTTAAACATATCGCACAGCCCAGGGACTGGAATCTACCCGGCCTGAAAGCCCTGTTTGAACTGTTAGAAATTGCACCCGGAAAAGTCCAGCTTGTCACACAGGGAGATGAAGAACCTGTCAAAAACCTCATGCAGGCTGCAGACAAGATGGTCGAGCGGATTGTCATGGCACAGCAGGTTCTAAGGGACGGGCTTTCATTCTGGGGCACGGACCTGATTTCAAACACGAATCTTGC
>CAYXEH010000071.1:0-5002 GCA_964463915.1 uncultured Bacteroidales bacterium | reverse complement strand
CTCAAACAAAGCAACCCTTCCGGCCTGAAATCTCTTTCCCATGAAATCGGCGCCAGCCTGAAACAACTGAAAAAAGAATACATCAATACTTATATGGACATGCATGCCAGGGCGCGGCTCGGGGCCAAAGATGACAAACGCAAAGCTTACCTGCTAAATGATGTCCGCATGCAAACCCTTCAAAAGCTGGCCGGAATTGACCTGATGCCGAGGCAACAGCTCACTGAATTCCAGAACCGGCTGGCCGCATTAAAAAGCTGTCCCGCCCTGACCGAAAAAGACCTGGACGCATCCCCGGTCTGCCCGCATTGCGGATTCCGGCCTTCCACAGAGCATTTTTCCGGCTCAAGCGCCGATATGATCGATCAGATGGATGCCCGGCTCGATGACATGGTTGATGCATGGACCGCTACCATACTAAACAACCTGGAAGATCCGATCACAAAAGCCAACATGGAGCTGCAGAAACCGGAGGACAAAAAGCTTCTTGAATCCTTTTTAGGGACCCGCGAACTGCCCATGCCGATGGAAAACAATTTCGTCCATGCCTTAAAAGAGGTTCTCTCAGGCCTTATAAAGGTAAAGATCAACACTGATGATCTTCAAAAAGCCCTGGGAATAACCGAAGGCCCGGCTGCACCGGCGGAGATGAAAAAACGCTTTGAGCAATACATTGATCAGCTCACCCGCGGCAAGGACCCGGCCAAAGTAAGAATTGTTCTGGAAGGATAAGGGCACATGGAACCAAACCGGCAAAAGCTGCTGAAGTTGATCCGCCAGGGCGAAGGAATCGATATTGAATTCAAAACCTGCCGCAATCAGCTTACCCGGGATGTTTATGAAACCGTATGCGCATTTCTCAATCGATACGGCGGCACACTGCTGCTTGGTGTCCGGGATTCAGGCGATATATGCGGCATAGCCCCGGAAGCCGCAGCTCAGCTTAAAAAGGATTTTGTCACAGCCATTAACAATCCCCAGAAAATCACACCGCCAACCTATCTTTCCATTGATGAGATTGAAATAGATGGCAAACACATACTGCACATCTTCGTTCCGGAAAGCTCCCAGGTGCATCGCTGCAACGGCCGCATCTTTGACCGCAATGAGGACGGCGATCTGGACATAACCGACAACACCGCTCAAGTGGCGCATCTGTATCAGCGCAAACAGGCCACTTACACCGAAAACAAAGTCTATCCCAACATCCAGGTCAAAGACCTCCGCGCGGATTTAATCGAAAAATGCCGCAGATATGTGCGGATCAACAAAAACAATCATCCATGGTCGGATATGGATGATCTGGAACTGCTAAAAAGCGCGCAACTTTACCTGCCTGATCCCCATACAGGTAAATACGGCGTCACCCTTGCCGGTGTTCTGCTGTTTGGCACAGATCAACTGATCCTGTTTGTATGTCCCGCCCACAGAACCGATTTGATCCTGCGCAAGGTAAACGTGGACCGCTACGATGACCGGGACTTGGTCCGCACCAACCTGATTGACAGCTATGACCGGATTCTGGCATTTGTTCAAAAGCACCTGCCGGATCCGTTCTACCTGGAGGGCACAGAAAGAAAAAGCCTGCGGGATGCCATTTTCCGGGAAGTTGCATCAAACATGCTCATACACCGGGAATACACCAACGCCACCCCGGCCCGGCTGATCATCGAATACGGCCAGGTTAACACCTACAACGCCAATCGTCCCCACGGTTTTGGCCGGCTTGACCCGGAAGCCTTTACCCCCTATCCGAAAAACCCTGTAATCGGTGCCTTTTTCCGGGAAATCGACCGGGCCGACGAGCTGGGCTCCGGCATGCGCAACATGATGAAATACGGCAGAAAATACGGCAGCGAGGATCCCCAGCTTATCGAGGGTGATGTTTTCCGCATGATTATCAGCGTGCCGGAGTTTAGTGCCAAAGCGGATTTGACGGATGAGGCCCATGACGCCCCCGAAGTCACCCCCGAAGTTGCCCCTGAAGTCACCCCCGAAGTCAAAAGCCTGCTGAGTGTGCTGCAGGGAGATATGACGAGAAAAGAGATAATGACTGCTCTCGGCTTAAAAGATCAGAAGCACTTCAGGCAACGCTACCAACAACCGGGCATTGCCCTGGGTATAATTGAAATGACAATTCCCGACAAACCCAAAAGCAGCAAACAAAAATATCGTCTGACTTCCAAGGGGAAAAAGATACTGGAGAAAATGAAATGAAGGAGCAGGGGCTGTTTAAAACCAAGTTCGTCCGCGGGAAAAAAGGATCCGGCCAGCTTTTTGACGAAGAGTTTGAAACACAAGGCGGACCGGTAACCTGCCTGGGCATGACATTTGAAAATGATGAGGCCAGGCGTGCCTATTTTACCGAACAATTGCGCCAGAAGCTAAAAGACCCGGAGTTTCGAAAAATAGAAGGCTTCCCCATCGGAAGCGATGAAGCCATCCTGGATTTAAGCGATCCGCCCTATTACACCGCCTGCCCGAATCCCTGGATCAAAGACTTCATTGCTGAGTGGGAGGCCCAAAAACCCGTAAAGCCGGAGGGGTATCAGTATCACAGGGAGCCTTTTGCGGCGGATGTAAGCGAAGGTAAGACCCACCCTCTTTATAAAGCGCATTCATACCCCACCAAAGTGCCCCATCTTGCGATTGTGCCGTCAATTCTTCATTATACCGAGCCTGGAGACATTGTTCTGGATGGATTCAGCGGCTCCGGAATGACGGGTATTGCGGCCCAGTGGTGCGGAGAACCGCCCAAGGATTACAGGATTTCCCTGGAAAAAAGATGGAAAGCCGAAGGCCATAAGCCGCCAGAATGGGGATTGCGCCATTGCGTGCTCACCGACCTTTCCCCTGCTGCGACATTTATTGCCGCCAACTACAACCTGCCCTTTGATGTTGAAAAATTTTCTTCTGCTGCAAAACAACTGCTCAAGGACGTCGAACAAGAGATTGGATGGATGTATGAGACCCTTCATACCGACGGCAAAACCAAAGGAAGGATAGAATACACGGTATGGAGCGAGGTGTTTACCTGTCCTGATTGTGCAGGGGAAGTGGTGTTTTTAGATGAAGCAATCGATCCGGAGACAAGACGAGTAAAGGATATTTTTTATTGCCCCTCGTGTGGTGCATTATTGAATAAACGAAGACTGGACAGATGTTTTGAAACTTCCCAGGATAAAAAAGTACACGGCGAAACTTGGAAGCATATCGCATTTCGCCCCGTGCTTATTTCCTATAATATAGGCAACCGCCACGAGAAAAGGCCAGATGCTCAGGATCTGGCAACAATAAAAAAAATCGAGGAAATGCCTCTTCCAGATATAATCCCTGCAAACCGCTTGCCCGTAGAGAAGATGTATCATGGTTCACGTATTTCTCCAAAAGGCTTTACCCACGTTCACCAGTTCTTTCTCCCACGTGCTGCCCAGGCCCTTGGGGCCCTGTGGCAAAAGGTTATATCACACCCGGATGTTCGAATCCGACATATGCTGATGTTTTCTATTGATCAGGGAATATCGGGCCTCTCGATATTAAACAGGTATCAGCCCATTATGCACGGCCGCCCAGGAGGCTCGCAAGTAAACAGACAAATGACGGGGGTTTACTATATCCCCTCCCAGATAGCCGAATGCAGTCCATGGTATAATCTTGAAGGCAAATTAAGTCGTCTGCCGAAAGCTTTCCACCCAACCTACACACGACGATCAGCTACAAGCATTGGCACAGGATCAACTGCGAACTTGAAGGCCCCTGACGAGTCTATCGACTACATTTTCACGGATCCGCCTTTTGGTGAAAACATCTATTACGCTGACCTGAACTTCCTTGTTGAATCCTGGTATGGGGTTTTATCCAACGCCAATGCGGAAGCTATTATTGATAAGGCCAAAAAAAAGGGACTGCCGGAGTATCAAGAACTGATGCGCCAGTGCTTTGCCGAATACTACCGGGTGCTGAAACCTGGCCGGTGGATTACCATCGTTTTCCATAATTCGCGCAACTCCGTCTGGAATGCTATTCAGGAGACCCTTCAGTCCGCGGGGTTTGTGGTTGCAGATGTCCGCACCTTGGACAAACAGCAGGGCTCTTACAGGCAGGTCACCAGCATGGCCACAAAACAGGATCTGGTAATTTCAGCATACAAGGCAAACGGTGGTCTTGAAGATCGATTTAAAATAAAAGCAGGAACAGAAGAAGGCGTCTGGGAATTTGTCAGGGCACATTTGAACAATCTCCCCGTATTTGTAAAAAAAGCAGGCAAGTCAGAGGTGATCGCAGAAAGAAAAGATTTCCTGCTCTATGACCGAATGGTTTCCTTTCATGTGCAGCGGGGGGTAATGGTTCCGTTATCCGCCCCTGAATTTTATGCCGGATTGACTCAGCGCTTTTATGAAAGAGACGGCATGTATTTCCTGCCGGATCAAGCCGCAGAATATGACAGAAAGCGGCTGACGGTTCATGGGGTGGAGCAGCTTCTTCTTTTTATTTCAGATGAGGCTTCAGCCCGGCGATGGCTTTGGGAACTCCTTAAACGAAAACCGCAAACATTCCAGGAAATACACCCTCAATTTATAAAAGAACTCGGGGGATGGCGAAAAACAGAAACGCCGCTTGAACTCTCAACCCTTCTTGAAGAAAATTTTCTGCGTTATGACGGCAATGGCCCGGTTCCGGAACAGATCCATACCTATCTTTCAAGCAACTGGAAAGAACTGAGGAATCTGCCAAAAGATGATCCGAAGCTGATAGCCAAAGCACGAAACCGCTGGTACGTCCCCGACCCCGGCAAAGCGGCTGATCTGGAAAAATTACGCGAAAGAACGCTGCTAAAGGAATTTGAAGAAATAAAGCAGAGGAAAAAGAAATTTACCTCCAGGGACCGCTTTCGCCTTGAAGCTATACGCGCTGGGTTTAAGAAGGCTTGGCAGGAGCGTGACTATGCCACAATCATATCGGTGGCCGAAAAGATCCCAAACAAAATCCTCGAAGAAGACCC
>CAYXEH010000070.1:0-8399 GCA_964463915.1 uncultured Bacteroidales bacterium | reverse complement strand
CATTGATGTTTTCTGTGTTAAAAAATTGAATTCCGGGTATTCCGGTGAGCACCCATTTGTTTTTGGCGGTGCCCGGTTGCCACGAAAATAGCAATCATCTATGTATTACCGGCCAACCGCCATTTACCGGCAAATCATATTCCTGCTGTTTATCCCCCTGAGCGTTTTGGGCGGTAACCCGCCTGCCGATACACTGATCCTTTTGAATGAAACAGAAATAACCTCACCAAGGTACCGCACTTTCAGTGCCGGTCACAGTATCCTTAAGGCAGACAGTATAACACTTGCACGCTACAGCCAGGAAGGTCTTGACCATCTGCTGTCCAGGCAAACAGGTATCTTCATCAAAAATTACGGACCGGGCATACTTGCCACCAGTTCTCTAAGAGGTGGATCAGCCGGGCAGACCGCACTGGTATGGAACGGATTCAACCTTCAGAGTCCCGCCACGGGACAAACAGACCTTGCCCTTATCCCTGTTTTCTTTACCGATAATGCCGGTGTACAATACGGGGGAGGCAGTGCCCTGTGGGGAAGTGGCGGCATGGGAGGAGCCATCCATCTGAACAACAACAGGCCTCCGGGAAAGCGTTCTTTTGCCAGGGCACAGTTCTCCGCCTCAGACATGGGCGAAGCAGCGCAGTACCTCGACCTGTTCGGGGGCAGACCAAATATCGCCTCCCGCCTCAGGGTTTTCCACAAAAACTCTGACAATAATTACCGTTACAAAAACACCCACATACATGATGAACCGACCCTTACCCAGCAACACGCTGCATTGCAGCAATATGGTCTGCTACTTGAAACCTATTTTTCACCCCGCACACGGCATCAGGGGGCACTGCGGTGGTGGTGGCAACAAAACAACCGCCACATCCCTCCGGCCGTGATGGCCACACATACAGGCGCCTATCAGGAAGACAATACACTAAGGATCACCGGACAATGGCAGTTCCATCTGGATCGTAGCAGCTTCACCTGGCGGGGAGCGTTTTTTAATGAGGGGCTTTTATACCGTGACAGCCTTAATCAGGCAAGTCGCTCCTTCTCACAAACGGTTGTGCAGGAGGCGGAAGTCTTGTTTTCCCTTTCGCCGGGGATTACAGCCAACAGCGGCGTCAAAACGGAATGGGTCCGGGCAGAAGCCGATTCCTATACCGATCATAAGCAGGATCAATTGCGCTCAATTTTCGGATCACTTAGATGGGAACTCATCAGCAATCAACTGCAACTCCTGGCCAGCGGCCGGCAATCATTCACCAGTGACCACCGTGCCCCTTTTGCTCCCTCTTTCGGAGTTTCATGGCAACCCACTTCATCGATCCTGGTCAAGGCAAATGCCGGAAGAAACTACCGTTTGCCAACCATGAACGACAAATACTGGATTCCGGGCGGCAATCCGGACCTGAAACCCGAACACGGCTGGAGCCAGGATCTGGGAATAAGCTTTTTCAATCACCCCGGCATATCGCACTCCCTTTTCCCGGACCAGAATAAACAGCCAATATTCAGGATCAGGGAACTCAGCTTAAACGTGTTTCATCGCAGGGTCAATGAATGGATTATCTGGTTACCAAAATATGGAAGTATGTTCTGGAGTCCGCAAAACCTGATGGAGGTGCAAAGTTACGGACTGGAGGCAAGGATTTCGGGTGAGGTCAGCCTGCAGGAGGTTTCGGCAAGCTGGCAAGGGCGCTGGGATTACACCATTGCAAAAAACTCCCGGACACAGGGCCCTGGAGACGCCTCGGCAGGCAAACAGCTGATCTATGTGCCCAAAAATTCCCTGGGCTACAACCTTGATATCGGCTATAAAGCATTCACCCTGCATTTTGATCACCAGTTCACAGGAAGAAGATATACCGCCAAAGACCACAGTGCCTGGCTGAAGGCTTATCACACAGGCGACCTCACCCTCCGATGGCAGACCAGTGTGAGCAGCCACCGTTTATCGGTGTTTACCACGGTCAGCAACCTTTGGAATACGACCTACGAGGTAATGAGCGGCCGTCCCATGCCGTTGCGGCATGCAAGAGCCGGAGTCAGTCTGCTTATACAACGGGAAAGAAGGAATAAACAAAACAATTCATAATCAAAAATCAAAAAAAGACACATGAACCAAACATCTACCCTTAAAACAATCAGGAACAGGACAGCCACCTTCCTGGGTGCCGCCCTGTTGATCTGCGCATCAGGCATGCCCCTCCACGGGCAAACCACATCTGATTTCAACGAAATAAAACTGGATGAGGAAAGTTACTGGAACGGCTCCGATGAATCGGGAGGCTTTAAAAGCGGTAATATTTTCTTCCCGAACTTTTTTACCTGGTGGGATGAAGACACCTACAGCTGGAGCGGGTTCACTGTGTCCAATGTGACTGACAACGAAACCCCCGGCTACGGCAATCATTACAGTGCATTCACCGGTGAGCCTTATAAAGACAATCTGAATTATGCCGTGGTATATGTATCCGATCCCTCCACGTACGAGAACAGCATGTTTCTGTACCCCGACGAGAATGCCGAAGGCGGATATTTCAGAGAAATCGTTGTGACCAACAACACTTATGCTGCCATTGCCATGCGTGACGGAGACGACTTCTCCAAACAATTCGGCGGAGAAGACGGCGATGACCCCGACTGGTTCCTGCTGACCATTATTGCCTGGCATGATGGGGACTCCACGGGTGAAACAGAATTTTACCTGGCCGATTACCGTTTTGAAGACAATGAGAAGGATTATATTGTGGACGGCTGGGAAGCCCTTTCACTGGAAGAACTGGGACCGGTCGACAGCCTTGAACTCCGCCTGAGCTCTTCCGATATGGGAGATTACGGAATGAATACCCCGGCTTATTTCTGTATCGGGGAAATCACCACCTGGGACGACAATGACCCCACCCCGGTTGCAGCCATCGAGCATGACCAGCAGCCCCTGATCTACCCCAACCCGGTTCGGGATCGGGCAGATATCAGGATACCTGGGAATCAGCGCAATGAACTTGTTGACCTTCGTATTATGGATATGGCCGGACGGCTGGTTCATACTACCAAAATAAGCCAGGGCAGTTCCGTTGACCTTTCATCTTTGCCGGACGGGATTTATGTGGCCATCATGGAAGGAAAGAATTTCCATCACAGCCAGCGGATCCTTAAACGATAACACACAAACACCAACATGCTGATTCCCGCGTACCAGGTAAACTTGCGGTAATCAGCAAATGATCACACACAAACACCACCCCGTAAAATGGTAAGAACAAAAGACGGTCTGCACTTTGCGCTATATTTGGCTTTTTTTGCAGTGACCACGGGGTGGTTGTTTCCTTTCACTGCCCTTGGACAGTTTGCTCCTCCGGCAGGACAGCCCGAAACAACCGCCATACATAAGGATTCCACAATTTTTAAAGGCTGGGCCACTGGATGCGAAGTCGTCCGCGGCCCCATAAACATTTCCAGGCAGGAATTGGGGCCGGCCGCTGCGGGGAGCTGTGAAGATGTGATCGGGAAAGCCGGGGCAAAAGGAACACTGAGCCTGGGCGACGGCGGACACGTGACCCTGACCTTTGATCCGCCAATCACCAATGGCCCGGGATGGGATTTCGCGGTGTTTGAAAACGCGTTTGATGATTATTTCCTTGAACTTGGGTTTGTGGAGGTCAGTTCAGACGGTGAGCACTTTGTACGTTTCCCGAACACCTCCCTGACCCCCACCACCGATCAGGTCGCCTCCTTTGCAACACTGGAGGCCGAACACATTCACAACCTGGCCGGAAAATACCGGTTATTCTACGGCACCCCGTTCGACCTGGATACACTGGCAGACATTCCAAAACTGGATGTCAACCACATTTCCCATGTCCGGATAATCGATGTGATTGGAAGCATCGAACCCGTATACGCCTCCTACGACACCCATGGCAATGTCATCAATGACCCCTGGCCTACCGCGTTTCCCACCAGTGGTTTCGACCTCGATGCTGTAGGGGTCATTCACCAGGAAAGTGCTGAAGTTCAGCACCTCAAGGCTACCGTGACCCCTAATCCGGCAGATACAGGCAGTAAAATCAGGCTTGAAATCCCGGAAGCGTCTGTCATCCACCTCAGTATCATCAACATGCAAGGGGCGACACTATATAACAGGGATAAAATGATCGGGCAAGCGGGCATTCACACATTCGATATGCCGGCGGTGTCGCTGTCTGCAGGCATCTATCTTTTGCGGGTTAGCTCTGCTCATGGCACACATACCGAACGTTTTTTCTTTACAGAATAAGCTGTCGAAAGCCACATAAACAACAACCAGCCTTATACCCGGCGAGTAGCAATAAAATGATCAAACAACAGAAATACCTGAACACCCCAATACCCAAAAATCCAGATACCTGAACACCTAAAATCTAAGCCTCCAAAACACCTAAAATACCCAAGCTATGATACCACATATTTTTCGTTGGTTTCCTGCCCTGATGGCCGCCACGCTAACCGCCCTCCTTTTTACATCCTGCGAAAAAGAAGAAACGGGATCTGACACCGGCCTGCCGGTAATTGTGCCCGGTGAGGGATTATTTTTACTCAACGAGGGAAATTTTGGATGGGGCAACGCCTCCCTGAGTTACTACAACAAAGTCAGTAAAGAGATCCATCATCATCTCTATCAAAAAGCCAACAGTGCACAACTGGGCGATGTGCTTCAGTCCGCGTATATCACAAGCAACGAACTTTGGCTGATGGTGAATAATTCCGGAAAGGTGATCGTCACAGATCCGGTAAGCCTGAAACAAACCAAGATCCTATCCGGTCTCACCTCCCCCCGTTATATGACTACTGCAGCAAATGCAACAGGATACATTACTGATTTGTATGCCGGAAAGGTTCATATTGTTGATACGCAACAGAAAACAATTAAGGGAGACATAGAAGTCAACGGCTGGACAGAAGAGATCATGATGTGGGGGGATTATGCAGTCACCACCGGAGTGGAAGCCGGCCGCTTATATGCCATTGATACAGCCACCAACGAACTGGTCGACAGTCTGAACCTCCCTCCTGGTCCTGTGTCCATGACCACAGATCACCAGGGCCACCTCTGGGTGCTGGCCGGGGGGGATCCGCTGATCAAGACCCAGCCAATACTCTACCAGGTAGACAGGGAAAGTTTCACCATCCGTGGAACGCATTCCCTGCCGGACGAAGAAATCTCTTACAGCCGCCTGGTCACCTGCCCTGATGGTGAAACGCTCTATTTTCTTGGCGGAGACGTATACAGAATGTCCGTTATTCCGGAGGAGCCCTCCCCTGAAGTGTTCATAGAGGCTGACGGGAGGATTCTCTATGGCCTTGGTGTTGACCCGGACAATGGAGACATTTATGTGTCTGACGCCGTGGATTACGTACAACGGGGACAGATGTTGCGACATGACCCGGATGGCAGTTTAATTGACATTCAGGATGCAGGGATAATACCGGGAGGATTCACTTTCTACTAGCCGCATCACTTTTGATCGGGGATAGCGCTTTTTTCGTAATTTTGTCACCATGTACGGTCTGTCTGAATCCACATCACGTTACCCGGGAATGTTTTTTTCCTTCCTGATGCTGACCGCGATTTTCCTTTCGGCCTGCCAGGAAGATGAGGTATGCGAGGAGATCACCGCCAACCCTTTGCGGATCGCCTTCTATCTGGCCGGGCAGGATGAGGAGACAAGAGCCCCGATTGACTCACTGACCGTATACGCCGTCGGAAGACCCGATGACAGGATTTATGAACGGGAAAACAACGTTTCCCTGATTGAGATCCCTCTTGATCCCGGCGAAAACAGCAGCGGATTTGTGCTCTCTTTTAAAGATACAAATGACACCATAATGCTGGATTACCGGCATGATTTGCATTTGATATCCGTCGAATGCGGATTTACCATGTTTTATAATCTCACTGATGTCAGTTACTCTACCAATCAATTAATATCCCTGGCTATTGCAAACAAGCATGTAACAAATACCTTTGATGAACATATTCAAGTATTTATTCCTGATCCCGGCAATGGTAACGGCAATGAATCTGAGCCTGACAGCCAGCGAAAATGACACGATTTTTCACCCTGCCCTGCGCTTTGGGGTTGATGTGTCCGGATTTGCCAGGCAGATTATTGAACCAGAGGTTTTTCCCATAGAAGCTTCCGTCGATTTCGAGTGGAAGGAAAACTTTTTTGCTGTTGCGGAAGCAGGAATGTCTACCGTCAATATGGAAAAGGATACCCACCGTTATATAGCCGACGGCTATTTCGGGCGCGCCGGTGCGGACTTTAACCTCCTTCACTACATCACCGCTCCTTCCAATGATGTGATACTTGTGTCTTTGCGCTACGGCTACAGCCGGTCCCGGCAGGAAGCCCCCCTTGTCATCATCTCCGACAATTACTGGGGAGATCACCAGACGGCCGTCGATGCGGACATCTACCAGGCACACTGGATAGAAGCAGGGATTGGCCTGAAAACAGAGATCTTTCGCAGTTTATTCATTGGCTGGAGCCTCAGGGGAAAGATCCTGTTGAGCGACACCTCCGATCCGGAAATGGATCCCTTCTATGTGGGAGGCTACGGAGGTTCCGGTAGCGCTACTGCCATGACACTCCATTATAGCCTATACTATCGTTTTCCGATCAGGTAAACTCCTGCTGGTCGAAACTTATCCGTTAAACGACAGTCAATAACCGTCTTAAATAATCAATCACAAAAATATACCCGCCAAACAGCAAAGTTTGTCTGATAAATTTTTTTACATGCCGGAATTTTCATAAATTGTGGACATAAACAGGCAATTAACCACTCAATCAAAATTTCCGCCATGAACTCCGCAAATCATTCCGTTTTTATGGTGTCCACCGACTTTACTGAAGTCAGTGACTACGCCCTGGAACATGCCGCAGTGCTGGCCAGACAATTCAGCGCCAAAATCCTTCTGATACATGTCATTGATAAACATACCCGCAAAATGCTGAGAAGGGAAAAGCAAAATGACGATTATATAACCGGGAAATTATCCGGCCTTGCCAGGGAGGCTGCTGAAAAACATCAACTGGAAATAATCCCCATTATCAAAAAGGGTAAAGTATGCCAGCTCATTGCTGATACCGCGAAAGAACACAGCGTGCTTTTCCACTTCATGGGCACCCACGGCAAGAATGGGTTGCAACACATCACCGGCAGTTTTGCCCTGAGGGTGATCAAACGATGCCCCTGCCCGGTGATCGTTGTTCAACGACCCGCCGGGAACATCACCTTTAAAAAGATTGTGTTCCCACTGGATCTGCAGCCAGGATCCAGACAGAAAGTCAAATGGGCCAAAATCCTGCATCAGAAGGCAGGCAGTCATTTTGATATTTTTGTGGAAAACTACGGCGACAAAGACACCGACCACAAGCTCAATGCTGACCGCAGACAGGTTGTGGACATCCTGGAACACAATCAGGTGCCAAATACCGCATCTTGTTCCAGCCCCAACGGTTCGTTTGCTAAACATATAGTGAAATTTGCCAGGGAAAAGGATGCTGATGCCATCATGATCACCTCTGATCCCGACAGGCTGACCTGTAACCCTTTCAACAAGGAGGAAGAAAGGGTGTTGTATAACAGGGAAAAAATACCGGTAATGTTTATCAATTCCCGGAACCTGAACCTGATTATCGGCGGACCATAAACCAACCACCTCTACCGGAGTAACAATCGACACCGGTTCTTTCCCGGGTTTTTTCGTAATTTTACGCTTCCCTGAAAAATACGGATCATTTCCAAATCTGTAAAAGCCCATGAATAAAGAAGAAGCCAGGAAGCGCATTGAGGAACTCTCCGAAAAGATCAATAAGCACAATTACCGGTATTATGTGCTGGCGGATCCGGTCATCAGCGATCATGAGTTTGACCGGTTGATGCAGGAACTGATCTCACTGGAAAAGCGTTTCCCGCAGTTTCTTGACAGGAATTCTCCCAGCCAGCGTGTCGGCGGGCAGATCACAAAAAAATTCCCGGCAGTCAGGCACAAATACCCTATGCTGTCCCTGAGCAACACATACAGCAGGGAAGACCTGGCCGCTTTTGACCAACGGGTACATAAAGCCCTGGAGGAGCCCTACGAGTATGTATGCGAACTCAAGTTTGACGGAGTCGCCATCGGATTGACTTACCAGCACGGCGAATTGCAAAGGGGTGGCACACGGGGAGACGGAGTACAGGGAGATGAAATTACCACCAACATCAAAACCATTCCGAGTATCACGCTAAAGCTTGAGCCCATTAAAATCTTTCCCGAAGTTGAAGTACGCGGTGAGGTTTACATGCCACACCACAGTTTCATGCAGCTCAACAAAGCCAAAGAGGCTATGGGGGAGGCCACATTTGCA
>CAYXEH010000069.1:0-8796 GCA_964463915.1 uncultured Bacteroidales bacterium | reverse complement strand
ACTGATCTGTTTGGAGACATCCCGACGCCTGCCCTACCCACTCCCATCAAAAAATAGAGGACCAATTACAGGTAACGAAATCTGACAACATTTGCTAATTGTTTAACCCTGAATATTTTGGGCTTTTATTAACTGGCTGTCACTTACGGCGGCATACGGAAACACGGTAAAGCCGGCATCTTCGAGCCAGGTTTTATACTGCGCATAGGTCCATGTACCGCCCGATTCGGTGTTAACCAGCATGTTGACGGCGAAGGTGTCAGGGCCGGGCCCTGTACCACGGATAAAATCATTAATGACTATTGTTCCTCCATTTTTGAGTTTTCCGGCCACATCCCTGAAGAGTTTCCTGTTCTCCCTTTCCCCAACGATATGACAGATATTGCCGAGGTAAGCCAAATCGAACGGGCCATCCGGAAGATCAACGGTAAAATCGCCCTTCACCATTTTTACCGGAAGTTCCGGTTCGATTTCCGGCTCCATCATTTCGACGACTTCCGGAAGATCAAGTATGGTAACCTTTGCTCCCTTCCGGGCGAAAGCCCTGGCATTCGTGAGCGGTCCGCCGCCGATATCGAGCACCTCCGGTTCGGCAGGAAGGCCCTGTAAGCAGTACTCCGCTATCTCAGCGGAACCTTCCCGGGCAAAATGATTCATGGCCTCCATGAAATATTTCTGTCTCCTGGAATCTTTTTCTTTTTGAACCGGTTTGCCGGTTTTCAGGATGATTGGCAACTCCAGCCATCTTGGTAAAAGCTTATAGGTATGCATAAATGCAAAGCCCTGATAGTCCGGGCTTTCCTGGTCGTACAAAACTGAGTAGCACCCCGGTGTGAGTTTTATTCTCCCGTTGTCATGGGCAAGGTATCCCAATGAAACCAGGGCCTCGGTTACGATCCACAATGCCCTCTGGTTTGCTCCTGTGGCCACGGCCAGCTCATTCAGCGTCAGTGCCCGGTCTTTTAATTCCCCGAATATGCCGGTTTCAACAGCAGCGCCAACAATCAGAAAATTTTTAGGTAGTTCAAATGATTTAAAATCAGGAAGCATAATATCTGTTTCTATTATTCACACAAACTTACGGCAATTTTGAGCCAATCCAATGAGTTGGTCTGTAAATATGTCGAATGGATCAGGTCTAAAATGAATTGTTATCAAAACAGCGTATACTTTTTGATGTCGCGAACAAAGAACAGCATTTATTGTTAAAGAAATATAGGCGGTAATTTTGCAGGGTCAATTATTATTCAGCCGTTTAAGATACTTTCTAACTAAAAAAGATATTTCAAATTATGGAAAATTTTAAAGAACAAGCACAGAATGTTTCTGATTTTATTGCAACCCTTTCAAAAGAGAATCCAAAGATTGCGGAAGGTTTCGTAACCATGCACAAGGCCGCCGGAGAGGATAAGGCTCTTTCGGGTAAGCAGAAAGAGTTGATTTCACTTGGGATCGCTATTACTATCCGTTGCGAAGGCTGTATTGCCTGCCATGTTCAGGCCGCATTGAAAGCCGGAGCGACAAAAGAAGAAATAGTTGAGACCATTGGTGTTTCTGTGGTTATGGGCGGTGGTCCTTCGATTGTATATGGCGACAAAGCCTACAAAGCAATGAAGGAAATGATGTAAATAAACTTCGATTGACTGAATACACAGAGTTAGCATTGTCCAAAAATGCTAACTCTGTTTTGTTTTAGACCCGATAGTTTAGGAACAATGGCAACACGGGCCCTGAAAGAACTGCTATGGTTGCTTTAAGAATTTATTGTTTAATTTGATTATGTTACCTTTTTAACGTGTATGTGATCCCAAGTGACGCATAATTGAACAAAGAAAAGTTGTACACTTCGTCATTGTCTGCACCGCCTTCAAGAATCCGGTATCCTGCCCTGGCGCTCAGGCGATCAGATAACTCAAACGTGGCGGCAATCAGCACATCTTCTGCCCTCCCTTGCGGTGCGGCGAGGGCATCGCCATAAAGCAGGAGGCCGAATTTGTCATCAATATGATAAAACAGCCTGAAGTTAATGATTGGGACAAATCCTACGTTGGTTTTTTCAGAGGCCGGTTCAGGGGAGGTAAGTGCGATTTTTGCATCCCTGATTTTCGCGGTGACCCCCAGCCCAAACTCAAACCCGGGGTTTTGTACAATATCGTACCGGTAGGTCAACCTGTACGAATTGAATTTATAGGTGCCGTTTAGCGGTGTATTGGCTGAGAACTCCACGCCCTCAAATAAAATATCCTGTGGGATACTGCCTGTTGATTTAATTTCCAGGGGGGCATACAACAAAGAGAGTGTATGGCGCGATTTGATGGTGTAATCCAATCTTAACCTGTAGAAAAATGCCGGTTCAGGAGTAAGATCCTCTGTAAAGGAAAAGAGCGTACCCTGATCCCCCGGTATGCGCACATCATTATAACCGGGAAAAACGACGCCTGATTCCAGGTCAATCTGAGCCTGGCCTTTTGCTGAAATTGAAAGTGAAAAAGTCAGCAGTAAAACGGAAATTGAATAAATAAAAGATTTCATTTTTTTTCAGATTGGTTGTTTCAGCCACAGGCAAGGGCCATGATGGCTCTTCGCTTTCGAAAAAATTGTGTTGTTAAATTTGTATATTGTGTCGACAATCGCATGTCAAACACAAACCTACAACTATTTCCCATTTAACCAAGGGGTTGTATTGTTTTTTTAACAGTAGCACGGGTAACGGAACCAGGAACTGTGATGCGGCAAAACCATCCATGATATGTCAGTTTATTTAAGAAAAGGACTCAATTTCGGGCCCCTGCGGCTGAATTTGTCAAAAGGCGGAGTGGGCCTTTCCGGCGGGGTGAAGGGTGCCCGTGTGGGCCTGAGTCCCAAGGGGGCTTACGTGCACGGGGGCCGTCACGGGCTGTATTACCGGAAGTATGCCAGCAAGGGCAGAAAAAGCACAGGTGGCAGCCGCTCACGTTCGGATGGAGAAGTGCGCATTTTTGTGGATACGGGGCTTACTTATCGCTCCAAATCAGGGACGGGGCCCTCGGAGATGCCGAAGCTGCCGTTGCCCCCGCGCCGTCCGGCGTTGGTCACGGTGCTGTTCGTGGCTGGGGCGCTGCTTGCTTTGGCCGGCATCGGGAACAATGACTGGCTCTTATTCATTCCGGCGCTGCTCCTGATTTTTGGGGGCATTCTCCTGGAAAAGCGTCATCACAAACAGGCATCCCGGGCCCGCAAAACATTCCGAAGCATTGACCGGGAGCTTGACGAGCGAGGGCCGGTACCTGACATACTCGGGGTGTTGCATGCTGCCGGTGTTCCCGACAGGTGGAAGACCTGGCTTCATTATCATGTTTTTGCCCGTTTCCTGGACGCTTATTTTGAAGATCCCGATTACATTCAGCCTGCCGAGGTGGAAGCCCTGGAAGGAGAACTTTCTTTGCCCTGGCAGCATATCATACAGATGAAAGCAGGGGCTTTTTCGGACTTTGTGGAGGAGGTCGTTGAAGACCACGTGGTCTCACCCGAAGAGGAGCAGCAGCTTTCACGCCTTCGCGAGGAGTTGCGGATCCCTGCGGAGAAGGTGGAGTGGGAACTGAATATGGTCCGGCAGCTGTGTGAACTCCGCGATGCAATGGAAGCACCCCCTGAGCCGGTGGAGGCGGATATCCCGCTCAAAAACAATGAAACCTGTTATTTCCGGACAGAGGGCCGTTTGCTCAAAGAGAAGATTCTGCAGCAATACCAGCGCGACCGTGTCCGGTTTAAAGAGGTGGGTTATGTGGTGGATATGGAGGGAGAAATTTACCTGACCGACAGCCGCCTGCTCATTGTCGGGCAGGGCAGCCGGTCTTATCCCCGCAACCGCATCCTGGATACCACGCTCTCTCTTGAGGATCATACCCTGCAGCTGACCCTGGACAGGCGGAAAAGCCCGCTGATACTAAGTGCGCCTGACCTGGCAAGGCTGGCAGGAACAATCGGTTGATGGATCATTCAAAAAGCAACCCGATCTTTTCCCTTACTTTATCCAGCAGGCCTGTAAGCTGCCGGCTGGTATCAAGCGTCATCACCGGGCTTTCCGTTTTGCCTTCGCGCAACAGGTCGCAGAAATGTGCTATTTCATGCACGAACCCTTCTCCGCGGTTGGTAAAGGTGAATTGCTTGGTTTTACTCTCCTTTTCGATGGTGAAGGAAGAAGACTTATGGAACCGGGGATGGATCTTCATGGTGCCCTTCCTGCCCCTGATCACTGCCACGGTGGGCGTTTCTTTGAGCAGTGTGTTGAAAAGCCGGGCTTTTGCATGATTGTCATAGAGCAGGGTAATATGGCAGGAGGAGTCGGCACCGTTTTCAAAAAAAGTGGCCCGGGCATCCACCTCCAGGGGCCTTCCCAATACAGAGAGAGACAGGAAAAGCGGATAAACGCCGATATCCAGCAAACTGCCTCCACCCAGTTGTTTATTCGTGATACTTTGTACACAGGATTTCTACGGATTTAATAAAATCCGTTACAGATTAAACTTTATCTGCCGGATTGCATCTAACCATATGAAGTCATTTTAAAACCCTAAAAGAAATTTGCTCTATGAAACTTTTTGTCAGAACACTGATTCTCTTTGTTTTTATCCAGGCTGCCTTTTTTGCGGCCAATGCCACGGCCGGCAGTACGGCTGAAGAAGAAACCACCATTGAGGTTTTTTACAAAAACCAACCCCCATCCATGGAAACATTGGAGAAGGTGAAATCATTCCTGAGTTCCTATCAAAACGACTTTGACATCCGCTACCTGGATATGGAAGAACCGGACAATGAAGCGTATATGCAATCGCTGGGGTTTCCCATAGAACATTTCCCTTTCGGTATTGCCATTAACGGCAAAACCAGTGCCCTTATTGATGAGGAAACCATTGTCTTTGGCAATTTCCCTGATTTTATGCACCATATTGGTCGTCATGAGGGAAACTGGACCCTGGATCACCTGGAAACGGTTATGCTGAATCCGGAGAAACTGTTGCCGGATAACCCGGTGTTTGAAAACGTCCCGGGTGGCGAACAGGAACAGCAGGAGGAACAGGAACAGCAGCAGGAGCAAGGCCGGCGGTAGTTTAAGGACCCGGTGTCAGTGGGCAATAGTTAATGATCGGCTTTCCCGGGAAATTCACGCAATCAATCCCTGAACAACCCTGGTTTCAAAATGCCGTAGTCATCAAAAGCCCTGCCTGAGGAGAAGTAGATGGAGAGCCCCACGCTGATGGTCAGGGAGGCAAAGATGGCCAGTACGATGGCGATCTGGTACTTAATGGCGGTCTGGGGGTCGGCTCCGCCCAGGATCTGTCCGGTCATCATGCCGGGCAGCGAAACAATGCCCATGGTCGCCATGTTAGCCAGGAAAGGACGCATGGCTGCCAGCATGGCATCACGGAAGTACGGCAAAAGTGCTTCCTGCTGGTTGGCACCCAGCGACAGCAGATAAAGGTAGCGCTTGTTGTCTTCGCGGATGCTCTTGTAATAGTTGGAAATGCCGATGACGGTGCCGTTCAGGGAGTTGCCCAGCAGCATGCCGCCCACAACGACCATCAGCCTGGCGGTGAAAACATTTTCATAGTCTATGACCACGATGTTGAAAAACAGCAGCACCAAACCGGCCCCTGCAAAATAGGACAGGAAAACCGGGGCAAAGAAGTGCCGGAACGAGATCTTGCTGTTGACCATGGCCGCAAAACAGGCAAAGAACATCATGACAATCACCCAGGCAATATTTAGCCAGGGGTTGTCCCACCGGAAAAGGTATACCAGCAGGATGCCCATCAGGAATAACTGCCCGGTCATCCGGCCGGCAGAAATAAACAGCTGCCTCACAATGCCCAGTTTCATGAAGAGCGACAGTGCCACCGGCACTGCCAGCAGGCCGAAAGCGGCCAGCAGGCGAATAATACTGATGTCAGGAGCTGCTTCCATTGTTGCCGATATGGATGGTTTGAAAATGCTGGGCCTGCCAGATATTGTCGTGTGACGAAACGATGAGCGTTTTATCTGAAAGGCCGGTGAAATAGTTGACAATCATTTCTTTAAGGGGTTGATCCAGTGCCGAGGTGACCTCGTCAAGCAGGTAGATCTGCCGGTCGAGCAGCAAGGTCACGATGATAGCTACCCGCTGTAATTCTCCTCCCGAGAGTTCTTCCAGGTTTTTGTCGATGGTATCGGAGCTGAGCTGGAAATCATTCAGCAGGCTGAGTACCTTCTCCCTTTCATAGTCAATGTGGCGATTATTCTTAAACCGGAGCACTTCTTTGACGAAGCTTTCGACCCGCCCGCGGCCGATCTGCATCTCCTGGCTCACGTGGGCCATCTTTTGCCGCAACTGCCACACATTTTCACGCCGGAGTTCCTGCCCGTCAATCAACACCCTTCCCCGGTCGGGCAATACAAACCCCAGCAACATCCTAAGCAGGGTGGTCTTGCCGCTGCCCGATTCGCCGCTGATAAGCAGGCGTCCGCCGGCGGGTACCTCTACCGAGAGTTTGTCAAACAACTGCTTCCCGTCAAGGGAAAGGGAAATATTTTCCAGCTTTATCATTATTTGGATAAACGGATTCCGGATAGCTACGGCCCCGGTTGTGAAAAAGCAAATGTAAAAATAATCCGTCTATGTGTATTGTTCCAATTATTTGTAGCTTTATTCTTTGATGCATGAGAGGTACCAACCCGGGGTATAGCCCCGGATAAAATGTCATAGTCTGTATGGATCAATCATACCTGGAAAAAGACACTCCCACCGGGGGCGTGGTGAATATCGGCGATGAGTTGCCGCTGTGGTCGGCGCCGTTCGGGGTGAAGTTGCTGGAAGCGGTGGAGTACAAGCCCGGGCTGACAGCCCTGGACATTGGCTTTGGGAGCGGCTTCCCCCTGATTGAGCTGGCTATGCGGCTGGGCGAAAGTTCGGTGGTATACGGGATTGACCCCTGGGAGGAGGCCTGTGCCCGTGCCCGCGAAAAGGCGGAGCTTTACGGGGTCGGCAATGTGCGCATCATGGAGGGGGTGGCTGAATCCATTCCCCTGGATGACCGCAGCATAGATCTTGTTATCAGTAACAACGGCATCAATAATGTGGATGACAGGAAAAAGGTGCTGGCTGAATGTGCCCGGGTGAGCAGGGCAGGGGGACAGCTGGTGCTGAGCCTGAACCTGGACAAGAGCATGTTTGAGTTTTACAATTGTTTCGAACAGGTGCTGGCTGAGCTTGGTCTGGATGAGGAGGTGGAGCGGATGCACCGGCATATTGCCGCCAAAAGACCACCGCTTGATCATGTCCTGGAAGAATTGCGCCTGCTCGGCTTCGTGGTGAAAGGCCTGGAGTATGACCAGTTCAACTATCGCTTCACCGATGGAACGGCCATGCTCAATCACTACCAGATCCGGTCCGGTTTCCTGAATGCCTGGGTTGACATCCTGCCGCCGGAGCGGGCAGGGGAGGTGTTTGCCCGGGTGGAAGATGCGCTGAACCGGCAATCGGAAATTAACGGGGGGATGAAACTGAGCATCCCTTTCGTGGTGGTGAATGCATTTTTATCCTCTTCGCTTTAACCTACCTGTACCCGAACGGCTAAAAAACTGATCAATCATCCGGCAACTGATCTATGAGAAGCGCCAGAGTTTTGATGCAGGATCGTTGGGCTGGTATCCTGGCAGCGGAGGGAAACGGATATTATTCTGAAGCTATTTGCCTGAAACCAACCTGCCCACCGGGTAAAGATGCCAGCTTTGTTCTACTTCCTCTTTCCTGACCTGGCTGAGGATGAATTCAAGCTGGGCGCGGGGGTCGTTGCGAAAAGCTTCGTTCTCAGCTTTCCGGGCCTCGAATGCTTCTCTCAGTACCTCATCTTCCTGCAATTGTTCCCAGGCGTAATCCTCGAAACCGAATATCCACCATCCTTCCCCGTCTTCCAGGGCGGAAGTGAAGAACCCCCAGCCGAGAAAGGAAGCCGGTGCGTAAGGCTCCAGGGTATGCACAATGTAGTTGTTGGCCGGCTGGTTGGTATAAATGATGGCATCGCCTTCATAAAATTGTCTGTTGATCAGTTCGGTGCGGGTTTCCAGCTGGCTGATGGTCTGACGTCCCTGGTTGGATCCCCCGGAAACCTCGTAGTCTTCCACGTAGGTCGTTTCTGTTTCCATGATGGTGTCTTTTTCCAGGCGGTCGATCCTGACCCCGTTCTGCTCCATCCGGCTTATTACCTCATGCCATGCCTGGGGAATGATATAGGCCTCAGGGGCCTCGGCCCTCAGAAGTGGCTCAAAATAATTGTAAAAGGGGATGGTGTCTGACCAGGGCTGGTCATAATGATAATTGGTTACCGTGCGCTTGGTCAGGGGGGTGGTGGACTGACTGGTTTCATAGCCTTTGAAAACGATCTGGTCATATTGATCCATGTCGGGAGCCCAGTCGAGCACGAAAGATTCCCTGGCCTTTGTTTGTGCGGATGCCTCTTTTCTCATTTGGCGGATGCGGTCGGTGTGTCTGGCGGTGTAATCTACGGTGAAACGGATAAAATCCAGGGTGGCCAGTACCCGTTCGGGATAGGGCTTGGCAAACTGGGTCTCTGTGATGAATGCCAGGGTGTTGAAAAGGGCTGCATAGCCTGATGAATAATAGGGGTGATCGCTGAAGCCGGTGATTCCGCTACGTATATCGCCCCTCCCCGGTGACTGCAAATAAGGCACCATGCCCCAGGGGGTCTCCTCATTCATTTTCCGGTATAATTCCGCCTGCATCTCTTCTTTGAAGAATGTACCCATTTCGCCGGGGAATTT
>CAYXEH010000068.1:8021-9676 GCA_964463915.1 uncultured Bacteroidales bacterium | reverse complement strand
GGTTGCCCCGGAAAGCAAAGGATAAATTGCTGATGCCTCCGCTTAGGTTAGCAAAAGGGAGGTTTTCCCTGATCCATTTGCAGGCTTTGATAAAATCAATGCCATATTCATTATGTTCAACTATCCCTGTGGCAATGGTAAGCACATTGGGGTCAAAAATAATATCGGAAGGTGGAAAATCCAGTTTATTGGTAAGCAGCTCATAGCTTCGCCGGCAGATTTCAATTTTCCGGACGAAATCCAGGGCTTGCCCTTTTTCATCAAAAGCCATCACCACCACGGCAGCTCCAAATTCTCTGATTTTTTTGGCTTTGTTGAGAAATTCCTGTTCACCATCTTTCAGGCTGATTGAGTTCACAATGGATTTTCCGGGCAGATTTTTGAGGCCGGCTGTCAAAACATTAAAATCAGAAGAATCGATCATTACCGGCACAACAGCAAGGCCCGGTTCGGAAACAAGAATACGCAGGAAATTTATCATGCTTTCCTTGCCGTTGATCATGGCCTCGTCCATATTGACATTGAGCATGTGAGCCCCATTTTCTACCTGCTGTCTTGCTATTTCCAAAGCGGATTCGTAGTTTTCCTTTTCAATGTGCCTTAAGAACTTTTTCGATCCCATGACATTGGTCCGCTCACCAATTTTTATGAGGCTTTTGGTTTTATCCACGTTCAGAACATCCAGGCCGCTGACGAGGGTTTCCATTTTTGGTTTTTGCTGCTCCGGCGGGTTGTAATGTCTTGCTTTTTCAGCGATCATTTTGATGTGCTGAGGGGTTGAGCCACAGCAACCACCCACAATGTTGACGAGCGAATCTTCAAAATAACGCTCGAGTTTTTCGCTCATTTTTTCGGCGGTCTGTTCATATTGTCCAAATTCATTTGGCAATCCGGCATTTGGATGCACGCTTACCGGGAAAGGGGATATTTTTCTAAGTTGTTGAATAAAAGGCCTGAGTTTATCCGCACCAAAAGAGCAATTCATACCCAGCGACAAGAGTGGCATGTGCGACACGGAATTGACAAAGGCCTGAACGGTTTGGCCTGTTAACATACGTCCTCCTGCATCATTGATGGTAAAAGAAACCATAACAGGAATGGAGTGCTTTGTCTCCAAATGCAATGGGTATTGGCAGTCAAAGCAGCTTTTGCGTTGATGGCATCAAAAACCGTTTCAATCAGTAACATATCAACACCTCCATCGATCAATCCTTTTATCTGCAGGGTATATGCTTTGACCAGCTGATCAAAAGTAACGTCCCTGTATCCGGGTTTATCAACCACGGGGGAAATTGAGGCTGTTTTGTTATTGGTTGTGTAATCGTCATCATCATCTACACTGCCATCATAATTATATCCCGAATTTTGGAGGGCAATGATCATATCTTCAAACTCGGTTTTTGAGGGGACATGTCATCCTATGGGACAAAGGTTTCCGCTGTTGACTGCTTCAAAATTGTATAGTGCACCATACATTGACGCGTAAGCAACACTATCATAAGCAAGGTAACAGCGTCACCCAGTTGTAAGATCAACCCAGGTCGCCTGATCCGGGATATTAGGAATGGGCACGTTGTTGTTGTACTTGCTGGTTTTCAGATTTTCTGCCATCCACACATTTCCATCGAGGCCAACTACGGTATATTTATGGCCGT
>CAYXEH010000068.1:0-7921 GCA_964463915.1 uncultured Bacteroidales bacterium | reverse complement strand
GTAATGGTTTTATCCTGGGTAATGTTTTCTACCTGTACGCTGTCAACCTGATCGGAGGGCGTATCAATCGCATAAGCGCTAAACGTGACATTGTAGTCCTGGGCAGAAAGGGTAAAACTTAGAAAAGCTGCGGCGAGCAATAGAATTGCGTTTTTCATGGTATTTGTTTTAAGTGAGATATTAGATCAAGGGGACATGTTTTAATTGTGATATAAAAATTCATCGTAAAATGAACATATACCTGAGATACATTAAAAAGTCTATGATGTTTTGACAATCAGTCCATCACACATCTTACTGAATAACCGCTACTTTTTTTTGAGAATAAAATCCTAGCGTCCACACGTTGCCAGTCTATCTGAAAACGCATTGCCATATCCGGATCTGGAATATATTCTGTCGCTGTCCAAAAGGTTGCGTAGCGTGAATAACTCATTCCGAAATTATTAGTTAGGTCTCTTGTCCCTGCTGCCAGTGCAGAAAATCCACTGCGGTTTCTGTAGGACAGATAGTCATAATTGCCGGGAGCGCCCTCCACATCGCTATTCACAAATGAATATGTGGCGCTCAGGGCTTTGGCGGTTTTGTCGTTGGTGGTGTAATCTCCGTCACCATCTGTAGTTCCATCATAATTATAGCCGTTGTTTTGCAGAAAAACCATTAGGTCTTCAAACTCTGTCCGGGTTGGTGCATGCCATCCAACAGGACACAGATCGCCGGAACTAACGGCTGCATAATTGTACAACGGGCCGTATTCTTCGGCAAATTCAGCGCTGTCATTTAGATAGTAACACCGGGCACCTTCAGTTGTATTGTTCCAGTCGGCCGTATCCTGAAGGTTGGGAATGGGCACGTTGTTGTTGTACTTGCTGGTTTTCAGGTTTTCTGCCATCCACACATTTCCATCGAGGCCAACTACGGTATATTTATGGCCGTCAGCATCTTCACAATCTTCAAAAAAGATGGTTATATTATCATCAGCAGTGATTTTATATACATATATCCTGGAGTATCCTTCTCCCCAGGCTTTGAATATTGAATATTAAAATATCATCCTCATCATACTGCCAGTCAACAACTGTGCCTGCTTTTGTGCTTTTCCTTTGCAGGGTTTCGCTTGTCACGGGATTCTGCACTGTTTCAACGCTCAGTGATGTTCCGGTATTTCCGGTTGCATTCAGGGTCTCTGATGTTTTCATCTCGTCATTTCCCATAGACACCACATAATTTCCCTGACTTAAACCGGCCAGTTTATACGTATTTAATCCCTGCTTTAAAGCAATGGGCTGGGTTAAAATTTGCCTTCCGGCGATATCATACACGGCGATTTTGGCATCACCGGCGTTATAAGACCAGAATTCCACAAAAGCATATTCTGATGCCGGATTGGGATACACAGAAAACTGACCTTTCTTCTCGGCTTGTTCAATGTTTTGCACCACATCAACAAGGTGAAGGGTGTCATCCCCGCTTACCGTAATGGTTTTATCCTGGGTAATGTTTTCTACCTGTACGCTGTCAACCTGATCGGTGGGCGTATCAATCGCATAAGCGCTAAACGTGACATTGTAGTCCTGGGCAGAAAGCAGACATGTTGTCATTGTAAGTCCCACCAGTAAAGCTAATTGTTTCATAAGCATGGTTTTGGTTAATGATAAGTTAATGTAATCATAATCGAACATCAATTTATGCAAATATACAAAATAAATATGTATCAAAAGCAATCTTATAATACAAAACATTTTTTACCGATAATATTTTCATTGGTTATGTGGAAAATTTTTATGATAAACATGCCAAAAATACAATTCAATGTTGTTTGGAATTGCATTTCAAGGTGGCCATTTGACCCGGTGGATTGGCTACCTGTGAAAAACAGATTAGTACAGAAGACAAGCATCAGTATTTGGGATTATTTTTGCATGGTATTAAAATATTTTTTATATTGTGCTTCTAAACCCAATAAAAAACTACCATCATGAAAAAAATTACATTTGTACTTGCCTTTTTTGCTTTCACAACCAGTGTTTTTGCACAAACAAGCAAAGAAGCACCGAACCTGAGCCTCAACCCCCAAGAGGCGATTGAGCTCACGGTTCAACCAACCACCGATTTTCAATCCTTTCATCTGAATGCGGATAACAATGTTGAAATTGCCGGCGATTATCCATTGCGGGCTTATTACAATCAGAATTACTATTTCAGGTTTCAGATGCCTGATGATAAGAATGTATCTGTTCATCTAAAATTCCCGGATAAAAATGTACGTGCCGGCATGGCCTGTTACCGGGTGTATCACGATGAATTCATACCTGTATCACAAGCCTCACTGACAAGTTCAGGGCAGGCATTTAACATTCGCGACAGGTATTTTGAAGCCGGACAACAAGTTTTGGTACGGCTGTGGTTTTCGGATGCATTGCCAAACGCTCAGATTGAGCTTGCTCTGAAAAGCACTATACCAGGTTCTCCCGCTAAAAATATAGTTATTGACACAACTTACACACCTGACCAATTGGTAAACGATGTTTTTATGGGAGGGAACACTTCTACCTCCAATATAGTTTTCACAGGCGATACAATAAGCATTGGCCAATATGAAGGCTCTATTTCCGGCACTGACTTTGGCCAGGGTCTGATTATGACTTCAGGCGACGCCAATTTGGCACCGGGACCGGATGAAGGCACAAGCGAGGGTTATGCCAATGATGGCGCATCCGATCCGGATTTACAGGCTTTGATTCCCAGCTATACCGTTAATGATGCTTGTGTGCTGGAATTTGATTTTGTCGCCACCGACAATTATGTCAATTTTGATTACATTTTTGCATCTGAAGAGTTTCCGGAATTTGCCAATACTGATTATAATGATGTGTTTGGCTTTTTCCTTTCAGGCCCCGGCATAAACGGCCCGTACAGTGACGATGCTGTCAATATTGCTTTGTTACCCAATGGCGACCCTGTGACGATTGACAATGTGTTTAATAATCAACAATACTATGAAGGTTCTATTTCTGGTGAAGGTGGCGAAGGTTGGGCTTACAATAACGATATGGAATACGACGGTGCCAGCATTCCTTTGACTGCTGAAGCTTATCTATGGCAGGGCGAAACATACCACATCAAACTTGCCATTGGTGATGCAGGTGATGAGATTTATGATTCCGGTGTATTGTTCAAAGGCAGCAGCTTTGTCACCGGCAATCAGGCTACGGGACGTGTGTATTATGATACCGATGGTAATTGTACCTTTGATGGCAATGATGTACCGCTGCCCGGTAACATGCTTTATTCCGATCCAGGCAATTACGTTGCCATGACCGGGGGGAACGGAATGTATGCCCTTCCCCTGAACATGGGGTTGTCTTCGGTTTCACTTACTGCACCACCCTTGTATGACATTCTTTGCCCTGCAGCAGGGTATCACGAGGTGGAAATTACCACAGCAGGTCAGGAAGTTCCGGGAAATGATTTTGCACTTACTTCTGACATTGAATGCCCGCTGCTGCATGTTAACATGTCAGGTTATCAGTTTCTATCCTGTGAAACATCTCCGGTGCTGGTGGAATTTTCTAACGAGGGCAGTGCTGCGGCAGAAAATGTAACGCTCGAAATTGCCCTTGACAGTAATTTGACACTGGTATCTGCTGATAACATAACCTATACCGATCTGGGAAACAATACTTACCTTTTTGAAGCAGGTGACATGGGCATCTTTGAATCGGATGGTTTTATCATCGAAGTGGGTGTTAGCTGTAATGCCGGTGTAGCAGGCCTCACAGAATGCTTAAGTGCCCAGGTTTTTGCCGATAACCAATGCGATTTCCAGAACCCAGGCATTCCTGAAGATACCACTTCCAATACCGTGTGGGATCATTCCGGCATACTTGTCACCGGTCAGTGTACAGGCGATTCACTGGCCTGTTTTACCATCCTCAATGAGGGTGACCCCGGCAATGGTGATATGGATGGTCCCAGGGAATACAGGATATATGCCAATGATTCGCTGGTAGATGTGGGTACATTCCAGCTCATCGGGCAGGAATCCACAGAAATCTGCGTACCTACACAAGGTTTCGCCATCCGGCTTGAAGCCGATCAACATGCGGCACATCCCGGCAACAGCCAGCCTCAGGAAACCATAGAGGATTGTGGTGATGACACCGGAAATTCGCTTGGCTACGTGGTGACCACCCCACTGGATGATTATGATTTTGATACAGACATCTGGTGTCAGGAAGTGCTGCCTCCATCCGGCGGAAAAGCAGGAGAAACCCAGATTATGAGTGTGCAACCGAAAGGGGTAACTGACAATCACTACGTATCAAACGATGCCATATTGAATTACACACTTTGGTTCCAAAATCCGACTGACACCATCGTACAAAATCTCAGTATCCGTAACTTGCTTCCCGAACACCTGGATCATCAGACACTACGGATAACAGGCGCCAGTCATGATTGTAACGTAAGCATCAGCAAAGAAGGGATACTCACCTGGATGTTCAGAAACATTGACCTGCCTGCCGCCGAAAATGATGAAGCCGGAAGTAAAGGTTTTATCAGCTACAGCATCAAACAGGTACCCATGACTTCTGATGATTATGGCACTGAAATTGAAAACCAGGCTACCCTGTATTTTGACAAAAATGCCCCGGTTACCACCAACATCAGTCATCTAACGTTCTGGAACCTGGTGGATATTCCCACGCATGTTCCCGACGAAAGCAAAGCGCTGAGCGTGGTAAATGTGTATCCGAACCCGGCGCATACCAAAGCCAATTTCCAGTTGCCGGAAGGTGAGTATAACAGCCTGCGTTTTAGAATGTACGATGCCACAGGTAAACTGGTTCGTGAAGTATCAGATATCAATACATCCCTGTTCAGCGTAAAACTGGATATGCTTTCAACGGGTGTATATTACTACGATATCAGGGAAAACGGTCAAACCATCGGCCAGGGCAAACTGATGCTGGAATAAACCTATTTAGTGTCCGGGTAGAGCGGTTCGTTACCTCCCCGCTCCCCCACATACCCGTACGAGGGGATTTCCCGCATACGGTTCCTCTTAAAACAGTTCCGCTCAGATAGCCATCAGAGCTTTATGCAATTCTTACGTTGACATCTTTCATACATCTGGGGCATTAAATGTTTCCAAATTGCAAGTCCGTTTTAAGGTATCCCTCTTCCCTACTTTATGGCTTTTCAGCAATTGCTGACTTTCCCATAGTTCTATCGGTACTATGAAGATACTAAGACTGCCTTCACCCGTCTCCTTCCCTTCGATTTCCCCCGGTCTGGATGCCATTTACGGTATAGCCTTTTCTTTTCGCCCTATCGGATGACAATACGTACCCGACATGCTTGGATCGCATTTTACGCGGACTGGCCATATTGTCCGCTTTTTCGTATGGAGGTGAGAGACTCTCCCAAGTTCCCGTAGAAACCTTCTATGCATTTACCATGCTCTTCGACTCCGTCCGGTCATAGCTCCCTAACCGTAGCGGGCGCTATGCTTCTGTTCCCAAAGACAGAAATATGAAAACCCTTACAATAACATTATTTTCGAGGCTCTATCACATGGCTTTTGTATTACCTGTGTACGCTTTGTACCTGCATCTTTACAGACTACGAAACACTCGGTTCCGTGTTCTGGTTCGGCTTTCCTTTATAGGAGTGTGTTCCTACAGATTGCATATGCTCATAATTAATATACTACAGGCAATAGAGCCTGTCAACAGTTAATGAGAATAATTTTCAAAAAAATTTTTGGATTTCTTAGAACACTTAAGCGCGGTTTCAGACTCTCTATATCAACCCAATTCTTTTCTTGTCCCTTACCATCTCTTTGGCAATAATCGCCTTTTTTCTGGAGCTTCCCCAGCGGTAGAGATGTATCCTGCCGGACTTTCTTATGACTCGATGACAGGGGATGAGGAGGGCCACTGGATTAATCGCGATGGCATTGGCTGCTGCTCGATAGGCCCTCGGTTTCCCGATGAGGGAAGCTATATCCTGGTAACTCACGAGCTGTCCCTCCGGAATGGAGAGAAGGGCCCGCCATACCTGGATCTGAAAATTCGTGCCTTTTATATGAAGGTGAAAAGGTCCGGTGTTTTGGTTGTCTCCTCTTTTCCTCTTTTTCACGGTATAAGGATTGAAAATTGCTGAGACGATCGGTCTTGTTGTTTCGCTGTTCTTAATGATGTTTGCCTTCGGCCATTCATCTTTCAAGATTGAGCGGGCCTTTCCTTCGAGAACGCCTATATTGAGGGAATCTGTCTTCTCCCCATTTTTTTCAAGGTCGTTTCCTACATAACCAAGGAAGGAGAGATGACAAATTCCCCGGTCAGTTTTCGACAGGCAGCAGTATCCGAAGGGACTGGGATGAACACCGAACTCGATGGTTAATCCCTCTGCTTTCTTTTTAAACTCCCCCGGGGTCATGGCGTCGAAGGTGACAGAGAGGTTATGGAGACTCCCCGTCTCGGACAGGCCGCTCTTGTAGGAAGCATCCAGGACGCCGGTGGAAGAAGCTAAAAGATTTTTCGCATGTTCCGGAGTAAGGAACCGTAGGAACTGTTTGGGCGTGGTTCCCGCCCACTCTTTAAACACCCTAGAAAGATGCGAGGTACTTATACCTATGGCTCGAGCAATTTCTGCGGTATCCGGTTGTGTGCCAAACTCATGTTCTAAATAGCGAATTACTTTCTCTACGATTCGGTAATGGGTTTCATAATTGTTCATGTACTATAGTATGGGGCAATTGAATCAATCCATCCACCCGATTTTTGCTTCTCTAATGGCCCGAAGCTTGCTAGAAGTAAAAAAAGAAGATACTTTCCTCATGTTTTGTGTACATTAAAGGATATACTAGGGATGTTTCATCCTTAAAAGGGTGGTAAAAAAGGGTTTTCCGCACCTCCCCAAGGGAGGGGAAAAGGGTCTAGCAAGCTTCGGGCCTCTACGGAAACGCCACTCCGGGTGTGGTAGTTGCCCAAGGGTTAGAATACGGGAATAATAGTGAATATATCTGGAGGTAATGGTGATTACAGTATTTATTGAATCGGAAAGAGGTTCCCCCGATAAGGGTGTGTACGATGGGAAGACCTTTGAGTATTAAGGTACGAAGACAGCCCTCCGAGCTTTTCCCTATGCCTATGGGTTCATTCCTGGTACTCTCTCTGACGACGAAGAGGCTCTTGATTCTTACATTATTACGAAAAAGCCTTTGTCCGCCGGGAGTATTGTGGAATGCGAGCCCGTGGGAGTCCTGAAGTTTTTCGAGGGAGACGAACGGGATCAGAAGATCATCTCCCTCCTTCCGGAGGAGAAGGATAAAGAGGTACTCACGAAGGCACTTCACGAAGAATTGGCGGAGTTCATCTACGAGATTTTCAAGAAATTCCCGGAGATTACCGTGCGGGTAGGGGATTTCTTACCCCGGGAGGCCGCCATAAAGAGCATTGAAGCGGCGAAAAGACGAGGGAAAAAAGACGAAACCTAGGGTGGCCGTCCCGTCTTTCTGAAAATTCCCTGGCTTGTACACTGTTTCGCCCATGCTTTATACGGATACAGTGCGGGGAAACTAAGAAACAGTGCTTTTATGATCCCTTTTTAGTGTTTTATCCCCGCCTTCTTTTCAATAACCTGAAGACAATTTTCGGCACCCCGCCGGTAGTACCCTTCCCGGGGATACATGGTTATGTGTTTCATATGCATTTTTAGGTTGTATATGTTGACGCGGATCTCAAATCCCTCATCCGGTTCATGCGCTTCCGTGTAGCGGGCAAGGAAACGGTGGTCCGCCACGCCGAACATCAGCATGAAGGAGAGGTCCCTCGCGTAATCGGCGTAGAATCCGGGCACACCGATAAACCCGCTTACCCGGGGCTCTTTTTCAAGGGTCCCACCCTTCCCC
>CAYXEH010000067.1:0-9787 GCA_964463915.1 uncultured Bacteroidales bacterium | reverse complement strand
CCGATGAAGACCTGCGCAACCACACGATCACCGCCACGGTGCTTGAGCCCGAGGAAGGTGACAATGACAATCCTGGTTTCAAGGGCGGCTGGATCACCCCGGAAGGTGAGGTAGGTGTGCGCACGGGTGATGACATTACCTTCGGGCATTACCCGGCCGAGGGCTGGTACCTTGCCGAGGTGTTTGTGGATGACACTTCTGTGGGACTTCCCACCGAGTATACCTTCCGTGATGTGGATGCAGACCACGATATCGCGGTACGCTTTGCCTACGGGGAAGAGCCACAGGCCTATGAGATCACCGCCAGTGTGGGTGAGGACAGCCAGGATATGGGCGACATCTCCCCATGGGGAACAACCAGTGTCTTCGAGGGCGACAACATGGGCTTCAGCATCACGCCCAAGTCTGGTTATCACATCGATTATGTGGAGGTGGACGGCCACAACGTGGGGGTAACAGAAGCGTTCATGTTCTACGATGTGGACCGCAACCATGATATTGTGGCGCATTTCAGGGAAACTGAACATGAAGAGACCTATGAGATTGTGGCCGGCACGAAGGGATCAGAGACAGATCCTGGTGATGGTGACATTGCCCCCGACGGTGTGGTAGAGGTGGCCGCAGGCCATGACGTAAGCTTCAGGATGACCCCTGAGCCGGAAGATCCGCTGAGTTACCTTGCCGCTGTTTGGGTAGATGATACAATCAACGCCGGGCAGGTCGAGTGGTACACCTTCTATGATGTGGCGGGCAACCATACCATCACGGCCGAGTACAGCACAACACCCGTAAACAACCATACAATCACGGCCACGGTGCTTTCACCTGAGGGGCACGAAGGTGAAGGCGAGCCGGACACTTACGGCGGCAGCATCAGCCCCGGGGGTGAGATCGGGGTGAGGGAGGAAGACGACATCACCTTCCTGATCACCGCAGAACCAGGCTGGCACATTGCCGAGGTGATCGTTGACAACAGGCCGGTGGCTGTACATGACTTCTACACCTTTGCCCGCGTGAGAGACAACCATGAGATCCAGGTGCGTTTTGCTGAAGGCCCTGAACCGGATACCCACCTGGTCACCGCCGGCACCAAAGGATCGGAAGAAAATCCGGGCAAAGGAACGATTTCCCCATGGGGCGAGGTGCCCGTGGCAGATGGTGCGGATGCGACCTTTGCCATTACCCCGGATCAGGACAGTTACCTGGTGGCCGTCTGGATCGACGACTCCATCAACGCCGGGCAGGTGGACTGGTACACCTTCTACGACATCACAGAAAATCACACCATTACCGCGGAGTTCAGCACAGAACCCGTCCACAATCATACGATTACGGCCACGGTGCTTGATCCGGAGGGCAGCGATGCAGGCCACGAAACCGCCCCCGGCGGCAGCATCACCCCTGAAGGAGACGTGGGCGTGCGCCAGGGCGATGACATCACCTTTAAGATCATTCCGGACACAGACTGGTACATCGCCGAAGTGCTGGTGGATGGCCACAGCGTGGGTGTGCCTGAAGATTACACCTTCCACGATGTGCAGAAGGATTACGACCTGGATGTGCGCTTTACCCGGGAGGCCCCTGCCATCCATACCATCACCTCCAGCGTGGTGCTGCACAATGGCGCCGAAGGCCACATTGCCCCATGGGGTGAGATCGGCGTGGTATCCGGCACCCATGCCCGCTTTGACATGACCCCAGGCGACGACTCCCATATTTCAGCTGTTTATGTGGATGGCGATTACGTTGGGCAGGCCAGCCATTATGAGTTCCGCTATGTGGATCGGCCACACGAGATTGTGGTGCATTATGATACGACAGACCCGGCCACGCATACCATCACGGCCTCCACGTCCTCCCATGGGGAGAACCCCGGTACCGGGCACATCGCTCCGAATGGAGGAATTCCGGTGGTTGACGACAGCGACGTACACTTTGCGATCACCCCTGACGAGGGTTCGCATATCCATGAGGTGCTTGTGGATGGCCGCAATGTGGGGATCGTGGAAGAATACATCTTCAGGCATGTTGACCAGGACCATACCATTGAGGCCATTTTCCGTGACGATGCACCGGCCGTCCACACCATCACAGCCACAGTGAATCCGGAAGGATCCGGTAACGGCTTTATCTCACCTCCGGGTGAAGTGGAAGTGGCAGCCGGCAGCGACATGACCTTCTATTTTACCCCGCAGCCCGGGCATCACATCCATGAGATCCGGGTGAACGGAGAGCTGCAGGCCATTGCACCCTTCTATACCTTTACCGATGTGCAGGACAACCATGATATCGAGGTCACCTTCAGTGATGTGCCCAACATTACCCTGACCCTGCTCATAGAAGGCGAAGGCAAAATAGGCATTGACGGGCAGGCATATACCGCACCCAGCCAGGTTGTGGTCACCGACCTTGGCAATACCATGACCCTTGAAGCGGAAGCCGTTGAAGGATGGCATTTTGTGGGATGGGAAAATGACCTGGATGGCAACAATACTCCGCAAAATATATTGATGAGTGAAGACAAGGAAGTGACAGCCCGCTTTGTTCCTGAACTCAGTTTGGTCGTGGAAGATACCGCAAGGGCTTACGGTGATCCCGATCCGGTGTTTAACCTTATGGACTTCAGTGATCAGCTTCTTGAAGGGCACATCCCTGAGGATGTCCTGGGAAGTACGGTGAGCTATACCCTCAGCAGTACGGACATTACTTCCGCGGTTGGTGTGTATGAGGAGGAGATCGGCCTGCTGACCAGCACCATTGACGGGCCACACCGTGATGATTATCACATCAATGTGGTTTCCGGAACCCTTGAGATCCTGCCGCGAGCCATCCAGGTAACCGCTCTTGATGCTGAGAAAATGGAGGATGAGCCTGATCCGGAATTCGAATGGCAGATCACTCAGGGTGAACTGTTGTTTGAAGATTCAATTACGGGGAATATGGCCAGGGAGCCCGGCGATGCGGTGGGAGATTACCCCATCAGGCAGGGCGGATTGACGGCCGGCGACAATTATGACATTGATTTTGTGGAAGGTACACTCACCATCCTGCCTATGGAGTTGGATTCCTGGACATGGACCGGAGATGAGAGCGATGACTGGTATTCGGGTGCAAACTGGGATGCCGGTATTACACCTGAGGAAGAGGCCGTTATTGTGATACCTGACGGCAGGCCCCATTACCCGGTGGTCAGGGTGAACGGGGTCAACCCGGCGGAAATGACGGTGATTAAAGATGTGCTCATTGATGAGGATGCCCATATGGTAATCGATCCGGGCAAAACCATCGAGGTTGTCGGAGAGCTGACTAACCTGCGTGGCCACGAAGGCCTGGTGATCCGTTCCGATGAAACCGGGCAGGGCGGATTGCTGCACTACCAGGACCATGTATATGCCACGGTGGAACGCTATGTGGGCGGTGAGGCCTGGGCATGGCACCAGCTGGCCGGACCGGTGGCCGGGCAAATGTTTACCCATGAATTCACTTCGGGAGGTTCGCTGTTTGCATGGTCAGAGCCCGCCCAGCGTTGGGTGAGCCATGGAACAGATCGTTGGGAAGCCCTTATTGATGATACCGGAGAATTTATACCGGGCAGCGGCTACCTGACGGCTTACCGCAGCAACCCAACCCTTGCATTTGAAGGCGAGCTGATACAGGGAGAAGTGGAGATTCCGCTTAACCGGAAGGCAGAGCCCGACCACAGGTACGTGGGTTACAACCTCATTGGTAACCCTTATCCTTCTGCCATCGACTGGCGTGCAGAAACCGGCTGGCAGCGCGATAACCTGGTGACCAATGGCATGGGTGGCTACAATATGTGGATATGGAATGATGAGGAAGGCAACTACGGGGCCTACGGCGCGCATGACAGTGCAGCTGAAAATGATTATGAACACCTGGGTGTGACGCGGTATATTGCGCCATCCCAGTCGTTCTGGGTGCGTGCCGCCACCGATGAAGCCGTAATCCGGATGGACAATGACGTGCGGGTCAGTCACCATCAGCAGTGGCTGAAGAAACAGCAGTCTGCAGAGCCCGGATGGTGGCTCAAGGCAGCGGTGAGCAGTGATGTCAATGGCTACCGTGACGAGGTGGTTCTTGACTTTGGCCTGGCCAACGACAATGGTGGTGTGGAAAAGATGTTCAGCATGTACGCCGAGGCACCAAGCCTCTATACTGTAAAGAATGGTGAAAAATTGAGTATCAGTTATCTGACAACCCCGGAAGACCATCCGCAGGTGCCCCTGTCATTTGTTGCCGGGGAAGAAGGCACTTACCAGATTAACCTGGAAGGCACTTACATGTTTGATGAGGTATGGCTGGAAGACCTGCAAACCGGGGAGATGGCAGATATGAAAGCGCAGGATAGCTATTCCTTTGAGGCTGGCCCGGATGACGACCCCGATCGTTTTGTGCTGCACTTCGGATACGATGATCCTACCGACATCATGCCGCGTCCAGAGGACCGGATTGATCCGGTGATCTATTATCACGAAGAACGCCTTCATATATACAACCCATGGCCGGAGCTGGCCACCGTTGAAGTAACGGACGTGAACGGACGGCTTGTCCGCCTGTTTGAAGCTCCCGGCCCGGGCGACAGTGATTTTGCCTTCAGTGTGGAGCCGGGCGTGTATGTAGTACGGATGTACACCGGAGAAGAATTGTTTACCACCCGGATCATGGTGGCGCGTTAGGGTGGTCAGGCCCTGCGAAAGAAAGATGTGTTGACAGATAATGTTTATGAACAGGTACTGGTTTCTGATTTTCGTTTTGATGACTGCGATCACCCAGAGCGCTTTTGTCGATGGACCACCCGGGCGTCCACCGGTCGAATGGGCTTACCAGACAAAAGATTGGAATCTAATTTAGAATAAAAATAAATTGTCAGTTGTTTAATTTTTTTTAACAAAATGCTTTGCCAGTTATACAATATTATATAGGTTTGTATGTTGCATTATGTTTATGTTTTTTGTCGTTTAAAATTATCAGTTCATCGCTGAATACGATTTTTGTGTAAATTGATTGGTGACTAACCCCGGTCTGATGAAAATACGGTTACCCTCTCCTTTGTTTTTTACCTTGACTTTGATACTTAGCCTGTCGCTCCCAATGGGAGTTGTGGGTGATGAGGGTCCGCCGCCGCCGCCGAGTTGGGGGGTAACAGGGGATTATTTTGATGTGAAGGTTTTTTTGGAAGGTCCCTACCGGACCGCTGACGGGGAAATGGTCACCACCCTGAGGGATGAAGAACTTATCCCTGCGGAACAGCCCTATAATCAAGAACCCTGGAATTATTCAGGAACAGAAGCCGTTGAAACCAAAGCGGATGTGCCGGAAGGCACTGTGGATTGGGTGCTGGTAGAACTGCGTGATGCGGAATCTGCTGAAGATGCGTTGGAGGTGGAACCGACTGGAGTGTTTGCGGCTTTTCTTCAATATAATGGTCAGCTAATTGGACCCATGGGTGATATGATTTTATTTGATGTGGAAGAACCTGTCCATGGTTATTATATTGTAATTCGGCACAGGAATCATATGGATGTTATGAGTAGCAATTCTCTTGTTTATGATCCCATTGAAGAGAGATATAGTTATGTTTTCTCTGATGATCTTAATAAAGCATATAGAGGCGATGCAGGATATCACCGAATTGATCCTAATGATCCTATATTTGGTATGGTAGCTGCTGATGGTATGGGTGATGGAAATGTTTTTGCTCCTGATTTTGACTTTTGGAATGCAAATGCTGGTCCAATTAATGTTTATCATAGTGCTGATTACAATTTGGATGGAAACATTTTCTCTACAGATTTTGATGTTTGGTACAGAAATGCAGGTAAGCTTAATCCATTGTAGAATGATCATGTATGTCGCATATATTTAAAAACTTTATAACATGAAAAATTTTTATTTCAAAACTGCACTTTTTTTGATGGCAATGTTCTTGCCGGGTATTGTTCTTTCACAACCTTCTTTGTCTTGGAGATTGGGTGATCCAGAAATTGAAGGAGAGAATTTATTATTTAGTGTTTACATCAAAGCAACAGGAGGGACCGTTGATTTTCAATCAGGTCAGGTGGTTATGTACTATAATGAAACTGCTTTCCCTAATTTTGAAATTGTAGATGAAGATACACCTGATGCTGAGGAGGATGATTATACAATTATTCCGGCAGGGCTAACGAAAGAGAATTACTCTATTTCTTCTTCGATTAATACTTATGAATTAGGGAAAGGGTTATATATAGCCCCTTCTTATTCAAGCGGAGGCCGCTTTGAATTAGAAGATAACAAATGGAATATTTTTGTTAAAGTTCGAGTGCCAATAGAGGACAAGACCGAGCCTGCTGGTTTTGTATTCATTGGGGACAATATGCAAGGGTCTAACTCGTACGGTAGTGATGCTACTCAGTTTGATGAACCATATGATTTCAAAGAAGACTTTTCTAAACTCAATCTTGGCCGCATCTTCTCAACTGCTGGCGGCGGTTGGACCCAGTACGGTGGGGCTGAAGATTGGTCTATAGCAGAAAACACCTCCATCTGGGACGGAAGTGCTACGATTGAGGCCTCTGATGCTAAGATGAATAATTTGCATATCCATTCGTACTTTGATTCAGAAGTAGGGGAAGACGTACTCGCTGGGTTATATGTTGCTCCCGATGCCGGACTGACTGTTGAAGGGGATATTGAGCAAGATCCGCTTTTTGGTAAATCATCGCAGAACGCTAAAGCAGAAAAGGACGGCCCGGTGACGATTGCGGAGTGGAATTTTGAGGATGCGGCAAAAAGAGCGAATTTTCCGGGAGTAAATGGTTATACGGCGGATGATGGGGGTCAACAAGATGAGACCACCATATCAGTAGATGTTATTGGCGCAGGTGCTGGAGGAATTGATCCAACATATCTTGAAGAACCCGATAATAATTATACTGCTGCAGCAGGTGGCTGGGGTGATAATTTGAGCAATTGGAGCATCGAATTTTCAGCATCAGGGTTAAACAATTTAAAGATATCAAGCAAACAATTATCAGCTAATGGTGGCCCCACAGGTTTCACAGTTCAATATAGCACTGATGGTACTACCTGGGTAGATATCACAAATGGTAATTATACTATGACTATAGATGATTGGTATGAATTAACAGATTTAGATATTTCTGTTTTGGATGATGAAGAAAGTGCATATATTAGATGGCTTAACACAGGAGGATTCTCTAGTGGGACTAGTTATATCGACGATATCATCATCACCGGCGAGGAGATACCCACTTACAACGGGATCGTCATTGGTGCAGATGAAGAAACCGGAGCATCCGGATCATTTATCCATAGCACAGATGACATTCCCGCCACCGTTGAACATTATCCTGCAGGTGGCAATGCATGGCAGATGATCAGTGGGCCGGTTGATATGGATATATTAGGCAGTGATTTCGCCCCAGGCGAAAGTGATGACTTCTACATGTATTATGATCAGGATCCTGGCATTTGGGTGAATTTCAAGAATCGGTTTGTTAAAGATATTGATATAGCATTTAATGACAATGACGCAAATGGCGGAACAGAATTCGTTCCTGGCCGGGGCTACCTGGTTTCCTATGATGTTGGAGAAAATAAGGAGTTTTCAGGAGATTTGAACGCGAATGCTGTGCCGTTCGCATTAGATGTAAATGATCCGGAAAGTGACAAATCTGGTGCAGCCAAAAGCTGGACATATGAGCCAGGGTGGAACCTTATAGGTAACCCTTATGCTTCATACATTGACTGGGATGCCGTTGTTGCAGGTAACCCTGGTTTATTAGCTGAAAATCACGCCCAGGTTTATGACCATAACGAAGGTGGCGGCGGTGATTATGTGCATCCGACCACTTTGAAACCCAAACAGGGATTTTTTGTTCTTGCCGAAAATGCTGGTAATTTAACCTTTGAGAATACCCATCAGGTTCATGCCCCTGTAGGTAAATCCCATAAAGTAGCTGCCCAGGATATGCTTCGTCTTAACATCGCTCACGAGGACTACTATAGCCAGACAAGTGTTTTCCTGAATCCCGAAGCTTCCGAGGATCACGATCGTTATGATGCTTCCAAGATGTTCAGTTTCAATCCGGACATGCCGCAGATTTATTCTTCCACGGCTGACGGTCGTATGGTGGCTATCAACTCTCTTCCTGAGATTCATGATGAATTGGTGATCCCGGTTGGAGTACGTTTGCCATCTGAGGGTGAATATACCATTTCTCTCAGTGAAGAATTGGGTGCTTTTTCCAGCTCCCCCGTTTACCTGGTTGATCATGAAGCGGAAAAGGAAGTGCTGCTTTCTGAAGCAGGGCTGTATACTTTTAATGTGCAGAATGCTACAGAAGATTCGGGTGCTAACCGGTTCGAATTGCGCTTTGGTGATGCCCCTACAGATACAGATATCCCTGAAGAAGAGACGGGCATGAAGGCCTGGGCGGTTGATCATGCGCTTTACCTTGAAACGAGTCATCCTCAGACTGAGGTGACTGTATATGACATCCAGGGTCGTCAAATGAAGCAACATCGAATGGATGCCGGTAGCGAACAACTGCAGTTGAACACAGCACCCGGGATGTATTTTGTACAGATGGTCAGCGGCAACAAAGTAGAAACAACTAAAGTTGTCATTCGGTAAGCCACGGGAGTTTCTATAATAGACGATTTAAATTGTAAACTGAAAACCCAAGAAACAATGAGAAAACATATTTTTAGCATCCTGTTTTTATTCGCCTTTATGATTTGCACAAGTGTTAATGTTTATAGCCAGGCGGGACCTCCGCCACCACCCGGTCATGGAGAAGAAGAGAACCAGCCAGCCGGCATTGGTGGGGGGTTGCTTATTTTGCTTGGTATTGCTGGTGCCTACGGGGGTAAAAAGGTGTACGATGCCCGTAAGCGGCTTCAATAAGAGGTTAGCTTGAAGATGGACGGCGGGCAAATGTCCGCCGTTTGTTTTCTGATACCTGTCCTTGGTTGATTGTGGTCTTTCTTCCGGATATTGTTCCATCAAGGATCATATTGTCTAGTTTTCCATCAACATCAATATTATGTGCAAACAAGGAATTCCTTTGCTGAAGTTTTTTGCTGTCATTTTATTCTTGACTGCAAGCAATAACCTCTTCAGTCAATCTCAGCCACCCCCGCCCCCTGGCTCTGGTGGTACGGGTAATTATGTGATTGGAGAGCTGGCTGCATTTTTGATCGAGATTCCGGAAACAGAAATTGAATCGGGTACACCATTTTCAATTAACCTGGAAGCTGTTGATGGGGCTGAATCCAGGGTTGATGATTTCACAGGTACAGTTGATTTGTATGTATATGATACCAATGACCAGGAGGTAAGTGGACCCATTACCACCGATCCGTTTACTGAAGGTACGCTGCTTGGTTATGACGTAACCATTCAAGACCCGGGTAATTATTATATTCATGTAGTGAATAGTGATTCTGAGGGAGATCAGGAGGGTGTATCTGAGGTTTTTGAAGTGGAACTTGGGATGCCTCACCACATTACCCTTACTGGGCCAGAATCTGTAACAGCAGGTGAGGCAAGTGCGGCCTTCACAATCACAGTCAGGGACAGTGACGGAAATCCCTTTACTGTGAAAGAGAGTACCACTTTTACGCTAAGCACAGATCAGGCTTCAGGTTCTGCTGATTTTGCACCAGAGCGCCCGGTTCAGCTCAATGCCGTTGAATCCAGTGTTACCCTTACCTATAGCAATACCCAGGCTTGAGTTGGTACGCGTACGATACCTGCTCC
>CAYXEH010000066.1:0-10029 GCA_964463915.1 uncultured Bacteroidales bacterium | reverse complement strand
ATCTTTTGTAATTTCCAGCGCCATAAGCCCTCCTTAAATAGCCGCTTCAATAACCATCAGCGGCTGGTTAGACTCGATATGTGTTCGAGTATATAGTTTTTCTTTTGCAAAAAGTGTTATCAGGTCGTCGAAGTCCCCGCCTGTGTACCGGGCAAAGTTATTGCGCTTCCGGACAAAGAGTTTGCCCGCCTTCCATTGACGCCGTGTTTCACCGATATCATCCATCCGTTTCACACGCCGGTACATCGTTACATAATAGTTACTCATAAACCTTAAACTTTCCGTTTTTAATATTCTTCAGCCGCAGTTTCAAAAAAGCCCGGCGCCCCCTCTGCTGTACCGTCATTTCCTCATCAGTCAGATTTGCCAGGCGCGCCAGTTCCGCCTCCTCTTCTTTCAGCCATTCTGGTTTCTCTGTACCTTGCGAATGGTCAGCGACCTTGGCAATGGTACTATGCTCCCCAAATAATTCCTTCCCAATCTCCTTCTCCTCTTCATCCCGCTTTTTTTTCTCAGCCGTGATCTCAGCCTCGATTTTGTTTAGATAGAGATTGCCCCAGCGGGATAGTTTTTCTCCCTCCTGGGTTTTCAGGAAATACATGATTGTCCGAATGCGGGGGTTCTTTCCCAGGGCCGCTGTCATATCATCGATCAGCGCCTTCACACCCAGACGCTCCACATAAAGCCCAATGGATTTCAACTCCTGCTTACCCGCCTTATACTCACCCTTTTTCAGGTTCGAAAACACCTTGACAACCCGCTCCACCGCCTTTTGGTTTTTCTTCCAGGCAACATACCCGTCCTGGTTCCACCGGTATTTAAAATACCCATACACCTGCTCCCAGTTCTCAGTTGTGATATGCCGGACAATCTCAAAAGGAATATTCAGCCGCTTGGATATCATCTTCAAATCCATATCATCACCGCCCATGTCAAAAGGCCCATCACCACCTGGCTGGCCATTATCAACATCATTTCCCGTTTATCTTCTCTGCTCAAAATCCACTCTCCATAATTTCGTTGTTATAGTTTAATCCTGGAATACACCTTTATCTTGGTCGCCTTCCCGATCGTGTTCCGCTGCCAGCTGCCTTTGTCCTTTTCTTTGGCAAAAGGATCCGGCTCCCAGTCATGGACACAGTTCCACCCGCCGCAGTAGTCCAGCACCGGCAGCCCCGTGCCATTATACATCTTTACAATATCATCGATATGACAGGTCATCCCCAGCATATACTTGCAAAACAAGTGAGAATTCCCCTGCAGGGCAGCCCCCACATATTCAAAAAGATATACTTCACCAATTCTTGCCTTCTCACTTTTACAAGCCCGTGAATACCCCTTTGCCTGGGTTCTGGCTATGGCGTGGGCATAATTCTCCACCTTGCCGTCCACCGGCTTCAGGTGCTTGATCAACTCCTTATACTTCATGCCCTCAGACAGTCCTTTCCGCACTTCCCGGGTGATCAGGTCAACCACCTCATCGCCATAGTCACCCAGCCGGTTACGATTGATCCTCTCCAGGCTCCGCAGCTTGGAAAACTCCCGGGACACATCCACGCCAATATCCTTATACAGCGTATTCACAATATCCAGCATCGTATCATAATCCCTGATACACTCCTTAACAAAAGGAAGATACTCATCACCAAAGAGAGTTGTCACGGCGTTTCGCAGGTCATGCTCATCCACAGTCCATTGTTTCCGGTCCAGCAGGTCAAACATCTTCGCCTTAAAACTCTTATACCGGTTATGAAAATCAAGGTCCTTTTGCAGCCCCGCAATTTCCTTCTTATAGTCCTTATATCTTTTTTTATTAATTGTCATTGGTTTCCCTGTTATTGCGAGGAGCGTAGCGACGCGGCAATCTCGCAATCTTTTTCATTATTCTTTGTTCGGTGTGGCGGATCCGATCCGCGGCATCACGCCTTTTCACACCGATTTTCAATCTCCTGTTTACGGGGAATGATTTCCTCGTCAAAGGTCTCACTGGTCTTAAAAATCCTGCCGCAACTGAGGCACACATACCGCCGGTAATCCACACTGTCAAACCGCTGTTTGTGACCAAGGTTTTTCAGGTGTTTACGAAAGACATCTGTGCCTTCAAATTGCTTACCTTTGCAGAATGGACATTTCATTCATTCAAACCCTTGAGAAGTTTAATTCAACACAATCATAATTCGATTGCTGACTTTCCTTCTTAAAAAACTGGTAGTAAGTAGTTGAATCAATCACCTGGATACTGTCGGCAATAATATCCATCGCCTCTTTCCAGAGCTCATCATCAATATCCAATTGACGAAGACCAAGAAGCATTCTGTTATTCAGTTTTCCTTTTTTGTCCACTTTAAAAGCCCGGTCTATCAGCATCTTTATTTTCTGGCTGCTCCCCTTTGACCAGGAATTAATGCACTTGTCAATCTTCTCCTTGGCAATATGCAGCTTTTCATCAAACTCGATTCTTTCTGATACACTGATCTCAATCTTTAGAATATCAGAAAAATCCTTCAGGGTAGTGTTGCCCTTCCAGTCTTCGCCGTAATCAGCCGCAATATCATCCAGGTAATTACCAATGATTTCCTGAATTCTTTTCTTGCCTTCTCTCACAGCCTTGGCGATTTTTTCGGCTTCCCCATGGGCTTGTTTTACAGCCTTATCCCGCCTCCGGTCGGCCTTCTTCACATAAGAATAAGGGATTTCATTACCCTTTGGGTCCAGCCAAAACCGTTGTTTACCTTTGGTTATACTTATAGCCATATCAATCTCCTGTTATTGCGAGGAACGAAATGACGCGGCAATCCCGTCATCTTCGTCATCCTCGGTTTTATTTACATCATTCACATCGATCAGCAGCCATGAGTGACATCTTTCACACTGGCCGCCAAAATCCTGTACATGTTTGCACTGCTGGCAGACATAGGTTGTCCCATACAGGCGTTTCATCTCTGATTCAGTCCTTGCCATATATAAGTCTACTGCTTCCATAATTACACTCCCTGTATTGTTTTTTCGATTTCCTGCTGGCGGTTTTTTTCCTCCAGTTTCAGCATTGCTTCCTTTACCCTGGGCACCAGGTGAGGGGCAGAGCCGTTGAAAGCATTCTCAACACTGGTTTTACCCAGATTTGCCACCCTGGCGATCTGCCGGTAACTAAACCTCCCGTCCTCACGGATTTCCTGTATTGTCGCTTCCACTGCGTCACCGTCAATGACATTCAAACCCAGTTTTGCCTGTTCAGCCATTTTTTGAAAAACATAATGTTCCATTTCCAGTGGCGTCTTCTTTCGGGTCGCGATCCGCGCCCTGGCAGTCTCATCCAGCGCATTGCCAAAAGCACACTCCAGAAACTTCACGCGCTCTTCATATTTCATCCAGCCATGATTGTGGTCAAGGTCAATAAAATCTGTTCTGAGATATATCTCATCCCGGCTGGCAATCTTGGATTTCATCAGCGGGTGCCCCAGCAACAGCACACTACAGAGTTTGTCACGGCCAGCAAAAACAGCCTCTCTCAGTTCCTTTAGCGCGATGATCGTATTCAGGTGCATTCTGTGGCCCTGCTCCAGGACAACACACACCTTTTTCTTTTCGATCACAGCCTTTTGGCCCAGGATACGGGTCACCTGCCGGGTTCTGGCTTCCATACACCGCCGTGGCCCTTCCTTGCTCAGATCCATAATAATAGCGTTGATAATATTGGCGATCGTCAGCCGGTCACGAAACCAGTCATTCACAAACACAAACTCAACCTGGTGCTTACTGTCCAGCATCAACTCACGGGCAGTCTCACGAAACAACACCGACTTGCCCATACCGGCGTCACCCACCACGCCAACCATATCATGATTGATGATAGCATCCCTCAACGCCTGTTTGTTTTTTTGGAAAACATCTTCACGATAGATTCCCATCTCATTTAGTCCAAAATGCTTCAAAAGCTGTCGCTTATTCATAATCCCTCCTTTGGGTTTCTGATTCCATAATTGGAATTTGTTTCAGTACAATATCAATTGCTTCCTTATTAATTTCCCCCTGTAGCAGACTACTGAATACTTCAGCATAGTCCGCGTATACGTGGCCGGCAGGCAGACGGTCTGCAATATAGAGTTTTGCCTCCCGCTCACTGCCGAATATTTCTTTATTGTTAAAAGGAGATTCCGCTTCCACTGTCACAGACGGTTGAATGGATTGTTTTATATCTTCCCAGCTATCATCCTTTTCATCATAAGTTCCCTTCTCGATTTCCTCCACTACCCGCGCCATTTTCTGTTTGTAGGTAGCGTGTTCCCGGTGTTCATAGTCCCCGTCACGAGTATATTCATAAGGCGCCAGGTTAAAACTTTCCCGGCCTTCATCCATCATTTCACCGATAAACTCACCGCGCCGGTTCCGCAATATCCTGATCCGTTTACCCTCAGCAAAACCCGGCGCCCTGTAAGGCTTATTATCGATCCACACCATTCGCGCCTGGTCAACACTGCGTTCAAAAGTCTGAAAAGCATACTGCCGCACGTCAGCATTGATCTCACGCGGTGGATGGGACATAATGCTTTCCTTATAATCCATCTCCCGGGTGACAAACTTCCGAAAAGGATGCTGCTTTTCAGATTCTTCCACACAATATTGAAAAAGCCTTTCATTATATTCCGACAGTGTCACCTCAGCGCCATCACCCAGATCCATGGCAAAATCAAGTTCAAAACAATTCCACAAAGCATGAAAACCACTCTCAATCTTTCCCTGGGAATCCTTATTGCCCGGAGTAGACCGAAACAATTCTATATTATAAGCGTCCATCACCTTGATCACTTCCTTGCTCTTGGCAAAAGCGCCGTTATCGGTTTTTAACCGTTCCGGCAAATGTCGCATCGGGTGGTCATCATGCTCACGGTTCCACACCCAGTTCAGAAAGTCCAGGCCCATATTAATGCTTTCACCCGTAGCCCCGTAAGCCCGCGCCAGCCGAATACGGCTATAAGAATCCTTTACCGATACGATCCAGGTTCGAATTCGCCTGTTTTCATCTTTATAATGCAGTTCTTTGCCGGATACCTTGAGTATATAGTCCTTCTTTTCATTGTCCCAGGTGGTCAGCTGAAAATATTTAGACCGGGAAAAATCCATTTGGTGTTCCTGGTTCGCATGGTCCATCTCCACCCTGACTTTCGGGTCACGGATACGAAAGCCAACCTTTCTAAGATTGCGGTTAACAGTGCTTACCGATAGGTTTTCAGCATCCACCACACCATATTGATTGACCAGTTTGCGAATACACCGCTCCGTGCTCAGTTCCCTTTCTTTCAGTCCCAACTCCATGCCTTTTATTTTCAACTGCGCAATAGCGTCGATCAGCGCCGCGTCCACCTGCGGGTCCCGCTGAATTGTAAATTTCTTTCCCCGGTGTTTTCTCAGTCCGCGATAGAGAGCATCTTTAGAGCAGCCATAAGTATTGCAATATTGTTGAAGCAGATCGCCCCTGGCGCCCTTGCCCCTGTATTCCAGTTCCCGGTCAAGTCTTCCCCAGTCAATATCCAGCGCCATTACATTGCACCTTTCATTTTAGGCAAGTCCCCGCCATGGTTGACCGGCGGGGACTTTTTGGAGGTATTCGATGAAGAAAGTCGCATCATTTGAAAAACCCGAATATTTTCTGGTAATTGTAATTCTTTATTGCTCATTTTATTGATCCAGGCATAGAGTTTCTTATTGCTGTCAGCCAGCACCCGCTGAAGCCCGACAACCACCTTTACAGCCTCTGCCTTCTTAAGCCCGGTCGGCTGCCCGTTGTCGCGTTTTATTTGTTTGCCAATAAACTTAAATAACGCCTCATCATCCCACTCAAGATACATCTGCAGTAGCGCGATCCTTACCAACTGCCCCTTGCTCAAACTCTCCCCCCTATAAGAGCCCCCTCTACTATTGTCCCCCCTATAAAGGGGGGCCCGGGGGGTGTCACTCTTTCTTTTCGGCATAGTGCCCGTCTCCAGGCACCGGATCGCCTGGTGCGCTTCCCAGGATGACAGGTCCTTTGTAGATTCCTTGTGAAAAACATCAAACAGCCAGTCATGATACGCCTCATCATCCATCTGCATCGACGCCAGCGTCCGCAGCTTCTTGATCTGACCTTTTGATATTTTCTTCTTACTCATCTGCACATCCTCAATCTCAATCTCAATCTCAACCTTAACCTCAACCTTAACCTCAACATTGCCCGGTGTGGCAGATTCGATCCGCAGCGTCACGCCTCTTCACACCGAATATCCATCACCTACATACGATGTTCCATGCTTAGAAAAATCTCACCGTAACTCGTCTTCATAATATTGATCATCAGGGCCATCTTATCAGCCATAGAGAGAAACTCCTGTTGCAGCGTCTCCGGGTCAGTCACATCCACGCCACAGGCGCCGATCAGCATACTGGCCTCATCCAGCAGCGACTTGGCCGCCTTGATCGCCCGCTGTTTGTCCTCCACACTGCCCGCTTCGCGCCGAAACTTATCCTCTATAGCCTTCGCGGTATTTAGTTTCTCCTCCGCCGCCCTGATCTTGTCATCATTGGCCTGTTTTTCCGCTTTCAGCGTCTTGATCGCCTCATCCTGCACTGCCAGTTTCTTACTATAGGCGTCGCGGATACGCTTGATCTCCGCCGTCGCCTCCCGCACACTGGCCGCCTTGATCTCCTCCAGGGAGACGCCGTTTACTTCGTTTCCCTCCATGATCTCTTCAAAGTCCGCGTCCTCCAGTTTGGTCAGTTCGTAGAGTTTCGCCATACCGATTCCATCAAGTTTTTCAGTGTCTCCGGGTTCCAAATGGCGCATCGATGCGCCATTTTCTTTTAGTTCTGGCATAAATTGACTTACCTTATCAGCAACCTTATAGTACTTTTCAGCCTGTTTTCTACCAAATGGCAACATGGTTTCAGCGTACTCTTTCCGGCTGCTGCATCCCAGTCCCAGGTAGAGTTTCTCATCATAGATTTTCTTGATCGCCAGGGCAATGGCAAAAGTCCCCAGTTGGATCTGTCCATGGACATACATCGCGTTCCGCTGCAGTTCCGGTGTTATCTCCACAAAGTTTCCTGACTCACTGTCCAGGATACTCGTTACACCTTGCGAATGGTTGGAAACCTTCGCAATGGTGGATTCATTTTCCACTTGTCCTTGATTGTTTTGGTTCATAATATTTCCCTCTGATTTTCGTAGAAAATCACCCTGCGTAGCCGTAGGCGAAGCATGGGTTCTTTCCTTGTTATTCTTACCTAATATCTTATCCATCTCTTTCCCGAATCCATCTTCACGAAACCGATCTTCCCAGACTTCAAAAAGATTCAACCCGGAAAAAGACCGGAAATCCTTCTTTTTCTTGGCGCTTATAAAATCATTGCCGTATTCACTGTAAAAACACCGCTGTGCGCTATTGCAGGTATCCTCACACTCATTGCAGCATTTATCACAGTTGGAGGCATACTTGCACACATGACACAGCAGGTTAGCGCCGATCCATAGACCACTCATAACTGTCCCTTTATACTTTTTATTAGTTGAAAAGGTCTCCCGCTTTGGCTAATTTGCAGTTGCAACACAGAAACCAGCACAAAGAAGGAGACAAAAATTATGTTACCCTTAGATATTGCCAACCTGGTATTGTCCTTGTCAGATCGGCGCGAAGCAAAACCAAACATGTTTCTAACCATCCACAAAATTGTAGAAAGCGCCGACAAACAGGCTATTGGTATGGACTTGACAATTACAAACATATCCGGATCGTCCTATTCTGCATCTGCTTTCAGATTAAATGACAAAGAGTCTATACTTGATGCCGAGTTCAAATACACAAATTCAGAATACCCTATTTTATACTCATGGATATTTGGCCACAACAAGCCATACTTTGATGAATACGCGCTTCCAGGTATACCGGTGTTTCCAACCACAGTATATTTATCTCCGAAGCAATCTGTAAGAGGCCTTGCTTTTTGGACCAACGAATTTGAAGATGACACCGATTTTGAAATCTCCACAATGATATTATCAGACAACAAACGTATCTCAGCGAGAATAAGCAGGCCAACAACATAGATCATTATGCCTGCAGATATGGCCAGTTGAAATCTCTCGACCAGTTTTACAACAGGCCAAAAACACCAGAGCAGAAAACCGGCAAAAGAAAATTCCTTATATATTCTCTTATAAGTAGTAAAAGAGCGCCACCCTGTACAGAGATTATCTTTTAATCCCCACATAGATTTTATTCCCTTTCTTTTCATCACTCACCTCCAATTGATTTAAAAAACTTACTCACCGCCTGCCTGGACACCCCAAAGGCGTAAGCCACCTCAGACTGCGACCACCCGGCCTTCGCCATTATCTGCCAGACCTCTTTTTCTTTGTCCAGCAGGGCGTTCCGCCGGATCCGTCTGCCTAGTATCCGCCGCACCTGGCGTTCGCTGCAGTCCAGCCGCTTCGCGATCATCACCGCCGGGATACCCATTTCAGCCATTACATTGATTCTCTTCTTATCTAACATTTCATTTATCCGTGTTAATCTGCGTTAATCTGTGGTTAATCAAACAAATCAATCTGGTTAGGATTCTCACGCTCGATCTTCTTTTTTATACCCGCGCTTTCACGCATCATCTCATCCATAGCCTCCTTGGCCTCCAGAGTTGTGTCCGGCGTGGGATTGTCCAGCCAGTTCATCACCGCCCGCACCGCCTTATTGCTCACATCCTGGTAGTCCAGCACCAGGTCGCGGTCATTCTTCTTATTGATCGCCGAGCGCGGGATCCGCACGAAAAGCCCGCCAAACTCCAGGGCGATCGCCTTTACCAGTCCCAGGTCGCCCTGGTGTTTTGCCATCGCTATCATCGTCCGCAGCGGCGCGTCACATCCTGTGTCGGTCAGCGAGCTCATCCGCTGAACATAATTATGGCTTTTACCCACCCGGTCAGCCAGTTGCTTGGGCGAATACCGCCCCATATGCACTACATTATATATAGCCTGTTCAATACTCATACTTAAACCCTCCGTTTATTACTGTTTACTGCCACAAAAAATCCTGTTAAAAACAAACTCAAACCTTTTAATAGACAACCTGACCAAAATCCCCCAGATTCAATCATAACCCAACCAAAACCTTGCGAATGGTTAAAAACCTTCGCAATGGTTGATTCAAAGGGAAAAACAATTGATTCGGAAAGGAAAAACCCATGATCACTGTAAAAGAAAAAGACAAAACAATGTTTGCCATCTACATAATAGCCCTCACAGGGTACTATTACAGGGAGTTTTATGCCTAAAAAACCCAATACCATAAATTTCTTAATGCTTTTTTGCATATTGTTCTTTAGATTCATGCAGATTAAAAAGGATTTTGAACCCTCCCCGGTAGTGGAGGTCTTCAAAAAAAGATATAAGTTTGCTGTGGTCCTGCCGGCGGCTCAGAAAATTAGAGACGAGCACCTCATGGACGCCCGTCTCTTTAGCGATGTCCACCGCCTTCAGGCCATAAAAGCACGTCAAAGCCCGCAGGTAAGTCTCCTGTTCCCTTTTGCTGCCACGAAAGAGTACAGATGTCAGTTTCTTCCTTCCCGGCTTTGCTTTCTGTTTTGTCGTCATGCTTATACGTCCTTTTTGTTATTAAAATTGAATAAGGAAACTAAATGGTAACAAAATGTCCCATCAGGGGAAATACCCTGGACCAGTGTCCCGTCGATTGTGAATTCCATCGCAATGAAGGCTGCGCAGTGATCGTTTCTATGCAGACCTCCATTAGCAATGAAAAGAAAATCGATGATCTACTGAGCAAGGTCAAAATTCTCCTGGATAAGGTCGAGAATATCAGCGCCTGAGCAGCTGACAACAGCCTTTTCTACCTGGCTTTTATCCCGGAAGAGTTTTTCAATGACATCATCATTTGGTTTTGTTGTCATTACACCGGCCTTGATAAAAACATAGTAGGTTTTGGCCCCCGGGTTGTCACATGCTTGTTTGTTTGACATTTTGTTTCCCTTTATTGTTAGTTTCTTAAG
>CAYXEH010000065.1:0-11488 GCA_964463915.1 uncultured Bacteroidales bacterium | reverse complement strand
GCGGAGAGAACGAAGTGATTCCCGCGCAGCGGAGAGAACGAAGTGATTCCCGCGCAGCGGAGAGAACGAAGTGATTCCCGCGCAGCGGAGAGAACGAAGTGATTCCCGCGCAGCGGAGAGAACGAAGTGATTCCCGCGCGACGGAGAGGACGAAGTAATTCCCACGCGGCGGGGAGAACGAAGTAATTCCCGCGCGGTGGGAAAAATGAAGTAACCCCCCATCAGGGCCGCCCGCTGAACAAAGGGCGTGTGATGCTGTTACCCTCTTTTACCAGATTCATTACCCACACAAAACATTCAAAAGAGATGAAACATACCGTTCGCACAAGCTGGAAAAAGGACATGGCATTTGAAGCTGACATCAACGGACATAGCCTGATGATGGATGCACCCGAAGAAGCTGGCGGCAATGACAGGGGCCCACGACCCAAACCCCTGATGCTCGCATCCCTGGCCGGGTGTACCGGCATGGACGTAGTCGGCATTCTGAAAAAAATGCGGGTGGAATTCACAGGTTTTGATATCCTTATCGAGGCTGAAGTCACCGAAGAGGCCCCGAAGCATTACCAAAAAATGAAGGTAATTTATGAGTTTACAGGGAAAAACCTCCCCGAAGACAAATTGAAGAAGGCCGTGGATCTCTCCAGGGAAAAGTATTGCGGCGTCTCATACGTTTACAAACAGGTCATCGATATGGAGTATGATGTCCGGATCAAGGAAGAAAACTAATCATCCCTCCAGGGCATCTCCTGCCCAATAACCCAGAAGAAAAACCATTCACAGCCCTGCCCGGGGATCAGCCCCGGCACATACATCCCTAACTCTACCCCGGGATCTTCCCCGGCACCCACTAACAACCCCCGGAAATAACGGAAACAAAAAAATGTGTGCCCCAAAAAGGACACACATTTTTAATTTTACTGCCCCCTTTTGGGGCCCTGCTGACACTATAACCCCGGGGTCAAATGTCACTCTGACCCAAAAAGGGTCATATGTCACTTACTGATCCCAAAGGGATCACATGTTACTAAAAAGAGTAGCGGATACCTATCTGTGCACGCCACCTTGAACTCAGGTTGGATACGTTAAACTGGTCGTCGTTGGTTGGCACACGGTCGGGATCGAAAGAGACACGTGGTTTCAGCTCAATGTCGCCATCAGGAAGCTCCGTGGCATCATACCCCTGGAAGGTCAGTTCGGATACTGTGCCGTAGCCGGCAACCCGCTGAATTCCCCAGTCCTGACCAAAGACATTTCCTAACATATTGTTGAAATTCATCACATCAAAAGTCAACTCCAGGAACTGAGTGCCGGTGGTCCGGATCTTATGAGACACACGCAAGTCCATATGGTGGACCCAGGGCTGGATTCCGGCCCCTCTTTCGGTGATTTGTCCGCGATAGTCATCCAGCGCAGGATTGGCACTGATAAATGCATCCAGCTCGTTCCAGTTGTCACTAACCAGATTGACCTCATCTGGTGACGCAGGAACATAAACCAGGTCATTAGAACCGAAGTACTCACCATTGGCACTGAATCCGCTAAAGAAAGGCGTATAATAGATGTAATGATACGGGTTGCCCGTACGTCCCTCATAAATCATGGAAATGGTAGTGGCATGGTTTCCGGTACTTCCATAATCAAAACGATAGGAGGCACTGGCGAGAAAACGGTGCCGTGTAATGTGGATTGACCTGGCAGCCGGTGCATTGTTGGGGTCACCAGGCACCTCATTATACTGCCAGTTGGAGATAGCCCGGCTCGAAGTTCCGTCATTCACGGAGGTTCCATCTGAGAAAGTGTAGGATACATCGGCAAACCAGCCGTTGCTAAACTCCTTGCGCAGTTGACCGGTCAAACTGTACTGATCACCTTTGTTGGTGTTTGTAAGAAGAATTACATTGGTAAAATTCTCACTGACACGGGCTTGTGAAAAAACCGGGTTTCCATCCTCATCAATATTTACCTCACCGTAAAACGGACGACCGTCGGTAAGGCGAACATTGGGATTCGGATCTCCCACATTCAGGTTCTGATAATTAATATCATGCAGGTTTTTCGTGTAAAGCACTTCCGCTGTACCGACAAGATCCCAGGGCAACCGTTGCTCCACAGCCAGATTGGCACGGAATACCTGGTTGATTTTGAAATCGGGATCAGTGATATTTACTTCGGTGGTCTCAATCGGGTCCAGGCCATTATCGCCACCCGGACGAGGCTGGTTGTATACGTCGGCAGTGAAAAAACCAGGATCAAAAGTACGGCGCACATCAAGCCGGGCCAAATCTACCCCGGTATTGCTGTACTGGTTGGAGAGCCAAACACCAGGTTCCCCACCGGAGAAGAGACCCAGCCCTCCACGGATCTGTGTTTCATCGTTGTTCCAGTTGAAACCCAGACGAGGATTGAGCTGAAGGGTCGGATCCGGCACATTGCCAGTGTCATATTGCGGGAAATCCTGCGCAAATGTAGGATTACTGGGAGGATCATCTGTGAACACGGTGAGGTCAGCCCGCAGACCCAGTTTCACCTTGAAATTGCTATTGACACTCCATTCATCCTGCGCATAAAGAGCAAACGTATTGTAGCCCCAGTTAGCCTCCGGTAAACGGCCATATTCGTCCTCGTCGGTTGAATAACTGTGACGGTACCTGTTGGGTGCTCCTTGTCTGAAGCGATCAATTCCGCTCTGAACCAGGTTGCCGTCGTTATCAAACACATTGGAAAATGTGTACTCTCCCAGCGCATCCTGGATAAACAGGTTCCTGAAAGAGTTCAGGTAATTATTGGTTCCAACAGTAATGCTATGGTCGCCCGCGAAATAGGTCATATTGGCGGTAATTTCAAAATAGTCCTGATCCAGCTGATTGGCGTGACGAAAACGCTCCACTCCGAAATCCACGTTATGGCCGTCAGGGGTTTCTACACGAACAGAGGGAAAAGGGTTGTCGCCATAGTCAGCTTCCTGACGCAGCCTGGTATAGGCCACTTTGGCTTCCGAAATGAAATTTTCTGACCAGGCACTGTTCAGCTGAAGGGAGAAGTTGCTTTGATTCCCCCGCTGACGATATTGCCGGTTGGCCAGAGAAAAAGCATTGAATCCCCTGGAAATTCCGCGGTCGTCGTAACCGTTAACCAGGTTTTGCTGATAAGTCAGCCTATGCACATTGGAAATGTTCCAATCAAGTTTTGTAAAAACTTTCCAGTCATCGGTGTTTTGGGTCAGACGATCATATCCACCCGGGTCATACCCGTAAACATCGCGGGCAATTGAAATGATCTCGTCAAGATCAGCAGTGCTTCCGCGAAACTGGGATTCCTCATAGTTAAACAAGGGGCTGCTCTCCCTTTTGATCTCCGCATTGACAAAAAAGAACAGTTTGTCCTGCACAACAGGGCCTCCAAGCCGCAAGCCGGTCTGGTATTCCGAAAAATCATCAATGGGACTTTCTTCACCCATCAATTCTCCGCTGATAAAATCCTGGTTCCGTCCGAAAAAATAGGCTGAGCCGTCCAGACGATTTGTCCCGCTGCGGGTAACAGCATTGATCGCACCACCGGTAAAGTTGCCCTGTCTTACGTCATAAGGAGCAATGGCTACCTGGAATTCCTCAATGGCATCCAGTGAAATGGGGTTCCCGATGGTAGGGATGGCATCAGACCCAAGACCAAAACGGTCATCAAAAGTCACTCCATCAATATGAATGGCATTTCTGCGTCCGCTTCGGCCGGCAATATTGTTGCCGCTAACCTGGGGACTGAGCCGGGTATAATCCTGAATACTCCGGCTGATTGAAGGCATGGCATCAAGCTGCTCCCTGCTCACCCTGGAACGGGCTCCGGTCCGGTTGCTCGAAATCAGGGCGTCGCGCTGTGCATACACAGCCACTTCGCCAAGCTCAACAGCTTCATCAACCAGTTCAAAATCAATGGTATACTCCTGGCCAAGTTCAAGGTATATCCCATCTTCCTCGGCCGAACGGTAACCTACAAAAGATACCCTGAGCGTGTAAGGCCCACCCACGCGAACATTACGAAGGTTGAAGCGTCCGTCGCTCCTGGTAATGGTACCGTATTCCGTCCCGGAGGGAACATGCTCAGCCACCACTGTGGCACCGGGAAGGGATATGCCTTCAGCATCCCTGACTACCCCGTTAAAGTTTGCCCCGACAGGTGCCTGCCCTGAAAGAGATAACGCACTGAATGTCATCAGCACAAAAGCAAACAAAGAAAAGATTCGAACTTTTTGTCTCATTTGTTGGGTTTTTTTAAGAAAAAATTAAGGTTTTTTACGGTGCAAATATAGGACAAAGTGGCCAATTTGTCACCGCATTCCTTTTACGAAATTGTTAAGAAAAAATGGAAGCCTGATTAAGAAGAGAGGAAAGTGAAGGACAGTCCAAAACTCCAGACCGTATTATACTGCCCGCGGTTGTACCATTGGGTGGCAACTTCACTTTGATGGGGGCGCAAAGGAGTGACCCCTTGCGAGAACCGGAAGTGAAAGTCAAGGCCCTCATGAATTGGGTAATAAAGACCCGCGAGCAGGTTTAATTCAGCAACATAGAAAGGCCTGTCATCTGCCATCCGGTCTGTAATATCTTTCCCCTCACTCTCCTCATAATGTCCCACAACAGTGGAACCGGAAAGGCCGATCTCCCCAGTCAAACGATCCACGTACGGAAGGGGGATCAAGGGGGAAAAGTCAAACTTGAATGCCAGCGGCACCTCTACATAATGCAGGGTAAACCGATAATCTCTATAGCCCTCAGAAGGAGAATCCGGAACCCCGTTGTCGCCAGCGGCAAAAAAAAAGGGGGTTGTTTGCTGCCCGTCCCGGTCTTCCTGCGGATCGCGGAATACCCGGCTCCCCTTCTGAATATACATCACCTCAAGCTGCAACCGTGAATACTCACTTATGTCACGATTGGTAAAAACAGCCGCAAACCAGCCCGGCTTATCCGGACCACCCGCATCATCTCCTGATACTTCACTGGCAGTGAGCCCGGCCCGGATCCCTCCGCGAAATTCCTGGCCGGACAAAGCACCTGCCGACCCTGAGAGCATCAGGAACACTGACAATATTCTGACCAACTCCTGCATATCATCAAATTTACGCAAATTAATGACAAAAGGGATTGCTCTTCATGTGAGGACTTTGCGCAATTATTATATTTGTAAAAAAATCAGTATGATACAATCCATGACCGGGTATGGCAAGTCAACCTGCCAGCTCAATTATAAAACCCTCACAGTCGAAATCCGTTCTCTGAACAGCAAAACCCTGGATATCAACCTGAAGCTCCCTTATATATACAAGAGCAAGGAACAGGAGCTCAGGTCCTTACTGGGCAAAAAACTGGGAAGAGGCAAGGTGGAGCTCCTGATCACAATAGAAAGCAAGGATGAGAGTGCAGCCTACTCGCTGAACACTCCACTGATGGAAAAATATTACCTTGAACTCACGGCATTCAGCAGGGAGCATGACATCCCGGTAACAGACAGCTTATTGCCGGCCATTCTGCGCCTTCCCGAAATATATACCCAGGAAACAGAAACCCTTGACCAGGAAGAATGGAAACAATTACACCAGGCAGTGGAGGAAGCCCTGGAAAGCACCATAGGCTACAGGCAATCAGAAGGGCTGCACCTGGAGAAAGACCTGCAGGAGCGAATCAGCAAGCTGAAGTCCTTGCTGGCTGACCTCCCTCCCCTTGAGAAGCAACGCAGGGAAGACATCCGGAAAAGATTATCTGCTGCATTGAATGAACTAAAGGATGCGGCCACCCCGGATCCGAACCGTTACGAGCAGGAGTTGATCTATTACCTGGAAAAGTTTGACATTACAGAGGAGATGGTTCGTCTGGAGCAACACCTGGATTATTTTTCTGATACGATGGCAGAAAATATACCGGCAGGGAAAAAACTGGGGTTCATCACCCAGGAAATCGGCAGAGAGATCAACACCATTGGGAGCAAAGCCAACGATGCAGCTATCCAGCGAATTGTAGTCCAGATGAAGGACGAACTGGAAAAAATCAAAGAGCAATTAATGAATATTCTATAATGGCGGCACAAGGAAAACTGATTGTCTTTTCAGCCCCATCCGGAGCCGGCAAGACGAGTATTGTCAAAGAAGTTCTTAAAAAAACCCCTCAGCTTGCTTTTTCCATTTCTGCCTGCAGCCGACCCAGGCGCCCCGGAGAAACCAACGGAAAGGACTATTATTTCCTCACGCCGGAAGCGTTCCGGCAAAAGATTCAGGAAGGATCCTTTCTTGAGTGGGAGGAGGTTTATCCGGGCAGTTACTATGGTACATTAAACAGTGAGGTGAGAAGAATATGGGATGAAGGGAAACATGTGGTTTTCGATGTGGATGTGGCCGGCGGATTAACCATAAAGAAGCGCTTTCCTGAACGGACGCTGGCCATTTTCATCAAACCACCTTCAGTGGAAGAACTCAGGAAAAGACTGGTGAACAGAAACACTGAAACTCCCGAAAGCCTTGCAAAGAGGCTGGGAAAGGCCAGGCAGGAACTTTCATTCGCAAAGGATTTTGACCATGTGGTGGTGAACGACAAACTGGAAGATGCAGCCGGTGAAGCTACCGCCCTGGTGCACTCATTTATCAGCAATCACCCTTAACCCGAAGCATCACCATGACCAAACCAATCACAGGCTTATTGTTTGGGTCTTTCAACCCGGTGCATACCGGGCACCTGATCATTGCCCAGCACTTTGTACAGCACACAGAGGTCGGGGAGGTCTGGTTCGTGCTGTCTCCGCAGAATCCTTTTAAAACGGAAGAGGAAATGCTCAGTGAAGAAGGACGGATGGAATTGTTGCGCCTGGCCGTTGAAGACAATCCTTCGTTTCGGATTTGCGACATCGAATTGTTTATGGAGAAACCTTCCTACACCATTCATACAATTAAGAGATTAAAAACCCTTCATCCGGAAAGAGCGTTCGTGTTACTTATCGGATCCGACAACCTGGAAGCATTCGACCAGTGGAAAAATTATGAGGAAATTTTATCCCTTCTGACCGTTTTTGTATATCCAAGGTCTGATGATCAGGCTTCTCCGTTTTCTACCCGGCCCAATGTAAGGCCGATTGATGCTCCACGTCTGGAAATCTCATCCACCGGCATCCGGCAGGATCTGGCGAAAAGTAAAGATCCCCGTTACCTGTTGCCCGAAAAGGTACGCAAATGTATCCTTGAAAAGGGATATTATACCCTCCCGCGGGATCTGACAAATTAAAATCATATAACAGGATTTCTTACCTTTCTGTGCCGGTCTTTCCCCTATATGGTCATCTTTCTGAAGATCTCCTCCAGTGACTGATCCTGTTGTTCCATGGACAACAACACCACCCCGTTCTCCACGGCAAACCTGAAAATTTCAGCACGCAGGTCGCCCGCTGCCCCGGTAAATATCCGGTAAACTGATCCGGGCTCTTTGATGACATCGATCACCCCATCAATTTCCTTCAGCTTCTCCGCTTTCACCTCTTTGTCAAATTCGACCCGGATAACGCGGCTTGCTTTGTTAAGCATCCGTAGTTCGGAGGTGGGTGCATCGGCAATGATCCTGCCACGATGGATGATCATAACGTGGTTGCAAACCGCCTCCACCTCCTGCATGATGTGTGTGGAAAGGATCACTGTTTTTGACTTCCCGGTTTCCCTGATCAGTTCCCTGATCTCTGCAAGCTGGTTGGGATCCAGCCCTGAAGTAGGTTCATCAAGGATCAGTACTTCCGGATCGTGAATCAGTGCCTGCGCCAAACCAACGCGCTGGCGGTACCCCTTTGACAGGGTGCCTATGGTTTTTCTATACTCCTCTTTCAGTCCTGTCAGCTCGATCATCTCATCTACCCTTGACCTGCTATTTCTCCCAAGCCGATGGACTCCGGCCACAAACATCAGGTACTCCCTGACGTACATGTCATTGTAAAGCGGGTTGTTTTCAGGCAGGTAACCAACCCTTTTCTTCACGTTGCGGGGGTCTTCTGCTACATCAAATCCACAAACCCTGACCTGACCTGCTGACTGCGGCAAATAACAGGCAATGATTTTCATCATAGTGGACTTCCCGGCTCCGTTGGGGCCAAGCAAGGCCACAACCCCTCCCCGGCTGACCTGAAAACTCACCTCATCCAGTGCCTTTTGTTGCCCGTAAAACTTCGTAACATTCACCGCTTGCAAAGACATATCACATTGTGTATTTACACGAAATTAGTAATTTTATCACAGATTCAACCGGTCGGTAACAGTGAAAAATTAAGGAAATGACTTCGTGGAAGGTACTGTAATCAAATCAACAGGGAGTTGGTATAAAGTATTGACAGATGAGGGGCAGCGTATTGACTGCCGCCTAAGGGGCCGGATTAAACTCTCCGGGTCAAAAGCAACCAATCCTGTGGCTGTTGGAGACAGGGTGTGGTTACACCTGGAAGATGGAGCCGGCATGATAGAGGACATCCTGGAAAGGAAAAATTACATCATCCGGAAAGCCACCAAGCTATCCAGACAAACACACATCATTGCGGCAAACATGGACCAGGCCGTAATCATTGCCACCCTGGCTTACCCCAGAACCTCCACGGGCTTCATTGACCGGTTCCTGGTTACCTGCGAAGCTTACAGTATTCCGGCTGTAATCGTTTTCAACAAGTTTGACCTTGTTGCCGGCACTCCTTCCCATGACAAACTGGATCAGTTAAAAAAAGTTTACGAAAAAGCAGGGTACCTCTGCCTGTATACCTCAGCCACGGAAGCCATCAACCTGGATCAGTTCAGAGATTTGCTCCGGGGCAAAATTTCGCTCCTGGCCGGCCATTCGGGGGTAGGTAAATCTGCGCTTATCAACGCGATCGAGCCAGGGCTCAACCTCAAAGTACAGGAGGTATCAAAAGCCCATAAAAAAGGGCGGCACACAACCACATTTGCCGAGATGTTTCACCTCTCAGATAAGGGAGCGATCATTGACACCCCCGGGATCAAGGAATTCGGCCTGGTAGATTTTGAAGCATGGGAATTGTGTCATTATTTCCCGGAAATGCGGGGTTTTTTCAATCAATGCCGCTTCGACAACTGTACACATTTAAACGAGCCGGGCTGCCGTGTCAAGAAAGCGGTCAGCGAGGGAAAAATCAGCCTCACACGTTACGAAAATTACCTGAATATGCTCCTGGGCGGAGAAACACGAAAGAAATCCTGAAAAAGACAGATTTATGCGAGTGATTATTCAGAAAACAGCACAGGCCTCAGTAATAATTGACCATGAAGAAAAGGCGGCTATCGGAAAGGGGATCCTGGTCCTGTTGGGAATAGAGGAGGCCGACACACAAGGAGATATTGAATGGCTGGCCGGGAAAATAAGCCGGTTGAGGATATTCAACGATGCACAGGGCGTGATGAATAAGTCCGTACAGGATGTCAGCGGAGAAATCATGGTCATCAGCCAGTTCACATTACATGCCAGCACCAAAAAAGGCAATCGCCCTTCCTATATCAGGGCAGCAAAGCCGGATCACGCCATACCCATGTATGAGGCCTTTATTCAATCCCTGGAAAAGGAGAGCGGTTGCAGAACCTGCTCCGGGGAATTCGGGGCATACATGAAGGTCTCACTTACCAACGATGGGCCGGTAACGATCATGATTGACAGTAAAAATAAGGAATAACGGGCAGCGCCTAATACGCCCATTTCACCCAGACCGCACCCCAGGTAAATCCGCCCCCGAAGGCGGTAAGTATCAGGTTGTCGCCTTTCTTCAGTTGGTTCTCATAGTCCCACAAACAAAGCGGGATGGTGGCATTAGTGGTATTGCCGTAACGTTGAATGTTTACCATCACTTTTTCCGGCGGAATACCAAGGCGTTTTCCGGTGGCCTCAATAATGCGCAGGTTGGCCTGATGAGGCACCAACCAGGTAATGTCATCCCCGTCAAGGCCGTTTTTATCCATCAATTCCTTGGAAATGCCCGCCATTTTGGTAACGGCAAATTTAAATACAGGCTGACCTTCCTGGTACACGTAGTGCTCACGTGCATCCACCGTTTCATGGGAAGGGGGCTTCAGGGATCCCCCTGCTTTCATGTGCAGGTGTACATAGCCGGAACCGTCTGTACCAAAGGCGTGATCCATCACCCCTTCTTCCTCTTCAGTGGGCTCTAGCAACACCGCTGAAGCTGCATCCCCGAAAATCACACAAGTTTGCCTGTCGGTATAGTCTACAATGGATGACATCTTATCCGCGCCCACTACAACAACTTTTTTGTATTTACCGGTTTCCACAAAACTGGCGGCCGTGGTAAGGGCATAAATAAACCCGGAACAGGCAGCGTTCATGTCATAGCTAAAAGCATTATTGATACCCGCCTTGAGGCTTACCAGATTGGCGGTGGCGGGAAACTTCATGTCAGGGGTCACTGTTGAACATACCAACAAATCGACCTCATCAGGAGATATTCCACGTTTATCCAGAAGGCCTTTCACTGCTTCAGCAGCCATATCGGAAGTAGCAAGCCCTTCACCTTTCAGGATTCTTCTTTCCTTGATACCGGTTCGTGTGGAGATCCATTCATCGGAAGTGTCTACCATTTGCTCCAACTCCTGGTTGGTAAGCACGTAATCAGGCAGATACCCGTGAACAGCTGTAATGGCTGCTTTAATTCCTGTCATTTTATAAAAATATTTAAATACAACTAAGACTTGCGGTCAGAAAACATACCACCCTGAATATATTGATCCATGGCGGAACGGATATGTTCAGTCACACCAGCCTGAAAGACATCACGGGAATGTAAGATCATGTTTTTAATGGCTACTTCATTGGAGATCCCATGCCCGATAAGCACCGTGGCATTTACCCCGAGAATGGGGGTTCCGCCGTATTGTTCATAATTGAAGCGGTCAAAGAAAGCATCACTGAGCCCCCGTTTGACAATCATCCGGTACATGGCCTCCATGTTTTTCAGAACCACGTTGCCGGTAAACCCGTCACAGACAATGACATCTGCTTTATCCCGGAAAAAATCGCGCCCTTCCACATTCCCGGTAAAATGATAATCTGTGGTTCCTTTCATTAACCGGTAAGCAGATTGCGTAAGGAGATTGCCTTTGTCTTCTTCTTCACCAATATTAAGCAAGCCCACCCTTGGGTTATCGATCTTATACACATACGTCGCATAAATAGACCCAAGCAGACCAAACTGATATAGCACATCTGGTTTTGTATCAGGGTTGGTACCCACGTCGACCAATACGCCCATGCTACCATTCTCTTTGGGAATGATCGTTGTAGTTGCAGGGCGGATCACACCCTGCACTGCATTGACACTGTACACTGATCCCACCAGCATGGCACCGGTATTCCCGGCACTGGAAAAGGCATCGATCCTTCCTGTTTTCAGGAGCTTAAATCCGAGGGCAATGCTGGAATCGGGCTTCTGCGAAAAAGCCCGGGTGGGAGATTCTCCC
>CAYXEH010000064.1:0-12031 GCA_964463915.1 uncultured Bacteroidales bacterium | reverse complement strand
TTTGTTCTGCCAAACTTCTTACTTTTGTTCTTTTAAGTTACATCCGGCCGCTGAAAAATGATGAACATGAACCGCCATCCACACAAAGAGAAAGAAGAAAACACATTCCCTCAATACATGACCCTTGCGCACACTGCCCTGTCCGCCGCGCTGGAAGAAAACGCTGCCATCATGGAGGTGTATTCGGGCAAGATCATGCCGGAGAGAAAATCAGACTGCAGCCCGATTACCCTGGCAGATAAAAGGGCCAATTCAATTATCCTGAAGCACCTGAAAAAAACAGGTATACCGGTAGTAAGCGAAGAATCGGAAATTCCGGACCACCACACCAGGACAAACTGGCCCCATTACTGGATGGTTGACCCCCTGGATGGCACCAAAGAGTTTATTGGACGAAACGGCGAATTCACAGTAAACATCGCCCTGATCACTGAAAGTGAACCCGTCATTGGAGTAATCACGGCACCTGCTTTACAGCTGGCCTGGACAGCTGTAAAAGGGGAACGGCCCCGGAAAATCAAAAATACCCGAAGCATCGATCTGTTCAATACTGAAGGGGGCCTGCCCGGTGAGTTCATTGAGCAACAACTGGATCACAATGATGGTATTAAAGTAGCGGTAAGCCGGTCACACCTGGATCCGAAAACAACCTCCCTGGTCCGGGAGCTGAAACTCATCCATCCCGGGCTGACCATGCACCCCAAAGGAAGTTCCCTGAAATTCTGTGACCTGGCAGAGGGCCTGGCCAACATATACCCACGTTATACGCCAACCTTCGAATGGGATACCGCGGCAGGCCATGCCATTCTGAATGCAGCAGGCGGTGAATTGTTTGATATGGAAACCAAACAACCCCTTCGCTACACCAAACAAGAGTTACGAAACCCGTCTCTTATCGCTTTCGCTGACAAAGAAGAATCAGGGGTGTTTTTTTCGCAACCTGCGTTTGACTAAGGGGTAAGCAAATACGGAAACCAGTATGATCAGGGTTCCCAGATAAAATCCGGCCGACATATGTTCATCCTCCGGAAAGAAAAAATGGGCCATCACAATGCCGTAAACGGGTTCCAGATTGATGGCCAATACCACGGTGTAAGCTGAAAGCACCTTCATCACGTTGACAATGGCCGTAAACGCATAGGCGGTACAGACAAACCCCAGCAGCCCGAGGTAAAACAGGTCGGCGGCCGAGACATGAAACAAGCTGGCACTGAAGCCACCGGTCAGTCCAAAAAACAGGGAAATAAATACAAACCCCCCGATCATTTCATAAAAACTGATCACTGAGGGGTGGTGCCTGAGACTGATATTGCGGTTCAGCACCACAAACAATCCATTCAATAAGGCAGAAAGCAGGGCATAAAGGATCCCCGTCAGGTAATGGAATTCATACTGGAATATCAGGTAGATGCCAAAGAGAATGACCAGGCCGATAACCACCTCCAGCCAGAAAATACGCCTGCGCTGGGATATGGGCTCCAGGAAACTGGTAAACAAGGTTGTAGAGGCAAAAACCCCCAGGGTTACGGAAACATTGGATACATTGATGGCATGAAAGAAAGTGATCCAGTGCAAGGCAACCACCACACCGATACCCAGTAAAGGAAATACTTTGCGCCGGGGAAGCACAAAAGGAATTTTCCGGGCCACAAAAAAGCCCCACAAACCTCCGAACCCAAACAACATCCGGTACCAAACCAGGTCGGCGGCACCCAGGGTAATCAGTGCCCCCAGAATGGCAGTAAACCCAAGTAGCACCACCGTGGAGTGGAGTTGAATATGTTTGCTGAATTCGTGAGAATCCATATCACCCCTTTTCTGATAAAAAATCCTCTACCGCTTTAATGGCATTTTCCTGCCGCTCTTCTCCCCTGCCCCTGATTATGTGGTAATGGAACCCATACCCATTCAACTCCCTGAGGAACCAATCAAAGAAGAAGGTACGCAAATGAGGGTGCTCCCTTTGCGGATCCGGCTCCCAGGGCATATCCACATCACATAGCAATACCAGGTCATAGGGGTTGTTTGCTATTTGACCGGTTATCCAGGGATCACAGCTTCCATACTTATGCAGACTCCAGATTTTGGTCACAATCAGCTCTGTATCGCAAAACAACAATCCCCGGGCTTTCTGCATCGCATCTTGCTCCGCCAATAATTGCCCCTTTGCAATATTGGCAATGTCCTCCCGGACATACTCACGGTCGAGCCGGTCGATGTACTCACGGGCATATTCAGGCACATACACAGTCTGGTAATGATCTGCAAGATACCGTGTCAACCAGCTTTTGCCGGTAGACTCCGGACCCGTTACAGCAATTTTCCGGATAACAGTCAATGGGCTACAGGGTTTTATTGCTTCAGGTGGCTGTTGATAACCTTCATGACGAAAACACTTTTGCCTTCCTGATCAAAAGATACGGCCATCTCATCGGTCAGGGCCTGCATAATGGTCCGGTAATCGCCAAACAGCTGCGTACTCATACCATTTACCTCAGCCTCTATTCCCGGCCGCATTTTAATCCGGTCAATAAAATCCTGAATTTCGGAAACATACTCCCTCCCGAGGGGATACATGCTGATCTCAACTGATGCTTGCATAATCTCAAAAATAATTAGTGTAATTACCCATTTCCATACCTCCCATCATATTTACAGCCATGATTCCGGCCAATACAATGTAATACTCCATTATATCTTTGCTTTGGGATTTCCGGGGAATCAAATCAATTTCCGGCAAGCTCCAGTAAGAACGCATACTCCATGGCCAATTCCCTTAATCGCCGGAAGCGGCCCGAAGCCCCGCCATGACCCGCTTCCATGTTGGTAGAAAGAAGAATGTCCTCCTCGCCGGTATGGAAATCACGCAACCTGGCCACCCATTTGGTGGGCTCCCAATACTGTACCTGTGAATCATGAAGACCTGAGGTAACCAGCAAATGCGGATAATCCTGTGCCTGCACATTGTCGTAAGGAGAGTAGGACAACATGTATTCATAATATTCAGGGTCGTTCGGGTTCCCCCATTCATCATATTCTGCAGTAGTCAGGGGAATTGACTCATCCAGCATGGTGGTGACCACATCCACAAAAGGAACAGCTGCGATGGCACCCTTGAACAGATCAGGGCGATCATTCACCACTGCACCGATCAGAAGCCCGCCGGCGCTTCCTCCGCGGGCGAAGAGTTGTTCGGGGCTGGTATAGCCCTGGTCAACCAGAAACTCTGCACAGTCAATAAAGTCATTGAATGTATTCTTTTTGTTCAGCAACTTACCGTCTTCATACCACTGCCTGCCGAGTTCCTGGCCTCCCCTTACATGTGCAATGGCGTATACAAAGCCCCGATCGAGCAAACTCAGGGCATTGGTATTGAAACGGGGGTCAATGCTGGAACCATAAGACCCATAGGCATAAAGGAGCAGTGGATTGTCGCCGTCTGTTTCAGTACCACGACGGTGCACAAGGGTTATGGGGACCTCGGCGCCATCGCGTGCCGTCGCATAATACCGCCGGGTCACGTAGTCATCCGGGTCAAAATCCCCCAGTACCTCCTGCTGCTTGATCATCTCCTGCTCCCTGGTCTCCATGTTATAATCGTAAGTCGTATTGGGTGTGGTCAGGGAAGTATAATTATAGCGCAATACCGGCGTAGACATCTCCCGGTTCACCCCGATATGGGCAGTATAGGCCTCCTCATCAAAAGGAAGGTGGTGACTCTCCCCGCTCACCTGATTAATGACCCGTAATTGCCTGAGCCCCAGCTCTCTTTCCTGAAGCACCAGGAAGTCATCAAACAATTCCATGTTTTCCAACAGCACATCATCCCGGTGGGCGATTACTTCCTTCCAGTTTTCTTTTCCTGTGGCCCCCTTTGAAACCTCCATCAGCCGGAAGTTCTTTGCCTCATGGTTGGTAAGCACATAAAATTTCCCGTTATATGACTCAACATCGTAACGCAGGTCCTGTTCACGGGGATGGAATATGGTAAACACCCCATCGGGTTTATTCGCATCCAGGATCCGGATTTCATTGCTAAGCGTGCTGTTGGCGTTGATTATCATAAACCGGTCATCTTTACTGCGGGAAACCCCGATATAGTAAAATGTTTCATCCTCTTCCGTGTATACTACCTCCGGCACTTCATCACGGTTTATGTTAAAACGGTTGATCTTTTCATAACGAAGCGTATGTGGATCAATGGAGGTAAAGAAAAAGGTTTGATTATCGGCAGCCCAGACCAGGTCGCCACCGGCGTGACTGATCCCTGTTTCAGCTATCTCACCGGTACCCAGATCCTTCACCATGATGGTGTATTGCCTGCGACCGACGGTATCTACAGTGAAAGCCATCCAGCGGTTATTAAGGCTGATGTCATAGGTCCCTACACTGTAAAATGAATGGGGTTCTGCCAGCTCATTTACATCCAGCATAACCTCTTCGGGAGCATCCACAGACTCTTTACGGCGGCAATAGATGGGATATTCATCCCCTTCTTCATAACGGGTATAATAATAGTAGCCGTTATCAAAAAACGGGGCAGACTGGTCCTCCTCTCTAATCCGTCCACGCATTTCACGGAACAACTGCTCCTGAAGTGGCTGCGTATGTTCCAGCTTCGCCTCCAGGTATTCATTTTCCGCTTCAAGATAACTGATCACATCAGGATCCTCCCGGTCGTTCATCCAGTAATAGGGATCGACTCTTGTATGGCCATGGCTGGTTAGCGCCGTATCACGTTTTTCTGCCACAGGAGGTTCCATATCGGTGCGTTTCTCAGGCTGTCCGCAGCCCAACACCGTGGTTAACAGCAACATATAAGTCAGTTTAATTTTCATGGAGTGATGGTTTTAGTGTCAGTGTGACCGGAAACAAGCGGGATGGAAACGGGACGGAAAAAATGCCCCCGTTGAGTCAGCTGCCGGCATCCGGGCTCACAAATGACCTGGTTGATTGCATCCAAATTTACAAAAAAAGGGGCAGCCGGAACAAAAAGCCATGACCCATCGGCAAAAAATCATTATTTTTAGAAGCTTAAATAAATTTTTCATCGCCTTACAAATTAATTGTGGTGACTTGTTATGTCAGTTAAAAGCATTAAAATTATGGTATACGGCCGTGTACAGGGGGTCAACTACCGTTACTCGGCAAAAAACAGCGCACAATCACTCGGCATCAGCGGTTTCGCAAAAAACATGCCTGATGGAAGTGTGTATATCGAAGCAGAAGGAAGTGATGATGCATTGGATACCTTCATTGAATGGTGCAGACAGGGCCCCCCGATGGCCAATGTAAGCAGAATCACCACAGAACAAACAGATCCCTTCGGGCATGAGGGATTTCGGATCCTATAAGCAAACGCCATCTGTTTATGGGTACTTCTCATGCGGTGCGACCTGAGTACACGAGAAGCCCGGGGTTCATTAAGCAAACGCCAACCAGATAAGACTTTCGCATAAAAGGATCCTTCCTGGTCATTATTTCCTTTTGAGAAGCAGCACATTTTCCACATGATGGGTATGGGGAAACATGTCGACCGCCTGGATTCTTTCGACCCGGTAATGACCGCCTAATAATTCCACGTCACGTGCCTGAGTGGCAGGGTTGCAACTCACATAAACAATACGGTCTGCTCCGCTGAGGATGATCTTATCAACCACCGTTGGATGCATGCCGGCCCTCGGCGGATCTGTCACAATCACATCAGGAAACCCCTGCTGTTTCATCAGTTCCTCATTAAACACATCGGCCATATCACCGGCCAGGAAGATGGCATTTTCGATCCGGTTCAGACCGGCATTCCTGAGGGCGTGGTCCACGGCCTCATCCACGTACTCTATTCCTACCACTTTATTCGCCCCGGCGGCAAGGAAACAGGCGATGGTACCGGTTCCGGTATAAAGATCATACAACACTTCCCTGCCGGTAAGTTCAGCAAAGTTCCTCACAATACCATAAAGGCGCAGGGCCTGTATTGAATTGGTCTGAAAGAATGATTTCGGGCCCACCATGAAACGTAAATCTTCCATCCGTTCTTCCAGCGCTTCCCGGCCGGCATAGATCACCGGTTGCAGGTCGGAGATACTGCTGTTTTGCTTGGAGTTTATCATATAGGCCAGTGACCGCAGGCCGGGAAAACGACGATGAATAAAAGACATCACCTGCTCAATCTGCCCGGGGTCATCCCTGCCAAAAACCATCACCACCATCAACTCCCCCTGGAGTGAATTCCGGATAATCAGGTTCCTTAAAAAGCCCCGGTTGGTCCTGAGGTCGAAGAAAGACAACCCGTTTTCCACGGCAAACTGCTTCACAGCCAGGCGTATCTCATTGGAAGGTTCGGGTTGCAGCCAGCATTTTTTAATATCAAGAACCTTGTCATAAAAACCCGGTATATGAAACCCCAGGGCCTCCATGTCACGGATTTCGCGCCCGGAATCAATATCCTCCTTTGACAGCCACCGGCGGTCACTGAACGTATACTCCATCTTGTTACGGTAAAAGGTGGTCAACTCAGAGGCAGCCACAGGCAACACCTCCACCCCGGAAAGATCAAGTTTCCCTATCCGTTCCAGGCTGTCTGTAACCTGTGACTGCTTGAAAGCGAGTTGTTTTTTATATGGCAAATGCTGCCATTTGCACCCCCCACAAACCCCGAAATGGGAACAAAAAGGCTCAGTGCGATCCGGTGAATAAGCATGCACAAACGCGATGCTTCCCTCCATGTAGTTGCGTCTTGAACGCTTCACTTTAACATCCACTACATCGCCGGGGGCGGCAAAAGGCACAAACAACACCTTGTCATTGACCCTTGCCAGGGCTTTTCCTTCAGCGGCCACTCCGGTGATCGTTACTTTTTCCAGCAACGGCAGATCCTTCTTTTTTTTTCTGCCCACAGACTTTCTTTTTTCCTGTTCGGTTTCTTTTTTTGCAAAAGTAATGCTTTGCCCGGTATTTGTCACTGTAAACCAAAACCATCAAATTCATTACCTTTGCAAATTATTTATAAACATGATCACGATGGACCATAAAATAAGTGAACAGGAGCAAATCCGCCGGGAAGCACTTCAGCAACTCAGGGAGCTGGGAATTGACCCCTACCCCTCTGAAACCTATCCCATAAACGCCACTTCAAAAGAGATCAGGGAACATTTCCCACAGGATAACAGCCTTTACCAGGATGTTCAGATCGCCGGGCGGATCATGGGCAGGCGCATCATGGGAAGCGCATCTTTCGCGGAGATTCAGGATGACAGCGGACGCATACAGCTATATTTTAACCGTGATGAGATTTGCCCGGGTGAAGACAAAACCATGTACAACACGGTGTTCAAACGCCTGATCGACATTGGCGACATCATTGGGGTAAAAGGTTTTGTGTTTACCACACGGATGGGAGAAACAACCATTCATGTGAAAGAATTCAGGATTCTGTGCAAGTCGCTGCGTCCTTTACCCGTGGTCAAAGAGAAAGACGGCAAAGTTTATGATGCGTTCACGGATGCTGAACAAAGATACCGTCAGCGTTACCTCGACCTGATCGTAAACCCGGAAGTAAAAGAGGTTTTCCGGCAGCGGGCACGACTGATCCAAAGCATGCGTAGCTTTTTACTGGAAAAAAGCTACCTGGAGGTGGAAACCCCTGTTTTACAGCCTATATATGGCGGAGCTGCCGCACGTCCTTTCAAAACCCATCACAATAAACTGGATACCACACTATACCTTCGTATTGCCAATGAACTGTACCTGAAACGACTGATCGTGGGCGGCTACGAAGGGGTTTTTGAATTTGCCAAAGATTTCCGCAATGAAGGGATGAGCCGTTTTCACAATCCCGAGTTCACACAAATGGAATTGTACGTGGCCTACAAGGATTATGACTGGATGATGGACCTTGTGGAGGAAATGGTGGAAAAAATCGTGATGGATCTGCATGGAACCACCCGCATCAAAGTGGGGGATAATCAGGTGGATTTCAGACGGCCATGGAAACGCTATAGCATGTATGAAGCCATCACACACTTCACGGGTACAGACATCTCTGAGATGAATGAACCGGATATGCGAGAATTTGCAGAAAGCATAGGTGTCGAAACAGACGACAGCATGGGAAGAGGCAAACTTATCGATGAAATTTTCGGCGAAAAGTGTGAAGCCAGGCTGATACAACCGACTTTCATCACTGACTACCCCGTTGAGATGTCGCCGCTGGCGAAAAAACACCGGAGCAAGCCGGGGCTGGTGGAACGTTTTGAAGCCATCTGTAATGGAAAAGAGATCTGCAACGCATTCAGTGAGCTTAATGACCCCATAGATCAGCGAAAACGTTTTGAGGAGCAACTGGAACTCGGACGCCGGGGCGACCCCGAGGCCATGATGCTGGATGAAGATTTTCTGAAAGCCATTGAGACCGGTATGCCTCCGACAGCCGGGCTGGGGATCGGTATTGACCGCTTTGCGATGATCCTGACCAATCAGCCAGGCATTCAGGATGTATTGCTTTTCCCCCAAATGCGTCCGGAAAAAACCAGTCCTGCAGCAGAAAGCAAAGACACCTTTATGGCTGCAGGCATTCCGGCAGAATGGGCAGAACTTTTGCCGCAAGTGGGTTATACGGACCTGGAGGCCCTGAAGGAAGCCAATCCCAATAAAGTATTTAACCAGTTATGTGGATTGCGCAAAAAACTGAAACTGAACATTCCTGCTCCCAAAGCAGAGGAGGTCAGTGGCTGGATCAAGGAATGAGTCAGGGTGTATTGCCACAGTTTTTGTACATTTAGGGTCATCCATTGGTTTCCACCATTGACCAAAAACTATACACATGCCTATTTTGGGTTCGATCATAAAAAGAGCCATTGAACTGCGAAGCAAAATGCCCCTGAGCTTCCAGCCGAAAGATCCGGTCAGGGCGCAAAAGAGGGAACTTAAAAAACTATTGCGCAAAGCGGCCGGCACAGCATTTGGGGAACATTATGATTTTGCGGACATCCTGACAGAAAAGGATATTGTCAACGCATTTCAACAGAAGGTCCCGCTGCATGATTACAACGGAATTTTCAAAGACTGGTGGTATCGCACCCTTAATGGCGAGCCTTATGTGTGCTGGCCGGGGAAGGTTAAGTATTTTGCGCTGAGCTCGGGCACCTCTGAGTCTTCCAGCAAGCATATTCCTGTTACCGGCTCCATGCTTCGGGCCATCAAAAAAACAAGTGTCAGGCAGATATTTTCACTGGCCAGATACGAGTTTCCGCAAAGTTTTTATGAAAAAGGAATCCTGATGCTCGGTGGCAGCACACACCTGAATTATAACGGGACCTATTTTGAAGGTGACCTTTCAGGCATTACTACCAAGAATATCCCCTTCTGGTTCCAGCATTTTTATAAACCGGGCAGACGTATTTCAAAAGAACGGGACTGGCCAACCAAACTGGATGAGATCGTAGCAAAGGCAAAAGACTGGGACATCGGTGTTATTGTTGGTGTTCCCGCCTGGTGGCAAATTTTGCTGGAAAAGATTATTGACCACTACAAGTTAAATCACATTCACGAAATCTGGCCCAACCTGTCCATCTTTGTACATGGCGGTGTCTCTTTCGGTCCCTATGTAAAAGGGTTTGAGCAATTACTGGGCAAGCCACTGACCTACATAGAGACCTATCTGGCCTCCGAGGGTTTCATCGCTTTCCAGGCTCGTCCGGACACCAACAGCATGCAGTTATCACTGGATAGCGGGCTCTTTTTTGAATTTATCCCGTTTACGGAGGAAAACTTCGATGCACAGGGCGGGCTTAAAGACAACCCGCGTACACTGACACTTGCCCAGGTGGAAAAAAACCAGGATTACGCCCTTGTACTCAGCACATGTGCCGGTGCCTGGCGTTATATGATCGGCGATATCATCAAATTTACCAGCCTGGAAAACAACGAAATAGTGATTACCGGGCGCACCAGGCATTTTCTGAACCTCTGTGGCGAACACATGTCAGTGGAAAACATGAATCAGGCAGTTAAAATGGCGGAGGATCAGCTGAACATTGCAATCCGGGAGTTTAGTGTTGCCGGCGTAAAACACGGAAGCATGTTTGCTCATAAATGGTTCATCGGCACTGACAATGAAGTTGATCCGGAAGGTTTGCGCAAACAGATCGACAGTAACCTGAAAATCCTCAATGATGACTACCGGGTGGAACGTATCGCAGCCATCAAAGACGTCATTGTCAATGTGATGCCTTCAGAGGTGTTTTACCAATGGATGAGAATCAACGGGAAAGAAGGTGCACAAAATAAATTCCCCAGGGTTATCAAGAACAATACCCTCGAAGACTGGGAAAACTACCTTAAATCTCTTGAGCCGGACACCATCCGCACGACCCATAATCAGCAAAAATTCACATCAACTATACAAAACCAGTAAATAGCCATGAGCGTACGCGTACGATTTGCCCCCAGTCCGACCGGCCCCCTGCATATGGGAGGTGTCCGGACAGCCCTTTATAACTACCTCTTTGCCAGAAAGCACCAGGGAAAATTCCTGCTGCGCATTGAGGATACGGACCAGAACCGTTTTGTGCCAGGGGCTGAAGAGTACATCATGGAATCGTTGAAATGGTGCGGAATTCACTGGGATGAGGGGCCTGATAATCCCGGAGCTTACGGACCCTACCGTCAGTCAGACCGTAAGGTACTTTACAGGGATTACATCTTACACCTGGTAAACAGCGGACATGCATACTATGCATTCGACACCCCGGAAGAACTTGAGGCCATGCGGGAAAAGCTAAGCTCCGACAAATCGGGCAATCCGCAGTACGACAGCAAGACCCGCCTGGAGATGAAGAACTCCCTGACGCTTTCTGAAAAAGAGGTGGAGGAAAGACTGGCTTCAGGAAAACCATATGTTGTCAGGGTGAAGATCCCCGAATCGGAAGAAGTGGTAATCGATGACCTGATCCGCGGCAGGGTAATCGTAGATAGCGAAATGCTGGATGACAAGGTCCTGTTTAAAAGCGATGGCATGCCTACCTACCATCTGGCAAATGTAGTGGACGATCACCTGATGCATGTGACGCATGTGATCAGGGGAGAAGAATGGCTTCCTTCAGCACCCCTGCATGTACTGCTGTATCGCTTTTTGGGCTGGGAAGACAGCATGCCTCAATTTGCCCACCTGCCTTTGCTGCTGAAACCCGACGGACACGGCAAACTCAGCAAGAGGGACGGCGACAGGCTCGGATTCCCGGTGTTCCCGCTTGAGTGGGAGGATCCGGAAACAGGTGACACAGCCATGGGATACAGGGAAACCGGGTATTTCCCCGACGCCTTTGTCAACATTTTGGCATTACTTGGATGGAATCCCGGTACCGAACAGGAATTATTTTCCATGGATGAGCTTATCCAGGCATTTTCACTGGACAGGGTAGGAAAGTCCGGTGCGCGTTTTGACCCGGAAAAGGCCACCTGGTTCAACCACCGCTACATCCAGGAAAAACCCCTGGAAGAGATCAGTGAGTTATTCCTGGCCATTCTTCAGAAAAGAGGCATTGAAGCGGACCTGAAAACAGCAAAAACCATAGTGTCGCTTGTGAGAGACAGGGTTAATTTTGTACATGAAATTTGGGATCAGGCCGATTTCTTTTTCCGGGCACCTGAACAATATGATGAGAAATTCGCAAAAAAGAAATGGAAAGAGGAAACCTCCGGGTATATGCTTCAGCTTTCCGAAAAACTCATTGAAATGGGAAGCTTCAGTAAAGAACACATTGAGGCGGAACTAAAAAGTTTTATGGAAGAACAAGGCATTGGAGCAGGAAAACTAATGCCGGGACTAAGACTCGCACTGGTGGGGGCCGGACGCGGACCCGATGTAAAGGAGATCATGGTGGTACTAGGCAAAGAAGAAACGGTCAGGCGAATCAGCAAAGCCGTGGCCCGTTTGGGTGGCGCCACGTCAGGCCCTTGAAAACAAACAACCACCCACCCCCCGTGCCGTCTCCCCGACCAAGGCCAGCTCCCTCATCACTCCGACCATGAT
>CAYXEH010000063.1:0-12646 GCA_964463915.1 uncultured Bacteroidales bacterium | reverse complement strand
GAGCTGGATAACTTACGTAATCGTCTTGAAGAGTCCTTTACCTGATTTGATCTGTGATGGCTTTATGAATCCAGGGCCTTTTTGATCTTTTCCACCGGTAGTTTATCTGCCTTGCCTTCCTGCCGGATAATATGATACAGTGAGGATTCATCCAGGATACCAGTTTGTCTGCACAGGTAGAGGATGGCATGCAGAGCCGCATTTCTTGCCCCCACAGACCTGAAATCCCGCCGGATAACCTCAGCCCCTGTTTCTGGAGGGGTCAGGCTTGAATCAATGAACAACTTTCCTTTTTTCATGCCCTCTATGCGTTGACGGTTATGTTGCAACCCATCAGGGGAGGTGATTAGGGCCACGTCCGGGACGCTGATCCCATGAAAAAGAACCTCCCCCGGTGACACATTGATTTCCGCCGTGGAAAAGCCAACCCCCACAGTTACCGGGTAGCTGCCTTTTTGTGTGGTGTGTAGGCCCGCGCTCATGGCAGCTTTGGCAAAAATATTTGCTGCCAGCTGCACGCCCTCACCCGCTGAACCACTGATTACCAGTGAGCGGGATTTTTGTAGCTGATGTTTGAATTTTTTTGCGATTACCGGAGTGTTGTCAAGCAGGTTTGCTGTCTTATCCCCCTGCTGATCTGTGAAAGGAGGGAGGTCGTTGATCCATTCCCCCATTTCCCGTCCTGAATCCCTGACAATTTCCTGTAGCTTGCGGCGTGGGTTGAGTTTTACGCCGTAACTCGGACAAATCTCCATTACTTCAACCAGGGAAAACCCTTCCTGGTCAAATGCCTTCATCATGGCTTCGGTGATGTTACCCACACCCATGATCCTGGAAACATAGCGGGCACCGGCCGTATGGGCCAGTTTGCAGATATCGTAACCGGTAAATGGATTGCCTTTAAAGGAGGTGGTTGTGCAAAACCCCTGTGGGGTCAGTCCGCTGCTTTGTCCCCCGGTCATCCCGTACAACATATTGTTGTGCACCACCACGGTTATATTCAGGTTAAGCCGGGCTGCCTCCATGATATGTTGAAGACCGATGGTCGTACCTCCATCGCCAAGAAAAACCACTATTTTCTGATCTTTACTTACGGTTCCGAAGGAGATTCCTGCTCCCAGGGCCACTGAACGTCCGTGAAGCCCGTGTACGGTGTGGGTGTTCAGGCATTTGTCGATGATCCCGTGACAACCTATATCAGTTACTGTGATTACATCCAGTGGATTGTAACCCAGTTTTTCCAAAGCCTCTGTGCTGCTTTTCGCGACGAGGTCGTGGCCGCATCCCTTGCAATAGGGCAGATTTTGTGATTTTATCATAGATCCTGTCATGACATTACCTCCTTTTCAATTTCTTCCGGGGCGATCATTTTACCCAGGTTTCCCACAAAGCGAATATTTTCCGGCATTTTCTGTCCAAAAAGCAGGGAGCCGAGTTGGTTATTCATGTTTTCTTCGGCAATGACCACTTGTTTGTACCCGGACAAAATTTCCAGGTAAGCCGGTGGTATTGGCAGCAATGTTTTGGGGGTAAACAGGGATACCTTTTGTCCTTCACGGCGTATCTTTCTTACCGCTTCCCTGGCCGCAGCTGCCGATATGCCATAAGCGGTTACCAGTGTATCCGCTCCTTCCTGATGATCCAGATCGTAATACAGGTGATCATCTTTCATGGTGGTTCTGATCTTTTCTTCGAGTCGTCTGGTGTTGGCAAGGGCCTCGGGGGATGAATGCTGCAGAATGCCATCCTGATCGTGGGTTGATGCAGTTAGCCTGACCTGGTGAAGTGTTTGTGTCACTGGCAGGAAATCCGGAACAAGACCGCTTGGTTTATAGGGTTGATAGTCGCAACAGTCTTTGTCATACCATTTTCCTTCCACTTTTCTGATCTGCTCCAGTTTGCTGATATCAAAGCTTTTCTGCGTCATCACTTCCTCTTTGGAGGTGAGCAGAACAACCGGGGTGCGTTGTTTGACTGAGATTTCCAGGGCCCGGGCCGACAGTGACCAGCAATCTTCAAAGCTGCTTGTGCCCAACACGGGAATGGGATGCCCGCCAGAAAGTAAGCCATTAAGCAACAGAAGATCACCCTGGGCTCCGCAGGTGGCTGTACCAGTTGCCGGCCCCAGTCTTTGTACCAGCACAATAACCATAGGAAGTTCCATCATGTAAGCCATATTGACAGACTCGGCCATCAGGGCAAAACCGGGAAAAGAAGTGGCGGTTACCGGCAGTTTTCCGGTTGCTGACAATCCTGCCATCCATTGTACTGTAGTGATCTCATCCGGTGCTGGAAACATCATTTTCATGCGCTGGCTGCCATAAAGATAAAGCAGGTTTGCCGGAGTAATGGGATAGCCGATAAAGGCATCAGCTCCTGCTCTTGCCAGAGATTCTATGATCAGTCGTGATCCGTCGATCAGTACCTGGTCATTGCTCGTTTTTTTGTGCATACACAATTCCTTTGCTGATTAACTGTTCGATATCTTTGTCTTTATAATCCAGCCATTCTTTCAGGATATGGCGGGTATGTGCGCCATAGTGCGGTGGGGGGGAGAGTTCTCTGCAGCTCATTTTGTGTTCACTGTGGAAGGCCACGGCCCTTACCCCGCGAATATGCATTCCGTCGTTATAGTCTCCTTCCAGCAGCATATCCCCTGATTCGGGTACTTCAAATACCTCTTTCATGTTAAATACGCCCCCTGCAGGGATACGTTTTTCACCAAGAAGTCCGAGTATTTCCTCCCGGTCGTATTGCCCGATAAGCGATTGCAGAATTCCGTTGATCTCTTCTTTGTTTTTTACCCTGTTTTGATTGCTGGCGTATCGTGGATCAGTACCCAGCTCAGGGCGTCCCAGTACATCGACCAACTGGCGGAATTGTTTGTCGGTGCCTGCTGCCATCACAATTCCTTTGCCGTCGCGGGTGGCATATATGGTACCGTAAGGTACAATGTTCGGGTGATCCGATCCCATTCTTTCCGGTATGGCGCCTCCCACAAGCCAGTTAGTGGCCTGGTTGGCCAATGATGCCAGACCAGCCATAAATAATGAAGCTTCAATGTGCTGACCCTTGCCGGTTCGTTCCCGGTAGAGCAGGGCAAGCAGAATGGCCTCTTTGAGATGATGAGCGGCCAGTATATCCATAAGGGCAACCGGCATTTTTGTGGGCGGACCATCCGGCTCTCCGTTCATATAGGTGAAGCCGCTTTCGGCCTGGATAATGGCATCAAATCCTGCACGGGGGTTGTGTGATCCGTAGCCGGTTATGTGGGCATAGATCAGTTTATTATTGTATGCCCTGAGGGTTGGGTAGTCCACCCTCAGCTTTTCTGCGTCCCCCGGTTTATAGCTTACCAGGATGATATCGCACTGTGCCGCCAGGCGGTAGATGATCTGCAGGCCCGCTTCCTGGCAAAGATCGACGGCGAAAGAGGTTTTTCCCCAGTTTACACAGGAGAAATAACCTGAAATATCTGTATCAGAAGGCTCCCGCGACAATTTCCACTTGCGGGTTACATCACCCCCGGTAGTCACATTTTCCACTTTCAGGACGGTGGCACCCAGTTCTGCGAAAAACATCCCCACACTGGGCCCTGCCAAAACACTGGCCAGTTCGAGCACCTTCAGGCCGGCCAGTGGGGTATCATGACTAATGGTTTTTTGATCATTCATATAACTATCCTGTCTTTTGACTATCCTGTCTTGCAATATCAGTTAAGATGCTGACCGGATCAATTAATCCGTTTTATTTTCCCTGTCGGAAGGAAGTTGTTGTGGCTTCCCTTTTCCTACAATATTACCAATAATTATGAAAACGATCGCAGCACCGATGGCCATATAAGTGTTTTCTATCACAGGCAGCCCGATGTTTTTGGCAATGATGTTGGCTATCACAGCTATTGTACCTCCAATAAAGGCCATTCTGACCCCTTCTATGCGTATCCAGCCACGTTTATAGATACCCATGACGATCACAATGGCCCCGATTGCCCTGATCCCGTAGCTTATATAGGCGGTGTCCAGAATGGCACCCGTCCCGTAATAAGCGAGTGGAATGGTTACCAGGTTGATAATGATCACAAGACGCCTGGCGGTTCGTATCAGGCTTTTATCTACCGCAGTTTTGTTGATCAGTCCATGGTAAATATCTTTGGTGGCAATGGTAACCACGGCAAAGTTTACCGGTCCTACAGTTGACAGGATGGCTGCCAGGATCCCTGCCAGTGCAATTCCTCCGAGTACCGGATGGATAAACTCCGGGGTGGTCATCAGAGTGGGCAGGACCAGCTTCGGGTCGATGGCGCCTGCTTCTCCGAGGGCCGGATCGAACAATGGCCCTGCAGCAGAAATGTCGTATACCTGGCCGGTTTTTACAACCAGCCCGAGCAATGCCACCATGATCCCGAAAGGTGCGATGATCAGGGAGGAAAAAATGGCTGCCTTTTTGGCTGTAGCGGCTGTGCGTGCAGCGAAAATAGGCTGTATACTGGCCTGTCCGGCCATGCCCCCAAGTACCCCTCCCAGTATAAGGCTCCATGCATATTCGAGGCCTCCGCTGAACGGGTTGTATAAATTCTCCGGGGAACCATTCTCTATAAGGGTGCTTTGCAGGGCAGCAAAGCCATCTACTTCACTGATCCCAATAAAAGTAGCTACTCCCATCCCGAAAAACATTACCACCACATGAATAATACCGGTGAGTGCCAGGGCATGCATGCCCCCGATATAGGTATAGCCCGTAATAATGGCTGCTGATATAAGGATCGAACCGATTCTGCTGAATTCAAACATAGCCGCAATGACACTGGCACATGTCTGAAGCTGAACAAAAGCCAGGGTGATGTAAGCAAAAAGAAAGGCAATGGCGGATATGGCCCTTGCCCTGCGTCCAAACAAAATCTCCAGCATTTCGCTGACGGTATGTACATTATTGTCACGATAGTGACGGGCTACGGTGAACCCGATAATGATCATTCCCAGCGCGGTGGAAATATTGTACAAAATGGGTTGCATGGTGCCGGTTTCGAAAGCCTTTTCACTCACACCAATGGTACTCATTCCCCCGAGCCATTCTGATGCCACTACCACTGCACATGCGATGACACCAAGGTTTCGTCCGGCTACCAGGTAATCGGCGGCTGAACGACTGGCCACTTTCTTTGTCAAAAATGAGATCAGTGTGATAAAGGTAAAGTAGGCTACGATGATCAGCAGATAGATATTCATTGCAGACTTTTTTGGATTAAAGCCGCAAATTTAATGAAAAGCATCAGATAAGAAAATAAAAAGAGATTCAGCTGTTGAAATAATGGATGCTGCCGCCGGTCGAGTCCCTGGAAGCACCGGTTACGCTTGAAAGACAGTTGATTTCCTTCCTGAAACAACGCAGACCGAGAAAAGCAAAAATCAGGGCTTCCTTGAAGTCGATGACTTCTTTGTGGGGAACTACCATTTCTATTGCCGTGGGAAGACTATCCTTCAGGCATTCCATAAAAAATCGATTGAAAACGCCACCACCTGTGACCAGCAACTTTCCCGGATTTGGTCCCGGCTGATTGCCGATCTGGGTGGCGGCATGCCGATAAAAGGTATTCAGCAGGTCGGGCAAAGGAAGCGGATACTCGTTCAGCAGAGGCAATATATGCTGGTTGACCCATTCTTCACCAAGGCTTTTCGGCCCGTCCTGTTGATAAAAAGACAGGTTGTTGAGCCGTTGGAGTAGCCCCGCGTGAACTTTACCTGCTCTCGCGATGGCACCGTCTGTATCCTGGTTGAGGTATTCGGTTGCTGAGCGCTGATCCTGCAATTTACCGGGCTGAATGTTGGCGGGAATGCCGCTGTTTCTCACTAATTTGTTGATTACAAAGTTGAGGGGGCATATGTCGTATGCAAGCCGACGGCTGCCCCCGGTGTCATAAGAAATATTGGCAAAACCACCCAGGTTCAGGCAGTATTGATAATTACCGAATAACACCTGGTCGCCTAATGGTACCAGGGGCGCACCCTGTCCGCCCAGGGCCACATCCATACTTCGAAAATCATTGATCACAGTGCACTTTGCCGCAGCAGCCATGGAGGACCCGTGACCCAATTGGAAAGTGTACCCCTGATCAGGGCAATGAAACACAGTGTGGCCATGGCTCGCCAGGAATTCTGTATGCCGGATGCCGTGCCGTTGGAAAAAATTATATGCCATTTCCCCGGCTTGTTTGCCGTAGCGGATATGCAGGTCATGAAGTTGTCTCCCGTTCAATGTTGAGGCACCAGAAAGTTCATTTTTCCACTGGTCCGTGTAGGGGAGGGTTTCAGCGGCCAGGATACTGTAACTCCAGTGCCCGTCATTCAGAATAAAACGACAATGGGCCAGATCTATTCCGTCCAGTGAAGTTCCCGACATCATCCCTGTAACCTGGTACTCCATCATTATAAATAGTCAAGCAGTTTTTCCATTTGAATTCCCCGGCTTCCTTTTACCAGTACGGTATATCCCTGGATGGGATTGTTGCGCAGCCATTCTGCTGCTTCGTTGACATGATCAAAAACCAGTGTGTCTTCCTCCTCTTTGCAGGTAGCTGCAAAATGCTTACCTACATAAACCTGCAGTGAGGTTCGCATCTGTTTCACCTTATCAATAACATTTCGGTGGGCTGCCTCTGCGATCGGTCCCAGTTCAAGCATATCTCCCAGGAAAACGGCCCTGGGCTTGTCATTAAACAACGCTAAATTATCCAGGGCTGCAGCCATGCTGCTTGGGTTGGCATTGTATGCATCCATTACAACGGTGTTACGACTTGTATGTATGATTTGTGAACGGTGGTTTTCAGGGACATAAGCCCCCACAGCCCGGTTGATTTCCTCAGGTTTAACCCCAAAGTACAACCCGACTGTGATACCGGCCAATATGTTTTCGAAATTATAGCCTCCGGTTAACCTGCTCTTTACCTCCCCCCGAAGCCCCCGTTTTGCTGCTCCGAAATTTCTATTTACCTGGAAACGTATATGAAGTGCCGGGGATGAGCGAATAATTTCTCCGCTGCAATGGTTGTAATCCTCTTTCCCATACTGAATGGTCTGCATATCCCGGGTTATCTTCTTAAGTCTGGGGTCGTCGTGATTGACAAACAGGGTGCCATTGGTTTTGTCAAGGTAAGTGTAAAGTTCATTCTTTGCTTTGGCGATATTCTCTATAGAACCGAAGCCTTCCAGATGTGCCTGGCCGATGTTGGTGATCAGCCCGTGTGTAGGCATAGCAATCTCACATAGTCTGGCAATTTCTCCCTGGTGGTTGGCTCCCATTTCCACAATGGCGCACTCTGTTTCAGCGGGGAAGGAAAGCAGACTGAGTGGTACGCCGATATGGTTATTCAGGTTCCCCTTTGTGGCAGCCGAAACAAAGCGGGTCGACAGGATTGCCTGCAATAGTTCTTTGGTGGTGGTTTTACCATTGCTTCCGGTGATCCCGATAAAGGGAATGTCCATGCGGTGTCTTCGGGTTTGACCAAGGAGTTGTAATGTACTTAGGGCATTATTGACCACAAGGTATTTGTCTCCTGTATTGTATTCGGGCTTGTCAATAACCGCCAGGTTGCACCCAGCCTGAAGAGCCGTTTCAGCGAAACGGTTGCCGTCAAAATGCTCTCCCCTTATTGCGAAAAATATATAACCTGGCTTTGCCTGACGGCTGTCGGTGCAAATGCGATACCCCTGATCCACAAGTTCAAGCAGATGGTTGATTTTTTTCTCATCCATGGGTGAAGTCAATTAAAAAAACCCCATTTACCGTGGCAAACGGGGTTGATTTATATGAAATGTTTTAATTTATCTTTCAGGGCTTCCCCCGATTTTATCCATGGCACAGCGAAAACCGATATCATCAGTGGCAGCATGCTGGTTCATATATCTCCGGTTTCCCGGGGACAACCAATAAACCCTGTCTCTCCAGCTACCTCCCTTATATACCCTGGAAGAATCACTGATTAGTGTGGATCCCGGAGGATATACGTCCTGATCTTCTGAAACTGCGGAGATCTGGTCTCCATCCCTATAGCCAATATTGTTGGCCTGTCTGTAGTTCCATCGAATGTCATCTACTTCTTCCGGATCCCTGATCACCTCTCCCTTGTCATCGAACATGATATCCCCATTTTCATCACGAACCACAGTTTCAAACACATTACCGCGGAATGGCCTGAAATCGGCCACTGTTTCGTGAGATAAAGGACGATAGACATCCTTTACCCACTCATTGACATTGCCAGCCATATTGTAAAGGCCGAAATCATTGGGCTCAAATGAGTGCACCGGCATGGTAATGTCTCCCCCCGGGTTTGGATAACCTGCCAGTCCTGAGAGATCTCCCGGACCTCTTTGGAAATTGGCTTTGAAATCACCCCTGTTTCTGCGGTCGCTTCTTCTGACATGCCTGCCTTCCCAGGGGTACATGCGCCGGTTGGCAATCATTTCATCCTCGATGGCACCGATGAGGCCCAAAGCGGCGTACTCCCATTCAGCTTCAGTGGGTAGGCGGTATCGTGGCAATAACAGGCCGTCTTCCCAGCGGACACGCCGTTCACCATCTCCTCTCGGATCCAGGTCGCGCATGCCTTCACGGACAAGTCCTTCATATTCCCCCGCCAGATAAGCCTCCGTGTTAAAGTGATTGGCGCCTTCCTGTTCATCCAGGTTCCAGTCGAGTATTCCTTCACGGACGAGTATCCACTCATTGACCCGGTCGGTTCGCCAGGATGCATAGTCCGATGCCTGGACCCAGCTTACCCCGACAACCGGGTAATCACGGTATGCGGGATGGCGAAGATAGTTTTCTACATAGGGTTCATTATAGGCCAGCGGGTCCCTCCATACGAGGGTATCCGGAAGGGCATTCTGGTAAACTTCAGGGTGGGTTTCCCCAAAAATCCGGTTGACCCAGTGCAGGTATTCCACATAATCAAGGTTGCGGATCTCTGTTTCATCCATATAAAATGAAGACACGGTAACCTGTCTTGGGATGTTGTTCCAATCGGACATTACATCCTCTACGGTTCGCCCCATTACAAAAGTCCCCCCCTCAATGTAGACCAACCCGGGCCCGGTTTCCTGTTCCTGGTGGGAAACCACTTCAAATCCTCCTGTTTCGGGTTCATTGTATGCCCATCCTGTTGTACTTGAAGACTCTTGCTGGAATAAACCACAAGAGGAAAACAATGCTGTAAATACCAATATGGGAAAAATTGTCTGGAGTCTGGTCTTAACCATCCTATTCGTCCTAGTCATATTCTTTTTGAATTAAGCCTGAATATTGCGCGTACAAAAATAACTAAAAACTCGGACAGTTTATTATGCGGCGGTTGAAATTTCTGGGTTGACAGTTAAACTTAATGGCGACACTGATCTCATGTGTGCCATGCATAAGGTCTGAATAACCGGAGAAAGAATAATCATAACTGTACCCGATACGGTAGTTGTCGAGGTTGAGTCCGACAAGGAAAATCAGGGCGTTGTTTTTTTCAAGGGGCGTGTTCAGCCAATGCCTGAACCAGGTGCCTACCATGATGGGTTCAATGCCGCCGTATAGCCCATAACTGACATGTGTTTGATGCCCCTGGGTCTGAAAAACAATGTTGGGTGATATGAAATAATCGATCGGGCGCCGGTACCTCCTCCAAAGATGGGGCTCGAGGTGTGCGCCAATATGGGCCGTATATTTCACATCCAACCGGGCATCCACATCGTTAAAAAGACTCATGTTTGGTCTGGTTATGTGATGAGCTGCCACGCCTCCGTAAAAAACTTCGTTAAATACAAGCATCCCGGCTGCAAAATCCACCCCGTGGGCCCAGGTAACATCAGGTGGTGGCTCGTTTGGATCTGCAAACTCAAGCTTTCCCCAAGTCACATCGTTGCGGATATAGCTTGCCTGCATGCCAAAATTGATATTGAAATCCCTTGTGGCCTGTAAGTGATAAGAATAGGCTGCGCTGAAACTATTTCGCATAAGAAATTCTGCGGGATGTTCGCTGGTGGCCATAACGGAAATACCTCCCTGAAGGGCATCCACATAGGTATCATAAGAGAAATTGAGGGTAGAGAAATCATCGAGGCCGTAGCGCCTGTATTGGTAATTGAAAGCCAGCCTTGAACAGAGGCTGGATCCTGAGAATGCCGGATTCAGGTAAATGGGAGAGGAAAAGAACTGGGAAAAAACAGGATCCTGGGCATGCAACTTTTTCCCCTCAGGGCAAAGGAACAGGATCACAAACAAGAACAAAACAAACTTTCCTATACGCATGAATTCAGGTCATTAATTGTCGCAAATGATATATGATCTTCAACAGGAACTGACAGTGGAAAAAACCTGTGATGCCCGTTCAGTCACTATATTTTCGTGCCATTTATACACATCCTTATATTGGTTATTTACGCAGAAGAGGACAAAAGGTTTCACCTGTCCGGCGTAACCTGAGCCCGGCAAAAGCGTAGTATAAATTGTGTATTACCGTTGAATGACAGTCATTTTTTTTGTCTACTTCCATCTGACATAAAACCAGCACAATAAATATCCACCACAAATGTAAAAAATTTTTTTGTTTTTACGCGGCAATTGAATTAATGTGTAAAAAAGCAATTCTTTATCAGGAAAAAATATTATCATTGCATTGCGGGGTGCCAGATAAGTTTTTTAGGCATTTTAATAATCTGTTATATAGGGTTTGTTTATATGAGGTTTGCCTGCTGGCTGTCATTCTTATTTGTGTTTTTTGTTCTGCATGGATGGGCGTTTTATCCTGAAGACTCCGCTATGCCAGACCTGGTGATTCCCACGCTAGAGGGACAGACAGCCAGGGCAATGAATACAACCTATCCCGCCGGGGAATTCGCTTCATATTATTTTATTCATGAATTTGACGGGCCGAGGTCGCAAAATTTTATTGTTCCACCGGGGGTGGCAGAAATTTTTGTGGAGGCATGGGGGGCCGGGGGAGCAGGTGGTGGCTGTGTGGCTGCGACGGATGTATGGGCCCGGGGGGCCGGCGGAGGCGGAGGCGGTGCCTATGCTGCTTCAACTATTGATGTGGAACCCGGAACTGTTTTGATCGTTGAGGCTGCCGGGGAATCAGGTTGTGAGACAGCAGCAAATGGCATGGATGGGGGAGCCTCGTTTGTGTCACCGGCTGATTCTCCAGGGCTTAATCTTGTTTATGCAGCAGGTGGTAAAGGGGGAGAAAGGGGGTTTGCCGGAAGCACCCAACACGGAGGAGCAGGGGGGGGCATTGATGATTCTGTGGGGAATGTAGTGCGGGCTGGTGAGAATGGGGCAAATGGAACCACCGGGGCTTTTATTCGTTCCGGCAGAGGCGGGAGTGCCCCAGCCGGTGTTGTAAGGAATGGCGGCAGCGGGGGCGGATCTCTTTCCGGAGGGGGGCTCACCTCCGATGGCAATCCCGGGAGTTTCCCCGGAGGCGGAGGTGGAGGAGCGCGTACTTCTAAATTGACAGATGGGGAAGGCAGTGGTGGTGATGGGGGTGCCGGCCTGGTTGTGATTTCTTATGATGCCATCGATGCCGGTGCCTCTGCGCTGGATCGTCATCCGGCCAATGTGAGGGCGGATGGAAGGGAGTCAGCTGAATTGATTATTTATGTGGAGGACTCCGGGGGAAATCCGGTACAAGGTATTCCTCAGGAGGACTTTTTGTTTTCCGGTACAGGAGATGCGAACATAAGGAATTTCTCCGAAGATGGGGCAGGGGTTTATCGTTTTGAGGTGGTAAATCAGACGGTAGAAACCCTATCGATTGATTTATCGGTTCGGGGTGTTCCATTGGGGCAGTTTCCCGTTATTGAATTTGATCCTGGTGCTACGGCAGCCATTATAGTCGATGATGTGGTGATCGATGACCGGTATTTTGAGGTATGCGGGAATGAGGTTTCATTGATCGGGGGGTGCACTTGTGAAGGGAACTTCAATGGTATCTGGACTTATGAACATGAAGATGGGACCGGGGAGGCCAGTTTCCTTCCGGATGGGAGTCCGACTTCTACCGAGCCCTGTAACCCGAAAAGAGAGGAACCCCTGGTGAGGGTGACCGAGTATGGGTTGTATACGTTTACCTGGACCCTGACCAGTGGTGATCATAAAGGTACATCTGCCACGGTAAGTGTATTTTTTAGTCACGAAGATGATGTCTATGCGGATGCCGGGGAAGACAAGGCGGTATGTGGGACTGTGGCCACCATGACGGCCAATGACCTATCCGGGGATGAAAACCAGGAAGGCTCCTGGTCTTTACAATTTTATCCCGATAATGCCACAGTTGAATTTCTGGCCCCTGATGACCCGCATACAGATGTCGTTGTATCTGACCCGGGGGAGTATGTTTTTGTCTGGACGGTTACTGATGGGGCCTGTCTTGAAAGTAGTGATGTTTCCGTAACTTATGACTTTTTGCCCGAGGCGTATGCGGGGGCAGATGCGGTGATCTGTGAGTCGGGGGTGCTTGATCTTGCGGGTACCTCGACGCATACCTCGTCGGTTTTATGGGAGGTGCTCTCGGGGGAAGGGGTTTTTGCTGACTCCGGCACCTCCACCAGCACGCTGGCAAGCCCCACCTTTATGCCCGGTCCTGTGGATGAGCCCACGGACATGG
>CAYXEH010000062.1:0-13502 GCA_964463915.1 uncultured Bacteroidales bacterium | reverse complement strand
TCGTATATTGACGCTCAGAAAGACTTCCCGCCAAATAATATACCCTTGCAAACTGAAGCTGGTGACTATGTTTTTCTTAAAGCCGATATTTTCAAAGGTATTTACTGGTATGCCCTGAAAGGAGAAACTTCATCCGGACAAGTGGCACTACCTGTTGAAGTTGTAAAAAAAATACAGAAATTGAACAAATCAGGTGGAAAGCCTGAAAAATTAATTGCTGTGGCACCGGATATAACAAAAAGGTCTGAAGATACCTTTTTAAATCTGGTAAATCAGGAAGATCCGCAGCAAGGAGTATTGAAATGCTCATTATTGATATGAAGAGAATTTTCATAATTATGATTTGAATTTAATTCAGGGTTAAAACCTGACTCCGACTCCTACATTTAAGGCAGTTGTAAATTCTGTGCTCGCTGCATCTTTTGAGAATTGCAGGTCGGTTTTAAGAACCGCTCCGCTGCTTAACCACCAACCTAATCCTGTGATGATATATGACCTGTTATATACGGATCGCTCCTCTGTATTTTCCGGAACATCCATATGGGTATTCAGCTGTTCATAACGAATGAATGGCTTCAGTTTTTGCCCGGATATATTCATCAAACGGAAAAGATCATAATCGGCCTCTACATAATAACCGCCCATCCGATTTCCCAGATCTTTTCCGGTGAATGCATTGTATTTTTCCGCTCCGGTAATGTTGACAAGATAAAACTGAGACATCAGCCCGAATCCACTCTTTTGATAAGAAAAATCAATTCCTGTCCAGAAAGAGGAATCTGTTTTTGAAGAGCAGGTACCCGGGGAATTTGACTGGGATGCTGTGGATACAAAACAGGACGTTTACTCGGAAGACGAGCGCAAGCGCCTTGAGAATATGTATGAAGAAACCCTGAAATCCATCGGAGAAGGGGAGGTCATTGACGGACTGGTCGTTTCAAAAAATGCCCGCGAGATCGTGGTCAATATCGGTTTCAAGTCTGACGGAGTGATTCCCGCGGCTGAACTGCGCTACAATCCCGATCTTAAAGTGGGTGATACCATTGAAGTATATGTAGAAAGCCAGGAGGACCAAAGCGGTCAGCTGGTCCTTTCGCACAAGAAAGCGCGTACACTTCGCTCCTGGGAACGTATCAATAAAGCAAAAGAGAATGACGAGATCATCAAGGGCTTTGTGAAATGCCGTACCAAAGGTGGTCTCATTGTGGATGTATTCGGTATTGAAGCCTTTTTGCCCGGATCGCAGATTGACGTGAAGCCCATTCGCGATTATGATATATACGTGGGCAAGACCATGGATTTCAAAGTGGTGAAGATCAATCACGAATACAAAAACGTTGTGGTGTCGCATAAGGCACTTATTGAAGCGGAACTTGAAATTCAGAAGGCAGAGATCATTGCCAAGCTGGAAAAAGGACAGATCCTGGAAGGTACGGTCAAGAACATCACTTCTTACGGTGTATTTGTTGACCTGGGCGGTGTAGACGGCCTGGTTCACATTACCGACCTGTCGTGGGGCCGCATCAACCATCCTGAAGAAATTGTTCAGCTGGATGAGAAGATCAACGTGGTTATTCTTGACTTTGACGAGAACAAGAAACGAATTGCCCTCGGTCTGAAACAGCTTACACCCCATCCGTGGGATTCACTGGATCCGAACCTCAAAGTCGGTGACAAGGTGAAAGGAAAAGTTGTGGTGATTGCCGATTACGGTGCCTTCATCGAGATCGCTTCCGGCGTGGAAGGACTGATCCACGTGTCTGAAATGTCATGGTCGCAGCACCTGCGCACCGCACAGGACTTCCTGAAAGTCGGTGACGAGGTGGAAGCCGTTATCCTGACACTGGACCGTGAAGAACGCAAAATGTCATTGGGTATCAAGCAACTGATGCCTGATCCGTGGGAGAATATCCACGAGAAATACGCCGTTGGCACCAAAACAAATGCCACGGTACGCAACTTTACCAACTTCGGTATTTTTGTAGAGCTTGAAGAAGGTGTGGACGGACTGATCCATATCAGTGACCTTTCCTGGAGCAAAAAGATCAAGCACCCGGCTGAATTCACCAAGATCGGTGAGCAGATCGAAGTGGTTGTACTGGACGTGGACAAGGAGAACCGTCGTCTGAGCCTCGGACACAAGCAGCTGGAGGAGAACCCGTGGGATGTATTTGAGTCGGTGTTTACCATTGATTCCGTACACCAGGGAACCATCGTCGGAACTTCCGACAAAGGAGTGATCGTGGCCCTGCCTTATGGTGTGGAAGGTTTTGCTCCCACACGTCATATCGTGAAGGAAGACGGCTCTACCGCCAAGATGGACGAGACCCTTGATTTCAAAGTGATCGAGTTCAATAAAGACAGCAAGAAAATTGTTGTTTCCCATACCAAGGTATTCCAGGATGTGAAGTATGCAGAACGTGCTTCTGAGGCTGCCGATCGCAAGACCAAAGAAAAGGCCACCAAGAAGACCGTGAAGAAGATGAAGGATAACCTGGAGAAAACCACCCTTGGTGACCTGGATGCACTTGCCAGCCTGAAATCACAGTTCGAAAAAACCGAGAAATCGGCGCAACAGGCCAAGAAAGAAGAGGCCATCAGGAAACTGGAAGAAAAGGCGGCCAGGGAGAAAGCCGAAGCTAGAGCAGAGGAGAAGGAAGAAGTGAAGGAGGAGCCGAAGGCAGAGAAGAAGGAAGAGGCGAAAGAGGAGCCCAAAGCTGAAGCCAAAGAGGAAACCAAGGAAGAGCCTAAGAAAAAGGCCCCTGCAAAGAAGGCTGCTGCGAAGAAAGAAGAAAAGGCTGAAGAGGAAGCCGAAGCTAAAGAGGAGCCTAAGGCAGAGAAGGAGGAAGAGGCGAAAGAGGAGCCCAAGAAAAAGGCTCCTGCAAAGAAGGCTGCTGCGAAGAAAGAAGAGAAGCCTGAAGATGACAAACCGGAAGAGGGCGAGGAGAAATAATCCTCTAACTCATCAGGATACAGCAAAAAGGGCTGGCCGTTCAGGTCAGCCCTTTTTTAATGGATGTGGTGCAGTTGGGGAATGCGGCTGTACATAGGTTCTGGGAAGACATGCTAATGCGGCCGTACATGCGATCCGGGAAGACATGCGAATTTGGATGCACATGCGGTCCGCGACGACATGGGCAGCCGCGGACAGGCAGGCGGCCTGCAGGAGACGGGCGTCGGGGATTATTTCAGTGCAAGGAACAGGATATCGGCCGGGTGCAGGGCCACACGGCCGGTGCCGTCATGGATCTGCTGCCGGCAGCTGGTGCCGGGGGCCGCAATAATTGCATCTTTCTCCGCCTGCCGGATGGCCGGGAAGAGCGACAGCTCGCCGATCTGCATGCTAAGCTCATAATGGTTCTTCTCAAACCCGAAGGCCCCCGCCATGCCACAACAACCACATTCGATCTCCCTGATTTCCGTATGGGGGAGCACGGAGAGCATCTGCACGGTACTGCTGACCGATGAGAGTGCCTTCTGGTGGCAATGCCCGTGGAGGTAGATTTTTCGTGGGGTGTCGGTAAATGCCCCGGAAGAAATTTGTCCTGATCTTATTTCCCCGGCAATGAACTCATCCAGGGTGTATGCGTGGGAAGCAAGGCTGATCGCTTTTTCGCGGATCTCACCCTCAAGCAGCAGGGCGTATTCATCGCGGAAGCACAACAGGGCCGAGGGCTCGATGCCGACCAGTGGCTTGTCCGCACTGACCAGCGGGTGAAGGGCCTCCACGTTTTTTGCCGCCCTTTTGGCCGCTTGTTTGAGCAGTCCTTTTGACAGGTAAGTACGGCCGCTTTCGCCGTGGTTTGGCATTGTGACCCGGTAGCCCAGGTGATGCAGCAGCATGATGGTATTGATGCCGGTATCCGTGTCGTTGTAGTTGGTGAACTCGTCACAGAAAACAATGACTTCCTTTCCGTTCCTGTTCAGGTTGTTGAGCCCTGAAAGGTGCATCAATGCCCATTTCCTGAGGGTGGATGACTGCAGCAGCGGAAGATTCCTTTTGGGGCTGAACCCCAGGAAGTGCTTGATCGCCCCGGATGTCAGCCTGTTTTTGGCGAAAAAATTGTACATGGCCGGGAAAAGGCTGCCCATCCGGTTGAATTTGGCGTAAGCCCCGGTTACCCGCGCCTGCAGGGGTGTGCCGTTGGTCTCGTAGTAATGCTGCAATGCCTCGGCCTTGTATTTGCCCATGTCCACACTGGAGGGACATTCTGATTTACATCCCTTGCAGGAGAGACAAAGGTCCAGCACCTCCATGATCTCTTTGTGGTCGAAGGGGTTCTTTCTGGGAGAGTTGGTGATAAATTCCCTCAGGATATTGGCCCTTCCCCGGGTGCTGTGGGGCTCCTCACGGGTGGCCTGGTAGGAGGGGCACATCACACCCCCGGCCGCTGATGGTTTCAGGCAATCGCCGGAACCGTTGCATTTTTCAACCGCCCTTAAAAAGCCCCGCGTATCCTGGAAATCAAAGTAGGTGTTGATCTTTTTCTCCGTCTGACCGGGGGCGTACCTCAATGAGGTTTTGATGGATGGGGTATGGATGATCTTTTCCGGATTGAACAGGCCACGGGGGTCCCAGGTGGTTTTGATCTCCTGCAGCAGCCGGGTGTTTTTCTCTCCCAGCACCAGGGGAATGAACTCCCCCCTGAGCCGGCCGTCGCCATGCTCACCGCTGAGCGAGCCCCGGTATTTTTTGATCAGCAGGGCGGTTTCCTTTGCCACCTGGTGGAAGCGCTCCACATCGGTGTGGTTTTTCAGGTTGAGCACCGGCCGCAGGTGCAGCTCTCCCGTGCCGATATGCGCATAAAACACACATCTCAGCCCCAGCTTGTCCAGCAAAACCTGCAACTCTTTGATAAACCCGGGAAGCATATCAGGATGAACAGCCGTGTCTTCAATCACCGCCACCGGCTTGGCGTCTCCCGGAAGGTTGGACAGAAGCCCCAGCCCCGCTTTGCGCAACGCCCATACCTTGTTGATATCTCCACCGAACAACAGCGGGTAATGATAGCCCAGGTGCTCTTTGCGCATCTCCGCTTCCATGGCTGCCGCCTTTTCTTCCCCCTCGCTGCGGTTGTTGCAGGCAAATTCCACCACCAGGATGGCGCCGGGATCTCCCTTGATGAAAAAACGGTTCCTGGCCTGGGTGATGTTGGAACGGGTGCAGTCCAGGATCACCCTGTCGATCAGTTCCACCGCCACCGGTCCGTGCTTCAGGGCCACCAGGTTGGCCTGCAGGGCTTCCTGGATGCTTTCCGTATGGACGCACACCAGCGCCTTTTCGGGCGGAGGGAGTTCCACGAGGCTAAGCTTGATCTCTAAGGACAGCGCCAGCGTCCCTTCCGATCCGCAAAGCAGTTTGCAAAAATTAAAAGGTTCCTTCCCGTCAAATATTTCCGCGTTGAGCAAGAGGTCGAGGGCGTAGCCGGTGTTTCTGCGGTTGATGCGCGGATCGGGATATTGCGCCCGGATCTCTTCCTGGTTTCCTTTATCCGAAAGCATCTCAAACACATGCTTGTAGATCTTGTTCTCCAGCTTGTGGCCGGTGCATTTTTCCCGGAACTCTTCCTGGTGCATGGGGCCGAACAAGACTTCGGAGCCGTCACTTAGCAGCGCAGAGATCTCCAGGGTATGGTCGCGGGTGCTCCCGTAAACCAGGGAGTGCGACCCGCAGGAGTTGTTGGCCACCATCCCGCCGATCATGCAGCGATTCCCCGTGGAAGTTTCCGGGCCGAAAAACAGCCCGTGCGGTTCCAGGAAACGGTTCAGGTCGTCAAGGATCACCCCCGGTTGCACCTTCACCCACCGCTCTTCGGTGTTCAGCTCCAGGATCCGGTTCATGTGCCTGGAGAAATCCACCACCAGGCCGTGGCCCACCACCTGCCCGGCAAGGGAGGTTCCGGCCGTTCGGGGAATCATTGGCAGCCCCTGTTCCGTACAGAAAGCCAGTATCTTTTTTAAATCCTCTGTGCCAGCAGGGCAACATACCGCTGCCGGTACCTCCCTGAACACCGAAGCGTCGGTGGCATACAGAAGCCGCCAGCTCATGTTGTCATACAACTCCCCTTCCATTTCCCGGGCCAGCCGGTCAAAGGGAATGGCGGTGGTATTGTCAGTTATCTCATTCATTCTTTCAGGATGATTCAGGATGCTGCACGGGGAAGTTTCTCCCGGATCAAATATAGCATTTTCATTTTATGTATCTTCGTATCTTTGCCGGACAACCTCCGGACGGACGCTAAGCCTGCGCATATGATCAAAGCAGAAAACATACACAAATCATTCGGCAGCCTGAAGGTGCTGAAAGGGATCAGCCTCGACATCAAAAAAGGAGAGATCGTTTCCATTGTGGGCGCCTCCGGTGCCGGGAAAACCACCCTGCTGCACATCCTGGGCACCCTCGACCGCCACGACAGCGGGAAAGTGATGATTGATGAACGCGATGTGTCAGGGCTGAACGACCGGCAGCTGTCGGCCTTCCGGAATAAGCATATCGGTTTTGTGTTCCAGTTCCATCACCTGCTTCCCGAATTCACCGCCCTGGAAAATGTATGCATCCCCGGTTATATTTCCGGTGCTTCAAGAAAATATGTGGAAAAACGTGCCGGCGAACTGCTTGACCTGCTGGGGCTAAGCGAGCGGCTCGAACACAAACCCTCGGAGCTCAGCGGCGGAGAGCAGCAACGCGTGGCCGTGGCCCGTGCCCTGATCAACGACCCCGTGGTGGTACTGGCCGATGAACCCAGCGGCAACCTCGACTCCAAAACCTCCGAAGAACTCCACCGCCTGTTCTTCACCCTGCGCGACCGCATGAACCAGACCTTCGTGATCGTGACCCACAACGAAGCCCTGGCCGGCATGGCCGACCGGAAGCTGACGATACATGATGGGGTGATATTGTAGGGTGTTTTCGTCCTGTTTATTTTTTTTATCCCCAATTGTGTTTAGTCTTATATCCTGAATAAGAGAATCTGCACTTTGTTGTATGATCATCTTGTTTGGGTGGTTGCATTATTGTATGGAGTCGCGAAATACGGTATTATTGAAAGGTTAGGTATTATTTTTTGGATTAATGGGAATTGTGATTATATTTATCCCATAAAAATCTATGATATTAAAAATATTTAATTTCAGTATTTTGATAACCATATTCTTCCCTCGTCACTTAATCAATAAAGAAGTTGATTACATAAAAAAACCCCCACCGAAGCGGGGGTATAGGACAAAGTCCTTCGGCATATAGCCTTGTTGTGATAAGATTGAATTGGAATTAATCTTATGGATCAAATATAAATAGGAATTCTTTAAGAAACAAATATTATGACCAAAATTTTAGGCCTTGATTTAGGAACCAATAGTATTGGTTGGGCAATCGTAGACAAAGAGAATTCACAAATACTCGATTCAGGGGTAAGAATATTTCCTGCCGGGGTAAAAGATATCGGACAAGGGGAAAAGGAGCAATCAAAAAATGCAGAAAGACGACAGTTTAGAATGTCCAGAAGGTTGCATTTTAGAAAAAGATTACGAAAAATTAAACTTCTGGAGGTCTTGATTGAGCATCAAATGTGCCCACTTCCTATAGATAGTTTAAAAAGGTGGAAGAACTGGAATAAAGTTGAAAAGTCAGCAGGAAGAGTCTTTCCTTCAGATACAGAATTTACTGAATGGTTAAAAATGAATCCCTATAAATTAAGGGAAAAAGTGGTCAAAGAACCTATTACCAGGTTAGAACTTGGCAGGATTTTTTATCACTTTATACAACGACGCGGTTTTTTAAGCACTCGTAAGGGGAGTGATGAGGGAGCGATATATAAAGGAAAGGAAAATGTCCAGGGCATCAATGCGACCCGGGAGTTAATTCAGAATAAAACACTTGGGCAGCAGCTGAGTAATTATTTGCCAAATGAACACGAGTCTTATAAACGGATTCTTGATGAGAATGGGAAAGAAGTAAGGGTAAGAGCAAGATATACCTTGCGGAGAATGTATGTGGAGGAGTTTCAGGAAATTTGGGAAAAACAAGCAAATCATCTTGGCCTGAACGAGCTATGGGTAAAAGATATAAAATCGATTTTCTTAAAAGGATCCCCTGATTCAAACAGAAATCAAAGTAAAATTCAACAGCTAAAAAATAAGCATGGTGAGGAAAATGTAAATATAGAGAGTAACAGGATTTTAGTTCATTATAAGCAACCTGTCAAAAATTATATCGCCGGCGATATAAAAAAAACCGATGAAGGAATCCGTTTTAAAAGTAACGAGAGTGTTCTTTTCTGGCAAAGGCCATTACGCTCCCAAAAGGCATTACTGGGTAAATGTACATTTGAAAGCAGAAAATTCTTTGATAAGGAAACCAAGAAAAACAGAACCATCGGTGCTTCTCCCGTGCCAGTTTCTCACCCAGATTTTGAGCTATTCAGGTCATACCAGTTTATCAACAATATTCGACTCGGAAGCCAGCAAATCCGCCTCAATAATATACAGCGAGTAGCTGTTCTGGACGTAATCAACAAGAATGACGGGCTTTTTGACTTTAAGAAAATTCCAGATGCGTTGAACCTTACCCATGAACATTTCAATTACGATAATGATTTCAAGGTCGCAGGAAATACAACCCACAAAAAACTTAAACCTTACTTTTCAGAGGAGCAGTGGGAAAAGAATAAATATGATATCTGGCATTGTTTCTATTTTTTCGATTCTCCTGAAATGCTCAGCAAAAAACTTCAAAACACCTATGGTCTGACGAAAGAAAAAGCGGATAAGGCATCTAAAATACAGCTTAAACCAGATTATGGCAATGTCTCATTGAAAGCAGTCAGGAATATTCTTCCTTTTCTTGAAATGGGCTTTATTTATTCAACTGCAGTAGTGTTGGGCGGAGTTAGGAATGCTTTTGGTGCGAGATGGGACCATTTCAAGGATTATCATGATGAAATTATTAAAAAAATAATAAGCCTGACCCGTCAAAAACAACACAAGGAGTACGAGTTAATTGCCGAGGTTAAAAACCTTTTATCAGCTCCTGAAAACAATTATGGATTTACCGAGCATGATAGAGCATTCAGAAAACTTTACCACCATTCCCAGACCATCGAAAAAAGAAAGCAGAAAAAAAAGCTATCCGAAATAGAGAACCTGCGAAATCCAATTGTTCAGAAAGGCCTTAACGAAATGCGTCGCCTTGTGAATGAATTGTTGGACAAATATTCAATGCCGGAAAAGTTTGGGCCAAACTTTGAATTTGACAGTATTCACGTGGAGCTTGGGCGTAATTTAAGAAGCGGAAAGCAGCAGCGAAGGGAAATGATGTTCAAAATCCGGGAAAATGAAAAAGCAAATGAGGAAGGGAGAACCAGACTTGCTGAATACGGGCTTAAGCCCAGCAGAGAAAATATAACGAAGTTTCGTTTGTTCAAGGAAATTGAAGACCGGTATGGGCGTGTAGTATGCCCTTATACCAATATGAGTATAAAAATCAGTGATGTGCTGGGGTCTGAAAACAAGATCCAGATTGAGCATATTGTACCATATTCAGTTTCCCTTGACGATAGTTTTCAAAATAAGACCTTATGTGAAGCCAATTTTAATCGCCTGAAGGGTGAACGGACACCCTATGAATTTTATCAAATGAATAGCGATTCTTTACTCTGGAACGCTAATTCTTGGAAAGAGATTGAAAGGAGAGCATATGCTCTTCTCCCATATGGAAAAGCAAGGAAGTTTACCAGGGATAAAAGCCCTGAAAAATCAGATTTTATTGAACGGCAATTGAATGATACGAGGTACATCAGCAAAAAGGCCGCTGAAGTACTTAAAGAGATATGTAATGATGTGAGGGTGATGCCTGGTCAGTTGACATCGGAATTACGCAGATTGTGGGGACTGAATAACGTGGTACAAACTGTTGAACCGCTTAGCCTTCATGGTTATAATTGGGATGATAACAAACAATTGCCCCATTATGTTGTGATTGATACAAACGGTTTGCCGGTAAAAATTACTCCTATAGAGGCGGAAAGGCCGAAAACAAAAAGCGATCAACTTCTTTTGCCAGGTTTTGTAGATAAGAAAAAGTTTATTACAAACGCAAAAGAACCTTACCTGAAATTCGAAATTGACTCATTATCCTTGCCAAAAGGTAAATATTGGGCGCGAGTCAATGTAACTGACCCAATTCGTTTCGAAAGAAAGTTCAATGAACCTCCACACACAGACGAATCATCTGTTGCTTACAGGGGTAAGGTGAGTAAAGGACAGTTTGTGCACAATAGTTTGCCTCGTAAGATCAAGACGGGTCTTGAAGATGGGGCATTTTGGGTAAAGCTTGGTGTTACAGATTGTCAATTATATCCACCAGAAAAAAAGAAAACCCCGAAGACAAATAAGAATCAGGTTTTGCTATACGGTGTAGTAAATAATGGTCGGTTTGAGAGCTATATTTACCAATGTGAAACAAACCTTGAAACAGGAAAATATTGGGCAGTTCTCGATGTTGATTTTGATTCGGCTGAATTCACAAAGGCTTTTAATGAGCCCCAGGTAGATGATGGAAAGGAACTGGTTCTGCAGGGAAGCATCGATGATTACGGGCTCTTTGCAGCTGATTGTGACATAGAGTATCGAAAAGATACGAAACTGAATGCAGGTAAATATTTTGCTATAGTAAAGGTGATGTCGGTGGATGGGATATTCCCCGTTTATAATAAAGTCCCAGATATTCAGAAAGGACAGAAACTCCTTGAAGGGAATGTTTGGGTAGACAAACAAACTGGTGAAATAAAGTTTGATCCGAAGAAAAGCCGGAATGACCATCGCCATCATGCAGTGGACGCTATAACGGTAGCTTTAACTGAGCAGACATATTTGCAAAAGCTCAGTAAATATTTTGGAGAGCGTAAAGAACTGGAGAGAGGGCTAGGTAGTCGGCCTTCTTTTGATGCCCCTTGGGTTGGTTTTGATCATGATGTTAAACGGTCTGTCGACAAAATCTTAGCGTCACATAGTCGGAATAATAAGGTGGTTAGTAAGATATCCAAAACTATTGAGAAACATGGGAAGGCCTATCAGAGTGTTGGCTATGCCGCCAGGGGGCAGTTGCACAGGGAGTTCTTCTTTGGCAGGCATTCCGACCCGAAATCCGGGCACCCTAGGTACGATCACGAGAATTATACTGGAGGTGAATCGTATTATCATAGGCGTAAATCTCTTTCTGAAATTAAGAAACACAAGCATGTTAAAAAGATTGTTGATCCCGGAATCCGGAAGTTAATCGAAGACCGTTTATGGAATGTTTTTAGGATAGATCCAAATACCCCATATGATATTCCTTCTGGTTTTTTCTTTGATAATGAAAAACGCCCGGTGCTTTTCTTGCCGAACAAAAACGGGGATCCTGTTCCTATAAAAAAGGTGAGAGTCCGAGAGCGGGTTGGAAATGCCGTGCAACTGAAAGATCAATTGAATCTATGGGTAAATCCTTATAACAATCATCATGTTGTTATTTATCTGGACAGAAATGGGGAGAAACGTGAACAAGTGGTCTCATTCTGGGAGGTTGTTGAAAGGGTGCATCAAGGTGAATCTATTTATAAGCTACCTGAGGATGGAGAAAAAATGGTTGTCACCCTGCAGGAAAACGACATGTTTCTACTCGGACTTTCTGAAGAGCAAGTGCAAATGTTGAGGGAAAATCGATTGCCTCAGCAGGAAATCAGCAAGCATTTGTACAGAGTGCAAAAACTATCAAGCATGTATTATACTTTTCGGCACCATCTGGTTTCAGGAGTTGATACAAATGAGGGGGAATGGAGAGTACAAAGTATGTCATCTTGGGAGAACAGCAATCCGCAAAAGGTTCAAATAAATTTAACCGGTGGCTTGCAAATTGCATAATTTCATGTTAAAACGAACTATCTTTTTCAGTAGCCCGGTAAGGCTGAGTTTGCAGAATCAGCAAATGTTAGTAAGACCCAAAACCGGTGGAGAGGTTACCATTCCCATTGAGGATGTGGGGTATACTGTTCTTGAACATCAGGAAGTTTCGGCTACCTTGCCATTGTTGAATGCGTTGGTGGAAAATAATGTGGCGGTAGTGCTTTGCGATCAGAAACACATGCCTTCATCCATGTTGTTGAACCTTGATGGCCATTCTGTTCAGCAGGAGGTGTTCAGTTTTCAAATTAACGCACCCTTGCCATTAAAGAAAAGTATGTGGAAGCAGACAGTTGAGGCAAAAATCAAGAATCAGGCAGGTCTTTTAAAGAAGCTGGGACTAGAAAATCAAGACTTGTTAAAGCTATCTCAATATGTGAAAAGTGGGGACAGTACAAACCGGGAGGGGGCGGCTGCTCGTATTTATTGGTCACGGTTATTTGGGAAAAACTTTATCAGGGATAGGAATGGGAAGCGGCCCAACATGTTACTAAATTATGGGTACATTGTACTAAGGGCTGCTGTGGCCAGGGCATTAGCTGGCTCAGGACTTCTTGCCACACTGGGAATATTTCACAAAAACCGATACAATAGTTTTTGCCTCGCAGATGATGTTATGGAGCCATACCGGCCTTTTGTTGATGAAATAGTTTATCGTATTTTTTTGATGGATACTACAATTGATTCCATTCAAAAGGATCACAAAAGGCAGCTGCTTGAGGTGCTTACGGAGGACGTTATGATGGGGAAAAATAAACGACCTCTGATGGTTGCATTGTCACAAACAACTGCTTCCATGGTTCGTTGTTTCGCAAAAACCTCTCAGAAGATCATATATCCGAGTTTACCCAGAGCTTAAAGTCGAATATGTCAAAGGATCGTCTTAATGCATATCAAATTATGTGGCTTTTCGTTTTTTTTGATTTGCCTGTTACGACAAAAAAAGAGCGGAAACTTGCGAATGGTTTCAGAAAAAAACTTGAGAAGGATGGTTTTACCATGATGCAGTATTCTGTGTATTCCAGGCATTGTGCAAGCCGGGAGAGTGCAGATGTACATGTGAAAAGGATAAAAGCAATGATTCCAGAAAAAGGTCACGTGAGTATTATGATGATTACTGACAAACAGTATGGGGATATTTTTAATTTTTGGGGAAAGAAATCAGAGCCGATGCCTGATTCTCCCAAACAATTGGAACTGTTTTAAATAAATTGTATTTTTCGAATCAATATTTTGTAATTATTAAAATCCTTTGACTTGGACTACTTCTTGTTCGGTAAAGATGATTTTTGTAAGAACAAAAACATCTAAAACGTTGACAGATATAGCGTTTGAGAGGACAGGTTGTGGTTTGGTAAGGAATTGGAATAAGGAACAGCTTTTAAGTAACTTTGTGGTAAAGATACAAGTTGTGGTTTGGTAAGGAATTGGAATAAGGAACAGCCTATGATAAAGGTTGAACGAGTATCGAAAGGTGCGGGTTGGGAAGGGAGTGGAATAAGGAACAGCATGTGGTCGGCTGCTCTTAGAGAATTCTAGGTGTAGGATTGGTAAGGAATTGGATT
>CAYXEH010000061.1:0-13812 GCA_964463915.1 uncultured Bacteroidales bacterium | reverse complement strand
CATCATTCCGATGTCTTCCAGTATCTGATGGGTTGCCCCGTCTTCTCCGAGGGTAATCCCTGCATGCGAAGCACATATCTTGACATTTTTTTGCGAATACGCAATAGATTGCCTGATCTGGTCATAGACCCTCCCCGTGCTGAAATTGGCAAATGACCCTGTGAAAGGAATCTTGCCTCCCGTGGCCAGTCCGGCTGCCACGCCCATCATGTTAGCTTCAGCAATTCCCACCTGAAAAAAGCGATCAGGAAATTCATTTTTAAAATCGGTCATTTTCAATGACCCGGTAAGATCCGCACACAACCCCACCACATCAGGGTTTTGGTGTCCAAGCTCAAGCAATCCTGCCCCAAAACCAGAACGTGTATCCTTTTTCTCTTTATATGTATACGCCTTCATAACTCGATTAAATAAATGTGAACCAATGTATTAATAATCTCCCAGGGTTTCATCAAAATTTGCCATGGCACGCTCAAACTGTTCATCATTTGGCGGTTTTCCGTGCCACTCGTGGGTACCCATCATAAAGTCCACCCCATATCCCATATCAGTATGCATCAGGATCATCACGGGCTGCTTCTGCCGGACAAGTGAACGTGCTTTTTCCAGCGTATCAAGAACGTCCTCCATTATATTTCCTTCCATTTCCAGGACCTTCCAGCCAAAGGCTTCCCATTTGGCCTTTAAGTCACCCAGGGGCATTACATCATTGACCGATCCGTCAATCTGTTGTCCGTTATAGTCAATGATCCCGATCAGGTTATCAATTTTTCTTCCTGCAGCAAACATGGCAGCTTCCCAGATTTGGCCTTCCTGCTGCTCTCCGTCTCCCATCAGGCAGTAAACTAAGCGGTCATCCCTGTTCAGGGTTTTTGTCAGCGCAGCTCCGCAGGCCACACTCAATCCCTGCCCAAGAGAACCGCTGGCGACCCTCACCCCCGGAAGCCCTTCCTCGGTAGCAGGGTGTCCTTGTAAACGGGAATCAATCCGCCGGAAAGTGCTGAGCTCCTTCACGTCAAAATAACCGCTGCGCGCCAATACACTGTACCATCCGGCAGATAAATGACCGTTTGAAAGAAAAAACAAATCCTCGCCCTCTCCATCCATGCTGAAACTCTTCGGATCGTGTTTAAGCACCTTAAAATAGAGCGCTGTGAGCAATTCGGTGGCACCCAGCGGACCACCCGGATGGCCTGACTGGGCCTCATAAACCATTCGTAAAATGTCCCGCCGGACCTGGGTGGCAGTATCCTTTAAATGTTTGATATCTGTCATCGTCAATCAGATTTTGAATAAAAACTAATCAGTTTTAAGTTTGCGATATTTAATACGTTTGGGAGAAATATCTCCGAGACGCTTTCTCCTGTTTTCTTCATAATCAGAATATCCTCCTTCAAAAAAGTAAACCTGTGAATCTCCCTCAAAAGCGAGTATATGGGTAGCAATCCTGTCCAGAAACCAACGGTCATGCGTGATGATTACCGCGCATCCGGCAAAATTTTCCAGTCCTTCCTCCAGGGCCCGGAGGGTATTCACATCAATGTCATTGGTAGGCTCATCAAGAAGCAATACATTGGCTTCACTTTTCAGGGTCATGGCCAAATGCAGGCGGTTTCGCTCTCCACCTGACAATACGCCGCATTTTTTCCCCTGGTCAGCCCCGGTAAAATTGAACCTGGCCACATAAGCACGACTGTTCATCTGCCGGCCCGCCAGGTTAATGGTATCATGACCACCTGAAATGACTTCCCATACTGTCTTTTCCGGATCAATGTCAGCGTGGGCCTGATCCACATAGCCTATTTTCACTGTCTCTCCAAGCTCAAAACGTCCTTCGTCCGGGAGAACCTGCCCCATCATCATCCGGAATAAGGTAGTTTTGCCTGCACCATTGGGTCCGATGATACCGACTATTCCTGCAGGTGGCAGTGCAAAGCTCAGCTCCTGAAAAAGCAGATTTTCGCCAAATGCCTTACTGACATTGTTTGCTTCAATCACTTTGTCCCCCAGTCTGGGTCCGTCAGGGATAAAAATTTCCAGTCGTTCTTCCTTCTGTTTCACATCTTCCCCTAGCATTTTCTCATAGGAGTTCAGCCTGGCCTTTCCCTTGGCCCGCCTACCCTTTGGAGACATACGTACCCACTCCAGTTCCCTTTCGAGGGTTTTGCGACGTTTGCTTTCTGATTTTTCTTCCATTTCCAGGCGCTTTGTTTTCTGTTCCAGCCAGGAAGAATAATTCCCTTTCCATGGGATCCCTTCCCCCCTGTCCAGTTCGAGAATCCAGCCAGCCACATTGTCCAGGAAATAACGGTCGTGGGTTATCGCAATCACCGTTCCTTTATATTGTCGCAGGTGTTGTTCAAGCCAGTCAACACTTTCGGCATCCAGATGGTTGGTAGGCTCATCCAGCAGCAAGATATCCGGTTCCTGCAAAAGCAGCCGGCACAATGCCACTCTTCTGTGTTCTCCCCCACTCAGGTGGGCCACGGAAGTATCCGGGTCAGGGCAGCGCAATGCATCCATGGCACGTTCCAGCTTGCTGTCAAGATCCCAGCCGCCATGTTGTTCAATCAGGTCTGAAAGTTCACCCTGGCGTTCAATCAGCATCGTCATTTCCTCCTCCTCCATGGGTTCGGCGAACTTCAGGTTTACCTCTTCATATTCCTTCAGGATATCCACCACTTCCTGCACCCCTTCCTGAACGATCTCTTTTACTGTTTTGGACGGATCAAGCCCGGGATCCTGCGGCAGGTGCCCCACCGAATAACCGGGTGAGAAAACGACTTCACCCTGGTAGGATTTCTCTTCACCCGCAATGATTCGCATCAGGGTAGATTTCCCCGATCCGTTCAACCCGATAATCCCGATTTTTGCACCATAATAAAAGGAAAGGTAGATGTCTTTCAGTACTTGTTTGTTTCCGGGGGGAAAAACCTTACTGACTCCGACCATGGAAAAGATGATCTTCTTATCTTCACTCATTTCATAATAATTAATACCGATACAAATGTCCGAAAAAATGCATTGATATACACATAAAGTTCTGCATTTTGATACAATGCCCGTATATTTGCAAGAGTTAACTGATGGCCACTCCAAATGATAAACAGCCATGGGATCAATGGTTAAAACCATAAGCTGCATTAGTCCACCGATCATGTTCAACGGCTGGAAACACCACCTCGGGTTCCTGTCGGGAGCATTACGTAATTGGGCTGCCAGGCCGGAGCAGCTATTCCCCCTGTTTGTAGCCAAAACAGCAACCCTGGGAGAATCGCAGTTTGATCTTTATGTCGGAACAATGACCCCGGATGAAATTGCCCACGATATAGTTAATATTTTGCTCGGTTTCAGGGCCTACGAAAAAGAGGATTATTTTCGCTGGATTGACAGTTCAAACCAATTATTTTGGCAGATCACCGTTTCTGATGGCTCAGAATGGATCCTTCGGAAAAATGAGGATCATGACAGCGCTTACATACATCTCCATCCTGCCCGCCACTCCCGGCTCACCCGCAGAATTAAAGGCAACCATTTGCGGACTGCCGTATCCACGCTTATCCTGGCGAATATGCGCAACGAAAAGCCAGGTATATCGCTGATGAATGAGGTTCGCCAGAATTACCTCGGACTCTCCAAAGTCAGCAAACCACTGGCAAGGGAAATCTTCTCCACCCTCACCTTTCTTGCCGAAGAAGCAGGACTGCCTTCATGAGTGCCCCTCAGGGGCTAAGTCTGCGCCTGGGCAGGCTCCGCGTCAGACCCCGCATTATGGTAACCATGATCCGGAGCACCCCCCTCCTGACCATAGACAAAAAAAAGACTGCCGGACTCACAGGTCCGGCAGTCTTTTCGCAGTTCTTAAGAACAAGCGGGTAATCGATTATCGTATTATTGAGCTATTGCAGTTGAAAATCCTTTAACTCAACAACCGCCCAAATATCAGGATCAACACCTTGTTCTTCCAGCTTTTGAATGGCAGCTTCAGTTGTTTCACATTCATGCTCTTCTTCTTCAAGTGCAATTTCATCTTCGTTGGCAAGCACGGCAGTCATGTCGCCGGTAATCGTAATGTCACGACCTTCATACTCATATTCCATCTGATCCTTGTGATCTCCAAGCATAACCAGAATAGAAAAATCAGGGTTGTCCTTGGAATGCACCCGCATTTTATCACCACTCTCCTCGCACATATGTCCGATAATGCCATCAAAAGTGACGGTTTGTCCTTCATATTCCATAGGGGCCTGAACCAATTCCTCAATCGTTTTGTTTCCCGATTCTTGTTCTCCTTGTTGATCCGTTTGTCCTCCGCAAGAACCCATTACCATTCCTGCAAAAAGGATGAGAAATAATTTTTTCATAAATAATACTTTTGTTTATTGACTGTTTAATTGCTTGCACAAATGTACAAAGAAAAATTTTCTCAAATCAAATACCCAGCTTCGTGGGGGCATGTTTAACAAATATTTGACACTTTAATATTTCTTTTACCTTTGCGGGCAAATTGATGGATCATGGAAATGAGAATTGGCGAACTGGCGGCTTTGTTCACTGCGGTATGCTGGACGGTCACAGCCATGGCATTTGAATCTGCCAGCCGCAAGGTGGGCAGCGTTCCGGTAAACATTATCCGCCTGGTGATGGCTTTGCTTTTGTTAAGCCTTTTTTCGTGGGTACGAAGGGGATTCTTTATACCAAGTGATGCAACCACTTATAACTGGATATGGCTCGCCTTGTCCGGGCTTGTCGGATTTGTCGTGGGCGACCTGTTCCTCTTTAAGGCATTCACCGTGATTGGTTCCAGACTGTCCCTGTTGATCATGACACTTGTACCCCCCATTGCTGCTTTTGTAGGATGGCTGTTAATGGGGGAAACCCTGGAGTGGATTCATATCGGGGGGATGACTCTCACCATGTCAGGAATTGCCCTGGTTATTTTTTACAAACACCGAAAAAAAGGCATGGAAGACAAGGACCTGACCAAAGTTCCCATACAAGGCATATTTTTTGCCGTCATGGGTGCAGCTGGACAGGCTACCGGATTGGTGTTAAGCAAGTTTGGCATGAGGAATTATGATCCATTCTCCGCAACCCAGATCAGGGTGATGGCCGGCATTATCGGGTTCGCCATTGTTATTCATGTATTCAAAAAATGGAAAACGGTGGGCTTTGCAATCAACAACAAAATGGCTATGTGGCTCATGCTGCTCGGAGCCACCTTCGGACCGTTTCTCGGTGTTTCTTCCTCTCTGATCGCAGTCCAGAATACGGCGACCGGAATCGCATCGACCATTATGGCCATTTCCCCCATTCTGATCCTTCCCGCTACTTTTATTTTCTTCAGACAATCAGTGAGCTGGAAAGAATTCATCGGGGCCCTGATCAGCGTAGCCGGGGTAACCCTCTTTTTTCTTTAGGGTTTCTTGCATAAAAAATCAGAATCACTTAGGTTTGCTTATGGGTTTACTATTGCCCCTCAGTCTAATCCAATATATGATCTATGGAAGAAGTTCAAACATTTGCCATGAATGTGGACCAGGTAGCCGTCTGGTCCTTCATTGGTTACCTGGTGATAATCATTATGGTCGGGATATATGCGGCACGTTTTTCTTCACGTGGGATCTCCAATTATTTCATTGGCGGCAGAAGAATGGGAATGTTGGTGGTGGCCCTGTCGGCAGTTGTCAGCGGAAGGAGTGCATGGCTCCTGCTGGGGGTGACCGGCATGGCATTCGAGATAGGTTTTGCCGCCATCTGGGCCGTGGCCGGATATACAGTGGTTGAATTTTTTCTCTTTTTCTTTTATGCACCCCGAATCCGGTCTTTCAGTGAAAAGCGTGACTGTATTACCGTTCCCGATTTTTTTGCTGCCCGGTTCAATGACAAAAATGGCGTTTTGCGATCTGTGGTGGTGGGCATTATCATCATTTTCATGATTGCTTATGTGTCCGCCCAGTTTGTGGCCGGAGGCAAAGCCTTTGAGTCCACGTTCAGTATTTCAGAGACACAGGGAATTATACTCACAACAGCCATTGTGCTGTTTTATACCATGCTCGGGGGGTTTCTTGCAGTCAGCCTGACAGATACCATTCAGGGAATATTTATGATATTTGCCCTCCTTGTCTTACCGGTTATTGCCATTTCAAATCTTGGTGGATTCGGCACTTTTTATCATGAAGCATCCTTAATGGCAAACGGACGGTTTTTTAATCCCCTGGCATTGACAGCCGGAGCATTGATTGGTTTTGCAGGGATCGGCCTGGGGTCTCCTGGTAATCCGCACATCATTGCCAGGTATATGTCCATTAAAAACCCCAAAAAGCTAAAACTGGTTGCCATGGTAGGCACTGGGGCCAATGTGTTGATGGGGCTTGGAGCAATCATTACCGGCATGGTGGGAAAAATCTACTTCCCGGATGTCAGCCTGTTACCGGGAGCGGATCAGGAAAACATTTACCCGGTATTGGCCAACCAGCAACTGCATCCTGTATTGTTCGGCATTGTCATCGCAAGTATCTTTGCGGCCATCATGTCCACGGCTGACTCCCAGCTATTGGTGGCAGCCTCCTCCCTGGTAAGGGATATTTATGAAAAACTGATTCACCGGAACCGGGAGATCTCACAAAAACGACTGGTATTTCTGAGCCGGAGCGTAGTCATTCTTTTGGTTACACTTTCCATGCTGCTTGGATTGTTGGCGGAGGAGCTGGTTTTCTGGCTCGTCTTGTTTGCCTGGGCAGGATTGGGTGCAGCATTAGGCCCCACGTCCATATTGGCCCTTTTCTGGAAAGGGGCAACGAAAACAGGGATTATTTCCGGTATGATTGCAGGGGCTGTAACAGTCATTGTCTGGATAAGGATTCCTGCCCTGGAAACCATGATCTATGAATTGATCCCGGGATTTATCATCGCTACTTTAACTACTGTCATTGTCAGCCGTCTGACCAAAAAGCCTGACGATTTAGATGCACTTTACGGTGACCTGAAGGATTAAGCGGATTTTGCCGGTACACAACAAAAAAAGGCCGCTCGCTGAGCAGCCTTTTTTTGTTGTAATCCATTTAATTCACATGTACTCTGAGGCCAGTGTGTACTCTCTGAAACCAGTAAAATACTTACCAGCGACCGCCACCTGCCTGGTGAGCCCGTCCTCCGGTTCTTCCTCCGGCACGAGCTGAGTGAGCCCTTCCCCGGTTCATTTGGCCGGTACGACTGTCAAAAATTACCCGCTGTTCTTCCGTAAGCAGTTCACGAACAGCAAGGTGATGATTCACATTCTCTTTCATTTGGGCGTTTCTCAAAGCAGTCATTTCATCGATCACATTGTTGACGGCACTCATGTCGGGATCACTCTCTGTCATTAGCGACCGCCTGCGGGCACGCAATTCATCCATGGCATTCCTGTGCTCCGTATTGCGCTCCAGCTGGTCCAGACGCAGCGATCTGATCTGCTCCTCCTGTTCTTCTGTAAGATCCGGAATCATCTGGCATACATCAGCATACTGGCGTCTTTCCCCGCTCTGTTCCATCTGGCGTTCAGAAAACCGCTGCTGAGGTCTGACATCGGGAACTCTGCGTCCGCGCTGACCAAATGCATCCGCGGAGAAAAGGAGAATAAAGGCCATCAGGGATGTAATTAATACTTTCGTTTTCATAGGAAATTAATTTTTATGTTTTCAATTCAGTTCAACCCTTTGATTCCATTTTGTATAAATAGTTTAACGCAATAATAAAAAACCTTTTTCAATAAAAAAAGAAATTCCATAAAATCCCTCCCTGAAATCCCGGCATCAGGAGTTCCCACCATGTAAAGAGTTGCCGTTTCAGCTTTAAATCGTTAATTTTGCTTCAGGAAAGATTTCCACCACTATATAACTCCTCTTATCATGGCACTTACATTTTTTAAAACTCCACGCAACAAAAAGTATAGTTACAAGCCGGTTTATTATGACAAAAAAAAGGAAGAAAGAGAAAAACGGCAGAAAGCGGCCATGGATAACAATGAAGAAGATTATGAAAAAGCATTGAGAGAGCGGCTGCAAATGCGCTGGAAACGTTCATCAGGCGCCAGAAGCAGGACAGCATCCAACCAACGCCTGGTGATTATTCTTATCGTGATGTTCTTGTTAGTTTACCTGATCTTCTTTATTTAATTTCCTTTTTTTAAATTAATGACTGCATGTCAGACGTGATCAAGCTCCTGCCGGATGCCGTGGCCAACCAAATCGCAGCAGGTGAAGTCATTCAGCGACCTGCCTCGGCTGTGAAAGAGTTGCTTGAAAATGCCATTGATGCCGGATCGGACCATATCCGGCTTATCATCAAAGATGGAGGAAAAACCCTGATTCAGGTTGTGGATAATGGTGCCGGGATGACGGAGAGTGATGCCAGGCTTTGTTTTGAACGCCATGCCACTTCCAAAATTACCAGGGCAACAGACCTTTTCTCCATTCACACCATGGGTTTTCGCGGAGAGGCCCTCGCCTCCATCGCAGCCATTTCAAAGGTAGTCCTTAAAACCCGTACAAGTGATGACGAAGTCGGCACCCAGGTAATAGTGGAAGCATCCGCTCTCCAGACTCAGGAACCATGTCCCTGCCAGCCAGGCACAAGTATATCTGTGAAAAACCTTTTTTACAACACCCCGGCCAGGCGAAATTTCCTGAAGTCAGATAATGTAGAGAAAAGACATATACTTACTGAATTTCAGCGCATCGCCATTGCCAGGCCCGATGTTTCCTTCCAGTTTTACCAGAACGATCAACTGACCCATCAATTGAACAAAGGAAACCTCAAACAAAGAATTACCGGACTGTTCGGCAGCAATTACAACCCACGGTTAATCCCAGTGGAAGAAGAGACACAACTATTGAAAATCAATGGATTTGCAGCAAAACCCGAGTATTCCAAAAAGACCAGGGGCGAACAATTCTTTTTTGTAAACAAACGTTTTATCCGGTCGCCATATCTTAATCATGCCGTAGAGCAGGCCTTTGAGGAACTGATTCCGGAAGATACCTTTCCGAGTTTCTTTCTTTTCCTGGAAACCGACCCTGAGCAAATAGATGTAAACGTCCATCCTACCAAAACGGAGATTAAATTCCAGGATGAGCGATTTGTTTACCAGGTCATTAAATCCGCAGTTAAGCGCTCCCTGGGCAAACACAATGTCTCTCCCACCCTGGATTTCGACCAGGAAAGTGCTTTTGACAACCTCCCTGCCGATAAAAACAGGCCTGTGAAACCACCCAGCATTCAGGTCAACCCTGATTATAACCCGTTTCAGCATGAAAAATACCCCTCCCCGGGAGGAAAATCACTGACCAGCAGAATCAACCCCAGGCAATGGGAACAATTATTTCCGGGAGCAGATGAGGTGCGGGAAATTACCAGGCAAAACGATGGAGAACAAACAATCATCAGCCCTGACTGGGAAGAAAAGAAGCAGGATAACGGACAAAAGAAATTCTTTCAACTACACAATCGTTTCATACTGACGCCGGTTAAATCAGGCATGATGGTCATTGATCAGCAAAGGGCACATGAAAGGGTGCTTTTTGAAAAATACCTGAAGAGTATTGCAAATAAAAGTGCAACTTCGCAACAATTACTTTTTCCGGAGAACATCCATCTGAATGAGCAAGACACAGAAATTCTTAAAGAAATAATTGAAGATATCCGCCATTTAGGCTTCGAAATTAGTCCTTCAGGAAAGTGCTCGTTTGTGATCAATGCCGTTCCTGCAGGAATCCCGGAAGACAATTCTTTGCAGGAATGCATGGAGGGGATTGTGGAAAATATTCAGAAAAATCGTTTGGAACTTAAAAATGATCAGCAGGCCAATGTGGTCCGCTCCCTGGCCAAAAGACTTGCTGTAAAACATGGAAAAGCCCTCACAGAAGAAGAAATGTCAACGCTGGCAGATTCCCTCTTTGCATGCCGTGCACCCGAATATTCTCCTGCAGGCAAACCAGTACTCACAATCATTTCCAATGATGAACTGTCAGACAGGTTCAAATAATACAGAAATCGTATTTTTGCCTTTTGCCCGGGGATGATTATTGAGAACACACAAACTTTTTCAGCCCGGAAGCGTTCCATTTTACATATAAGAACACGAAAATTCAGCAATGTACAGACCCGCAGGTTTTAATTTAATGCCCCCGGTGGTTAAGAATCTACTAATCATCAATGGTTTATTCTTCCTTGCCACCATCTCTTTCGGCAGTGCCTTTCAACTCAACTTGATTGATGTACTGGGATTATATATCCCCGGATCCCCCGACTTTGAGCCCTATCAGTTGGTCACCCATATGTTTATGCATGCCAACTTCTCCCACATTTTTTTCAACATGTTTGCCCTTTGGATGTTCGGTACAGCCATTGAAAACCTGGTGGGATCCCGGCGCTTTCTGGTCTATTACCTGGTCACAGGTTTCGGGGCCGCTGTCCTGCACATGGGAATCAGTTACCTGGAAATGCTCAACCTGCGCTCAGAGCTTCTGGCAGCAGGCTATAGCGCCACAGACCTCCAAAGGTTTATCGAAACAGGCTCCTACAATATTTTGCCAGGGGTATCGGAAAGTACCCTTATGGGATACCTTACCAAATATTTTATTCCCACGGTGGGTGCTTCCGGAGCTGTTTTTGGCATTCTGCTCGCATTCGGGATGTTTTTCCCCAACAGCTACATCTACCTGTTTTTTGCCATCCCCATCAAAGCAAAATACTTTGTGATGGCTTATGGCGCCATGGAACTATTCTTTGGTGTCGCCAACCGGCCGGGCGACAATGTGGCCCATTTTGCACACCTCGGAGGGATGGTGTTTGGTTACCTGCTGATCAAATACTGGCGCAACCAGAGAAAGATCTATTATTAACTGAGAGGTTCAACGACTTATGCACACATCGCTTTTTCAGGAGATCAGAAACTTTTTCTCACGGGGCTCGGTATTGGCCAGGCTTATCGGGATCAATGTGGCCATATTTATAGCCGTCAACCTGATACGTGTCTTCTTTTTTCTTTGGAATGTGGACGGTGCAGCCGAAGCCATGAGTCAGTGGCTGGGAATCTCTTCCAATATATATGTCGTGCTCCACCGCCCGTGGACCCTAATTACCTACATGTTTCTTCATTTTGATTTTCTTCACATATTATTCAATATGATTGTATTGTATGTGGGGGGGCGGCTGTTCAGTGATTTTATCGGACAGGACAGACTGACAGCTACTTACTTGCTTGGAGGACTGACCGGTGCATTATTTTATATTATATCTTTCAACGTATTTCCTGTTTTTGAGGAAGTGGTTGCTTCCTCTCTTGCCATTGGAGCTTCCGCGTCCGTGCTTGCCATATTTATTGCCATTGCGGCTTATATGCCCGATTATCAGCTTCCCCTTTTGCTTTTCGGGCGAATACGGCTGAAGTACATTGCCATCTTTTTCGTCGTACTTGACCTGATAAGTATTGACCACGGCAACCCCGGCGGTCACCTTGCACATCTTGGAGGTGCACTATGGGGATACCTTTACGCAAGGCTGCTGAGGTCGGGTCGTGATCCTGCCATGGTGCTGGGTTTTTACCTGGAAAAAATGATCCGTATTTTCCGCAAAAAACCAACCATGCGCGTTGAATATACCAGGGAACGTTATGTGAGTGACGAGGAGTATAACAGACAACGGGCAGCACAACAGGAAAAGATAGACAAGATCCTGGATAAAATATCCAGGCACGGATACGATAGCCTCACCAGGGAGGAAAAACAACTGTTATTCAAGATGGGGGACAAATAATTTATGCCTTTCAAGCTGACTTCCGAATTTTCCCCGACAGGCGACCAACCTGAAGCCATCCAGCAGTTGTCAGAAGGATTGGTGCAGGGCCAGCCATTCCAGACGCTCCTGGGAGTGACCGGGTCGGGCAAAACATTTACCATTGCCAATGTGATCCGGGAAGTACAGCGTCCTACCCTGATCCTTAGTCACAATAAAACGCTAGCTGCTCAGCTCTACGGAGAATTCAGGCATTTCTTCCCCGACAACGCTGTCGAATATTTTGTATCCTATTATGATTATTATCAGCCAGAAGCCTATCTCCCCACCACCAATACCTACATCGAGAAAGACCTTTCCATCAACGATGAAATTGAAAAACTCCGGCTCAGTGCCACAAGTGCCCTATTGTCAGGACGCCGTGATGTAATTGTGGTTAGTTCAGTATCATGTATTTACGGAATCGGCAACCCGGATGATTTCAATGAGAACATCATCCGTCTGACGACCGGGCAGGTCATTGCACGCAACAAACTCCTGCATCACCTCGTGGGAAGTTTATACAGCCGCACCACCATTGAGTTTACGCGAGGAAAATTCCGTGTGCAGGGAGACACCGTAGATGTTTTTCCGGCCTATGCAGACACAGCCTACCGGATCGTTTTCTGGGGAGATGAAATTGAGACCCTATCTTCCATTGATCCGGTCAGCGGTAAGACCATTGAAGAACTGGAGAACCTGGCCATTTATCCGGCCAATATTTTTGTAACCACCAAAGAGCGCAGGCAGTCTGCCATGCATGCAATACAGGATGACCTTGTTGAACAGACGGCCTTCCTGAAAAATATCGGGAAGGAGCTGGAGGCCAAGCGCCTGGAAGACAGGGTGAATTATGACATGGAGATGATGCGGGAATTGGGATACTGTCCGGGCATAGAGAATTATTCGCGTTATTTTGACGGAAGACGCCCCGGATCCAGGCCATTTTGCCTCCTGGATTATTTCCCCGATGATTACCTCATGGTCATTGATGAGAGCCATGTCACCGTATCGCAGGTTCATGCCATGTACGGTGGTGATTTTTCCCGCAAAAAGAACCTAGTAGAATATGGTTTCCGCCTTCCGGCCGCCCTGGACAACCGTCCCCTGAAATTTGACGAATTTGAGAATCTTATGAACCAGGTCATCTTTGTAAGTGCAACCCCGGGCGATTACGAGTTGCACAAAAGTGAAGGAATTGTGGTTGAGCAGGTGATACGTCCGACCGGTTTGCTCGAACCTCCCATTGATATCAGGCCAAGCCAGAATCAGATCGATGACCTGTTGGAAGAGATCAATCAGCGTACCGTTCACAATGAAAGGGTGCTGGTTACCACACTTACCAAAAGAATGGCCGAAGAGCTGACCAAGTACCTTACCAATGCAGGTGTTACCTGCCGGTATATCCATTCGGATGTGGATACCCTGGAGCGCGTAGAGATCCTCCGGGATCTGAGACTGGGCAATTTTGACGTACTGGTGGGTGTGAACCTTCTCAGAGAAGGACTTGACCTTCCCGAAGTATCACTGGTAGCTATCCTGGATGCCGACAAAGAAGGATTTCTCCGTTCAGAGCGGTCACTCATCCAGACTGCCGGCCGGGCTGCAAGGAACATTCACAGCAAAGTGGTCATGTACGCAGACAAGATCACCCGGTCGATGCAGGCAGCCATTGATGAAACCAACAGAAAAAGGGAAAAACAGATAAAGTACAACAAGGACAATCAAATTACCCCTGCCCAGATCCAAAAATCAGTAGAAGCCATTCACGGGCAGACCACAGTGGTTGATCAGCAAGAAGGGAAGAAAATTTATGCAGAATCTGAAACCTCCAGTCTTGCCGCTGACCCTGTGGTGCAATACATGGATAAGGACCAGCTGCGCAAGGCGATCAACCGCACCAAAAAGCAAATGGAGAAAGCGGCCAAAGAACTGGATTTCATGAAAGCCGCTGCCCACAGAGATGAATTGTATGCACTCGAAAAGGTGTTTAACGAA
>CAYXEH010000060.1:0-14227 GCA_964463915.1 uncultured Bacteroidales bacterium | reverse complement strand
GCAGCTCAGAAGATGGTGGATGAGGTGCGCAGGCAGTTTTCATCCAACCCCGGCATTATGGAAGGCAAATCCGAACCGGATTACGCCCGTTGTGTGTCTATTTCTACCAAGGGAGCCCAGCAAGAGATGATGGCCCCCTCATTGATCGCATTGTTGATCCCTGTTGTGGTAGGGCTATTTTTTGGGGTACCTGGTGTTGCCGGATTGCTCCTGGGAACCATTTCCTCAGGATTTGCCCTGGCCATTTTTATGGCCAATGCCGGCGGGGCGTGGGACAATGCCAAGAAATATATCGAGGAAGGACATTATGGCGGAAAAGGTTCAGAAGGTCACAGTGCAGCCGTTAATGGCGATACCGTGGGTGATCCGTTCAAAGATACCTCAGGCCCGAGCCTGAATATTCTGATCAAGCTCATGGTAATGGCCTCGGTAGTGACTGTTGGGCTAGCTGTTTCTTATGCCGTGCTTTAGCATAATATCTGCTAAGAAGGCCTGCTGTTAAAGTAAATCAGACATCCCTTTATGGGTTAACCCGCATTGCTTATTTCAGGTTGACCAGGATTCTATGATGCGGGGAAACCCAGGCCTTTCTTTATGGTGTTACCCGGGGTTTTTATATGGAGTACCCGGGTTATCCTTAAGTGATTATTGGGATTTGCAGGCCGGGTGTAATTTTCTTTGTGGGGACGACCTTTAATTGGCCTCTTCCCTGTGCTGCTTGTATTTTTAATTATATTTGTTTTATGAAGCGAAAAAGGGTGCTGGTGACCGGTGGTGCCGGCTTTATCGGATCACATCTTTGTGAGCGTCTGCTCAGCAAGGGGCACGATGTATTGTCCGTGGATTCTTACTTCACAGGGAGCAGGGACAACATCTCTCACCTGTTTGATAATTATCACTTTGAGGTCATCCGTCACGATATCACCAAAGAGCTTTTTGTAGAAGTGGATGAAATTTATAACCTGGCCTGTCCTGCTTCCCCGGTTCACTACCAGTACAATCCCATTAAGACCATCAAAACTTCCGTGATGGGGGCGATTCATGTGCTCGGACTGGCAAAAAGAGTTAAAGCGAAGGTATTGCAAGCCTCTACCAGTGAAGTTTACGGTGACCCACAGGAAAATCCCCAGCATGAAAGCTACTGGGGCAATGTGAATCCCATCGGAATAAGGTCCTGTTATGATGAGGGGAAGCGTTGCGCTGAGACGCTTTTTATGGATTATCACCGTCAGAACCAGGTCAAAATCAAGATTGCACGGATTTTCAATACCTATGGACCCAGGATGCAACCTGACGATGGGAGGGTGGTCTCCAATTTTATTATGCAAGCCCTCAGGAACGAAGACCTGACCATTTATGGTGATGGCACCCAGACACGCAGTTTTCAATATATCGATGACCTGCTTGACGGATTGATTGCGTTGATGGATACCGGCGATAATATTACGGGACCGGTTAATCTTGGCAACAGGAATGAATTTACCATCAACGAGCTGGCACAGTTGGTTCTTGACCTGACTGGTTCCAGGTCCCGCATCTCCTATCTTCCTCTTCCTGAAAATGACCCTGTTCAGCGCAAACCGGATACAACCTACGCCCGTGAACTGTTGAATTGGGAAGCTGCCATTCCTCTGCGCCAGGGCCTGCAGCAAACAATTTCCTATTTTGATTCCCTTCTAAAGAAGTAAACGAGGTTTTATAAGGCACTGAAAGCAGGATGTTTGGAAAAATCAAACAAACATTTAAACTTTTTTATGTTTAGGTCCTCGCGATAAATCAGTAATTTTGCATGAGAATTTTGTGTCTTTATGAAAATACCTGGTGTTTTAACATTCCGCAATTTGGTGGAAAACAGTACCGCCCGTTACGGTGAGACCCCTGCCCTTGGTTTTGCAGGAGGGGAGATGATGACCTACAAGGATGTACACGAAGGAATCAGCCAGTTAACTGATTTGTTAATATCGGGCGGTATTCAGACCGGTGACCGGGTGATGTTACTGGGACAGAATATGCCCCGCTGGGGGGTCTCCTACCTGGCCGTGACCAGCATGGGTGCAGTGGTTGTGCCGGTATTGACTGATTTCTCCGAGGAGGAAATTTCCAAATTAATTGACCACAGTGAGGCTAAAGCGGTGATCGTTTCAGACAAGATGACGCCCAAACTAAAAGGAACCTTCCCGGAGACCCTGAAAATGGCTGTGCTGATGGATGATTTCCGGGAAATCAGCCTGGGAATGCTGGAAATGACCGGGTCTGTTGGCAATGCAGAGCCAGGTCGCTGTGAAGGTGTTGGTTTGCCACCGGCACCGAAAGAAGATGACCTGGCAGCTATTTTATATACATCAGGAACAACAGGAAAACCCAAAGGGGTGATGCTCACCCATAAGAATATTTTGTCCAATGCTGTGAATACATTGGGGATACAGGATGTAAATGAGAAGGACAGGCTGTTGTCTGTACTGCCCCTGCCACATACATACGAATGTACCATTGGTTTTGTGATCCCTTATATGACGGGTGCTGCGGTATACTACCTGGACAAACTGCCTACCCCCAATGTGCTTTTGCCGGCGATGCAGAAGATTAGGCCGACGATGATGCTCACTGTTCCGCTGATCATTGAAAAGGTGTACCGGAACAAGGTGCTTCCCAAACTCACCGGCAGTAAGACCATGCGTTTTCTAAACAAATCACGTATGGTGCAGAAGATGTTTCATAAAATGGCCGGTAAGAAAATCTATAAAGCCTTTGGCGGGAAGCTGCACTTCTTTGGCATCGGCGGTTCCAAGGTAGATGCAGCCACTGAGTTATTTTTACGTGATGCCGGTTTCCCCTACGCCATTGGCTATGGCTTGACTGAAACATCACCCCTCCTGGCCGGCACCGGTTCAAGGCTTACAAAATATCGTTCCACCGGTTTGTGCCTGCCCGGGCAGAAATTGCGTATCATGGATCCTGATCCCCTTACGGGCGAGGGGGAAATTATTGCTTCCGGCCCCAATATCATGAAAGGCTATTACAAGGAACCTGGTCTGACCAAAGACGTATTTACATCTGATGGCTGGTTCAGGACAGGGGACCTGGGTGTGCTGGACAAAGATGGGTATCTCTATATCAAAGGCCGCCTGAAAAATATTATCATCAGCGCCAGCGGGGAGAATATTTATCCGGAAGATATTGAGGCTGTGATCAACAGCCAGCATAACGTACTTGAAAGTCTTGTGTATGAACTGAAAGGCAAACTGGTGGCCAGGGTTCATCTCAATTATGAGGAGATTGACCAGCGATATCATGAAATCAAAGAATCTGCCGGGCAAATGTACGATCAGGCACAGGAGAAAGTACGAGAACGACTTTCAGAGATTCAGCAAAAGGTGAATGCCCGCCTGAATCGCTTTTCAAGACTTACCATTATCCAGGAACAGGCAGAACCTTTCGAGAAAACACCCACCAAGAAAATTAAGCGATTCCTATATAAAAGCAAAGACTGATTCAGCGCGGAGCGCTGAAGGTTAGTCGGGGGCGCCAGCCCCCGACTAAGTCTTATGTGTAGCTTTCTATGGGCTCGCAGGTGCAAACCAGGTTTCGGTCACCATAGGCATCATCGATCCGGGTGACGGGTGGAAAATACTTGATCTCTGCTGACCATGGCCTCGGGAATACCGCTTTTTCGCGGCTGTAAGGCCTGTTCCAGTCATTCCCCGCAGCCATGGCGGCTGTGTGGGGTGCATTCCTGATGATGTTGTCCTCTTTGTCGGCTTTGCCATCTTCAATTTCCTGAATCTCTTCCCGGATGGAAATCATCGCATCAATAAAGCGATCCAGCTCAGCCAGTGGCTCACTTTCTGTGGGTTCAACCATGAGTGTGCCCGGCACGGGGAAAGCTACTGTGGGTGCATGGAAGCCATAATCCATGAGTCGCTTTGCAATATCAATGGCATCGATTCCTATACTCCGTTTAAATGGATTGCAGTCAAGGATCATCTCATGGGCCGCCCTTCCATTCTTTCCGGTGTAAAGCACCTTGTAATGCTTTTCCAGGGTCGATTTCAGGTAGTTGGTGCTCAATATGGCCGCTTCTGTGGCCTTCGTCAGTCCTTTGCCACCAAGCAGTTTAATATAACCATAGGTAATGGTCAGAATAAACGCGCTGCCGAAGGGTGCTGATGCCACAGGGTAGATGGCCTGGTCCCCTCCTGTTTGCTTCATGGGATGTTTGGGCAGGAATTGGAGAAGATGTTCTGCCACGCCGATGGGGCCGGCACCTGGTCCGCCGCCGCCATGGGGGATGGCAAAGGTTTTATGGAGATTCAGGTGGGTCACGTCGGCTCCGCAGATGGCTGGATTGGTGAACCCGACCTGCGCATTCATGTTGGCTCCATCCATATAAACCTGTCCGCCGTTGTCGTGTACAATTTTGTTCACCTCCAGAATTTCTTCTTCAAACACACCGTGTGTGGAAGGATAAGTGACCATAATGGCAGCGAGGTTGTCCTTATGTTTTGTTGCTTTCTCTTTCAGGTCTTCGATGTCAATATTGCCGTTTTCATCACATTTAACCACCACCACTTTTGTGCCGGCCATTACTGCGCTGGCGGGATTGGTACCGTGGGCGGAGGATGGAATAAGGGTTATGTTGCGATGCCCTTCCCCACGGCTGGCGTGGTAAGCCCGGATCACCATCAACCCGGTGTATTCGCCCGAGGCCCCTGAATTGGGCATGAATGAGATGCCGGCATAGCCTGTGACTTCGCACAGATCTTTTTCCAGTTGTCTGATCAGTTCAAGATAACCTGAGGCCTGGTCATCAGGCACAAAGGGGTGGATGTTTGAAAACTCCGGCCAGCTGAGGGCAAAGAGCTCGGAAGCGGCATTCAGCTTCATGGTGCAGGATCCAAGGGGAATCATGGTACGGTTCAGTGCAAGATCCCGGTTTTCCAGTTTTTTCAGGTAACGCATCATCTCCGTTTCGGAGTGGTAGGAGTTAAAGCACGCCTGCTGCAGAAACGGGGTTGTACGTTTAAGGCTGTCGGGCACAGTGGTAATTTCTCCGCAATCCTCTTCTTCACACTCAACCGGTTTAAAAGTTTTGCCGGCGGCCCTGGCAAATACCTCGGTGATGGCATTGATGTCTGCCAGTGATGTGGTTTCATCAATACTGATCCCCACATGTTTTTCATTGATCCGTCGGAAATTCATTTGCTTTTCCACGGCAAGCTGATGGATCTTGTCGGCAAACATGTTTTCGGGCAGTTCCACCAGCAAGGTGTCAAAGAAATACTTATTCAACTGTCCGTACCCATAGTTCTCCAGTTCCCTGCCCAGTAGACCGGCGAGGTTATTGATGTGCCGGGCGATCTTTTTAAGCCCTTCCGGTCCATGGTATGCTGCGTACATGGAAGCAATGGATGCCAATAGTGCCTGTGCAGTGCAAATGTTGGATGTGGCCCGCTCTCTTTTGATGTGCTGTTCGCGGGTCTGAAGGGCCATACGCAGGGCATAATCACCATTTTTATCCACAGAGACCCCAATAATCCGTCCGGGCACGGAACGTTTAAACTCGTCTTTGGTGGCGAAGAAACCGGCATGCGGGCCGCCAAAGCCCATGGGGACGCCAAAACGCTGGGCTGAGCCTACAACGATGTCTGCTCCCCATTCGCCGGGAGGGGTAAGCAGGGTCAGGCTCATCAGGTCTGCAGCAACAACAATCCTGACCTTCAGGTCGATGGCAGTGGCTACAAAATCCTGGTATTCATTCACTGATCCGTAATTGTCAGGATACTGCAGCAGAGCTCCGAAGAAGCTGTCGTCCAGCTTAACGGTATGATGGTCTTCAGTCACCAGTTCAATTCCCAGGGGTTCGGCCCTGTTTTTCAGTACCTCAATGGTTTGGGGAAAGCTGCGGTTTGAAACAAAGAACTTGTTGACACCCTGTTTTACAGCGCCTCTTGGCCGGCTGTTAAACAGCATGATCATGGCTTCTGCAGCTGCTGTGCCTTCATCCAGCAGGGACGCGTTGGCAATGGGCAGGCCGCTGAGCTCCGAAATGACTGTCTGGAAATTGAGCAGTGCTTCCAGACGTCCCTGGGAGATCTCTGCCTGGTAAGGGGTATAAGAGGTATACCACCCCGGGTTTTCAAGAATATTTCGTTGAATGACCCCTGGCATGATGGTATTGTAATACCCCATCCCGATATAGGATTTATACAACTTATTTTTGGCACCAATTGATTTCAGGTGCTGGATGTATTCGTATTCATTCAGCCCATCAGCAATGTCCATGGGCTTTTTTAGTCGTATGCTTTTCGGAATGGTCTGGTCAATCAATGTGTCAACCGAGTCCAGGCCAATGGCCTCCAGCATTTTTTCCTCATCATTTTTACGAAGTCCGTTATGGCGGTCAATAAAATTATTTGTTAACATAAGTATGAGCTGTTTAAGATATACAACGATAAACCTTCTGGCGAGCCTGATTGTTTGATTATTCCATGGATTTCTGTGCGAAACTGCGACCGGCCCTTATCGCTTCCAGGTTGATGTTTACAAGGTCTTCGCCCTTTTTGCCGAAAAGAAAGCGAATGGCCTCTTCCAGCTTACTGAACGGAATGTCGATAAAGGGGGAGGCAGCTCCCAGGATGACCATGTTGGCAGCTTTTTTGGTGCCCAGGTCTCCGGCTATCTGATCGGCATTCAGTAAAACGTGGCGGGGCAGCTTTTCAATCTCCTTCAGCACCTTGTCTCTCGGGGGGTAATTTGAGATGTTTTCGAAGGGCTCTGAATTAGAGATCAGCCATCCCCCGGGTGAAAGGTATGGCAGGTATCTCAGTGCCTCCATGGGCTCCACGGAGATAATCATGTCTGCCTTCCCATGCGGGATCAGGTCGGAGGCGATTTCGGCGGATGACAATCGAAGATGCGACTGCACATCCCCCCCTCGTTGGCTCATTCCGTGAACCTCTGCCTGTTTTAAATACAAATTGGACTGGACGGCTGCGTATCCGATGATGGCGGCAATGGACAAAATGCCCTGTCCGCCCACACCGGCTAGTATAATGTCATTCTTCATTGGAAATATGGTTTATTGTTTGGCGCTGTTTTTCTCTTTGGCCTTTTGACGCATTCTTTTGTTGAGGGTCTGGATGCATTCCCGGCGTGGAATAATCACCGATACCCCGTCATAGGCAAGTTCTTCTTTCATAACGCGGGTGTTCTCCTCATGATTTTTTCTCAAAGGATTAATCACCCGGATGTGATCTTCTTCCACACCAATGCCCTTGCAGATGTTTTCAATCTTGTTAAAAGCGGCCGAAGGCTGCCCTCCTGTCATTCCAGTGGTAGAATTGTCCAGAATAAGGACGGTGATGTTGGATTTGTCATTGACCGCATCAAGCAATCCCGTCATTCCGGAATGGGTAAATGTACTGTCACCAATAACGGCTACAGAAGGGTTCATGCCGGCGTCTGCCGCACCTTTGGCCATGGTGATGGAAGCACCCATGTCTACGCAGGTGTTGATCGATTCATAAGGGGGCAGTGCACTCAGGGTGTAACATCCGATGTCGGAAAAGACCCTTCCCCGGTTGTATTCTTCCAGTGCTTGATTCAGACCGATAAAACTGTCGATGTGTGAGCACCCTTTGCACAGTGAGGGTGGACGTTTTGCAACGAGGTCGGGTATGGGCGCGATCTCCTGCTGCGGCATTCCGAGTGCTTTTCCTACCAGGTTCGGGTTCAGCTCTCCTGCACGGGGCAGAGAGCCATCCATGCGGCCCTTGATTTTTTTGCCGTAATTGAGAAAGCCTTTCAGTTTTTCTTCCACCACGGGATAGCCTTCTTCCAGGACCAGCAGGCTGTCGCATTCATCGTAGAGTTTCTTGATCAGTTTGTGTGGTAGAGGGTACTGACACACTTTCACCACCGGGTAAGGGATATTCCTGTCCGGATAATTTTCCATCAGGTAGTTGTAGGCCAGTCCGCATGCCACGATGCCCATGGATTTGTCTTTTCCATCGAAATAATGATTGTAGGAAGAGGCTTCGGCATCCTGTAAAAACAGGGGCTGGTTATCCAGCAGATCCTGGTATTGTTTCCTGGCGATGGCCGGAAGCAGGACAAACTGGCGAAGGTTTTTCGGCAGTTTGAATTGGTTTTGCCCTTTGGATTCTTTACGGACAACACCGGAGCGGGAATGGGCCAGCCGCGTGGTGATGCGCAGCAATACGGGAATTTTGCGTTTTTCAGATATTTCGAAGGCGTCATGCACCATGTCATAGGCTTCCTGCTGGCTGGAAGGCTCCAGCACAGGGATCATGGCAAAATTGCCATAAACCCTGGAATCCTGTTCATTCTGAGATGAGTGCATAGAAGGGTCATCGGCCACAACGAAGATCATTCCGCCGTTGGTGCCCGTGATATTGGCGTTCATGAAAACATCGGCGGCCACATTGAGTCCCACGTGTTTCATACAAGTCATGCTTCGTTTTCCTGCATAAGACATTCCCAGGGCAGTTTCCGCTGCTGTTTTTTCATTGGCACACCAGGTGGCGACAATCCCCTTCTCTTTGGTTTCCGGTGAGTCTTGTACGAACTCGGTGATTTCTGTGGATGGCGTACCGGGATAAGAGAAAACCCCCGACATGCCTGCATCTATACCTGCCTGGGCAATGGCTTCATCACCCAGAAGTAGTAGTTTATGCATAGGTTTATTATTTTAAATAAGTAGAAATATTAAGAGCTACAAAGCTAAAAAAAATCGTGAAGTCAGCCGATTTTATATCTTATGTATCTTTGCCAAAAGCCAACTATTAAGAAATCCGGGCGGGGCAATGAATTTTCTGGCACATCAGTATTTATCCGGCAATGACAAACATTTGATGATCGGTAACTTCATTGCTGATATGGTTAAGGGTAAGCAAATCAATCTCTTCCCGCCTCCTGTCGTAGATGGCATTGTCCTTCACAGGCAGATTGATGCCTTTACCGACAGCCACCCGGTAGTTGCCGGCAGTAAAGCCAGGCTTCGCCGCAAATACCGTCTATATGCCGGCGTGGTGGTGGATATGTATTATGACCATTTCCTGGCCGCCGACTGGGTCAATTATTCCGATTATCCCCTGGATGTATTTGTTTCAAGGGTTTATCAGACGCTCAGGGAGAATCACAAGATGCTCCCGGAAAGGGCTCAGTATATCCTTCCTTACATGATCGATCACAACTGGTTGCTGAGTTACGCCGATATGGAAAGTCTTCACCGTCATTTCGGGGGGATGGCCCGGCGTACGCCATATGCTTCAGGAATGGAGGACGCCGTGGACGATCTGAGGGCAAATTATGCCTCCTTCAGGAAAGAGTTTAAATTGTTTTTCCCTGACCTGAGGGCCTATGTGGAAAAGCTTGGGGTATCACACGCCCACCATGGGGTATAATCCTGTCCTGGACAGTGAGCTGCCTGCAGGAAATCCGGTGAGTCACACGCCCACCATGGAATCTAATCCAGTATGAAACATTTGAAGGAGGGTTGCCGCATTTTTTTGGACAGGAAGCCAGGCAAAACATCTTTGCTTACATGTGCCGGCCTTTGTCCAGATAATTGTTGATATAATCACGGATGCCTTCCTCCAGCGAATAAAAGGGTTTGCAGTAGCCTGCTTCGCGCAATTTTGTTACGTCAGCGCAGGTGTAATACTGATAGGTTTTCCGGATATTTTCAGGAGTATCCACAAAACGGATGTCCGGCTTTTGACCCATTGTGTGGGAAATGGCTTCCGTCAGTTCAATGAAGCTCCTGGCTTTTCCACTGCCCAGGTTGTACAACCCTGACTTTACTTTATGCTCCAATAGGTAGCAGCAGACGTCAGTTATGTCTTTGATGTAAATGAAATCCCTTTTTTGTTCCCCGTCTTTGACCGCCGGATGATGGCTGCGGAAAAGCCTGATTACTCCTTCTATTTTTATCTGGTTATATACATGGAATATGGCCGATGCCATCCGGTTTTTATGGTATTCGTTGGGCCCGTATACATTGAAGAATTTCAGCCCGGCCCAATATGGCGGATGGTGATTCTGTGCCAGGGCCCAGCGATCGAAATCCTGTTTGCTTTGACCGTAAGGATTCAGCGGGGCAAGGTGCTCAACCGATGAATGACTGTCGCCATAGCCTCTCTCTCCTGCCCCATAAGTAGCAGCCGAAGAGGCGTAGATCACGGGGATGCCGAATTTGGCGGCTGCATTCCAAAGGGTTTTGGAGTAATTCAGGTTTAAATGATCAAAAACCGTATGATCCTTTTCGGCTGTGTCGGTGCGGGCGCCAAGGTGGAAAATAAAGGAAGCCTGGGGATGGTTTATCTCCAGCCAGCTGAAAAACCGGTCACGGGGTACCTGGCAAAGGTATTTTTTCCCCTCGAGGTTTTTTATTTTTTCCGGCCTGGAGAAATCATCGACCAATACAATGTCGTAATACCCCCTGTGATTTAATTCACTGAGCAGGCAGCTGCCGATGAAACCGGCAGCCCCTGTGACAATGATCATGCCCATATAAATTCTAAGTATTTAACGATCAGCATTGTTTGATCATTTGTTTTATCCTCTTTCCCGTGTGTTTGTGCATGAGACAGCAGCACCGGGCCTAAATTCCTCTTCTGGCCTGATTCCGGTGGTTCTCCCGCGTGGCTTTTCCCGGCATTATTATGAAGGCATCTCTTTGTTAGGCTTTTCCAGGCCGTAACCTGATGTTTTATCTTCACGTTTCAGCAGGAAAGCGAACAAGAAGCCGGCGAACCCAAGCAGAGAGAATATGAGCATGGCATTGGTATAATCAAGCGGCTTGATGACCTCTGCCTCATAGGACCCTTTATGGAGCCCAAAATATTCAGGGTTGGCATATGCCAGTCGCCCCAGACCCATTGGTATTTCAAAGCTGCCATCCTTTTCAAGGTAAAAACCGGCACCTTCCTGCCAGACTTTTTCTCCTTCACTTTCACTATAAAGGAATATTTGTCCATCCAGGGTGTTTTCAAACAGGTGTTGATGCTCCGGTCCAATCTGCCCTCTGAAGAATTGTTCCTCATCTGCTGAGAAGCGATCGTCAAAAATCAGCACATCTTCATTGCGTCGGCTGACAATGATTTCTGCCCGGTAGTCCATATCCGGATCGAGTCTGCTAAAGTCCACATTGGTGATTACATCCCCATGGCCCATCTGAATCCTGAATTCGCCTCCGCTGTCGGTAGTGACCATATGGGTCTCCCTCCAGGCGATATTTCCGCTTATGCTGTCTTCAAAAACCGTGGTGTTGATGTGTATGGACATATTCGGATTGGGCTCTCCCTTTCGGTCCACGTAATTACCGGTATAATACATGTCAGATGCCTGCACATTGTCAAATTGGCTGTCATCGATTTCTGAGCGGTAAAATGGGTTGGAGGCGTCCAGTACCAAACCAATGAGCAGGGGAAAGGCCCAAAGCCCAATGTTTTGCACGGAGAACATAAATCCGTATGCAGTCCCCAGCTTACTCTCCCGGACAATCTTGGTTACCGCAGGCCACATGGCGGCGGGTACCAGTGAGAAAGCAACGCCCAGCAACACAATAGGAACTCTCGGTTCGATATAGGTCAGTGCAAACATGAGGTGGGCAATAATCAGCAGGGCTGATCCCAGATACATGAGAGTGGCGCTTTTCCCCTTATTGTCAGTAATCCATCCGAACAGTGGTGTAAGCAGTATGGTCCCATACATGAGATATGACGTCACATCCCCGGCCAGCACGCGCGGCATGGAAAACTTATTCATCAACAGGTCGGGGGCGAACTTCAGGAAGGGGAAAACGGCTGAGTAGAAAGTTACACACAACAGGGTTATGTATATTACAGACCTGTTGGTGATCAGGTCTTTAAGGTCTTTCCAGCGGAATTCATCCTCCGGGTCAGAGACATCAATTTTTACCTGACGGTCGATCCTGATATCCATAAACATATATACCACAAAGGCGATCAGCCCGAGCCATAGCAGCAATGCGCCGAACCAGATGGCGGTGGTCCACTCGGGATATATCAACCTTGGGGACAAGGTAAATGCCAGGGCGGCACCCAATCTTCCGATGGCCAGGTTGAGCCCCAGGGCAAGGGCCAGTTCTTTTCCCTTAAACCATTTTACGATTACTTTTGACAATACCACAATACTGGTTTCCGCCCCGAGCCCGAAAACAAAAAAGCCCAGTGACATCATTTTGAGGGCGGGAGAGTAGCTGGTCCAAAAAGAGTTCAGAAAGTTGTACCCGAATCCGCCACTCAGAAAGTAATCCGAGGCTCCGTAAGCGGTGATGGTCCCCCCGGCAGCCATCAGGAAGATAAAGGAGAATCCGGTGACGCGGATGCCGAATCGGTCCAGAATGATCCCTCCTAACACGGCCATTGCCAAAAACACATTGGGGATGGAATAGGCGGAAACAAAAAAACCATACTCCGAGGATGAGAACCCCAGATTCATCCGTATCAGGTCAGCCAGTGGTGCCAGGGCATCATAAAAGTAATAATTGGTGGCCATGGCAAAACTGGCCACCAGCAGCACAATCCATCTGGCGGTGCGGGACTCCTGCAGTGTCTTTTTGATTTTCGCTACCATGTTGTGTTGTTTTTGGGGTAAATAATATGAGTCATTGATTGTTTGTTTGCTTTTGATCCGCTTTTTTTTGTAAGTTTTCCTTCAGGGAAAGCAGGAATTCACGCATCCGGTCAAGGGTTTGGAGAATTTCTACATCCTGCTCTGTTTCTTCCGGGTTACGCCTGACTTTTTCTTTGGCCCCTTTCAGGGTATAGCCCCTTTCCTTTACCAAATGATAAATGATGCGAAAATTATCTACATCTCTTTTGGTGAAAAGCCGGTTGCCTTTTTTGTTTTTCCTGGGTTTGATCACATCAAATTCCTTCTCCCAGAACCGGATCAGGGAGGTATTGACATTGAACATCTTTGCCACTTCCCCTATGGAGTAGTACAACCTGGATGTTTCCGAAACTTTTTGGGGCATTTGATAATGATTTGACCAGAACAATGACCGGTTAACTAGGATAATGACTGGTTCACCCTGGAGGCCCTTTCAATAATGATCTCAAATTCTTCGGGGCTGAGATCGTTGTGGAAATAATACACAGGATTCACGGTTCTGTCGTTGTAATGAACTTCGTAATGGAGATGTGGAGCTGTGGAAGTCCCTGTGTTTCCTACCATACCGATCACCTCACCTCGGCTGATCTTCTGGCCTTTTCCTACATTGAACTCACTCATGTGGGCGTACCTGGTAATATATCCGTATCCATGATCAATCTCTACCATAATTCCATACCCCTGTTTGTTCCTTTCGGCACGGGTAACCACCCCATCTCCTGTGGCGTAGATTGGGGTTCCGACATCGGCAGTAAAATCTACACCTTCATGCATTCGCATGGTTTTCAAAATGGGATGCATCCGCATCCCGAATCCGGAAACCAGCCTTTCCGTTCCTCTTTCGATGGGGACAATGGCGGGAATAGCAGCGAGCATTTCCGCCTTGTTTGTGGCCATTTCAAACACCTCATCGTAAGATTTGGACTGCACATAAAGCTTGCTGGCCAACTGGTCAATCCGTTGCATGGTCTCGGAGATCAGTTCGCTGTTGCGGTAACCGGAAAGGTGAGAATAACGGTCGGCGCCCCCGAAGGCAGCCTCACGCACGGAATTGGGAATGGGCTCTGCTTCAAAGATCACACGGTAAATGTTGTCGTCACGTTCCTGGATGTCTTCCAGTACGGCGGTCAGCCCGTCCAGGCGATCATTAAGGATCTCATATTGAGTCTGGTATTGCTCGATCTCCCTGCGGAGCATACGCTCTTTCGGCGAATCAAAAAACGTAAAGCCGATCAAAAGAACAATAATGGAGAAAATCATTCCTGCCAATGCGTACCGGAGAAAAACCTTTAATTTGTCCCGGAATGTCCTGTTAACCCTTTCTACCGTCAGGGATTTAGTGTTGAAGCGATACTGAATTTTGCTCATATCGGTTACTGTCTCCTCAAAATTTCTATGGATTCAAAGAATAATCCGGCGGGTAATCCTGAGTTGAAATAATTTCCCACGCAACAAAACTAAAAAAAAACAAGTAATTTTGTCGCTTCCTGACGATTTAATTGTAAAGAAACCATAGTTTTTTTATGTACGCAAACCAGATTCGCGCTACTTTTCTGCGCTTTTTCGA
>CAYXEH010000059.1:0-14497 GCA_964463915.1 uncultured Bacteroidales bacterium | reverse complement strand
CGCCTGAGTTTATCAGCCGCGAGTTCAGCCTCACTGGCAATCAGGCGGGTTACCAGCTGAACCCCGGACATCTCCAGGGAGAATACGGCAATGGGCTTTTTGAAATCAACTGCCATATTCCTGGCCATGGACAGAACAAAAGCTGTTTTACCCATACCGGGACGGGCAGCAAGGATAATCAGGTCAGATTTCTGCCAGCCTGCTGTAACCCGGTCCAGTTCAGCGAAACCACTGGGAATACCGCTGATATGCCCTTCCTGGTTCTTCGCTCCTTCAATCTGCTTCACTGCCGCTTTTACCAGGGAGTGCATGTCATCATAATTACGGCGCAGATTAGTCTCACTTACCGCAAACAACTGCTGCTCCGCTTTGTCGAGTATATCAAAAACATCAGTGGTATCTTCATAAGAATCCTTGATGATCTCAGAACTGATACGTATCAGCTCACGCTGAAGGAATTTCTGCAAAACGATCCGGGCGTGGTATTCCACATTGGCGGCACTGGCCACCCGGTTGGTCATCATGGTGATACTGTAGGCCCCTCCGACAACCTCCAACTCCCCTTTTTTCTTAAGTGCTTCGGTAACTGTCAGAATATCCACTGGCTGTCCTGCCGAGAAAAGGTCCTGGATCACCGAGAAGATCTTCTGATGCGATTCCTTATAGAAAACTTCTGGCTTCAGAAGATCCACCACATTGGTCAGCGCATTCTGCTCGAGCATCATGGCACCCAGCACAGCTTCCTCCAGATCAGTGGCCTGGGGAGGCACCCGCCCGTGATCGATGTAATCCGCCGGATAAAACGATTTTCTGGCCTTTCTGCCAGACGACTCCCGAACTTTTTGCTCTTTTTCTTCCATACATCAAAATTAATCAATCAATCATGTGCCCGGACAATTTTGCAGGCAAATAATTATCAACAATGACCCCAGGCCTTAATTACCGGAAACTACACGAAACTCCGTGCGCCTGTTATTGGCCCGGCCCTCAGCAGTTTCATTGGTGTCCAGCGGCATGGTATCGGCAAAACCTTTATAGGAAAGCCTCCCGGGTGATATTCCCTGCGCTGTGAGATAATTGTATACACTCCTGGCCCGGTTTTCCGACAATTCCATGTTGTATTCAAAAAGCCCTGTGCTGTCGGTGTGTCCCCTGATCTCCACTTGTACATCAGGATTATCTTCCATAAATCGCTTCAGGCGTTCGAGCTCGTAATAAGAGGCCTCTTGCAAAACATAATGGTCGGTTTCAAAGAAAATATTCCGCAACACCACAGCGGCTCCCTCTTTCACAGGCTGCAATTCAATATCTCGCAAATGAGGTTCCACCACCGTACGCACCCCTTCGTAACTGAAGTGTTCAGAAAAGAACAGGTAACCCTTCATGGAAACATTCATCGCCATATCACGCCCTGTTGGGATGGGAATCAGGAATGATCCGTCATCCGGATCGGCTGTGGAAGCTGCAATAGTTTGCCCGCTTTGTACATCGGACACCTCAAAATCTGCACTGAGGGGGTCTCCGGTTTCTGAATCCGTTACCCGGCCCTTCATGTATGTAACGGGCCGTGGACGGGCCTTCTCATGAAGAATAAAAGTGTACAGGTCACGTTTTCCATACCCTCCCTCCATGTCGGAAGAAAACCAGGCCGTTTGACCGGAGGCACCCACGATCATTCCGAATTCATCCGCATGGGTATTGATCGGATATCCCACATTGACCGGTTCAGTCCAGTTCCCGCTTTCATCTTTCCGGCTAAAAAAAATATCAAGTCTTCCCATGCCGGCATGACCATCAGATGCGAAATAAAGCGTCTGGTTGTCCGGGTGAATAAAGGGAGACATCTCGCGACCAGAAGTATTGATCACCGGCCCCAGGTTTTGGGGCTCATTCCAGTGGCCCTGATCATTACGGGTGGCCTTCCAGATATCCATTTCCCCGGAGTTTCCGGTCCGGCTGCTGGCAAAGTAGAGGGTCTGTCCGTCTGCCGAAACGGAAGGCTGGGAATCCCAGCCAGAAGAATTGAGCGGACGGCCCGGATTCTCCGGCCGGCTCCACTGCCCTCCTTCCAGGCGGGAATAGTATATATCACAACTCCCCACCCCGTCGCGACGATTGCAGGCCGTAAAAAAAAGATGACGGCCATCGGGGGTAATGCTTTGGGCCCCTTCGTTGTCCCGGGTATTCAGGGGGGGACCAAGATTCACGGCCTCCGACCACTCCCCATCCCTGAAATGACTGATATAAAAGTCCTCAAACATGACGGTGCCTCCTCTTGTGCTTTCTCTGGGTTTTTCACGGGTAAAAATGAGTGTTGTTTCATCGGCAGTCAGGGCCGGGCTATATTCAGCATGTTGACTATTAATTGCCTGGCCTGGGTTTTCCGGCGAGAATGCCACAGGTCCGGCCATCGCATCAAGGGCAAAATCACAGCGTGTGATAAGATCTTCAGCCCTTTCCTCCAGCGACGCGCTCACATCCTCACCCAGACGAAAGGCATGAAGGCGTTCACGTGCTTCTCCATATTGCCCTGTGAGATATAGGGCTTTCCCAAGGTAAAATCCGGCAGGCGGAAAGAAGTCAGAATCAATTTCCACAGCATTCCGGTAAGGAGCAATGCTTTCGGCATATTTTTCTGCGGCGAAATAAATTTCTGCCATCAGCAGGTGAGCTTCAATAAAATCAGGATCCCGGTCTACCGCATCACGAAGCTCGCTCAGGGCCTGCCCGTGGTTATATATGAGATACGCCTCTTCAGCGCGCTCATAAGCTCTGCGGGCCCTCCGGCTGTTGGTGGTCAACTCCCCCCTTTCCTGGGCAGGCAACCGGCAGGGCATGCCCAGGATGAGCAGCCCCGTGACAAGCACGAGCAGAATAACGATCGGGATGCGTTTTGTTCGGTTCAGAAACACAGCAGTTATATATACAGTGATGAGGGATATGGCAGGATGGATACAGGAAGATGAATGTATTGGTTATGAATGCATTGATTATGAATGCGAAAAGTGATGTACATCTTTATTACGGAATACGCATAAACTTATGGGCCTGTATGGATACCATCCATTGGGGATGCGCCTTTATATAATCAACGATAACCGGCAGGATTTCCGTATATCTGCTCCATTCAGGCTGAAGGTAAAGCCGGCAGTTCTGTTTCACCCTTTCTGCATTCCGTTCCGCCCATTCCAGGTCATCCTTATCATACACGATCACCTTCAGCTCATCAGCCATGTGAAGCATATCAGGTCTTGGCTCCATATTTCTTTTCGGGGAAAGACAAATCCAGTCGTATTGTCCGGAAAGCGGATAACCCCCGCAGGTTTCCAGGTAAATACTCACCCCCTTCTCTTTGAGGCTTCCACACAGGGAATTCAGATTATACCTGAGAGGCTCTCCCCCGGTAATGACCACTGCATTGGCCGGAAAAGCGTACACATAATCCACAATATCGCTGACAATTGTCAGGGGGTGCAGGGCAGCATTCCAGGATTCTTTTACATCACACCAGTGACAACCCACGTCGCAACCACCAATACGGACAAAAGCGGCAGGCCTCCCCGTATTGAATCCTTCTCCCTGAATGGAATAAAACATCTCCATTACAGGCAGGAGCAAACCTTTTTCCAGTTGCCGGCTGTTTTCAGGGGTCAGGTTTATCAGTTCACAATCACTCAACGGATCCGTATATTTCGTTTTTTGACGCTTTCAGGGTATTCATCAGCAATGATGCGATGGTCATAGGGCCAACTCCTCCGGGAACCGGAGTAATGTAAGAGGCCTTCGGTGATACCTCGTCAAAAGCCACATCGCCGATCAGGCGAAATCCCGATTTTTTCTCGGCAGATGGCACCCGGTGAATCCCCACATCGATCACTACCGCACCATCCTTGACCATATCTGCAGTGACAAACTCTTGTTTTCCAATGGCTACGATGAGAATATCCGCCTGGGTGGTAATTTTCGCCAGATCCCTGGTCCTGCTATGACAAACGGTGACTGTAGCATTACCGGGGTCATCATTTCTCCCCATCAGCAAGCTCATGGGTTTACCGACAATATTGCTTCGGCCCAGCACAACACAGTTCTTCCCACTTGTTTGGATGCCGCTGCGTTTGATCATCTCCAGTATACCATTGGGGGTGGCAGGAATATATGCAGGGAGGCCAATCATCATTCTCCCGGCATTAACCGGATGAAACCCATCCACATCTTTTTCAGGAGCCACATGCTGAATGACTTTCTGGGTATCAATTTGTGGAGGAAGGGGCAACTGCACGATCAGACCATCAATTTCGGGATCTTTATTTATAAATTCAACAGCCTCCAGCAGCTCAGCTTCAGCCACATCGGACTCGAAACGATAAGTTGATGAATCAAACCCTACCTCTTTACAGGATTTACTTTTATTGTTCACGTAGGTTTCGCTCGCCGGATCCTCTCCCACCAGGATGGCAGCCAGATGAGGGACCTTGCCACCTTCGTCTTTGATCAGCTTTACTTCTTCTGTAATTTCTTTCTTAATCTCCCTGGAAATCTCTTTTCCACTTATAAGTTCCATAATGAACGTATTATTTGGTTTAAATTAACACCTTAGTAATGGGCAACCGGTCGATCCCTGTCATTGGCACAACCCAAAACCGAAACCGTATTCCGGGCATATCGCATTCAACGGCGAGCAGTTAGCTCCAGCCCTTATCTTCTCATGCCCTGCATATTACGCATCATATTGGCCATTTTACCCTTGCCTCCGGATCGCATGGTGCGCATCATTTTTCGCATATCCTCAAATTGCTTCAGCAGTTTATTGACCTCCTGAATATCGGTTCCTGCGCCCCGGGCAATCCTTTTACGACGGCTTCCGTTCATGATAGCCGGGTTTTCCCTTTCGGCAGGAGTCATAGAGTAGATAATCGCCTCCACGCCCTTAAAGGCGTCATCGTCCAGGTCTACATCCTTGATCGCTTTACCCATGCCGGGAATCATCCCCATCAAATCTTTCACGTTACCCATCTTCTTAATTTGCTGAAGTTGGGAGAGAAAATCATTGAAGTCGAATTGATTCTTTGCAATCTTCTTCTGCAGCTTTTGCGCTTCTTCCTCATCATATTGTTCCTGGGCCTTTTCCACAAGAGATACAATGTCTCCCATACCCAGTATTCTGTCAGCCATACGCCGGGGATGAAACACATCGATGGCATCCACCTTTTCACCGATCCCCACAAATTTAATCGGTTTATCAACCACGGAACGGATCGTCAGGGCCGCTCCACCGCGAGTATCCCCATCAAGTTTTGTGAGCACCACACCGTCAAAATCCAATCGCTCATTAAAGGCCCTGGCGGTGTTCACCGCATCCTGGCCTGTCATGGCATCAACTACAAAAAGCGTTTCCTGGGGGTTGAGGGCTTGTTTCAGTGAGGAGATCTCGTTCATCATTTCCTCATCGATAGCCAGCCGGCCGGCAGTATCCACCACCACCACCTGGTGCCCCATCGTTTTGGCATGCTTTACGGATCTTCTGGCAATGGCCACCGGATCTTTTACTTCGTCTTCGGTATACACTTCCACGTCGATCTGTTCCCCAAGCACCTTCAGCTGATCAATTGCAGCAGGCCGGTAAACGTCACCGGCTGTCAGCAGTACCTTTTTGCTTTTTTTCCCTTTCAGGTAGTTGGCCAGTTTGGCTGAAAAGGTTGTTTTACCACTCCCCTGCAGCCCAGCAACCAATACAATGGCCGGATTGCCCTTCAGGTCAATCTCCTCATGGGTTTCGCCCATCAGCTCAGTAAGTTCCTCATGAACCACTTTAACCATGAGCTGACCGGGAGAAACCGAAGTCAGCACATCGCGGCCCATGGCCTTTTCCTTGATCCGTTCAGTAAAATTCTTGGCAATTTTATAGTTGACATCGGCATCCACCAGGGCACGGCGTACATCCTTCAGAGATTCAGCCACATTGACCTCTGTAATGTGGCCCTGACCCTTGATCACCTTAAACGCCTTATCTAACTTATCATTAAGATTTTCAAACATATCCGTCCGTAATTTTTGTGCAAAATTACCAATTATTCTCCTATTCTCACAGATAAAATACCTGTTCCCCGTTCTTTGTTTTTTCTTACCTTTGCAGTGGTGGGAGAATCCTGTCGCGATACACCGCGTGCGCACAATTTATTGTCGTCGGCCATTGCACTATGAAAAAAGAAACGGAAGATCTGTTTAACACCCCCTGGCAGGTAAAAAAGTATGAAGACCTCACCGGCAGGGATTCGTCCATTTACTTTGACGTGGATGACTTTGAGGAGATCATAGAGCACTACCTCCTGAACGGGGAATATAATCAGGCATTGCAGGTTGCCAACCTCGCAGGTTCAGTGCATCCATCATCCATCCCGCTCATGCTGAAAAAGGCCCAACTGCTGGCATCCTTCAACAAAGAGAATCACGCCCTGGAACTGCTGACCACAGTAGAAACCCTTGACCCTACCAATCATGATATTTTCCTTACCAAGGGGGCAATTTACTCACAGATGATGAACTATGAAAAAGCCATCGAAGAGTATAATAAAGCCGTTTATGGGGCGGATGAGCCAGATTTCGTTTATTGCAACATTGCTTTCGAGTATGAGAACATGGGCAATTTTGACAAAACCATTGAATACCTGGACAAGGCCCTGAAGATCAACCCCGATAACGATCTGGCCATTTACGAGGCTGCCTACTGTTTTGATTTGCTTTCCCTCACAGAGGAAGGGATCTCCTTCTTCAGGCGGTTAATAGACAGAAATCCTTACAGCACAGAGGCCTGGTTTAACCTGGGGGTTTCATACATCAATGCCGGACTTTATGAAAAAGCCCTTGATGCCCTGGAATACTCTCTGGCCATTGATCAGGATCATGAGCATTCATGGTTCCACAAAGGCTATACCCTCAGTCTCCTTAACAGGCACACCGAAGCCATTGCCGCTTACAGGGAATCCATGGCCGAAGAGGAAACCGATGCCATGAAATTCTACTACATCGGTGAGTGCCATGAAAAACTGGAGGATTTTCACGAAGCCAGAAATTACTACCTGAAATGCACCAAAATTGATCCTGAACTGGCCGATGCATGGGTAGGCATATCCATATGCGAAATGGAAACCGGGCAAACGGCCAGGGCTGTTAATTACCTGGAAAAGGCCCTGAAAATAGACCCTGAAAACATAAGTTACCTCTGTCTTTTAGGGAGTACGCACTTTTTGAATGATGAATACGACAAAGGATGCGCTGCATACGAAATGGCCGTGGGTATTGAAGCAAACGATGAAGAAACCTGGCTGGAATATGCAGAGGCACTGATAAAAACAGGTGATACAGCCGCAGCAGGCAGAGTTACGGAAAGAGCCATGGAAACTCTTCCGGGCAAGAATGGGCTGCTCTACCTGACGGCAGCACTGCTTTTTGCCCGTGGCAAAACACAAGAAGGCAGCGTTTGCCTGGAGGAGGCCCATCATATTGACCCAAATGGCCTGTCCCTGCTGATGAAGCGCTTCCCTAAGCTTTGCGAACACCCTGATTTTACTGATGCGGCAGGTAACCTCTGCGGTTAATCACATCTCCCGCCACATAATACTAAACCTTCTTTACTATGATCAAGCTTTTACCCGAAAGAAAAGAAAAGCCCAGGCACTCGGGCGTCACCATGATAATGGACAAAGGACTGGGACTCCGTCAGGCCCAGGACCTGGTAGAAACATCAGGGCACCTCATTGATTTCATCAAGCTCGGATTCGGCACTTCGCTGGTATGCCGGCAAGTAAAAGACAAAGCATGGCTTTACCGTGAGCATGACATCAAAGTCTATGTGGGGGGTACATTGTTCGAAGCCTTTCTGGTTCGTGACCAGCTTGATGAATACCTCGAATACATTGAAGAACTCGGATGTGACGCCGTAGAGATTTCCGACGGGTGTATCCGGATAAGCCAGGAGGAGAAATGCCGTATTATCCGGAAGCTGGCCGAAGACTACACAGTAGTATCGGAGGTAGGGGCCAAAACCAATGAGGTGGTTATGGCTGCAGGCGACTGGGTGGAAGCCATGAACAAAGAGCTGGAAGCAGGCAGCAGTTTCGTGATCGGCGAGGCACGTGAAAGTGGCACGGTCGGCATTTACGGAAAAGACGGGTGTGCCGATGAAGCATTGATCCAGGAGATCGTTACACGGGTGCCCGGGGAAAAAGTAATCTGGGAGGCTCCGGCCAAACACCAGCAAAAATGGTTTATTCAGCTGCTGGGTACCAATGTGAACCTGGGAAATATAGCACCTGACGAAATTGCCGCACTGGAAACCCTTCGACTCGGGCTGAGGGGAGATACATTCTTCAATTTCCTTCCTGATTATTTCAACGAACGTAAGCGCTGAATCCATGAGTCGAACTACCGGAGCTTACCTGTTACTGATCCTCAGGGGCATGGCCATGGGAGCCGTGGATGTGGTACCCGGCATGTCAGGCGGAACCATCGCGCTGATCACCGGCATCTACAAAGAGTTAATATTCAGTATAAAATCCTTCAACCCGCGATTGGTGACCACCCTCCGCAAAGAAGGTATTGCTGCTGCCTGGAAACAAATTAACGGTAATTTCCTGCTGGCCGTTATTACCGGTGTTCTTATCAGCATTTTTTCACTGGCCAAAGCAGTATCATGGCTGCTGGCCAATCATCCCATGATGGTCTGGTCATTTTTTTTCGGGCTGATCACCGGAAGCGCCATCTATGTAGTCCTTCGCATGGAGCGGTATAACCTCCGCGGCCTGGTCTTTTTCCTTTTAGGGGGCTTTATTGCCTATTACTTTACCATTGCCACACCTGCCACCACACCGGAACAACTCTGGTTTATTTTCATTGCCGGCAGTATTGCTTTTTGTGCAATGATACTGCCGGGGCTCTCCGGTGCTTTCATCCTCATTTTTCTCGGAAAATATGAGTTTATGCTCAATGCATTGGTTGAGCTCAACCTGAAAGTAATTGCAGTTTTTGCCGTTGGCGGAATTGCAGGAGTGGTGGCTTTCTCCAATGTGATCGGCTGGCTGTTCAAAAAACATCCCAACTCCACACTTGCACTGCTGGCCGGATTCATGGCAGGATCGCTCAACAAACTGTGGCCATGGAAAAAAACACTTGAAACACATATTGATAGCCTGGGAGAAGAAATCCCCCTGCTGGAACAAAGCATTTCCCCGGGGATGTACGCCGAAATTTACGGGCAGGACCCCCAGGTCCTGCCTGTGCTTATCTCAGGTCTTGCGGGGCTGATCCTGATCCTGGGGTTTACCCTTGTGAGCCGTCAGCATAATAGATAGGGATCCGCAGAAATAATTACATGAGGGGAGATTTTAAAAAAAATACTTGTACGTCAATAAAAAAATACCGTACTTTGCACTCCTTAAAAAAGGCGTTCATTTGTCATCAAAATATTTTCAGATATGTCACGTATTTGTCAGATAACCGGAAAGAGGCCCATTACAGGACACAAGGTATCCCACTCAAACGTAAAAACCAACAGGTGGTTTTATCCCAACATCCAGGAAAAGAAATTTTTTGTCCCGGAAGAGAATCGCTGGGTTACCCTGAAAGTTTCCACAAAAGGGATTCGCACAATCAACAAAAAGGGGATTTATGCCTGTTTACAGGAAGCCCGCAAAAAAGGTTTTGTTAAGTAAGGTTTTTCTGAAAACCCTATAAAGAAGCTGTTGCACGGATCGTGTAACAGCTTTTTTGTTGCCCTAAGGCAGGTAATTTAACAGATCGTAGTATTGTTAAACTATTATAATTGAAACCCTAAAGCGACTTTGGATTTTCTGATATGCCCGATTATTTATACATTTATCCAAAATTTGGGATGATTATGTCTCGGAATCTGAGCCTCATACTATTTGTGTTCTTATTGGCCGGTTACCTGTTTGTGCCAAAGGGGGATCTTTCTGCACAGTCCTCAGACAGGCGGGTCGTCCAATTCTCCGGGCTGGTCCTGACCGGAGACAGCCTGAAGCCCCTCCCCTATACCTCCGTGTGGGTAAAGAATACGAGCAGGGGTACAACCACCGATTATTATGGTTTTTTTTCCATCCCTGTTTTTGAAAATGACACCCTTCGTTTTACCTCCGTGGGGTACATGGATGCCTACTACGTGGTTCCGGATACCCTTTCCCAAACAAGATACTCAGCCGTACAGATCATGACTGAAGACACCATCCAGCTACCCGAAACGGTTGTTTACCCATGGCCGACCCGGGAGCAGTTCAGGCATGCGTTTATTCATACCGAAGTACCTTCCGATGACTATGACCGCGCCATGCGGAACCTGGCCCACGCAGAGATGCGGGAAAGGTTTGAGGAAATGCCCATGGACGGACGTATGAATTTCCGAAGCCAAGTTCAGCAACACACCAGCCAACTCTATTATGCCGGCCAAAGACCTCCCATGCGGATTTTTGACCCCCTGGCCTGGGCGCAGTTCATTGAGGCCTGGCGTGAGGGTAAATTCCGGCGCAGCGATTAATTGATGATAAAGACAATAATTTCCATCCCCATAGGTTATATAATGGTACAGCCACCCATAAAAACGGAATCCCCGAAGAGCGATGGCTGAGAACAATGTATTGACTCCATGCGTTTGTTGCGATTCTTTTTCGGGTTTACCCTTCTTTTAATCCTCCCTTTAGCACTTCATGGCCAGCAGGCCACCATTGAAGGATATGTCAGAAATACTGACGGCCAAACGTTAAGCTATGTCAACCTGTCGCTTCGGGGAGAATCCACCGGAACCAGCACCGGCGAAGACGGGGACTTTTCCCTGAGAGTGCCGGCCAACGATTCCATCGTTCTGGATATCTCCTATATTGGATATCAGGCACAATCGGTTCAATTATTTCTTGGGCCCGGCGAAACCCGCCAGCTTGAGATCGTACTGGAGCCTTTAATGACCGATCTCCCCAATATTGAAATTACTGACAGCCAGGTACTTTCAGGAGACATCACCCGGCTGAACCCCAGGCTGGCCACCACGCTGCCCGGTCCTGGTGCAGGCGTGGAATCTCTTATCCAGACCTTGCCAGGCGTGTCAACCACCACAGAACTATCTGCACAGTATTCGGTAAGAGGAGGTAATTATGATGAGAACCTGGTATATGTGAACGGCATCGAAGTCCACCGGCCGTTTCTGGTAAGATCCGGACAACATGAAGGTCTGAGCTTCCTGAACCCCGATCTGGTCTCATCCATCGAGTTTTCTGCCGGGGGTTTTAATGCTGAATACGGAGATAAAATGGCCTCAGTTCTGGACATCACCTACCGGACACCGGAAGAGTTCGGGGGATCCTTCTCGCTCAGCCTCCTGGAAGGGGCATTACACCTGGAAGGGGCATCAGGCAACCAATCTCTTTCTTACCTGCTGGGCGTAAGGTATAAATCCAACCAGTACCTGCTGGGAACCCTGGATGCCCAGGGTGATTACCAGCCCGCATTTTCCGACATACAGGGCCTTATACGGTATCGATTCTCTGATCAATGGTTACTGAGCCTGCTGGGAAATTATAACAACAACCGTTTTCGTTTCGAGCCCGATGTCAGGCGGACACGTTTCGGCACCGTTTCAGAAGTCCGTGAATTCACCGTCCATTTTGACGGCAGGGAGGTTAACCTGTTCAATACCACTACCGGTGCCCTTTCACTTGAATACACCCCCCATCCTGACACCGAAATGCAACTCATCACAAGTGTCTTTCAGTCAGACGAACATGAACATTTTGATGTGATGGGACAATACTGGCTCCATCGTGTGGAAACGGATATGGGCAGGGACAATTTCGGACAACCGGTTGGAGATCCGATCGGCGTGGGAACCTTCCTGAATCATGCCCGCAACTACCTCAACGCCATCGTCTGGACCACCGGGGTCAAAGGCCGTTGGAATCCCGGGGGGATCGATTTTCGCTGGGGTGCAAGTTTTCGTCACGAAGACATATACGACAGGATGAATGAATGGAGCCTTGTGGACTCAGCCGGATATTCATTGCCCCAACACCCGCCAAATGAAATATGGCTGCAGGATACACTCCATACAAGTATCCACGCACGATCAAACAGGATGACGGCATATCTGCAGAACACTTCTGAATTTCAACGACCCCACGGACGTTTTGAATGGACTGCCGGAATAAGGACACACTACTGGGACCTGAACGGGCAATGGGTGGTAAGCCCGAGATCTACCCTGTTGTATAAACCGATCTGGGCACCAAAATGGTCGTTCAGGGGATCGGCCGGCTATTACCACCAGCCCCCTTTTTATCGTGAACTCCGGAACATGGAAGGACAGCTCAATAAGGATATACGGGCCCAGGAATCCATCCATTTTGTCATGGGATCCACCTATCACTTTACCGCCTGGGGCAGGCCCTTCCGATACACCACCGAGGCTTATTACAAATTAATGAACCACCTGATTCCTTACGAGGTTGACAATGTCAGGATACGTTATTACGCTGACAACAGCTCCCGGGGATATGCCACGGGTATGGATATGCATATCAATGGAGAGTTTGTACCAGGCATTGAATCCTGGGCAAGTATGTCACTGATGCAAACCAGGGAAAATATTGAGGGCGCCTATTCGACCAATGAAGAGGGTGAGAGGCAACCGGCCGGCTATATACCCAGGCCAACAGATCAACGATTCAGCTTCAGTCTGTTTTTTCAGGATTTCCTTCCCCGTAACCCAAGTTACCAGGTGCAACTGGGCTTTTTCTACGGAACAGGCCTGCCATTCTGGGCCCCGCAACGCGATAAGCAGCGGAACATCGGACGGATGCCTTCCTATCAGCGGGTCGACATCGGGTTTTCCAAGGAACTAATCGGCAGCAACACCAACCGGCAATCAGGCCCGTGGGGCCATCTGGAATCGGTATGGCTTACCGCTGAAGTTTTTAACCTGCTGGAAATCAATAATACCATTTCTTATACCTGGATCAGGGATGTGCAGAACCAACAATTTGCCATTCCGAATTATCTTACCTCCAGGCTGATCAACCTGAAGCTCATTGCCCGCTTCTAAAACCTGCCTTTTTGTCATTTTTCTGCCAAATACCCTACAACAAATGTACAGGAGGGTGTCATATTTTCAAAATAAGGGCTTTTCGGCTTAATGGCACAATCATTGAAAAGACAATGTGAGAATCAATCAAATTGACTAAATAAATAAAAAAGGAATAAACAATGAGCAAAATTATTGGTATTGACCTGGGAACAACCAACTCATGCGTTTCCGTAATGGAAGGCAACGAGCCGGTAGTAATCCCGAACAGCGAAGGGCGCCGCACAACTCCTTCGATTGTTGCATTTACAGAAAACGGTGAAAGAAAAATAGGTGATCCCGCCAAACGGCAGGCCATCATTAACCCTGAAAAAACGATTTACTCGATCAAACGTTTTATGGGGGAAACTTTTGACACCTCTGTAAAAGAACGGGAACGTGTAACCTACAAGGTCGAAAAAGGAGACAACAACACCCCACGGGTTAAAATAGACGACCGGAATTATACCCCGCAGGAAATCTCCGCCATGGTTCTTCAGAAAATGAAGAAGACCGCGGAAGACTACCTTGGACAGGAAGTATCCGAAGCAGTAATTACGGTACCTGCCTATTTCAATGACCAGCAACGTCAGGCCACCAAGGAAGCCGGGGAGATCTCCGGGTTGAAGGTGCGTCGTATTATTAATGAGCCGACAGCAGCCTCTCTCGCCTACGGTCTCGACAAAAAGGACAGGGATATCCGTGTGGCGGTATTTGACCTCGGTGGCGGGACCTTTGACATCTCTATCCTGGAACTGGGTGACGGTGTATTCGAAGTGAAATCCACCAACGGTGACACCCACCTGGGTGGTGACGACTTTGACGATGTTATTATCAACTGGCTGGCCGAAGAATTTAAAAAAGATGAGGGCATTGACCTTAGAAAAGATTCCATGGCGCTGCAAAGACTGAAAGAAGCTGCAGAGAAAGCCAAGGTAGAGCTCTCCAGTGCCACATCCACAGAGATCAATCTTCCTTATATTATGCCGGTTGACGGAATCCCGAAACACCTGGTGCGTACACTGACACGGAGCCACTTTGAGAAACTGAGCGATAAACTGATCCAGGCCACGCTGGAGCCCTGTAAAACTGCACTGAAAGAAGCAGGACTACAATCCTCCGACATTGACGAGGTAATTCTTGTAGGAGGATCTACCCGTATTCCGGCCATTCAGCAGGTAGTGGAGAAGTTCTTTGGCAGGAAGCCTTCCAAAGGGGTGAATCCTGATGAGGTGGTTGCCATTGGTGCCGCCATCCAGGGAGGTGTACTTACAGGTGAGATCAAGGATGTACTGTTGCTTGACGTGACTCCCCTTTCATTGGGTATTGAAACCATGGGTGGTGTGATGACCAAATTGATTGAGGCTAACACAACGATTC
>CAYXEH010000058.1:12304-14580 GCA_964463915.1 uncultured Bacteroidales bacterium | reverse complement strand
AAAATTGTGGCTGCAGTATACCAGTTCCGTGACCAAACGGGACAATACAAGCCTTCTGAATCAGGTGCAAGCTGGTCAACTGCTGTCACACAAGGTGCTACATCTGTAATGTTAAAATCTCTGGAAGAATCCGGCTGGTTTACAACAATTGAAAGAGAGGGGCTGTCGAATCTGCTGAACGAAAGACGCATCATCCGATCAAGCCGGGAACAATATGAGGTTGAAAGAGGAAACCAGCAGCCTGGCGTTGTAATGCCACCATTGCTTTTCGGGGGGATCACACTGGAGGGTGGGATCATCTCCTACGAATCTAACCTGGTAACCGGGGGGGCAGGCCTGAGATACTTCGGCGCCGGGGCCTCGGGCGAATACCGTGAAAATAATGTAACCATCTACCTCCGCGCGGTCTCTACCAGCAACGGCCGCATCCTCAAAACTGTGCATACCTCCAAGACCATTCTTTCCCAAAAAGTCAGTGCCGGGCTCTTCCGCTTTGTTTCTCTGAAACAGCTGCTGGAGGCGGAAGCCGGCTATACCTTCAATGAGCCCTCCCACCTGGCGGTCCAGGGGGCTATTGACAAAGCGGTGTACGCATTGATCATTGAGGGGATCCTTGACGGTTTATGGACAGTCGCCGATGAAAAAGACCTGGATCACCCGTCCATCAAAGCCTACCAGGAAGAAAAAGAAGCCAATTACCAGACCGATTACTTTGGATTCCTTACGAAAGAGGACATTCGTAAGAGGGCATCTGTCGCTATCCGTACCTCCATGAACCTATATGATGGAGACTACGACAGGTCAAGGGCAATGCCCGGGGCCAGCTTTTCCCTCGGCGTCATGCAGGGCCGGCCGCTTTCCCTGAACCTGTCAATGGGTGCAGGTCGGGTGGAAGCAAAGGAAATTTTCCATTCCAATATTCTTTTTGCTGATGTAAAAGCCAAATACCGGCTACTCAACCGGCATGTCCAGGGGAGTCCTTACCTCACAGCAGGTGGTGGGTTGATGTACCATACCAATGACTATCGCCTTGACCACATGCTAGACCGATCTATCCCTTTCGTAACACTTGGGGCCGGATATGAATGGCTCAGGGGGGAAAGAAGCGGCCTTTTTATGGGGATCTCGGTGCAGCAATTGCTGGATGACAACATCGATGGCCTTTCTCATGGCCGCTATAATGACCGGATATGGTCACTCTCTCTGGGTTACCGGTTCTACTTTTTTTAACATGAGAATCGTTTCCCAAAAAAATGAAGCAAGTCTGATTGTACCATTAAAAAAAATAACACCGTGAAACACTTACCATTATTTCGCATAATTACCCTCTTACTGATCGTCTTGGTCACCGCCCGCTGCTCCGAAGAAAAAATTGATTTCAAAGGAAATGGCACCATCGAAGGAGAGGTGGTAAACGAGCGGGATCTGACACCTATCCACAAGGCCGAGATTACAACCAATCCGCCGTCACATATTGTCATGACAGACAGTGCGGGGAAATTCATTCTGGAGGATGTGGAAATAGGCGAATACAACGTAATCGCCAAGAAAAAAGACTATTTCTCTTCCAGTCTACCCATAAATGTCAGTATGAACGCCACCACACCGGTTATGATCAAGCTTAGCGAGCGATTCACCGACCAGGATCTGCCTCGTTTCTCAACCAATTTCTATCCCGGGCTCAAAGAAAAGGATGTGTCGGTGAATGTTACCTTCAGCTGGAAAATGACCCAGGAAACAGACTCTGTCTCGTATACCCTGCGTCTTTTTGAGGCAGGATCAGAGGAAGAAATGGTTCTGGAAGACATCACCGATACCTTTGCCCTGGTAACCGGCTTAAAATACAGCACATCCTACCTTTGGCAGCTGATGGCAAAGAACCCTGCAGGAGAAAGGAACACCGAAATGCGTACTTTTACCACCCGGGAATTCCCCGACGACTATATCCTGTATGCAAAACGCATGGAAGGCGTATCCCAGCTTTTTATCAGAGACATGGAATATGAGGAAAGTATACAGCTGACCCACGGGAGTCATCACAACTGGCAACCTGTCGCGAATGCACAGCAGACCCGTGTGGCTTTCCTGTCCACCCGTGATATAACACCCCAACTCTTTACTATGAATCCGGATGGTTCGGGAATCAGGAAAGTAACCAATATTCCAACAGGGGGGTATTACAACAAGGGGGTCGGTTTCTCCTGGCTGCCCAACGGAGAACAACTGGTGTTTTCCTCCTACAACAGGCTGTACGTCATTAACCATGACGGCACCGG
>CAYXEH010000058.1:0-12204 GCA_964463915.1 uncultured Bacteroidales bacterium | reverse complement strand
TCAACAGCAGGAATATTCCAGGTTCCCGTCAAGACCTGTATATCATGCGTACCGACAGTATCCAATATGATCACCGGCAATTACTCATTGAAGACGTAGAGTCGGCGAACTGGGCAAAAAAAGTTATGGACGGCTTACCGGGAGAGTAAAAGAAAAACAACTCCCCTTCCCCGGCTCACTGTCAACAGATAACCGGCTGCCGTGGCGGGCAATGTACTCACGGCACAGAATCAGTCCCAGCCCGGTGCCATTTTCATTGGCTGTGCCGGTAGTTATCTCGCATTGCACACCATTCTGGACTTTCTCCCGGCTGCTGTTGTCCATACCAACCCCGTCATCCGCAATGGAGATGATCACATTCCCTCCCCGGAGGGAGGCCCTGCAACGGATCTCTCCTCCGGTATAGGAGAACTTGATGGCATTGTGCAGTAAATTCCGAAGAATGATCTGCAACATGGATTTGTCCGCTTTAACGCGGATATTTTCATCTATCTCACACCGGAAATTGATCTCTTTATCTCTGGCCGGAGCCTCCAGTGAGGTCATCACTTTCCGGAGCAATGCACGAAAATGGATGGTCTCGGGGCGAAAGGTAATGGATTCAGTCTGCGACCGGGCCCACTCAAGCAAATGCTCCAGCAATGAATGGGTGGATTTTGACTGCTGATGAATAATGTCCAGCATTTCCCTGATCCTGTCCGGAGGGAATTCTTCCAGATTCTTCATCAGGAATTCTGAAAACCCAATGATACTATTAAAGGGGCTCTTCAAGTCATGGGCAATCACTGAAAACAATTTATTCTTGGTTTCATTCAGGCGCTTGAGTTCATCTCTTTGAGTACAGATTTCCCGGGTACGCTGTACGACCTTTTCCTCAAGCTGGCGGCTGCGGTCAAGCAGCAGCCGGTAAGGTACGCATTCCCCCGGACCAATATCCTTATCCGGCTGAGACCAGTGCCCGTGAGCCAGTTTCCAACCTTCCGACTCTTTAACCATCACCGCGGTTGTCCTGTTATCAGGACAAACCACCTCCTGTACTTTATTCTGCAAAGTAACATCCATGGTAAGCATCAGAAGAACTACACCTTCCGACAAGGTATACACCTCCTTGCTTTTCACCTGATAAGTGATGGGTTCGGGAGCCTGGGAAAACTCCCTGCGTAGGTTGGCAAGCGTTGTATGACCCGCATGACTGACCTCATCAATCCCGGTACCAAACATGGTAATGGCATCTGAAAAAAAAGTGGTCATTTCCCTCCACCGGCGATTGGCATAGGCCTCGTAATAGGCGAAATAGGTATCGAATATTTCCCGGCGTAATTGCGGGTCTGTAATTATTTTCATATCATATAAAAATATATACCTCCCGGTGGACGCACACTGCAACTACTGATGTAATAGTTAGAAGAAAACACCACTCCATAAATTACCGGAATAAATAAAAGCTCTCACCTGCAAAAATGACAATATTTTCGACCAATTCAAAATTTTGCAGAATATAAAAACCCCGGGCAAGAATAATCCAACAAATAAATCTATGCGCTTATGCATCAAGGCATTTCCCGGCACACCATTATAAAGCCCGGAAGAATATTCTAAAATATGAAGGCAGAAAAAAGTTGCGTAAAAAAAAGAAAGACGTATTTTTGTAAAAACCCAAAACACATCCGTATGCAAAACAACAAGAAAAATGTAATCATTATCGGTGCCGCAGGCAGGGATTTCCACAACTTCAACACCTACTTCCGTGGAAACGATAATTACAATGTCGTAGCTTTCACCGCTGCCCAGATCCCTGATATTGACGGGAGGAAGTACCCCACTGAGCTGGCCGGCGAAAATTACCCTGAAGGAATCCCGATCCACACCCAGGCAGAACTGCCCTCATTAATTAAAAAACTGGAGGTAGATGTCTGTGCATTTTCATATAGTGATGTATCCTATCAGGAAGTAATGGCAGTGGCCTCAATCGTGAATACAGCCGGAGCCGACTTTTTGCTGATGGGCCCCAAAGAGACCATGATCAAAAGCAATAAACCGCTGATCGCTGTCGGAGCCACCCGGACTGGTTGCGGAAAAAGTCAGACTTCCAGGCGTATAATTGAAATTTTGATGGAGCATGGGATCAAAGTTGTGGCCATACGCCACCCCATGCCTTACGGAGATCTCGTAGCACAGAAAGTGCAACGCTATGCCACCATTGACGATTTGGAAAAACATAAATGCACCATTGAAGAGATGGAGGAATATGAACCACATGTGGTACGCGGCAATGTAATTTACTCTGGCGTTGACTACGGGGCCATTTTGGATGAAGCAGAGAAAGAGGCAGATCTTATATTATGGGATGGCGGGAATAATGATTTTCCCTTCTACAAGCCAGATCTCATGGTAACAGTGGTGGATCCTCACCGGCCCGGCCATGAGCTCAATTTCTATCCCGGAGAGACCACATTACGCATGGCTGATATTGTAGTGATCAATAAAATAGACAGTGCCAGTCCGGAAAACATACAAATTGTCCGCAATAATATTGCAAAGGTTAACCCCGGGGCAATTGTGGTGGACGGCGCATCGCCACTGACAGTTGATAAGCCCGAGCTGATTAAAGGCAAGAAGGTTTTGGTTGTGGAGGATGGTCCTACCCTGACACACGGTCATATGAAGATCGGCGCGGGAACGGTCGCAGCACAAAAATTCGGGGCGGCCGAACTGGTAGACCCCCGACCATTTGCCGTGGGAAGGTTGCAGGAAACGTTCAATATTTATCCCGAAATCGGCACCCTGCTTCCGGCCATGGGCTATGGATCCCAGCAAATCAAAGATCTGGAAGCCACTATTCGCAATACCGACTGCGATACTGTTGTTATTGCCACCCCCATCGACTTGTCAAGAATCGTAAAAATAGATAAACCCGTTGTGAAAGTTGAATACGAGTTACAGGAAATCGGCAAGCCCAATTTATGCGGATTGATATGCGATTTTTTGAAAGACAAAGACCTGACACGCAGCGACTGCGGTTGTAAATAATTTATTCGGGGGCTTCGGCCCCCTTTTTTTTGCCCTTTTTTTAACTTTAATCATTTATCACGCACAAATCCAACACAAATGAAACACAAAAGCCTGGTATCCATTAACGACTACACCAAAGAGGAACAGCTGCGCATCCTTGACCTGGCACAGGAGTTTGAAAAAAATCCTGTCCAGAAGATCATGGAAGACTATGTGGTGGCCTCCCTGTTCTTCGAGCCCTCCACCCGGACACGACTCAGTTTTGAAAGTGCTGCAAGCAGGCTGGGGTCCAAAATTGTCGGCTTCTCTGAAGCCTCCAATACAAGTGTCAAGAAAGGAGAATCGCTGCGCGACACCATCCTCACGGTGGCCAATTATTCCGACCTGATCGTGATGCGTAACCCCATCGAGGGAAGCGCCCGCTTTGCTTCAGAGATCTCTCCCGTCCCAATTATCAATGCCGGAGACGGTGCCAACCAGCATCCCACACAAACCCTGCTTGACCTTTACAGTATCCGGCAAACCCAGGGTACCCTTGACAACCTGGATGTAGCCCTGGTAGGTGACCTGAAGTACGGACGCACAGTACATTCCCTGGTAATTGCACTCTGCAATTTCAATACCACTTTCCATCTGGTTTCCCCGGTAGAACTGAAATTACCCCGGGCTGTGAAGATGCACATTAAAGAAAAGAACCTGACCTACCACCAGTATACGGAACTGGAGGATGTGCTCCCTGCATCGGATGTATTGTATATGACCCGCATCCAGAAGGAACGTTTTAGCGACCCGCTGGAATATGAGAGGATCAAAAACTCTTATATCCTGCATGCTGATATGCTCGGGGATACCAGGGATAATTTCCGTGTTATGCACCCGCTGCCCAGGGTCAATGAGATACACACCAGTGTGGACGAAAGCCCCAAGGCTTATTATTTCGAACAGGCACTTAATGGTGTATTTGTCCGTCAGGCCCTGATGGCATTAATACTGGGCATTAAATAAGCACAAACGATTTGACCACTTTTTAAAAAAGCAGCGATGAATAATAAAAAAGTAAAGGAGCTCAAAGTATCGGCCATACAAAACGGAACCGTTATTGACCATATTCCTGCACCGGCCATGTTCCAGGTCATCCGCATTTTAAACCTGGAAGATTTTGAAAATATGGTGATGTTCGCCACCAACCTGGAGAGCAAGAAATACGGCACCAAGGGGATCATCAAGGTGAGTAATAAGTATTTTGCACCGGAAGAGTTGAACAAGATCGCCCTGGTGGCCCCGCATGCCAGCATCATTGAGATCCGTGACTTCCAGGTGGCAAGGAAGACCGTGGTGGAAATCCCGGACAAGATCAATGACATTGTCAGGTGTTTCAATCCGAATTGCGTAACCAACCATGAAGAGGTCAGGGCCCACTTCACTGTCACAGACAAGGAGGAGATCAGGCTCAAATGCCATTACTGTGAAAAGATCACCAGCAAAAATACCATGGAGTTCAGATAAGATACCGGGTTCAGGGCCGTAATTGAATGCGGCCCTGAATTTTTACGACAACCGGTCTTCCAGTTGCCGGATGGCTTCAGATGGCCTGGCATTGTTATAAAGGATGTCAAATACTGCATCCAAAACCGGCATTTCCACCGCATAATTTCCGTTGATCTCTTTGATGCATTTGGTGGCATAATATCCTTCCACCACCATATTCATTTCCATTTGGGCATATTGAGGGCTGTATCCCCGGGCGAGCATATGACCGTAGCGCCTGTTGCGGCTGAACTGACTGTAGCAGGTCACCAGCAAATCACCGAGATACACGGACTTTTTAATGTCGCGGTGGTTGGGTTTTACGGCTTCCAAAAACCGATTAATCTCCTGAAGGGCATTGCTGATAAGCACTGCCTGGAAATTATCCCCGTAACCAAGGCCGCTGCAAATACCGCTGGCGATGGCAATGATGTTTTTCAAAACCGGGGCATACTCTGTTCCGAAGATATCATCCGAAAGTGAGGTCTTGATAAACCGGCAGGCAAATAACCCACTCACGGCAGCCGCATTGACACGATCCTGCGAAGCCACGGTCAGGTAAGTAAGTTTTTCCTGGGCCACCTCTTCGGCATGGCTGGGCCCGCTTATCACCACCAGTTGGTTATAAGGCACCTCGAAATACTTATGGAAATAATCGGCAATGATCAGGTTTTTCCCGGGAATAATCCCTTTAATGGCACTTACCAGGGGCTTTCCTTTAAGCAAAGAAGGATCAATTCCTTCAAGGGCAGAAGACAGATAGGCTGAAGGAACACAGAAAACCGGGATGTCAACCTGGCCCAACACTTCATTCAGATCATGAAAGACCTTCACCCTTTGCATATCGAATCCCACCGAGCTCAGGTAGCGGGGATTGTTCCCATATTCACGGAGGTGTTCGGCAATTTCCGGTTCACGCACCCACCAATACACATTATCCACACTGTTGAGCAATATTTTCACGATGGCCGTTGCCCAGCTGCCGGCACCAATCACGCCGACCTTTACTTTTTGCATAATACCTGTTTTTAGGGAATGAACTCCGTTACTGTCACAATTCCACTTCCAAACTATGCTGCTCATCTCCGCGATTTACCACCACGGTTACTATGTCGCCTTCACTGAGCGTACCCAGGGCTTCCATATAGGTTTGTATTTCCAGGATCTCCATGTCGTTGATCTGTACGATCACATCCCCGTTCTCAATGCCCGCCTTCTGAGCGGGCCTGTCATCTGAAACCGCCAGAACCTTTAACCCCTTTCCACCGTAGCCATGATCAGGCATTAAACCCAGGGTCACACCTTCCATGCGTGAAGGGGTGGCATCCCCGGATGAAGTAGAAGAAAAAGCCAGCCGGTCATTGCGCTGGTCAAGCTCAGCCATCATATCAAGGGCAAAAGATACAACCTTTGCCATCCCTTCATAATTCACTTTTTCGGGCGTATCTTCCGGCCGGTGATAATCATCATGAATCCCCGTAAAGAAAAACAATACCGGAATGTCTTTCACATAAAAAGAGGTATGATCTGACCCTCCACTACCATCCGGGTTTTTCCGGACCGTCATCCCTTCAGGGGTATAACGGTCAATCAACTCATCCCAGGAGGGAGATGAACCGGTGCCGATCAGCGTCAGGGTCTCCTCTTTCAGCCGCCCGATCATATCCAGGTTGAGCATATAATTGACCCTTTCCATGTCATAGGCATCACTGCCGGCAAAATGCCGGCTGCCGATCAATCCCTTTTCCTCCGCACCAAATGCAATGAACAGGTAATTATGATTGGAAAGATCGCTGCCAGCGACATACCTGGCTGCTTCCAGCACTCCTGCCGTTCCGCTTGCGTTGTCATCTGCACCGTAATGAATGGCCCGCACACCGGGACTGCGGGAGCCACTCCCCCCCCATCCCACATGATCGTAATGACCTCCTACAACCACGGTATGGGGTGCCCCGTTATCGATATAACCCGCCACATTCATACTGGCCAATTCTTCACGATATACATCCACTTCCAGATCAATACTGCCCGACTGATCACTCATCAGGGCATGCAACACATGATCTTCCGCGAAGACCAAGGGCAGATCAAACAAATCCGCCGGCACACGAAGGTTCAACGGGGGATCATCCCTGGAAGACTTGGTGTTGACGAAAATAACCCCGGCAGCTCCCCTGTCTTTTGCAACGGAAACCTTCTGCTGCAAAATCTGGAAGGGCGCAGCATCCATCAGTGAATCCAGGGCCTCGGGCACAAAAACCTCCATAACAAAGACCTTGCCCTCAATGTCTCCGTGAAGGGCATAATCACAATAGTTTTCATACCCGTCAACACCTTCCAGGCCGGTCAGGCCATACCCCACATGTACAAACGATCCGCTTACTTCCCCGGTTTCAGCACCGGGAAAGGCATAGTAATCATCCCCATGCACAAATATGTGATCCAGGTAAGAAAAATAATTGTCCTCTCCCCAGATCCATTCTCCGGAAAAAGTAAAATCCTGGTAATAATCGTCACCGAAAAGCGGCTCCAACCCGATCTCCCGCATACGCTCCATGATGTATGCGGCGGCTTTCCGTTCGCCTTCCGTTCCGCCTTCCCTTCCCTCCATTTCTTCCGAAGAAAGGACGTATACATCTTCCTTCATCCGCGATATTACAGCCTCTTCAGACAGATCAAATACCACCTGGGCCGTCAGGGTCTGTCCTGCCAGGGCCAGGACAACAAACAATACAGAATTCAATAATTTCATAAATAGATTTTTTCTTAGATGCACAGTGTGAAGTATCCTTTCAGGATCGGTTAAAATTAGTTATTTTTGGTAATAATGAAAAAAGCGCTGCCATGGAAGAGAAAAAAAACCACATCATGTTCTGGGTGATCAACATTTTGATTGCCGTAATCCTTCTGATCTTTATCTTTCAAAACAGGGGCCTTGTCCGGTTTAACTTCCTGGGGCTAAGACTGGAGGGCTACGGATTCCTGGTGTTTCTGATCATCTTCTTATTGGGTTTTTTTGGCGGATGGCTCTGGTCGTATTTTCGCCAGCAAAGAAAAGGCAAAAATTCCGAAAAGCCCGAGAGATATTCATACGGCAAAGAATGACCGAAAGAAGGCCACACCCACAACCATGAGGGCCAGCATTCGAATGTGGCCAGCCCGTAACAAATGTTCATCCGGGTAAATGGACCGGCGGCGCCAATATGCGTCAGGACAGCTTTCCTTTGTAATCTTCATAACCAAATTGCCTGAGCAGGGTGAAATGACCATCGGCATGCCTGATACCGATGGAGGGGTGTTTTACCCCGTTGAAGAACGTCGTCTTGACCATGGTATAATGGATCATGTCATCGAACACTACTTTATCTCCCACTTCCAGCTCCTTCTCAAAACTGTAATCTCCCATGCCCATGAAGTCTCCCGCCAGGCAGCTTGAACCACCCATACGGTACACCGGCTTCCCTTCAACAGCATCGGAGGCACCCAAAATATGAGGCTTATAGGGCATCTCCAGGCAATCGGGCATGTGGGCGGAAAAGCTCACATCCAGCATGGCAATACGGATGCCCTTGTTGTACACGATATCCTGTACAGTAGACACCAGGTAACCGGTTTGCCAGCCAACAGCTTCCCCGGGTTCCAGGATCACTTTTTCCAGATTGGGATATCTTTGTTTAAAATCGCTTAGCAGCCTGACCAGGTGCCCCACCTCATAATCCTTTCGCGTAATGTGGTGTCCGCCTCCCATATTGAACCATTTTGCCTGACGGATCAGGGGAGCAAATTTCTCTTCCACCTTTTCCAGGGTACGTTCCAGCACATAGCTGTCATTTTCACACAGAACGTGAAAGTGCAACCCATCTATCCCTTCCGGCAAATGCGCCCCCAGCTGATCCCTGGTAATCCCCAGCCTCGAACCGGGGATTGCCGGGTTATACAGATCGGTTTCCACCTCACCATATTCCGGGTTGATCCGCAACCCGGCACTGACAGGTTTGCGAAAGGACCTGACCCGGTCAATAAAGTAATTAAACTGGGTCAGAGAGTTAAAGGTAATGTGGCTGCTGTAAAGCAGGATCTCATCCAGTTCATCCTCATAAAACACCGGCGCATAACTGTGGGCCTGTGTACCCATCTCTTCATGGATCAGCCTGGCTTCATTCAGCGAACTGGCCGTGGCCCCGCGCAGGTACTGCCTGATCAGCGGAAACGTACTCCACATGGCATAGCCTTTCAGGGCGCAGATGATATCTACACCAGCTTCCTGTTGCACCAGGTTCAGGATCTCCAGGTTCACTTTCAGTGCTTCCTCCTCCAGCACAAAACAGGGGGAAGGGATCTCATCAAAGGTATGCATGGCACCAGGGTATTTGGGATCAGCCACACATGAGTGACTTCCCCCCGAAACAATTTATTCTCCGGCTTCTTCCACCGGCAAGGGCTCATCAACCTTTTCATGCCAGGGGAGCCCTTGTTTGGGAAGCTGTTCCATAAAAGGATCCGGGTCAAATTCCTCTACATTAAACACCCCCTGGCCTGTCCATTTGCCGGTCAGCACCATCATGGCTCCGATCATGGCAGGCACCCCGGTGGTATAACTGACCGCCTGGGCTTTCGCATCACGATAGGCGGCAGCATGGTCACAGTTGTTCCATACATAATAGGTCCGTTCCTTACCGTCCTTTATACCGCGGATCTGGCAACCTATGGAAGTCTGCCCCTTATAACCCTCACCCAGGCTGGAAGGTTCAGGCAGCACCGCTTTCAGAAACTCCAGCGGCACAATATCCATGCCTTTAAAGTTGATGGGTTTGATATCGGTCATTCCCACATCCTTCAGCACATTCAGGTAGGTGATGTATTGCTCACCGAAAGTCATCCAGAATCGTGCACGTTTCAGTGAAGGAAAGTTTTTTGCAAGGGATTCCAACTCCTCATGGTATAGCAAATAAGATTCCCTCTTGCCAATCTCAGGATATTTAATGGGTCGGTGAATTTCCAGGGGCTTGGTCTCCACCCATTTTCCGTTTTCCCAATAACGGCCATTCTGCGTAATTTCCCGGATATTGATCTCCGGATTGAAGTTGGTGGCAAAGGCCTTTCCGTGGTCACCGGCATTGCAGTCCACAATATCCAGGGTATGGATCTCATCAAAATAATGTCTGGCGGCATAGGCAGTAAACACCCCGGTTACTCCCGGGTCGAAACCACAGCCCAGCACAGCCGTAATCCCGGCTTCTTTAAAACGATCCTGGTAGGCCCACTGCCAGCTGTATTCGAATTTGGCCACATCCCGGGGTTCATAATTCGCCGTATCCAGGTAATGGGTTCTTGTTTCCAGGCAGGCATCCATGATGGTGAGGTCCTGATAGGGCAAAGCCACGTTGATCACCAGATCGGGCTTGAATTTGTTGATCAGGCTGACCAGTTCAGGTACGTTATCGGCATCCACCCGCGCTGTCCTCACCCGGTCGCCTCCAATGTCCCTGGCAATCTGTTCACATTTTTCCAGCGTCCGGCTGGCCAGCATAATATCAGAAAACACTTCTGGTAAAGAAGCACATTTTCGTGCAACCACATTGCCGACTCCGCCGGCACCGATTATCAGGACTTTACTCATAGATATAAAATTTTTAGGATTATTGGCTGATTTAATGGTCAGTGCATGGAAATCATCACACTATGAACAAAAATAAGAAATATGCAACAGTTTTTCAGGTTTCGTATTTTTATTCATAGAAAATGCGTTCTTTTGCCGCTTAAAACCCACAGGATTCGAATATTCCCCGGATCGTTGATCATCAGAATATTAGGCCCCATTCAACACAGGATCTATGACAGCTTATATCAGTAAAGAAAAACCATTGAGTAAAAGATGGTTTGTTGCTTACGGAATGATTGTGCTCGGTGCAGCGTTGATCGCCATCGGTTATATATATTTCGTTGTTCCCTACCGCATTCTTCCCGGTGGCATTTACGGGATATCCATCGTGCTTCATCACAGCCTCGGCTTGCCTGTTGGGATGACAGCCCTGGCATTCAATATTGTGTTGTTTTTTGTAGTGCTGAAGCTGCTGGGGCCACGTTACGGGATGAAAACGCTAACTGCGCTGGTACTGACCTCAGTATTTGTGGATCTCGGAAGCTATTTTTCCGGGCTGGAACCCCTGGTAGAAGATGATGCATTGCTCTCCTCGGTATTCGGTGGTGTACTTGTGGGGGCCGGCGTGGGTTTTATTTTCAGATCCAGAGCTTCAACGGGGGGATCTGATGTGCTGGCCACAATTCTGGGAAAATACAGCAGTATGCCGGTGGGACAGATCATGATCATTATCGACTCCGTGGTGGTCATGCTCGGCCTGGTGGTATTTGGCGACTGGAAGATCCCGCTCTATTCCTGGATACTGATCTTCGTATATGGACGTACCGTAGACGTAATATTGCAGGGACCCAGGTACGACAAAACACTTTTCATTATAAGTGAACAACATGAACTGATCAAACAAAAGCTCACGAAGGATATGGGTCGCAGAGGCTCCTTTATATCCGGCGAGGGAATGTTTGAGGGCAAACTGCACAAGATCATATTCACCACGGTAACCAGACGGGAGGTGGTCCTATTGCAGGATTACATCCACGACATTGACCCCAATGCCTTTATGACCGTGCTGGAAGCCAATGAGGTGCTGGGAGGGGGCTTTAAAACATTGAAAGACAAGCTGGACAAATGATCGCCGTGGAGCCGGTTGAACAATAACCGCCCAGACGTTAGAAAAAAATCAGGACCGGAAATCCCGAATGACAAACCGTGGCGTATGCTTATCAACCCACCCCCCAGTTCTCTCTGTCGAGACTGCGATAGTGAATGGCTTCGGCCAGATGCTCCGGTTTAATATCCGCCTGCCCTTCCAGATCGGCAATGGTCCTGGAAACTTTAAGAATCCGTTCATAGACACGTGCGGAGAGATCCAGTTTCTCCATGGCGGTTTTCAGCAGCAGCGACCCTGCCTGAGTGATCCTGCATACTTTACGAACCTGTGCGGGCGTCATATGTGCATTGCAATGAATGCCATCCTGACCTGCAAAACGTGTTGCCTGGATCTCCCTGGCCCGGATCACCCGTTGTCGGATAGCCCGGCTTTTCTCCTCCGTCCCGGGCTGATTAAGCGATTTAAAAGGAACCGGTGTCACTTCAATGTGCATGTCAATACGGTCCAGCAAGGGGCCGGAAATACGCTGGAGGTACTTTTGTACCAGGCCCGGAGCGCACACACAATCTTTTTCCGGATGATTGTAGTACCCGCACGGACAAGGATTCATGGCTGCCACCAGCATGAAACCGGCCGGGTATTCCACAGAAAACCGGGAACGATTCACCGTCATCACCCTGTCTTCCAGGGGTTGGCGCAACACCTCCAGCACGGAACGCTTGAACTCGGGCAGTTCATCCAGAAACAACACCCCGTTATGTGCCAGTGAGATCTCACCCGGCTGGGGAAAAGAACCGCCACCGGCCAGGGCCGCGTAGCTGATGGTGTGATGCGGGCTGCGAAATGGGCGCTCGGCCAACAGTGAAGTGTTCCCGGTGAGCGTTCCCGCCACACTGTGGATCTTCGTCGTTTCCAATGCTTCCTGCAAAGAAGGCGGGGGTAAGATTCCGGCCAG
>CAYXEH010000057.1:0-14952 GCA_964463915.1 uncultured Bacteroidales bacterium | reverse complement strand
GTTTTTTGTAGGGATTTAATATTTCGTTAGAGACGGTTACCACGTATTTGATGATAACCGATTTCTTAATAATGACACTAATCTTTATATCTTTGTGGGAAGAATTGTGGCCTTGTTTTGGAAACTCTTGAGGCCATTGGTGTTTTAATGATAGATTTTTTTAATGTTCCACGTGGAACATTTTTTATTATTTTATGGAATCATTGAAAAGTTGTCCATTGTGTGGGGCATCTGGTCCTTTTGAGGTTCATGTGGTGTCCCGTGACTACCTGGTTTCCCAGGAAATGTATAGCGTGCATCAATGTGGCGGCTGTGGTTTTTTATTCACAAATCCAAGGCCCACAGCTGATGAAATGTCTGATTTTTATCAATCCGATGAATACATCTCACATGCAGTAAGCCCTGAAAGTCTGCAAGATAAGGTTTATATGGGGGTTAAACAGCTGATGCTTAAACAAAAACTACGCTTGCTTAGTAAGCATCTCAATCAAGTTTTTGGAATGGGACTTTCCGGGATTTCGCAAAATTACCCTTCTGAGCCGATTAGTAAACCACATGAACAACCTGGCAATCAACATGAGAATGTCATTTCTCCTGTCAAATATATGGTTCTGGACTATGGGTGTGGTACCGGATCTTTTGTGTATTCGGCGATGAAGGAGGGAATAAATGCCATTGGGTTTGAGCCGGATCCTTCTGCAAGGGAAGTGGCCGCCCAACAGGGAATCCGTGTGATTGGTTCAGAGTATGAAATGGACTCCTTTGCTGATCAGTCCTTTCATGCCATCACGCTTTGGCATGTCGTTGAGCATCTGCATGATTTTAAGAAAAAATTAATTGATTTCTACCGTTTGCTTAAGCCAGGAGGTGTTCTTGTACTGGCAGCACCCATGGCAAATAGTAAGGATGCTAAGTTATACGGTAAATACTGGGCCGCCTGGGATCTTCCCCGACACCTTTTACATTTTACCCCGGCCACGCTCAAGCGAGCAGGAAGAGATGCAGGCTTCCACTTCAAGGAAATGAAACCTTTGCCTTTTGATGCCTGGTATATTGCCTTGTTGAGTGAGCAAAATAAGCAGAAAGAAAGAAGGCCCGAAAAGAAAACAAGAGGCCCGGCGGTTATCCCTGTTTTGAATGCCGGGGCAAGAGGGTGCTGGTCTAACCTGAAAGCGATGATCGGCACATCCCCATGGTCCAGCCAAATATTTGTGTTCAGGAAATAGGTTCACCGTGGCAGAAAAACGCCTTCATTTTGCATTGCCCTCATCCCGGGATTGTGACCTTCATCGGTTCCAGGCAGACATTTTAAGATTATGTTTGCCGGCAACTGCCCCAGGGGAATCAATTACCTGATTCTTTGTTGTCAATATGCTCTTAATCAGGGAGGTATGTCATTTCTCCGGCAGTATGTACGGTTCCGATTATCTGGGAGAGGGCCTTCAACCTGGATTTTGGTACACCTTTTGTGAGCGTTGATCATATATGGATATAAGGTGTGTAACATTATAAATTTGTGTAAATTAGCCGTTGGTGGTTATTGTTATGTTTAGCCCTGTCCGGGTTATTTTAATGTCTGGTTTTTATTGGTTTGACCATTTTTTTGCCTGGTGCGCTTTGTAACCCTAAACTGTTAACCCCGGCGCACCACCGGGATTCATCGCACAGTTGTAAAGGGATGAACTGGTATCCTGGCAAACATTTGCATCCTGGGTGATTTTTTTATTCTGGTGTGTCGTGTAACCCGCCGCAAAGATAGCCCCGGCCATAAGTTTGCCTGCTGCCACAGAGTTATTGAATGCCATCTGAATTGTATGTCAAAATCTGCTAATTTAATATATATCAAGCATTTACTTATAGTATTGCTGATCCTGTTCGCAAGTGTGGGATTGTTTCGGCTTCGTCATGTAACCACGGAAAGCGAGCAGTATGTGGAAGGTTTTCAGGGGGCCATGATCCAGCAGGAAGAATGGGTTGAACACCATTTGAAGGATTTTGTCAACACATGCAGCGAGACAGACGGAGAGGTTCTGCATGATCCTCAATACCTGGAGCAACTTACGAATATTTACCGGCGCGATGGATTGGTTTTTGTCATTTTTGAGGATGGTCAGCCGGTTTTTTGGTCTCACAATGCCCTACCGTTGGAGAGCCGTGCACCACCGGAGGCTGAAAACGGCATGGCCCGGAAAGCCAACGGATGGTATTATTATCGTACAATTTCTCAGGACGAGGTTAACCCCATAGAGGAAACGGATCACAGCGAAGACGTTCATGTGCTTCGGCAGTATGTAGTCTATTACACCGTAAAACAGGATTTTAAGTATCAGAATGAGTACCTGGTGAACCAGTTTCATCACGATCTGCCTTCCCTTGAAAAAAAATTTTTCCTCAGTGACAGGCCCGATGAAGGCTACCAGATCGTTGACCGGGAGGGTAATTACCTGTTTTCCCTGGTCCTGAGAAGGGAAGAGGTGCTTACCCAACCTATGGGATTGCTGCATTTCATATCTGCCCTCTTTGGCACATTTGCCCTGATGGCCTTTGTTTTCTTTTCTTTCCGGTATTTTACCAGGATGTTCCGAATCGGGAAAAAAACCCTGGCTGTGGGCGGTTTTACCGCTGTAATTTTTCTGATACGATTCATCACCTTTCAACTGCAGTTTCCTGCGGCCTTTTATGAAGGGGTATTGTTTTCCCCTGAACTTTACGCCACCTCCGAAATCCTGCCTTCCCTGGGAGACCTGTTCCTGCATGTGGCTTTGGTCACCATCATTGCCTATTTCTTATACCATAATCTGAGGGGGTTCAATATCAAACCTCCCCGAAATCCATGGTTGTCACGCGGACTTGGATTCGGGCTGTTTCTCATCATCTATCTGATCTGCGGTCTGTCGCTTTACCTGATTGAAGGGCTGGTAACCAATTCACACCTGAACCTGGACGTTAATTTTATATTTAACTTAGATGTTTACAGCCTGGTGGGTTTCCTTATCATCGGGCTCATATTCTTTTCATTTTTCTTTCTGAGTGTCGTCCTTTGCCGGGTGATTATCGGGCTTCTGGAAAGCCACAGGCAGTTCTGGGCTTTGTGTGCCATCTCTTTTGGCGTATTGATCGGACTTACCTGGCTTACTTCAGGGGCAGCACCTATTTTGTGGTCGCTGGCCATCGCTGCAGTGTTGGTTTTTGAGATTGACCGGAAAAACAATACCCCGGAAAAGAATTTTGCCGCCCTCATTATCTCGGTCTTTCTTTTCAGCCTGATCTCAACTTTTGCCCTGGACCGCTTCAACACGGAAAAAGACATTGAAAAAAGGAAGAATCTGGTGCTTCAGCTTGCTTCAGAGCAGGATCCCATCGCTGAATTCCTTTTTCTGGAGATTGAGGATGCACTGTTCAACGACAACCAACTCCAAAGCCTGGTACTCAGAGATCCCTACAATGACCCGTTAATTGAGAACTATCTTCAGTATCACTACTTTTATGATTTCTGGGAGAAATATGATTTGCAGGTTACAGTCTGTCATCCTGATGACACCCTTCTGCTTAAGCCGGACAATATTGATGTGGAATGCGGGGCCTTCTTTGAAGACTATATTAGCTCTTTCGGGAAGCAGACCCTCAGTGAACACCTGATTTACCTGGACAACAACACAGGCACCAACAGTTATATTGTTCAGATCCCCATTCGGATGTGGGAGGATTATGAAGAGGAGTATCAACTTTACATAGAGTTTGATGCCAAATTCATTGCACGTGATTTGGGGTTCCCTGATCTGCTGATTGACGATGCAGTTGACATCAACCGGGACCTCATCAATTACTCTTATGCCACCTACAAGGAAGGCAACCTGGTGAATGAATACGGAACGTATCATTATAGTTTGGATGCCGCTGTGTATGATGTTTCCCTTGACAAGGACCAAAAGGATGAATTTGTGGAATTTTCCTTTGACGGTTATTCTCATCTGATGTATCGCAAAGACGATGAAACCCTGTTGGTCATCAGCCGCCCGAAAGGATCCTTCCTTGAATCTGTCGCGCCTTTTTCCTACCTGTTCATCACCTTTTTCTTCATCGTGGTAGTGTTTTGGCTGCTAATCAGCCGCAAAAAGCCCTCCCGGCTGTTGAAAATTAATTTCCGCCGGCGACTGCAATACTCTATGGTGATCATGTTGTTGATCTCTGCCCTCATTATCGGCGGGGCTTCGGCCTGGTTTATTTATAATATGTATGAGAACAAAAACCTGACTTTTCTCAATGAAAAAGCCCAGAGTGTGTTGATTGAGCTGGAGTATGTGCTCGCTGATGAATCAGACCTTGAACCTGACATGGAGTTTTACCTGTATGACGTCCTTCTGCAGTACTCCAACATCTTCTTTACGGATATTAACCTCTATGATCCCGGCGGGGAATTACTGGCTTCCAGCCGCCCGAAAATCTTTGAGGAGGGAATAGTGGGACGCAGAATGAACTCCCTGGCCTACCTCAAAATGAAGAAGGAGGAAAGGAGTCAGTTTATTCACTTTGAACACATCGGAGAGCTGGATTATTTGTCGGCGTATGCCCCCCTGTACAATCGTTATAACGAGAAACTCGGCTACCTGAATCTTCCTTACTTTGCCAGGGAGAGTGAGCTGCGTAACGAAATGTCTTACTTCCTTGTGGCTTTTATCAACATTTACCTTTTGCTGGTTGTTGTGGCTGTGGTGGTCGCCCTTTTCGTGTCCAATTACGTAACGAGGCCGCTGCAGTTGATCCGGAATAACCTGGCCCGGCTAAAGCTCGGGAAGACCAATGAAAAGATTCACTGGGACAGGGAAGATGAGATCGGCAGCCTGGTCAGGGAGTACAACCGGATGATCGACGAGCTGGCCGTGAGCGCTGAATTGCTTGCCAGAAGTGAACGGGAAACGGCCTGGCGGGAAATGGCACGGCAGGTGGCCCACGAGATCAAAAACCCGCTGACCCCCATGAAGCTCAGCGTACAGTACCTGGAAAAAGCCTGGAAAGAAAAAGTGCCCGACTGGGATGAACGATTGGAGCGTTTTTCCAAAACCATGATTGAGCAGATTGACAGCATGGCTGTGATTGCGAAAGAATTCTCTGATTTTGCCCAGATGCCTGCGGGAAAGAACGGACACATTAATTTGCGGGAATTCATTCCGGAGGTAATGGACATGTACAAGGATTTCGAAAAGGTAGACATCACACTTCAAATGCCTGAAGGGGGAGAGCCCATGCAGGTGTATGCCGACCGGAATCAGCTGCTGAGGGTGTTCAATAACCTGATCAAAAATGCGATCCAGTCGTACGATAAACACGAACAGGCCCGTATCCGGGTTGATTGCGAGGTAGGGGAGGAAGATTACCACATCTCCATAACGGACTACGGCTCAGGCATCCCTGATAAGCAACAGCAGGAGATCTTTACGCCTTATTTCACCACCAAGGCCAGGGGAATGGGCCTGGGGCTTTCCATGGTAAAGAGTATCATCGAGAGCTTTAACGGGAATGTCTCATTTACTTCCCGTGAAGGGGAAGGCAGTATCTTTGTGGTCAGCCTGCCCAAAACCCGATCCCGGCATTAATCAGCTATAATCTTTGGCCTCGGTTTCCCCGTTCAGGACCATCAATCCGTTCATGGCCAGTGCGCGCATCTCATCTTCACCGGGATATACATACACGGGGGCGATGTGCCGTACGCGTTCTGATACCGCTGAAGTAAATGGTTTGCCGTAAGCTATACCGCCTGTGAGCAGGATGGCATCCACTTCGCCTTTCAGCACGGTTCCCATGGCGCCGATCTCCTTGGCTACCTGGTAAGCCATGGCTGACTGTACCAGGGCGGCTTGTTCGTCACCTGCATGGGCACGTTTCTCTACTGCATAAGCATCATTGGTCCCCAGGTAAGCCACCAGACCGCCTTTTCCGGTGATCATCTTTTTGATCTCCTCCAGGGTGTATTTGCCGCTGAAACATAGTTTGGCCAGTGCACCCACGGGCAAGGTGCCGGTTCTTTCCGGTGAGAAAGGGCCTTCCCCGTCAAGGGCCTGGTTGACGTCAATGACCCGTCCTTTACAATGGGCGCCTACACTGATTCCCCCGCCCAGGTGGGCCACGATCAGGTTCAGTTCCTCATATTTTTTGTCGGTTGCTGATTTGGCATGCTGACGCGCGATGGCTTTCTGGTTCAGGGCATGAAAAATGGATACCCGCTCAAACTCCGGATGTCCGGATACCCTGGCGATGTCTTCCAGCTCATCAACCACCACGGGGTCGGCAATATAGGCTTTGGCATCCGGAATGGTACCGGCGATGTCGCGGGCGATCAGGCCACCCAGGTTACTGGCGTGCTGGCCCATTACCCCGATCTTCAGGTCTTCGGCCAGGTGGTCATTGACATTGTAAACCCCTGAAGCGATGGGTTTTACCAACCCCCCCCGTCCTACAATAACCTTAATTTGCCGGATATCAAAAGAGGCGCTTTTGAGTTCATTTAAAATAATCTCCTTGCGGAAGCTGTACTGGTCAGTGATTTGCTTGAATTCAGCCAACTCTTCGGAGGAGTGTTTGATGTTTTTCAAAAACACTTCCTTGGTATTGTTGAAGACGGCAATCTTGGTGGAGGTTGATCCGGGGTTGATTGCCAATATAAGGTTCTCAGTCATGAAAGGATTCTTTTATGGTTTTTATGGTTGGATTCTTTTTTACAGGGCAGTTGCCTGTACTGCATCTGTATTTAACTCAGTCTGCATCATTCACAGCCGCTGCAAGGGCAATGCTGTTTAGCTTGGTTTCGTCATTGTCAGCGCGGGATGTAAGTACGATGGGGGCGGCGGCACCCAGAATGACAGCGGCACCCCTGGCCCCTGCAAAGTAAATAAAGGCCTTGTAAAGGCCGTTGGCGACGTCGATGTCGTCAGCTACCAAAAGGTCGGCATCGCCGGCCACAGGGCTTGTTATGCACTTCAGTTCGGCGCTTTTTTTACTGATGGCATTGTCAAAGGCCAGGGGCCCGTCAATGATGCAGTTTTTGATCTGACCACGGTCGCCCATTTTTGCAATGACACTGGCCTCCATGCTGGATTTCATGGCCGGATTGACTGTTTCCACGGCGCTCAGCATGGCCACCTTGGGTTTTTCAATGCCCAGTTTCCTGAAATATTCCACGGCATTACGGGTAATGGAAACCTTTTCGGCCAGCTCAGGTGCGATGTTCATGGCGGCATCGGTGAGCCCGATCAGCTTGTGATAAGCAGGCAGCTCGAACAGGGCGAGGTGGGAGATCTGCTCCCCGGTGCGCAACCCGTATTCCTTGTTGAGAACGGCTTTCAGCAAAATGGCCGTACTCAGGTTTCCTTTCATCAGGATGTCAGCTTCTTTTGTCCCGACCATTTTCACAGCCCTGGCCGCAGCTGCTGCATTGTCAGGCTCATTGATGACGGTCAAAGGGGAGAGGTCGTAATTATTTTCGCTGGCGATGTCGTTGATCTTTGGTTCATCCCCGATCAGTATCCCTTCGATCAGTTTATTTTGATGGGCATGGATGACTGCGCCCATGGCGTGGGCGTCATGGGCAGCCGCAAGGACAAGACGTCGCCGGCTGTGTCCTCGTGCCTTTTCGTGCAGTTCAGAAAGCTTCCGTAGCATATGGTTGGTTGGTTTTTAGTTTTTGCTCCAAAAGTAAAAAAAATATCTCACAGATGATAAAAGCGTGCATGTATCGACGGCCTTCCGCCCGCATTCAAACATGCCAGGCTGCCGGCAGCCCCTCCACATTAACTCCCGGAAAACAAAGCGGTATGGTCAGAACATATGCCTGAATGGAACCAGGATCCATTCAAAAAACCGTTGTATGGCCGGCCGGTGATCCCATTTCGGATAATCAAAAGGTTCGGAATCCTTTCGTGTCTCATTGAAGTGGTTGATCATTTGGCGGATCAGGCTCTTGTGATAGCCTGCCAGGCAAATTTCGTGCTGGTAGCGCAGACTCCGGTAATCGAAATTGGAAGAACCGATCACGAATTGTTTACGGTCGGCCAGGAATAATTTGGCATGCAGGTTCTGGGGTTTAAAGAAAAAGAATTTCACCCCCTCCTGGGCCAGCTCACCCAGGTATTTGGAGGTCAGTAAATCCATGAGACCCACATCCGATTTTTGGGGGATGTGAATAAAAACTTTTACTCCCCGTTGCGAAGCATTGGCGAGGGCTTTTCGCATGGCGCTTCCCGGAAGGAAATAAGGCGTTTCGATGATGAGCTCATTCCGGGCTTTGTTGATCAGTTCGAGAAACTTCTTTTTTACCGGCTGGTGGGCCAGTGAGGGCACATCCCTGAGAATTTCCAGTCCGTTATAGAAAATGGTGCGCGTGTGTGCCTGTTTGTCATAAAAATACTTGTTGTAAATTTTGAAGTTTTCCGAAATGATCTGTTTGAACTTCGGGGCAATCGATCCCTTGATCCGGAACATGGATTCCCGCCAGTTCAGCGAATAGCCTGAGATATTGGCCGAGCCGATGTAGGTGATTTCATCGTCAATGACCATGATCTTCCGGTGATCGCGCCGGTGGTTTTTGGCAAATGCATCCCATTTGAATTTCAGGCGCTTAAAAAAGCGCAGTTCTCCGCCGGCATCCACCAGTTCATGGAAAAATGAATAACTGGAAGAAGCCCCCCAGGAATCAATCAGCAAACGCACTTTTACCCCTTCCTGGCATTTTCTGACCAGGTAATCGCGGAATCGGATGCCCACCTGGTCGCTCCGGAAGCGGTAGATCTCAAGGTAAATGTATTTGTTGGCTTTCCTGATGTCATTTAACATCAGGGTATAGTAAGCAAATGGATCAGCCAATAATTTGATTTGCAGCTCGTTTCTTGATGGCATCGTTTGATGTAATTATGATGGGGATCCAGCGTACCTGTTTGCATCAACCAGCTTGCACCAAAAATAAAGAAAATAATGCGTATTTCTGATGATTTGGACGATTTGTTTTGGCCTTTTTTGCAATAAAATGCCATTTTGGCCGCATTCAGGTCCCGGAATGCTTGTTTGCAGGGTGTTTTCCAGCCAGAATGGCGTGATTTTTTATTTACGATTGAAAGGTACGGGTTTTGCCATTGTCCTGACAAAACAATAAAGTAATCACAAAAATTTAAGGAGGATAAACCCATGACTATCATTAAATGGCAAAGACGACCCAGCATGTCAGAGGTACTTGACAATATGCTTGACCGGAACTTCAATACTGGTTTTGAGAAAAACTGCGGATGTGTTCCGGCAACCAATATTCTTGAAAAAGAAGAAGGTTTTGAAATCCAGCTGGCCGTTCCCGGAATGAAGAAGGAAGACTTCAAACTGGAAATGGAAGAGGATGTGCTTTCCGTCATCTATGAGAAAGATGAGGAAGAAAAGAAAGCCGAAGGAGAGTATCTGCAGCGTGAATTTGACATGGATGAATTCACCCGTTCTTTCTCAATTCCTAAAACGGCCGATGTGGAAAACATCAAAGCCCGGTATGACGCAGGTATTCTGTATATCAGCGTGCCCAGGCAGGATAAGGCTCGTCTCAGCAAAGAGATCAAAGTTTCCTAAAGAAGGAGTTTTTCGGCCTGACCGGGGGATTCTGTCCCCCGGTTGCCGTTATTAATGTTTTACCTCATACGACCGCCGCGCCTGAAACGGCGGTCGTAATATTTTTCGTCCAGTTTACTGACGATGACCCCCTTTGACGCACTGCTGTGGGCAAAATAACCATTGCCCAGGTAAATACCCACATGCGAGATCCCGAATATTCCTTTTGTTCGGAAAAACACCAAATCACCTTCCTTTAAATTCCTTCGCCTCACCCTGCGGCTTTCATTGTCCATCGCACGGGTGGTACGTGGCAGGTCTTTCCCGTAAACATCTCTGTAAACGGCCCATACAAAACCAGAACAATCGGCTCCCTGCCTTGTGGTTCCTCCAAATTGGTAAGGGGTCCCTTTCCAGGCGGCCACTGTTTTGATCAGTTCCGGGTTTTCATACCCGGTCAGCGACATGTCCAGCTGTCTTTCATATGGCCCGTATTCTTCAGATGTCCAGCGCCGGACTTCGGGTACACGACGGGAAATGCTGCAGGAAGTGGTGCCCAGCAGGAGGATGATCATCCACATCAGGGGCCGTTGTAGCGGCCATGGCCATTTCATTGGCCTTTTCACTGTGGGATCACTGATTGCTTGCTGGCCGTCAGTGCCAGTGCTGCCATCGTACAAGCAATGGGAGCGATAAGGACCCCTGTCAGGGCCAGGCTGAAAACACGGTGCTGGTATGTTCCTTGCGTCTGGCATATACGGATCAGAAATCATAGCACTGCTGATTCTCCCTTTTTTGTTTGGATACCATGGATGCATTCTGCGTCCAATCCCTGAGAGGAAACGGCCTTATCAGGGCCTTTATTGGATTTTCCGGACAAAAATACCTGATATTTTGGCGCTTCCAGTGACAGATTTTTAGTATTTTGGCCCACTTTTTTGAAAAAATATGTCAGGGCAATCATTTTTCGGGTGGTTGTCCTGTTACTATAGTTTTTCCGTTCAACATATCAACACAAAAAAATATATTCTATGAGTAACAATCAATTTGCATTGAATCCCAATCCCCTGGTGCGCTTTCTGAAGAAGTCCCCGGCTGATTTTACCAGGGCGGATCTTATCCGTTTTATTGAAAACAACCAGGTTGAGATGGTCAACTTCCGCTATGTTGGTGAAGATGGTCGCCTGAAGGCATTGAATTTTGTGATCCAGAACCGTGAACACCTGGAAAATATCCTGTCTACCGGTGAGCGGGTGGATGGCAGCAGCCTTTTCACCTTTCTGGAAGCGGGCTCTTCTGACCTTTACGTGGTTCCCCGCTTGCGGACGGCTTTTTTAAACCCGTTTTCCGAGGTGCCGGCGGTAGATATTCTCTGTTCATATTTTGACAAAGACGGCATGCCCCTGGAAAGCGCCCCAGAGCAGATCATGCGGAAGGCACACCAGGCCCTGCTGGAACAAACCGGGTATGGAATGGAAGTAATGGGAGAGATCGAGTACTATGTGATCAGTGAGAAAGATCCGCTTTACCGCGCCAACGATCAGCGTGCCTATCACGAATCGGCGCCTTTTGTGAAGTGGGAGCAGCTTCGCATTGATGCCATGCGGGCCATGGCTCAGACCGGTGCCATGATCAAGTATTCCCATTCGGAAGTGGGTAATTTTTCGGATGAGGAGCATGAATATGAGCAGAATGAGATTGAATTTCTGCCCACCAGCGTGGAGGAGGCAGCCGATCAGCTCATTATTGCCAAATGGATTCTCAGGGAGGTGGCTTACCAGTATGGGGTGACTGTCAGTCTGGCCCCGAAGATCACGGCAGGGAAAGCCGGTAGCGGCATGCATATTCACATGCGGATGATGAAAGACGGGAAGAATGTAACACTTGATCAAGGACGCATCAGCGATGTTGCGAGGCGGTCTATCGCCGGTATCCTCGATCTGGCACCATCTTTATCAGCATTCGGCAATACCATTCCCACAAGTTATTTCCGTCTGGTACCCCACCAGGAAGCACCTACCAATGTTTGCTGGGGCGAACGGAACCGTTCCACCCTTGTTCGTGTACCCCTGGGATGGGTTGGTGTCGGTGACATGGTGCGGAAAGAGAACCCTAAAGAAGATGCCGTCGACCTTGATCTGGCTGAAAAACAGACTTTTGAGTTCCGATGTCCCGATGGATCTGCTGATATTTACCTGCTGATTGCCGGATTGTGTGTCGGGGCAAGACACGGATTGGAGATGCCCGGAGCTCTTGAGCTGGCAGAGAAAACCTATGTAGATGTCAATATTTTTGATGAAAAACACAAGAAGAAGCAGCAGCAGCTGGATCACCTGCCTGATTCATGCGTAAAAGCGGCAGCGTTTCTGCGCTCCAGGGCGGATGTGTACCGTCAGTACGGGGTGTTTTCCGATCGGCTTCTCAATGGGGTAGCCGATAACCTGGAGGCCTACCAGGACGAGAACCTGCGTACTGAGATCAGCCATAACCGGGAAGAGACCATGAAGCTTGTCAGGCGGTTTCTTCACTGCGGATAGCCTCTGTAAGGGCGCCGGCCAGCCGGCTGGCGCCAAAACGCAGGTGCTTCTTTTTGAGCCACTTATTGCCGAGTATTTCCCGGGTCAGCCAGTAATATGACAGGGCTGTTTCCGGGTCGGCAATGCCACCGGCGGGTTTGATGCCCACCATACGGTTTGTCTTCTTGTAGTGGTTTTTGATGGCGTCCAGCATCACCAGCATGGCCTGCGGAGTGGCTGCCGGCTGTACTTTTCCTGTGGATGTCTTGATAAAATGGGCACCGGCCTGCATGGCGATTTCGCTGGCACGCCGGATATTGGTGGCTGTTTTTAACTCCCCGGTTTCCAGGATTACCTTCAGGTGGGCATCCTTGCAAACCTCCAGTATGGCAGCGATCTCGTCATACACCAGGTTATATTCCCCTTCCAGGAATTTTCCCCTGGAGATTACCATGTCAATTTCCTGGGCACCCTCGTCAATGGCATAACGCACTTCGGTCATCTTGACAAAAAGGGGAGATTGTCCTGCGGGGAATGCCCCGGCCACGGAAGCCACTTTAATGTCGGTGTTTTCAAGGGCCTTGCGTGCATCGGCCACCAGGGTGGGATAGACACACACGGCCGCCACGTTGGGCAGTTTGTCGGGCAGGGTAGCATAAGACTTCGCCTGGTCACACAGATCCACCACCTTCTGGGTGGTATCCGAACCTTCCAGGGTGGTCAGGTCGATCATCCCGAGGATGTCAGAATAAGTCTGGGACAGGTTCAGTGAATCAGGAGGGATCTTAAGCAGCTCCTTCAGCCTGGTTTCCACTTCCTCATCCTTGATAGCCGGTGTCTGGGTAAAATCAGTCATATCGTTCATGGTTTTGCGGGGCCTTGCTGCCAATACGGTATGGCGGAGGCTCAAGGTGAACATGCTGGCGCGCCCTGATTGATTTGCCCCGGAAACCCACGTGTGGGTAAAGCCCGGTGCACAAAGGCGCAGCCCTGTTTGAATTGTAAAGGTAAGTTATTTTCAAAAAACCGATTTTTTTCGTTATCAGAGGTTTTCCGTCCTGTTAATTTGTGGCGGGAAACCAAATTGTTGTTATTATTGCAACAGCTGGAGGCGCGCAGCGCCGGCAAACCGGAGGGGGCGTTAGCCCCCGGCTAACCGGAGTGGCGAAGCCACGACTAACCAATAACTAATTTGATATGTTAAAGAAAGTCCCCCACACCTACGTTATCGTATTTTCAATCATTGTCCTCGCGGCCATCCTGACCTGGGTCATTCCCCCGGGAAGATACGTGGAGGATACCGTAATAATCGATGGTCAGGAGCAGACCACCCTGACTTTTTATTACGAGGACGATTTACCCCCTGAGTATGAGATGGAAAGCCAGGTGCAGACCTGGCAGGTGCTGTCGGCCCTGTTCAACGGCTTTGTTCGGCAGTCGAACATCATCGTCTTTATCCTGATGATTGGTGGGGCGTTCTGGATCATGAACCAGACCAAGGCCATTGATGTGGGGATTATGTCTTTCCTGAATTTTGCCCGGAGACTGGAAAACAATCCCATGATGCAACGCATCGGCGTGGACAATCTCATCATTGTGATGATCATGCTGCTGTTTAGTGTGTTCGGGGCCATTTTCGGGATGGCCGAAGAGACCATTGCCTTTGTGATTATTCTGATCCCGCTGGCTATTTCCATGGGCTATGACAGCCTGACGGGGGTGGCCATGGTATTTGTTGGGGCGATGCTGGGGTTCGCAGGTGCCGTCCTGAATCCGTTTACGATCGGCATTGCACAGGGTCTGGCTGACCTGCCACTTTTTTCCGGGATCGAATACCGCCTGTTTTCCTGGCTGATAATCAATGTAGCAGGGATCGCTTATGTGTTGCGCTACGTGAGCAGCATCCGGGGCAAGCCTCAGGCTTCCATTATGTACAAGGAAGATGAATATTGGCGGGAAAAAGACAAGGGAGAGGTGGAAAATATCACCTATTATACTCCCCGGATGGCCTGGATGGTATATGGGCTGGTATTGCTGGTGCTGGGGATCTTTTCTTTTCTGCATCCGACCACCACGCTTACCATCGGCGCCTCTTCCTTTACCCTGGTGGTTATTCCGGTGGTGACGGCCATTTATGCGGTGGCCGGCGTGCTGACGCTTAAGCGTTCTGTTCACTTTTTCATCCTGCTTTTGCTGGCCATGACCATTGTGTTTTTGATTGTCGGTGTGATGGGATACGGCTGGTATGTGATGGAGATCGCCACCCTGTTCCTGGCCATGGGTATTGCCGCGGGTATGGCGGTGAATAAATCAGCCGATGACATTGCGCTTTCTTTCCTGGACGGGGTGAAGGACATTATGTCTGCAGCCCTGATCGTAGGGCTTGCAGGAGGCATTATTGTGGTGCTTGAAGACGGCGGGATCATTGACAGTATCTTGTATGGATTGTCCCGCTCCCTGGGGCAGTTTGGCAGCGTGGCTTCGGTGGGGGTGATGTATGTGATCCAGACCATCATCAACATTGTGATCCCCAGTGGTTCAGCCAAAGCCGCCATCACCATGCCTATTATGGCGCCCTTCAGTGACCTGATCGGTATTTCCCGTCAGGCGGCCGTGATGGCCTTCCAGTTTGGGGATGGCTTCACCAACCTGATCACTCCCACTTCCGGCGTGCTGATCGCCGTGCTTGGTGTGGCGCGCATTCCTTACCAAAAATGGGTCAGATGGGCCGGGCCGCTGGTCCTGATCCTTATTATTATCGGCTTTTTGCTGCTGATCCCCACGGTGACCATGGACCTGAGTGGGTTTTAATCGTGGCTGACGCCACTCTGGTTGACGGTTTGACCCCGAAGGGGTCGCA
>CAYXEH010000056.1:0-15646 GCA_964463915.1 uncultured Bacteroidales bacterium | reverse complement strand
ACCAAGGACCCTCTGATTAACAGTCAGATGCTCTAACCAACTGAGCTAAGGAGGAATTTTCCCGTTTGATTGGGTGTGCAAAATTAACTTTTCTTTTTTAAATCCAAAAGCTTTTACAAAAATTTCTGAGAATTCCTCCCGGATGGCTTCCTGCAGGCATACGTAAGGTTGTCTTATTGGCGGGAAATCATCCTAACCGGGAGATGTATTACTGAACTTCTGAAAGCGACACCCGCACCATCTTATGCATTCAGATAAATTTTTGTATTTTTGCATAGCCAATAGTGACTATATGCGCCATACCTACAAAAGGATACTCACTTCTTTTCTCACATTTCTCAAGCGCAGAGGATTGCGTCCAGGCTTTTCCGGCAATTTTGTCTTCCTTCTCATAAGCCTGGGAATGGTATCCTTCATTGCCCAGTCTGATTTTGCCACCTATGATCTGCCCAAAGAAAAGGTCTTTGAGGAAGACACCATCGCCCCGGCCTTTTCGGACGATGACCTGCTGTTTTACCGGGATACCATTACCGAATTGCTGCTTCAGCACAACTTCAACGGAACAGTACTGCTGGCCAAGGACGAAACGATACTTTTCAGCAGAAGTTTCGGCTTTGCCGACTTCCGCAACAATACCCCGCTGAATCCCGAAACCCCCTTTCAGATTGCCAGCATCAGCAAGACATTTACCGCTGCCGCCGTATTGCTTCTTCAGGAAAAAGGCAGGCTGAATATTGACGATCCAGTCAAAACATACATCCCGGAGTTTCCCTATGAGGATATCACCGTCCGGATGCTCCTGACCCACACCTCCGGCCTGCACAATTATATGTACCTGGTGGAGCGTTACTGGAAACAGGAAACGCCGCCTGACAACGAGGACATGCTGGAGCTGTTCGTTCGCCATCAAAGCGGGCTGAATTTCCGGCCGGGAACCCGCTTTGGGTATTCCAACACCGGTTATGCCTTCCTCGGCCTCCTCATAGAAAGGGTTTCCGGGAAAAGCTATGCTGATTTTCTGAAGGAACATATTTTCGACCCGCTGGGCATGCCCAACACTTTTGCCTATGACCTGCACAGCCATAAACAGGCCAGGAGTGACCGGGCATACGGATTCCGGCGCTGGGGAAGAGCCCACCTGCTGATCCCCGACGTGGATCACGATGGTGTAATGGGCGACAAAGGCATTTATTCCAACATCATTGACCTTTATACCTGGGAGAGGGCGATCAACAACGGGGAATTGCTACCGGAGCACCGGTGGAAAGAAGCCTCAGACTACACCCGCCTGGCAAACAATAACCCCGTGAGGTACGGGATGGGATGGCGGCTGCAAACTTTCCTGGACAAAAAAGTGGTATACCACCCGGGTCGCTGGAACGGCTTTCGCACCAGCTTCCGGCGGTATGTGGAAGACAATGCCACCCTTATCATTCTCACCAACACCAACCGGGACGTCACACCATTCGTGCGGAGGCTGGAAAACATCCTTTTCATGGATGAGATCTCCGGCCAACGGTTACTGGCAGGAACCGAAGAGTAGTTATCCAAAGCCGACCCCATCTCACTGTTTCCCTGCGGTGTTTCAACTCTTTTTAAGTACCTTTGCACCCAACTGTAACTTAGACACTCAGCTGCTTTTCTTATGGAAATCAAGATCGTAAACCAGTCTGACAACCCCCTTCCCGAATATGCGACAGATTTTTCTGCCGGGATGGATCTCCGGGCAAACATTCCGGCCCCCATTGTTTTACAACCGCTTCAGCGCTGTATGATCGGGACAGGCCTATTCATCGAACTGCCTGCCGGCTTCGAGGCCCAGGTAAGACCACGCAGTGGCCTTGCCGCCAAAAAGGGAATCACGGTGCTGAACACCCCGGGCACCATCGATGCCGACTACAGGGGAGAGATCCGGGTAATTATGGTAAACCTTTCCAATGAGGATTACGAAATACAACACGGAGACCGGATCGCACAAATGATCATCGCACGCCACGAAAGGGCCATGCTGAAACCGGCCGAATCACTGAGTGAAACGGTGCGCGGCGACGGAGGATTTGGTCATACGGGGAACAAATAAACAACGAGCATGCAATACCTACACCGGATAATTATCATTGCCTTTACCGTGTTCATCACTGGCTGCGGTACCGCCAGGGAACAAGTGGCTTCTGACGATCCGCCGGAAGAAAAAAAGCAGGAAACAAACAAAGAGGTATCGGAGCAGGATCGCCTGCAAAGCACCGCCCTGCTCATTGACGCCAGCCGCCAGAAAATGCTTGACAACAACTCAAAGGCCATCACCCTGTACCACGATGCCATCCAGAAAGACCCGTCCAACGATGCAGCCCATTATGAGCTGGCCAGACTGCATGCGCAAAGCGGCGAGTATGAAGATGCGCTGAAGTACGCACAAACCGCCACCTCACTGGATCCGCAAAACATGCGTTACCAGATGGTACTGGCGGATGTCTATACGCTGAAAGAAGAACAGGGAAAAGCCATTGAGATACATGAAGCCCTGGCACGCGAACACCCGGAACAGTTGGATCTCCGGGAGAAACTGCTCAATGCTTACCTCCGGGATGAACAATATGACAAAGCCCTTGAGGTGCTTGAGCATATTGAATCCCTTCAGGGGCCATCCAGGGAAACCAGCATGCAAAAAGAGCGAATCCTGATCACACAGGGTAAGATGAAGGAAGCCATCGAAGAGGCCCAAAAAAACATTAAAATGTTTCCGGAAGAATTGTTTTTTTACGAACTGCTGGTTGACCTTTATATGGATTCCGATCGTCATGAAGAGGCCAAAGAGGTGCTCGTTCAGATGAAAGAAATCGCCCCGGATCACCATCTTGTTCACTTGTTACATGCAGACTTTTACCACCAGCAAGGAGACCACGAAGAAGCATTTTCCTACCTGAGGGTAGCCTTCCGGTCACGCGAACTGGATATCGAAAACAAAGCCCGGATCATTTACACCTATCTTCAGGCCGCCGGTGAGAAGGAAACCTACCTGGACCAGGCCATGGAACTGGGGCAGATACTTGCCGACACCCACCCGGAAAACCCCGAAGCCTTTTTCATCTTCGGCGACATGCTGAATATGAACGGGATGCATGAAACCGCAAGAGCACAGTATCTTAAAGGAACCGATCTGGATCCTTCCAGCCTTGGAGCCTGGGAACAGATTCTGGGCATCAGCCTCAGGCTTTCAGATTATGAGGCCCTTCGCGACCATTCAGAAGAAGCCCTGGAATATTTCCTGGAGCAACCCATTCTTTTCTTTTTTAACGGATTGGCCTACCTGCAACTTGGCAATTATGAAGAAGCGGTTTCCTCGCTCGAATATGGCCTGGCCCTGATTGTAGATGACAACGACCTGAAGGAAGATTTTTTCACCATGCTGGGCGATGCTTATTATCAGCTAAAGGATCATCAGCAATCTGATCAATATTACGAACGGGCTATTGAACATAACCCCCGGAATGCCACAGCCCTGAACAACTACAGCTTCCATCTGGCCGAAAGAAAAGAAAGGCTGGACGAAGCGCTTCAGATGGCGGAGATGGCAAACCGCTTCGAGCCCGACAATCCGGCTTTTCAGGACACCTATGGATGGATAAAATACCAGATGGGTGATTTTGAAGAAGCCAAAGAGTGGATCCAAAAAGCCATTGAAACAGCGGAAGAGCCCTCGGCAGATACCCTGGAACACTACGGAGACGTACTTTATCAGCTCGGAGAGAGGGATAAGGCACTGGAGTACTGGGAAAAAGCAAAGGAAAAAGGCAGTGGCTCCGAATTCCTTAATAAGAAAATCGAGGATCATACGTTGTATGAATAAAGTTAAACCTGAATCGCATTGAAACAATCCAGATTAATCCTGCTGATAGTTGTGGCAACCATGGCCGCCTGTGGTCCTGTAAAGGAAGTAGTTAGCCCGGAACCCGAAGTGATTGATCACAACGCCTCAAGAGCAATGTCTTCCATGGCTGAAAAGGAAGCGACGTTTGATTTTTTCTCCACCCGATTTTCCGGCAATGCCAATATTGACGACAGTAACTACAGTGTCAGCGGCAACATTCGCATCAAAAAAGATTCTGCCATCTATATCTCCGTTGCCCCCATACTGGGGATTGAGCTTGCGAGGCTGCTGGTTACCCCTGATTCCGTCCATTTTGTAAACCGGATGGAAGGCACTTATTTTGAGGGAGATGTGGATTACCTGAACACCCTGCTGAATACGCGCATGGATTATAATATGCTGCAGGCCCTGTTGGTAGGCAATAATTTTTCCCGTTCTCCTGAGGAAAATTACGAGTTATCGATGCAACAAGAACAGTTGCTGCTAAAAAGGCGGGGTTCAGTCCAGCAAAACATCCTGCTTGATCCTGTTTCTTATAGAATCAAAGAAAATCATGTGCTTGACCAGCAGGCAAACATCAGCATCCGCGCCACCTACAACCGCCACCAGGAGCTGGAAGGGCAGGAATTGCCGCAGGAACTGGTGCTCACACTCACAGAAGGGAATACACTTTCGGAATTGTCTGTCAGATATAACAGGTCGTCCATCAACCAGCCCCAGTCTATTTCTTTTTCTGTGCCGGACAGTTACACCCCGTTAAACAACTGATGCAGCAATGTTTTTGGAGTTCCCCGGAAAATACAATGATTTGATCTGTTGAGATAGAATGGGTAAAAGATTGAGATAATGAATAAAAGGACAGGATACCGATCTTTCGTTTCTGCAATATTTCTCATATGTGTGCTGTTTCAGCAGGCAGGAGCCCAAACCCGTGAAGAACTGGAACAAAACAAAGAGGTCCTGGAGAAAGAAATCCGCATGACCAACCAGCTGCTGGAAGAGACCCGGCAAACGACAGAAACAAACGTCAACGAACTGGTGATGCTGAACAACCAGATGGAAAGGCGACGGGAACTGCTTTCCACCATTCAGGATGAGATCCGGTATATCGATCGCCGCATCGACAGTCTTTCAGTTTCCGTGACACGGCTCGAAGATGAACTGGAAGAGCTGAAAGAATCGTATGCCCAAATGGTGCGGCATGCTGCCCGCAACCGGGATGCCTATCAGCGTTTGATGTTTATCTTCTCTTCATCCAACTTTAATCAGGCTTATCTCCGGATGCGTTACTTGCAGCAATATGCACGTCATCGCCGTCAGCAGGCAGAAAAAATCCAGGAAACCCGTGAAACCATTGCCATGCAAATCACGGAAATGGAAGAGGAAAGAGAAAGGCAGCAAACCCTGCTGGCACGCCAGCGTGAGGAGGTAAGCGAGCTTGCCAGGGAGCAGGCACGGCAGGAAAAAACCGTATCCCAGCTTAAACAAGAAGAAGATACCCTGCGTCAGCAACTCCGTGAGCAACAACAGCAGGCCCAGGAACTGGAAAACTCCATCCGTCGTATCATTGCAGAAGAGCGGCGTCAGGCACAAGATAAAGCAGAAGCCGAAGGACGTGAAACCACTGACATGTTTGCACTGACCCCGGAAGAACAGCTGCTGTCAGATAATTTTGCCAGCAACAAGGGCCGGTTGCCCTGGCCCCTGGAGCGGGGCGTCATCACCAGCAGTTTCGGTGAGCAGTCTCACCCCGTGTTGCCCGGCATCAGGATTTCCAACAACGGCATTGACATCAGCACCTCCGAAGGGGCCAATGCCAGGACAATCTTTGACGGCACCGTTTCACGGGTCATCTCTGTGCCGGGCGGGGTTTATGCAGTCATCATACGCCACGGCGAATACCTCAGCGTATATTCAAACCTGTCGGAGGTATTTGTCACCAAAGGCCAGGAAGTATCCGCCAGGGAAGAACTCGGTGTGGTAGGAACCAACCAGCAGGAAGCCAGAACAGCCCTCCACCTTGAGATCTGGAAAGGAAATGAAAAGCAAAACCCCACCACGTGGATCGCCCGGCAGCAATAGTTAAGCCAACCACCAGCAGCAAACCCGGAAGAAAAACAAAATTTTTCGGGAAGATTATAGGATTGGGAAAAAACATGTAGGTTTGTAGTAGAAGTTTGGTTGCTGGTTCTCATGGGCAGAGGGATCGGTAAAGACTAACGGGCTGGTAAACGGGTTACCCAGTTGTTGGTTGTTGGTTCTCATGGGCGAAGTGATGGGAAAGCTGCCAATGGCTTGGGAAACAGCCCGGATGGTTGTTAGTTGCTGGTTGGCTTGACCCCGAAGGGGTCCCCCTTTACTAACACAGGAGGCGCCACCAACCCAAACTGATTCCGAAAGGATCACACGTTACTAACAGAGGTGCATTAGCGCCGACAAACCTTACAAACATGAACCACGTACTATTATTTTCACCCGGACCAACAGAAATTATCGTCCTGGTACTGATTATCCTGCTGCTGTTTGGCGGCCGGAAGATTCCTGAACTGATGCGCGGACTGGGGAGAGGAATGAAAGAGTTTAAAAACGCACAAAAGGAAGACGAAGAGGATGGAAAGTCTGCGGAGAAATCCAGTAATGAAAAAAAAGAATAAACTCAGCAATCTACATCGTTTTTTCGGGGTCGTATTTGTTATATGCTTTGCATTGAACACTGTGATGGCGCAAAATTCACCGGCACCAGCCAACAACGGGGTGGCACTTCTCCAAAACGCGGAGCCCCCGGCATCAGAACGCAAGGTGGTTCTTCCAGAGCAAGAGGAACAACCACCTCAAAACATGGAGCCGCCGGCACCGGAACGCGAGGTGGCACTTCTCCACAATGCGGAGCCACTGGCACCGGAACACGGGATGGCACCCACAGCGCATGGGACTCTGCCACCACCGCCGGGAAACGGTGAACAACCACCAGCAGACACGTTGATGATCTCCCCGGACGATCCCATCGTGGCCATGCTCGACAGCCTGGCCACCCTCTCTGTTTTTAAAAACATAGAACGAAGGGCAGATACCGGACAGCCCCGCAAACACAATTTCCCGCCTGATTTCGTGCCGGCCTTTTCCGACTCCGTTTACCAGCGCCGTATGGATGCCCTGAATGCGAGGTCCCCATTCGAATTCGTTTACAACGCACAGGTCGAACCTTTCATTGACCTGTATGCCAATCGCCGCAGTGAACAGACCGAACGGATGATGGGCCTTGGTGAATTGTTTTTCCCGATGTTCGAAGAGCAGCTCGACCGCCATAATATCCCGCTGGAAATGAAATACCTGGCCGTGGTGGAATCAGCGCTCAATCCCACAGCAAGATCCTGGGTAGGGGCAACGGGCCTGTGGCAGTTTATGTACCACACCGGCCGTGTTTACGGGCTGGAAGTGGACAGCTATGTGGACGACAGGGCTGACCCCCGGCGGGCCACCATCGCCGCTTGTGAACACCTGAACGATCTGTACGATATTTACGAAGACTGGTCTCTCGTGATCGCGGCCTATAACGCAGGTTCGGGAAATGTGAACCGGGCCATCCGCCGGGCAGGCGGCGTGAAAGACTTCTGGAGTATTCGTCATTTTTTGCCCCGGGAAACCCGGAACTATGTGCCGGCCTTTATTGCGATCACTTATGTGATGGAGCACGCCGAAGCCCACAACCTCTACACCATCCCGCCAAAATACTCCTATCTTGACGTGGATACCATACAGGTTAAGCAGGAACTCAGCCTGAGAAATATCAGCAAATTGCTCGATATTTCACTGGACGAACTGCGCTACCTGAACCCGGCATTCAGGCAGAACATCATTCCATACCATGCAGAAAACCCCTATGTGCTGAGCCTCCCGAGGGAATACACCGGATTATTCCTGGCAAATGAAGACACCATCTACAATTACAGGACACCCGAACAAATCAGGCAGGAGGAAATGGCCGCCCAGCTGGCCGAAACAACCGTTCACGTGGTGCAAAGCGGGGATGTGCTGGGAAGTATTGCCCGGCGTTACAGCACCAGTATCAGGGAGATACAGCAGCTAAATAACCTCCGTGGAACAATGATACGTCCCGGTCAGCGCATCGTGGTCAGGGCACCAGCCGCACCACCCCGTTCGTCTTCAGATAATGCCAATGTGCACGTGGTTCGCAGCGGAGAAACACTCGGGTTCATTGCCAGCAGGTACCGGATTTCCGTGGCCCGGCTAAAAGAATGGAATAACCTGGAAGGCACATTAATACATACAGGACAACAACTGATTGTAAGACCGCCGGAAACCAGTGTCAGCAATCGCTGACATTTAATCACCCGGCATGTTTTTTGCATTATTTCAGGAAAACCAAAACCCCCAAACCATGAACCAGAAAAAGAAACAGAGACGGCTTTCTTCATTTACCATACTGATGATCGCTGTGCTGGGCTTCACAGCCTGCACCACGGTTGAAAGACCCAGCAAACCCTCTGCTTCAGGGCGAGCAGGAGAGCTCCTGGCCGTCATGGAACCCAGGTTATGGGACGGAGAAGTGGGAGAAACCTTCCGGCAGGTTTTTCGGGCAGAAGTACCGATGCTGCCCCAGCGGGAGCCCATGTTCGATGTCATCCATATTCCGAGTGATGATTTTACCAAGGTATTTGAACCCCACCGTCATATTTTCAGAATAGAGCTGGATCAAACACTGGAATCACCAACCATTGAGATCACCCGCGATGTGTATTCTTACCCCCAGCTGGTTGTAACTGTTAAGGGCCCGAACCCGGCAGAGATTTCCCGCATACTGAACGACAACAAAGAAGGGTTTCATGACAGGTACCTGCAGTTGGAATACATCCGTTTACAGAATGCCTATCGTCGTATGATCCAAAGCAATTCTTACAATGCGGTTAAAGAAACCTTCGGCCTTGAGATGATCGTTCCGGAAGGTTATTATCCCGTGATAGAAAACGAGGATTTCATATGGCTGAGAAAATCAGCCACCAACGAGGATTTCGACCAGGCGGTCATGATCTGGAGCATGGATTACACAGATCCGGAAGTGGATTTCGATGAAGATGTCATCTGGGACCGCCGCGACTCCATCACCGAAAGATACATTCCCGGGCACATCCCTGACACCTACATGGCCACCTATAGGGGCGATCCGCTGGAACTGCGTCCTGCTTTCAGGGAGGTTTCCCTGAACGGTAAATTCGCCATGGAGATGCGTGGGCTATGGCGCGTGGAAGGTGATTTTATGGGTGGTCCGTTTGTAACATACACTTTCGTGGATGAAGAAAACAGCCGCCTGCTGATGGTGGATGGATGGGTATTTGCCCCCAAGTATGAAAAACGGGATTATATGCGCCAGGTGGAGGCCATCATATGGTCAGCACGTTTCGCTGATCCGGAAGAAGATAAAGAAGAAGCACCGGAAGGGATTGAACCCCCTGCTGAAGAATTGCCGGAAGAAGACTAAGTCAGGTCCTCATGCTGATGGAAACAGACAACCAGCTGTCATTGAATCCGCGCTGGTTAAAATGAGGTGGTGCACGTTAATAACTGATACCGGCCGGAGATTTTCACAGGCAAACTGCCCGACCCGTCTTTGTATTAACATTGACAATGATCCAACCTAAAACCATACACATCACTCATCCCTCGGGACCACTTTACGAGGCATATACCCGCTTTGCGTCATCAAACCCCCAAAGGTCCTTTTTTCAGCTTCCTGACTTCATCAGGATGACTGAGAAGTGGCCCGAAGCAGAATGGGTATTATTGCTGGCGGTAAAAGAAGGGGGATTGAAAGATCCGGGAGTCCGGCAAAGAAAAGGCCGCCCCGGTGAGATGATCGACGAAGACCGCATCGCCGGCTCCCTGCTGGCCCTGACCATCAGGGAAAATCAGCAGGGAGCCTGGAAATATTGGCCGCTTAAACCATTATACACCAGATTGAGTGCACGCACCCTGGTTTACGGCGGACCCCTGCTGGCCGAAGGAACACGTCTTCAAAAGGAGACCACCCTGAAAAGCCTGCTCCACGCCCTCAACCTACAGGTTTCAGGCAACTCCCTGTTTACCCAATTCAGAAACTTTTATGACCTGACCGACCAGCGTGTCCTGTTCAAAGATTATGGTTATCACTGGCAGGATAAGCTTAACCTGCTGGTAGACACTTCTTCTGAGAATACTGCCTGGAAAGGCTTAAGCGCCACCCGCCGCCGCCAGGTCAACAAGAGCCTGAGAAACGGTGCCCGAATTGTCGAACGCCCTACCAAAACACAAATTGACGGGTTTTACGACATCCTGCAGGAACTTTACACCAAAAAAGTCCGTAAACCCCTCCCATCGAGGGAATTCTTCCATGCCTTGTATGATTTAAGCCTAAACCCCGGGTCTTCGGCTCCTCAATCAACAACCCCGCCAGCCTCGTCCAATGCTCACGGGCAGCACCCACCAGCCTCATCCCATGAGAACCAACAACTTCGCGACCCGTTTGCCAGCCCGACAGACTCTTACCCTCACTCCGTCCATGATAACCAACAACTTCGCGACCCGTTTGCCAGCCCGACAGACTTTCCACCTGACGCTGCCCGTGAGAACCAACCAACCGCAAAGGGCCACAGCCCCGGAGCAACCCCTGCTACCATCCTCCTTGTAACCCACGAAAACAAGGTCATCGGCGGTATTGCCTGCCCCGTCACCCCGGGAAAGGCCATGTACGAGTGGTATGTTTGCGGTCTTGACCGGCAGTACAAGGCAAAAGGGATCTACCCGAGTGTACTCGTCACCTGGGCAGCCATCTCCCATGCGGCAAAAACCCAGATCCCCTGCTTCGATTTCATGGGAATGGGTAACCCGGAGGAACCCTACGGGGTACGGGACTTCAAGGCCAGGTTCGGCGGAAACTGGGTCAACCACGGACGCTATGCCCGGGTGAATCAAAAACTGATGTATTCCGTGGCAGAACTTGGGTTCAATGTATGGGCGCTGCTTCGCCGGTAATCATTTCAAATATACCCGTGATTGTAAACGTGTCGATGTTCCAGCGGCAGTCCATGCCAGGGCAGAATTGCCCGGCAACCAATGGCCATACTGCATACCCAATTCCTGGGTTTTAACATGCGGATATCAACTTTTTTGGTTCCCGGATGTTTGACCAATACCCCATATGTAACCAATTCGGCTTATGACCCAAGAAAAAACAACAACCCCCGGTCCGGAATCTTCCGGCTCACAACCTCCAGGCCTGCTGCAAATGATCCGGGCCCCTTTCCTGAGTTCAATCATCGCGCCCTTGCTGGCGGGAACCTTACTCAGTGTAAGCATCAACGGATATTTTCTGCCTTTGAACTTTCTGCTGATGCTGATCATCGGGATTGGCTTGCATGCCGCAGTCAACGTCTATAATGACATTTATGACACCCTCCAGGGTACAGATGCGGTGAACGAACACCGCAATGAATCCAGCGGTGGTTCAGGCATTTTACAATCTCATCCCGAACTCATGGGGCGGATGTTTTTCATCGCCCGGTCAGCCCTTGTGATGGCGTTAATTGCTTCTGTTCTTCTGCTTCTTTTCATCAAAGAAGCTTTATGGCCCCATCTTATCATACTATTCCTTCTGTCGGCCTTTTTCAGTAAATATTACACGGCACCACCCTTTAAACTCGCCTACAGGGGTCTTGGGGAGGTCTCCGTTTGGTTTGCTTTCGGCCCCATGGCCATTATGATTGCAGCCGTCAGCCAGAACATCGGGTTTCATCCTTATGTGATTGCACTGATGCCCGCCACCGGACTTAGCACATCATCCATACTCCTGGTGGGTCAGATGATCGATATCGACGCAGACAGAAAGGGGGGCAAACATGGCGTCGCGTCCCGGCTGGGCACCCGGGCTGCCGCTTTGATCTATTTGCTGGTGCAAGCCCTGATTGTAGCCAATATGATCTATCTGTCTGTGTATCTGGATGCCCCGTCATGGCCTGTCTTGCTGGCTGTTTTGCCTTATCTTTTCATTTTTCCGGCTGCGGCCAGGATCATTTACAAACACCATGACCAACCCGATGAGCTTAAAAAAGGAGCCAAACTGACCGTATTGATTCATTTGGCCTTCTCTTTACTGCTTATTGCCGGCTTGGCCCTCAGATTGTTATAGCGCGCCTTTTCGGGCCGTTTTTACGCACCGCTTGCGGGCCCTTGGTGAAAATTGGTTGTTAACCCCGTTTTGTCGCCCATATAAAATAAAACCGGCACGGTTCCCAGGCGACGACTTGTTCTTATACAGATCTTTGTCGGACAATCCCCCACCAACCCGGCACGTTCCTCAACGACAGGTGGCCCTCATACAAAGCCTACCGGACAACTTCCATGATTATTATTCCCAGCATCAGGAGTACCGGTGCGGCAAGGGATCCCAGCACATTGATCAGGTCATTTGCGGTAAGCCCGTTTACATTGTCAAACGAGCCGATCCACCTTTCCAGGTTATCTTCTACAAATGCCCCAAGCAATGAGTCCGCAAAAGAGGCCAGGAACCCCGAAAGGGCAAGCAAGATAACCAGGCTGGAATCAATTACCGGGGCAAACAGCCAGTAAGCCATCCCGGCAATAAAAACAGCACCCGCAAGGGCTGCCAGGCTCCCCGCCATCGAAACGCCTCCATTGATGCCTGAGGGCTTCATCCTGCGGTGATACAGCGAGAAACAACGGCGATGAAACAGGGGGCCGATCTCGCTGGCCCAGGTGTCGGCTGTAACAGCCGCCACCACGCTGACATACAGAAGAACCAGGATTTCATTCCCCGTGATCAGCCAGGCAGCAGAAAACCAAATTGCCCACACGCTGTTCGCCAGCACCTGCCAGGTATTGCGACCATGCAAAGCCGAAGGATTACGCGATTTTCTGGCCCTGACAATGGTGAACAAGACCGATGTCACAAAAAAGCTGACAATCAGTATCACCCATGAAAACCCCAGGGCTCCTGTAAAATAAACGGCCATAAAAAACACCAGGGCGCTTGCCTGCTTTTCCAGCAGCCGGAACCGGTTAAGCAGGAAGGCTCCCATCCCGGCAACCAACACCAGCAAAATCAAAAACACCAGGTCACTCTCGTGCCGGTCCATCACAATAAAAAACAGGGCCGAACCAACTGGAATACTGAGATTGTCCGAACCCCGCCATGAAAAAATTTCAAAAACAATGGCCAGCAATGTGGCCAGAATCAGGTAATGCCACACCGCAGCGTCGGGCAACAGGACATAAAAAATAATCAGCGTACTGACGGCAAATGCCACAATCCCGTAAAGCGATTTATCTTCCCGCAATGGTTGAAAACCAATATTCCCGAAACGAATCCTGCCGAAAAGATTGGCCATGGTATCTGAAACAGCCAGCACCAGCAAAGAGGCCCGGAAGTATTCAATCGGCATCTGGTAAAGCAGAACAAAGGCAATGAGCACGCCCAAAGGGTAAAAAAGGGTGCCGAGGCTGTGATTCCTGGTTTTATGAATTAATTGAAAGCTTTGAGACCAATAACTGACAAAGGCAAACACGCTGCCAGCCACAATCACTGCCAGTAACGCCAGGTGATCGAGCAAAAAAGTCAGCCCGAAAAGCGCGATCCCGGTCAGGAAGTGGATGCTTTTCCTTATCAGCCGGTTTCTGTTGGCCCGGTATTGAATGTGTCGGTTCACTGTGGCGCTGTTTATTTGAGCCTGGTTTTGCATATCCCGGTTTCTTTGGCCCGTTTGCCTGAGCCTGGTTTTGAATTATCCCGGCTTCGTTGGATCCGGTTCCTTCTGGCCTGGTTCGTTGGATTCATGGCATAAATTTAACATAACCGGATGGATCAGGGTTCATCCAACGAATTAAAATATACCCGTATCTAACATTAATGGTACGTTTTGCTCATTGCTAATTAACATGATTAGCCATCTTTGCTAAACAGCGGTTAATAAAGCAGGAGTTTGTTGGGAAAAATAAGGTAAGTTCCGGGAAATGGATATTGAACAGATCCAAAAGCACGGATAAGGAAGCAATCAAAAAGGTTATTGTTGGCCAAAGCGAAACAACAAGGTGGCTGAATATGCTAAAAGGGGAAAGCGCATCTGCCAGGATATTTCATCGAAAGATCCTTTTATCCGCAGAATTTTGGGGGTGAAAGACAATTCCTCTCAAAAAAAATTAAATGCACCCTCCAAAACAAACCACACAGGTAAAGAAGGCTTTTTTTGTTAAGCCTGGCAGTGCCGGGCATGCTTGCAACTAAGTTTATCTGTTCGCATTTATTAATCCACAAAATTGACTCCACAGAATGCGTCCACAAGAAAGCGTGACCCATCGAAGATATTAACAATCACTAATGAACATTAAGTGGAGACGAATGGCCTGACAGCACAACTCACAATATATCAACCCATTAATAGACATTTAAACCCGTCTTTTATAAATTAAAAGAAAATTCACACTTCTGTATATTGTTAAAGTAAAGTTATTTAGTATTTTTTTACTTTTAGTGGCGAAAAAGAGACTTATTTTCACCTTTTACCAGATGTTTCTTAACCCTTACTCAAACAACCTATTATTCACCTAAAAACAAGGCATATGACTATTTTTAACCGCTTGCTGGTGCTGTTATTGCTCATGGGCCTCTCCTTGCCCGCCTTCTCTACTGCCCGCCAGGGCACCTGGCGCTGGAGAAATGACAACGGAGGGGAAACCACCGCCACCTGGATGGCAGACCAGGACACCCCTATCACACTAACCCATAAGAACAACATTCGTTTAAGGATTGAACTGGCCAACATTGATCATAATTTTGACCTGAATTCAGAGACAATCAACCTTCAATACACAAATGATGGAGGCACAAGCTGGCATGTGATCACGACCGATGAAAGCACCAGCCATTTCGTATTTTCAACTTCATCTCATTTTAACAATCAGGATCAAAGCACCAACCAACTTCTTTCAGCATTTGGTTCTTATGGTGAGGTTCAAGGCTATCTATTTGATACAAATGATCCCAACAACAAGCATCGTAACCTTCCAGCAAACACAACTACAGAATTGGAGTTTTGCATAAAAGCCACCGATGAAGCATTGGATGAGGTCACTTATGAGTTCCAATTGCTACGTAATTCAGCCAGCGTCACTAAAGAAACAACGGCGGCTTCACTTTTTACGGACTTCTCTGACCTGAATGAACCTGTTAAGGCCCCTCTGTCCAGATGGGGGTTGGCCCTGGCGGCATTATTAATCCTTTTGGGAAGCTTGATTTTTAAGCGCAGCGTGTTTTGAGCGACATTGAGCCCTTATTTTAACCCTGCATTTGATAAAACTGTTTATTACCAATAACAGCAAGGCGCTGATGACATGGCCCTTACTGGCTGGATTGTTGTCAGGAATTGCCATCCACTATTTATCATGGTGGCTTGGCTGGATTTGTTATGTGCCCATTTTTTACCTACTGATCAAATACCGGGTAAACGTCAGAACCGGGATGCTGGCAGGTGCGGTCACAGGAATCGCGCAAGCAGTGATCATACAAGGCTGGATTTTCCCAACAGTGGCGGCCTATACCGGCCAGCTGGTCTTCCCAGGGGTCTTTATCTGGCTTGTTCTTGTGATTTTCAATGCTGCTAAATTCCTGGTAATATTTGGCCTCATTGCAAAACTTTTTGAATGGGCTAAAGGATCAGGCAGGTGGAAGTGGTTAACAGCTCCCATGGCAGCTTCACTGTTTGTTGCCGTTGA
>CAYXEH010000055.1:12307-15926 GCA_964463915.1 uncultured Bacteroidales bacterium | reverse complement strand
TTTCCACCCACCATATCCATAATGCGAACAGCACTACATAGAAAAACGGCCGCAGCACCCAGTCGTGGGTGAAATCCCAATGTTGCGGTATGTAAGCCATCACCAGAGACAGCATTACCACGCGAAAAATATTGGTCCAATACATAATCAGCAGGCTGACAGGTATGAACCACGCTTTGTGTCGCCAGGGGCCGGGAAATATCAGGAAAAGTACCAAAACCTGGTAAAATTGTTTCAGCCCGGAACAACTCTCATTGATAATGATGGACCCTTTGCCGGGAAATTTAAAAACATTGGGATCGGCTGTTGCATAAGTCATCCCGAGCAGGTGCTGCTGTATCCAGTCAGCCACGTTATAAGCCCTTGTGGCAAACCAGTCACCCAGGAAAACAATGACAGCGGCTTGCTCTATCTGTTCCTGAAAAATTTTCCAGATAAAATGAAACGCCAGTGTAATCAAAATAAACAAAAAGACATTGCCTGCTGCGGACCAAATTTCCCTTAGCCCGGATGCCATGCGGCCAATAAAATCTCTGCGACGATTCATGCGCCAAATTTTAAAAATTTACGGTCATTATTCCTGCGTTGTTGGTTTGCCGTCCCTTCCTGAGTCAGGCAGAATAAACATCACTGCGCCTCCTTTTCATACCCGTTGATCAGTTCAATGGCCTGTTGTCTCACATCACGAAGGAACCACTTTCTATACTCGAAAGGAATGAAGGCGGATTTTACCCCATTGATCAGGAGGTCAAGAATGTTCTGGGGGCTCAGGTTGAAATTTTTATAGGCCAGGTAGTATTCATCCGTCATGGTGGTCTTGGTTACCAACCGGTTGTCTGTATTCAGAGTCACCCGTAACCCAAGATCGAGATAGAATTTAAACGGATGGTTTTCCATGGTTCTGGTGGCCTGCGTCTGGACATTGCTTGAAAGACAAACCTCCAAGGGGATACGGTGATCGTTAACGTAGTTAAGCAAGTCGCCGTCTTCTTTCAGGCGGGTTCCGTGACCCACCCGGTGGGCACCGCAATAGTGAAGAGCCTGATGAATGCTATCGGGACCGTAAGCTTCTCCGGCATGAATGGTCACATTGACATTGTTTGACAGGATGAGATTGAAGGATTCAAGGTGGTCACGCGCAGGATAATTGTACTCGGCACCAGCCAGGTCAAATCCAACCACGCCCCTGTTCTTAAACGCCACGGCCAGTTCGGCCATTTGTAAACTGACCTCCGGGGAGATGTTTCGTATTCCACAAACAATTACCCCAGTGGTAATATCAAAATCCCGTTCCGCATCTTTGAGGCCTTCTATCACGGCCTCCAGGATGGTGGAAACAGGAAGGCCTTTCTGCGTGTGAAGTATGGGGGAATACCTGACTTCGATATATCGTACGTTTTCTTTGGCGCAATCCTCAGCCAATTCATAAGCCACACGGTACAAAGCTTCTTCAGTCTGAAGTACTTTCAGCGTCAGATCAAAGGCTTTGAGATATTGATTGAGGGATTCATGGGTTTTCCCGGGTTGAAGAGTTTTCTCCAGTTGTTTGAGGGTGGTGGCGCCAATGTTCGTCCCATCTTTCTGCGCCAATTCCAGGATGGTTTCCGGGCGTAATGATCCGTCAAGATGCACATGCAGATCCGTCTTGGGCAGCTTGTGAAAAAAGTCCCTGTTAAACGGTTCTTTGGGATTAATCAGCTCAATTTCCCTGTCCTGGTATTTCGCTGTTTTGTTTTTCATATTTCTTTTGATTGGTCGGGGCTGACGTGCCTGCGGTTGTTAGTTCCGGCGCAGCGTCTGTTAGTTGTTGGTTAGTCGTGGCTTCGTTACTCCGGTTAGTTGAAGGCTTCACCTTCCGCGGTTATTAGTTCCGGCGCTGTGCGCCTGATGGTCATAAAGTAAGTTTACGACTTAAAACCTTTTCAATATTCCTTTCACGCTCGATAAATAACTGCCGCCAAACAGGTTCACATGTACCATCAGAGGGTAGAGGTTGGCGATGTCCATGCTTTCATGCCAGGAGGGCTCCATGGGCCAGGCGTCGTTATAGGCTTCGTAAAAGGCGGTGGAAAACCCGCCGAATAGTTTGCTCATGCCCAGATCCATGTAACGATGGCCATAATACACGGCCGGGTCAATGATTACTGCCTGTCCTTTGTTGCCTGTCATATAGTTGCCGCTCCACAGGTCGCCGTGCAACAGTGAAGGGGGTTCTTCAGGGAAGAACTCCGAAAGACGGGGGTAGAGTTTGTCAAACATTTTTGACAACTCCCCTCCTGCCTGTCCGCTGTCACGGGCCATTTTCAGTTGTGGCTCCAGACGTTCTGACACGAAAAATTCTGTCCAGTTTTTGTGGGGTCTGTTGCGTTGGGTCAGGCTGCCGATATAGTTGTCATGATCCAGACCGAATTCGCCTGTTTCCGGCTGCTGCCGGTGCAGATCCGCCAGACCCTTCCCGAAATCCTGCCAGAAATTTGGGTGCTGGCCATTGCTTTCGATAAATTCGAGCACCAGCATGCTGATATCGTCCTGCTCGCCGACACCGATGACTTTGGGCACATCCACTTTTTGCGCATCATACAGAAGTTCCAGTCCTTTGGCCTCTGCTTCAAACATGCCGGGGTAGCGACCTGCATGGTTAAACTTCACGAAGAAGCTGCCCTGTCCGGTTTCTACCCGGTGAGCATCATTGATACACCCGCCGCCCACACCAGACGCTTTCCCGATGATCGCCGGCCGGCCGGTATGGTCAGTGATGATTCCGGTGATTTTGGTTTTTACAGCTGAAGGTAACATAGGTCTTTTTGGTTTGTCGCTAAAGCGAAAACTCATCCAAAATTTTGTACTCGGGGCCTTTTGGCCGCAATATGCTCTGAATCAAGTAAAAGGCGTTGACTTCGATGGTGCCTAAAAAGGTGCTTTCGTATTGGGCCATCAGTTCTCTTAAGGGGGCTGTATCGTCCAGGTGCTTGATTCTTCCGATGGTCAGATGAGGCACGAAAGTGGCCTTGTCTGGCTTGTAACCGAGTGGTTCCAGCTGGCGGTTCACTGACTGGTATAAATGGTCCAGGTCGTCCGCATCTTTGATCCCCAGCCACAGTACCCTCGGCATCCTGGGATTTCCGAAGGTTCCGCACCCTTCCATCCTGAAAGAAAACGCGGAGCACTCTGCGGCTGCATTTTGCAGGGCGGGGGTGATCTTTTTCTGCATGTAACCCGGTGTGTCTCCAAAAAATTTAAGGGTCAGGTGGAGGTTGTCGGGAGAAACCCAACTGATCTTTTCTCCCTGCAGTTCCTGGTGGAAGGCTTCCAGGGTATCCCGAACGGCCTGGCTGGGAGTAACTTTAACGGCACAAAACAATCTTTTCATTCGCAGCAATTTTTATCCTTTGGTAAATTTTTTGGCCAAATTAAGAAAAGATATTAATTTTGCAAACCTACTCACGCGGGGAATTAGCTCAGTTGGCTAGAGCGCTTGGCTGGCAGCCAAGAGGCCACCGGTTCGAATCCGGTATTCTCCACTTAAACCCGGACGGTTACCGTCCGGGTTTTGTTATATATATGCGACCCCTCTCGGGGTCAAAAGGGCATGGTAGCCCCTCTTAGTAACGTTATAACC
>CAYXEH010000055.1:0-12207 GCA_964463915.1 uncultured Bacteroidales bacterium | reverse complement strand
ACCCCTCTCGGGGTCAAAAGGGCATGGTAGCCCCTCTTAGTAACGTTATAACCTCTGGCGGGGTCATAAGTGTGTGGTGGCCCCTCTTTAGTAGCGTGTGACCTCTTCGGGGTCTTTAAGGTCGTTACCCCGGGGGTCAGGAACGGGTGATCCCTCCGGGATCGGTTATTTCAGCACCCGGGGTAACGAACGGGTGATCCCTCCGGGATTCCACGATCGTTGGTTGATCCCACGGTTATAAACGTATGCCTCCATAGGGTTCGTAGAATCATTGGTTGTTCCTGTGAGAAAAACTTTCCACCACCCTGGGCATTTCCCGCCGCGGCCCCCAGGATTTACCGAAAAAGGTACGGGCAATAAAATTTTTAACTCCCGGTGATATCATGTCTAGCCGTTTGCGTTTGCTCATGGCCATCTTATAAGCTTTCATCCCAAAGCGCTCGGCTTGGGAAGGCAGTTTCATTTTTACCGCCAGTCGGCGATTGTGAAGAAGTTGGTGGTGCAGGTCGATGCCCACCGGACATACTTCGGTACATTTTCCGCAAAGGCTGGAAGCGTAGCTTAGGTGGATGTATTCACGGAGCTGACCCGACAAGTGGGGGCTGATCACAGCGCCTATGGGACCGCTGTAAACGGTACCGTAAGCATGGCCACCGATATTACGGAAAACCGGGCAGGCATTCAGGCAGGCTCCGCATCTGATGCACGAAAGGGCCCTGCGTTGGGGGGTCGTCCCGAGAAGCCGGCTTCGTCCGTTATCCAGCAATATTACGTACATATGCCTGGGCCCATCCCCTTCTTCCTTCTGAGCTGGTCCGCTTACCAGGCTGTGGTAGGCGGTCATGGATTGCCCGGTTCCGTGCGTCGACAGCAACGGCCAGAACATATCCAGGTCCTCCAGCGAAGCCAGTACCTTTTCAATGCCGGCCACCACAATGTGGATGCGTGGATAAGACATGGACAGCAGCGCATTCCCTTCATTTTCCGTGATGGCCACGCTACCTGTTTCTGCCACCAGGAAATTGGCCCCGGTAATGCCGGCATCGGCCTGGATAAACTTCTCACGCAAGTGTTCCCTGGTAAAAGCGGTAATTTCTTCCGGGCCTGAATCTTCGGATAAACCAAAATGTGTATGGAAAATCTTTCCTATTTGACTGGCTGACAAATGCATGGCCGGGGACACAATGTGGTAAGGCCGCTCTCCTGTCAGCTGCACAATAAACTCCCCCAGGTCGGTTTCAAGGCTTTCAATCCCGTTTTTCTCCAGACACTCCGTCAGCCCGATCTCCTCAGTGGTCATCGACTTGGACTTGACCACATGTTTCACATAATGCTGTTCAAAAATGGAAAGAATTGACTGCCTGGCTTCTTCCTCATCCTGTGCCCAGATCACCTTCCCACCCCTGCTGGTGAAATTGTGTTCAAAATTCTTGAGATGCTCTTCGAGGTGCTCAATTACATAATGCTTCCGCAGGGCGGCACGGCGACGCAATTCCGGAAGATTCACAAAACGGTCTTTACCTTCTTTGGCCACAGTTTCATACTGTGACATATTGTGGTCAATGGTAGCCCGATGGTCTTTGTCAAAGGCCATTTTCTCACTGTCCTTTAAAAAAGACTGATGCTTGCTTATCGCTGACTGTTCACTCATGCATTCAAAAATCTGTCTTAGGAACAGGCAATCTTTTTAACCCTGTTAATGTGTCGTCCACCCTCAAAAGAGGTCTTCATAAAAATATCCACAATGGCTGATGCAGTTGTCTCGTCAATGAAACGGGCAGGCAATGAAAGTACATTGGCGTCATTATGGGCCCTTGCCAGGCGTGCCAGCTCAGGTTCCCAGCACAAAGCCGCACGAATACCCTGATATTTATTCGCTGTCATGCTTACCCCATTACCACTTCCACACATGATGATCCCCAGCTGATGCGTTCCATTTTCGATGGCCCTTGCCAGTGGATGGATCTGATCAGGATAATCCACTCTCTCTTCCGAAAATGGCCCGTAATCTTTTACCTGGTATCCCATTTCCTTGAGCCATATTTTCACTTTTTCCTTTAAGTAAAATCCGGCGTGATCGCCACCCAGGGCTATTGGAAGCACTTTTTTCTGCATTTGTTAATAACTATTTTCGATGAATAAAATGGATAGTTATATCAAAGATAATACATAAAATTTATACTTAGTTCTTTAGCTTAAAACATCTTATCAGAGTTAAATATTTCAATCAAAACTTAATAGGTGATCCTTAGTGTTTTGTAGTTTTATTCACAGATTGTGTGGATAAAGCATTTTAAATTGTTGATATGTTTTGATAAAAAAAACTTGCAATTATGATTATTTCTCTTATGAGATAATTGTTTTAAACAATGCAAGTTTTTTCCTGATCGATTTTTAAATAATTACTAACAAATAATTGACAAAAATTCACGATTTACCGGGTGTTGAAAACCGCTTTTTTACTCACACTGATCGTTATTCACAATCTATAAAAAGTGTTAATAATTGTTATAATTAATTAATAGATAACCTATTAAAATTAAAATATATGTGGAAAACATGTGAATAAATTCGCATAACTCAAATTGTCAAGTCTTTATAAGAAATAATATGAACAGTATTCACAGCCTGATGAACATGAATCATTTTTTAAATATCTTCTTTTCAAATTCATCATAAAGCAAGAGGCAAAAAATCCATTTGACATCAATGTATGTTGTTATATTTTAAAATTTTATGTAATTTTGAATCGAAATAAAAAATAAAACGTCTGTTTACATAAAGTCCCTGTTGATTTAAAAAAAAATGTCAATAATCGACAGAACACTAAATATTAAAAACATAAACTCATGGCAAAGGTAAAAATACTCGTTGTTGAAGACGAAAGCATTGTAGCAAAAGATATTCAGAGCACACTGAAAAAGCTTGGATATGAGGTTAGCGGGGTTGTCAGCAGTGGAGAAAAGGCCATTCGGGAAGTGGAAGAAATCCGGCCGGATCTTATCCTGATGGATATCATGCTTAAGGGTGACCAGACTGGCATTGAAGCAGCCAAACATATTAAAGAAAGGTTTTCGATTCCGGTGATTTTCCTGACTGCGTATGCAGATGACAATACACTGAACAAGGCGAAAATTACTGAACCGTACGGATATATTATTAAGCCGTTCAAAGAGAGGGAATTACAAACCACCGTTGAAATGGCTTTGTATAAATACGAAAAGGATGAAGAGATCAAAAAAGAACGTGACCTGTATCATTCTCTCGTAGAAAACAAAGAATCAAAGGATTCCATTTTTGTTCGGGCTGATTATCGGCTTAACAAGATAAATTTTGAAGATATTTATTATGTGGAAGCGTTGAAAGACTATGTGGTGATCAATACCGCAGACAACAGCTATACTACCCACACCACCATGAAAGAGATGGTACGGATCCTTCCTGCAAAAGACTTTGTAAGGATTCACCGTTCTTTTATTGTGAACCTGAACAAAATTTTCTCTATCAAATATCCTGACCTGGTAATTGAAGGTAAGATGAAGGTACTGCCCATTGGCGGACTTTACCGGAAAGAGCTTTACAGTAGGCTGAATTTAATATAATTCATCCCGGATTAATTCAACAATCCGGATTAATTCTGTTTGGATTTACCGGCATATTAAAAATCAGCGGTACACCTTTATGGTATACCGCTGATTTTTTTATTCCTCAACCAGTAAAAAATCCAGTTCTTTTTTAAGCAGGTTGGCCCGTTTGACTTTCACCTTAACCGGACTGCCAAGCTTGTATTGTTTTTTGCTGTTGTAGCCCAGTACCTGGAAATTTTCTTCATCAAGGTAATAATAGTCATCCCCCATATCACTCAGCCTGACCATTCCTTCACATTTGTTTTCTTTGATCTCCACAAATATGCCCCATTTGGATACTCCTGAGATCAGTCCGTCAAACACTTGTCCTTCTTTGTCGGCCATGAATTCTACCTGCTTGTACTTGACCGAATCCCGCTCAGCTTGCTGGGCTTTTCTTTCCATTTCAGAAGAATGCTGGCACAAATCTTCATAATTTTCCTTGCTGGCTGATGGCTGTCCGTTTTCATAGGCGGTGAGTAAGCGATGCGCCATCATATCCGGATAACGCCGGATGGGAGAGGTGAAATGACTGTAATAGTCGAACGCCAGGCCATAATGCCCGATATTTTCTGTGGAATATTCGGCTTTGGCCATGGTCCTGATGGTGAGGGTTTGAATGAGGTTCTCCTCCCCTTTGCCCTGCGAGTCTTTCAGTAGTTTGTTGAAAGAGCTGGCAATGTTGTTGCGGGTATCGGTTTTGACTTTGTACCCGAATTTTGCCACGAAATTTGACAACGTATTGAGTTTCTCAGGGTTGGGCATATCATGCACACGGTACACGAAAGTCTTTGGTTTGGAATTGCCCTTGGGTTTGCCGATTTTTTCAGCCACTGTGCGGTTGGCCAGCAACATGAATTCCTCGATGAGTTTGTTGGCCTCTTTTTGTTCCTTGAAATAGACATCCAGTGGTTTGCCATTTTCATCCATATGGAATTTAACTTCCTGCTGTTCGAAATCAATGGCCCCGTTACGCATTCTTTTTCCGCGTAATTTTTGCGCAAGGTCGTTCAGTATCTTCAGATCCTCCGCATGAGGGCCTTCTCCGGTATCAATAACCAGTTGGGCATCTTCATAGGCAAAGCGGTGATCACTCCTGATAACGGTTTTACCTACCCACGATTTCAATACCCTGGCATTGCTGTTCATTTCAACGACTACCGAATAAGTGAGTTTTTCCTCATCGGGGCGGAGCGAACAAACCATATTGGAAAGTTTTTCAGGAAGCATGGGGATGGTGCGGTCAACCAGGTATACCGAGGTGGCCCTTTCCTGGGCCTCGTCTTCAATGGGGGTCCCTTCCTTCACGTAATGGGTCACGTCGGCAATATGGATTCCGATCTCCCATTTATCCTCATCAATTTGCCTCACAGAAAGGGCATCATCAAAGTCTTTGGCATCTGCCGGGTCAATGGTAAATGTGGTTGTATTACGGAAATCCCACCTTTTGGCGATCTCTTGTTTGGTGATCTCAACCGGAATTTTGTCGGCAGTTTTTTCCACATCAGGATCAAATCTGGCCGGTAAGTTATATTCCGCCAGGATGGCATGCATTTCCACGTCGTTATCACCGGGCTGGCCAAGTATTTCCACCACTTTTCCGAATGGATTTTTGGATGGTTGGTTCCACTCCAGTATCTCTACAATGGCCTTTTCTCCTTCTTTGGCGCCATTGATGTGTTCCGGCGGGATGAAAATATCGACCGGCATGGCCTTGTTGTCTGGAAGCAGAAATGCATATTTACCCGTACGCTGAATGACTCCCACAAAATTATTTTTGGAACGTTCAATGATCTCGATAATTTCACCTTCGGCCTTCTGGTTTTTTCTCCGGGGAAACAGCCGGACTTTCACCTTGTCTTCATGCAGGGCATTGCCTGTATTATTGGAAGCGATCCGGACATCCTCCAGTAGTTCGTCGGTAATGATGTAGGCTTTCCCGGTTTGTTTCATATCCACAATCCCTGTAATAACCTGTCCTATTGGCTTTTTCTTTTCCAGGTAAGAAGGATTGATCTTGAATTTCCCCTTGTAGGCCTCAAAAAGAATCCCCTCTTTTGCCATACTGTACAGTAACCCTGACAGGTATTTCTTGTTTTCTTTCCCTTCTTCTCCCATGGCTTTGGCCGCTTGTTTATAATTCATGGCCTGCCTGGGGTTGTTCTCAAACACCCTGATCAGTTTGTCTTTCAGTTTTGCCTTGTGCTTATCTTTTTTTGATGCCATAGTAATCGTTTTAATAATATAGTTAAAAGGCCGGTGGTTACCGGCGGGTGTATGCAATTTAATATTTTTTAGGCAGCCCGGCCCTGTTTTTTTCGTAATTTTATAGATTGAATCACTCGGAAACAGTTGATAATCTTTTATGTCTGAGACCTTTCTCCTACTTCTCCAAAAACTTGACCGTTTTATCAGGAGGTATTACCTGAATCGGCTGATAAAAGGCGCCTTGTTGTTTGGATCCGGGTTCCTGGTGTTGTTTATCCTGTTTGCGGGCATTGAATATTTCGGATACCTGGATTCCACCATCAGACAATTGCTGTTTTATTCATTTTTATTGTTCAACGGATATGTATTTGTCCGTTATGTATTGATCCCTTTTTTCGGGATAATCCGGATAGGCAGGCGGATCAGTCCTGACCAGGCAGCTGGTCTTTTGTCAAAATATTATCCTGATAAGCTCAATGACCAGGTTACCAATGTGCTGCAGCTGAAACAATACCTGGACAAAAATCCTGAGAATACAGCCCTGATCATGGCTGCCATAGACCAGAAAGCCAAAAGGGTCAATGTGGTTCCATTCCATAAAGCCATCCCACTGAAAGGAAATTTAAGATTTGTGCCTTATGTGCTCCTTCCATTGCTGGTGGTGCTTGGTGTATATTTAATGCAGCCCTCTGTTCTCTTTGAGCCCACAAAGCGTATTTTGCGGTACGATACGGAGTTTGAGCGGCCTACTCCCTTTGTGGTGGATGTGGTTTCATCAACTGAAGGCTTCCGGCATGAAGACCTGGAGGTGGTCATTCAGACCCGTGGAGAGGTCGTTCCTTCCGAAACTTTTTTTAGGATGGATGGGGTGCGCCATTCCATGGCCAATCCTTCTTCCGGTAAATATGCCTATACCGTCAGGAATCTTCAGGAAGACAAGCTGTTTTATATAGAAGCCGAGGGGTTCACTTTTGGACCTTTTCCCATCAATGTATATGAAAAACCCGCTTTTACCCATTTTCATATTGAAGCGGATTATCCGTCCTACAGCGGAATGCAAACCGAGGACTTTACCAATATGGGAGACCTTGAGGTATTGTACGGATCACAAATAAGATGGAATTTCTTTACCCGGGCCACTGATCAGGTCAGTTTTTTTATGGAAGATCAGGCCCTGGATGTGGAAAAAATCAGAGATGGAGAGTTCGCTGTACAGACACAAGCCACCGAATCTTTTGATTACACTGTTTTTTCTGTGAGTGAAGACCGGGGGAAAGGGGATAGTCTTTCATATAGAGTACAGGTTGAAGAGGATGCCTATCCACGAATAGCCGTGGAGGAGCACCGCGATGATGTGATGATCGCCCATCTTTTTTATCAGGGTAACATCCGTGATGACTTTGGATTTACCGGTCTGAGGTTTTTTTACCGGGTAATGGATCAGTCGCAGGTGAACCGGGGAGAGGAGGTGCCTTTCATGGATGAGGCCGTGGAAATTGATCCTTACATGCGTAATCAGAATTTTCATTACCATTTTGATATGCAATCGGTGGATGTGGAGCCTGGTGAAACCGTTGAACTCTATTTTGAGGCCTATGACAATGACCCTTATCAGGGGCCAAAAAGTGCCCGTAGTCGTGTATTTAGTCATTACATTCCTACCGAAGAGGAAATGATTGCTGAGCAGCAGGAGAGTGAGCAGCAGATTCAGGAAGGATTGCGAGAGGGAAAGGGACAAGCCGGGGAGGCGCGCGACCAGGTGGAAGAGTTGCGCAGGCAATTGCTGGATTCTGAGAATGTGGGATGGGAACAGCGGGAAATGCTCCAGGAACTTGTGGATAAACAACAACAGATGGAAGAGCGGATCCGTGAGATGGCAGAGGAGAAACAGGAGCAGGAGGCCCGCAGTGAACAATTTATGGAGTCTGATGACGAGCTAAAAGAGAAGCAGGAAGAGTTGCAGGAGCTGTTTGATGAGACACTTTCTGATGAAATGAAGGCCCTGTTTGAGGAATTGCAACAGGAAATGGACCAGCTAAGCCGGGATGAGATTTACGAAAAGTTGGATCAGATGGATTTTGAGTTTCAGGATATGGAGCGGTCAATGGAACGTAACATTGAAATGTTCCGGCAGTTTGCCATGGAGCGGATGTTGCAGGAAAGTATTGATCGCCTCGAAAATTTACAGGAAGCACAGGAAGATTTACGGGAACAAACAATTGGTGAGGAAAAGCAGGACAGCCTTGATCAGCAGCAGGAAGAGCTGAACCAGGCCTATGACGAGGTACGCGATAAGCTGGAAGAATTTCAGGAAGCCAACCAGGGTCTTAGTCGCCCCCATACGTTGGATGACACCGGGCAAATTGAAGAAGAAGTAGCTGAATCCCTTCAGGAGGCACTGGAGGGTTTGCAGGAGAATGACCTTTCCGGGGCCGGTCAGAGTCAGCAGGATGCCCGTGGAAAGATGAACAAGCTTTCCGGTGCCCTGCAGCGTATGCAGCAAAGGATTTTCGAGGAACAACTGGCCGAAGATGCCCGGGCCATCAGGATGCTGCTTGAGAATCTGCTGAAATCGAGTTTTGACCAGGAAACCCTGATTAATGAAACCAAGCAGGCCAATGTGAATGATCCACTATTTGTGGATATGATACGCGATCAGCGTAAGATTCAGCGCAATATGGAAATGATTGAAGACAGTCTTGTGGCTCTTGCACAAAGACAGATGGCCATCCGTTCTTATGTGAATCGTGAAGTTGCTGAAGTTCAGCATCAAATGGAGGAAGGCATCGACCATATGATTAACCGAAGACAGCATCAGGCGGCATCACGGCAGCAGTTGGTTATGACCCACATCAACAATCTGGCTTTGATGCTTAATGAGAGTCTGCAGGAAGTACAACAACAAATGGCCAATTCGGAAGGGACGGGTGATGGGTCGGAGGGTGAATCCGGAAGCCCGTCATTCCAGAATATGAGGCAGATGCAGGAACAGATGAATCAGATGCTGCAGGATGCCCGCGAAGGCCAACAGCCCATGCCAGGTGAAACAGGGGAGCAAATGTCAATGAGTGAACAAATGGCCCGTATGGCTGCCCGGCAAGAGGCCATACGTAATGAGCTTCGCAGGAAGGAGCAGGAGATGCGGAATCAGGGCCAGGAAGTGAATGAAGAGCTCCAGGAATTGCAAAGGCAAATGGAACAATCGGAACTGGATATGCTGCGTAAGGAGTTGTCTTCTCAGACCATGGAACGTCAGCAGGAAATTTTAACCCGTCTATTGGAACACGAACGTGCTGAAAGACAGCAAGAACAGGAAGACAGGAGGGAGGGTACCACCGCAAATGATTACGAATTAAGTAACCCTGAAGAGATTTTTCAGTATAATAGAGATAGAGAAAGGGAAGTTGAAATGCTGCGGAGTTTACCGCCACGACTTCGCTCTTTTTTCCGTCAAAAAGTTGAAATGTATTTTTTGCATGTAGATTGATATGAACCGTACTTACCTTAAAAGACACTTGCGTCTTGCTGCTGAGCAAAATGAGCTGAACAAGCTGGAAGCCTTTGTAGAAAACATATGTGATGACTACCATATTTATGATGCCTATTTTGGTAACATAATGGCAGCCAATACATTGCTTTTTGAATTATTCATTGACATTATAGATAAAAAAAGCTTTTATGTAGATATATGCTTTCAATCTACTCCAACCGGGCTGGTTTTTACCGTAAAATTGGATCAATATTTCTTAGACCTTGCCGGGATGTTTGATCGTGTCAAGAATCTGGCTCCTGATGATCCGGAAGCATATTCAGGAGAAGGACACCGGTTGATGATGCTTCGCCTTTTAAGTGATGAAGTGATGTTTGATAGTGAGGATGAAAGCATTGAACTTCTTTTTTATGTGACCGGCGTGAATGACGTACTTACCATTCAAAGGATTGATATGCTGCATCGCTATTATGAAATGCTGGATAAAGTAAAGAACCTCAATTAAGTTTAAGTGGATAATCCGACCCAGGTTGATTTTCATTTTTTGGATGTAGAGTGGCCCGGTTTTCCTGAAGGCAAAGCCAGGCAGTGGTTGATTGATGTCATTGTGCGTGAAGGAGCCGTTCCCGGGGAGCTGAGCATTATTTTCTGTGATGATGCGTATTTATTACAGCTGAACCAGTCTTTCCTGGACCATGATACATTGACCGATGTCATTACCTTTCCTTACGTGGATGATTTTGATGGCCTTAGCGGGGATGTATTTATTAGTTTGCCAAGGGTTCGGGAAAATGCCCGGGCATTTGAGGTGGATGATACACAGGAACTTTTCCGGGTCATGATCCACGGGGTTTTGCATCTGCTTGGGTATGATGACGCGGATGCTTCTGCCAGGGAGACCATGCGAGCCAAAGAGAATTATTACCTATCTTTGCTCTCCTGAGAAATTTAGCATATGTTTTTTGAACGCTACGATATTATTGTTGTCGGTGGCGGACATGCCGGTTGTGAAGCCTCTGCTGCAGCGGCCCGGCTTGGATCGCGGGTTTTACTTGTGACCCTGAATCTTTCTACCATTGCCCAGATGTCTTGCAATCCTGCCATGGGAGGGATCGCCAAAGGACAGATCGTCCGTGAGATCGATGCGTTAGGCGGGTTTTCCGGTATTGTAACCGATCATTCCATGATTCAGTTCCGGATGCTAAACCGCAGCAAGGGTCCGGCGATGTGGTCACCGCGAGCCCAGAGCGACAGGGTAAAATTTTCCCATAAGTGGCAGGAAATTCTTATGGACATCCCCAATTTGCATATCTGGCAGGATGGCGTCAATGGATTGATTGTGGAAGAAGGGAAGGTTCGTGGTGTCAAGACCGCCATGGGTGGAGAAATACATGGAGACGCCGTGATCATTACCAGTGGTACTTTTCTCAATGGAAAGATTCATGTGGGAAAGAATCAGATGGAAGGAGGGAGGCTAGGGGAATCTAATTCTTCCGGGCTTACCCGCGACCTGCAGCAATATGGCATTGAGTCGGATCGTCTCAAAACCGGCACCCCGGTGCGGGTGGACGGTCGGTCAATTAATTTTCAGGTGTTAACCGAGCAGGAAGGAGATGCACAACCTGGAAAATTTTCCTACCTGGATACCCCTCCCTTAACCAATCAAAGAAGTTGCTACCTGGCCTATACGAACCAAAAGGTACATGATATATTGCGTGAAGGTTTTGCAGATTCACCGCTTTTTACCGGTCGGATTCAGGGAAGTGGTCCACGCTATTGTCCATCCATAGAGGATAAAATTGACCGGTTTTCTGAAAGACCCAGGCACCAGTTATTTGTGGAACCAGAAGGCATGGAAACCGAAGAGTATTATATCAACGGGTTTTCTTCCAGCCTCCCCATCGAAACGCAGGTCAAAGCGCTGCAAGCCATTGAAGGCTTTGAAAGGGCACGGGTCCTCCGTCCCGGGTATGCCATTGAATATGATTATTTTCCCCCGACACAGCTGGAGTTCTCGCTGGAAAGCCGATTGGTTTCCAACCTGTATTTTGCCGGACAGGTAAACGGAACCACCGGTTATGAGGAAGCTGCCGGCCAGGGGCTGATGGCGGGGATCAATGCCCACAGAAAACTTGTGGGAAAGGAGGCGGTGGTGCTGAAACGCTCTGAAGCCTATATAGGTGTGCTGATTGATGACCTGGTTACCAAAGGCACCCGGGAACCTTACAGGATGTTTACCAGCCGGGCAGAATTTCGGATTTTGCTTCGCCAGGACAATGCCGACAAACGGTTAACCCGCCTTGGATATAACCTTGGGACTGCCGGTAGGGATCGTTTGGAAAAACTGGAGAGGAAAGAAAATCTGGTGAAGCAAATGACCGATTTTCTTGAGCGGCACAATGCTCTTCCAGAAGCGGTCAATGGCTATCTTGAAAAGGCCGGAACAAATACCATCCAGAGAAAGGCCCGTTATGCCAACCTCCTGTTGCGCCCACAGGTCAATTTGCCTGGCTTGTTCGCCCATGATCATACCTTACGCTCTTATGTTCAAGGGTTTAGCGGAGAAGACGTCTACCAGGAAGCCCTTGAATCAGTGGAGATTGAGATCAAATATGCAGGCTATATAGAAAAGGAGAGAGAAATTGCCGAAAAAATCTCCCGCCTTGAAGACGTAAAGCTGAGTAAAGACATCGATTACATGTTATTTAAAGCCATAAGTATGGAAGGCCGGGAAAAGCTCCAACGGTTAAAACCCGAAAACATTGGCCAGGCCGCACGTATCAGTGGCATTAACCCTTCCGATATCTCCGTCCTCCTTGTGCACCTCGGTCGTTAATGTTCCACGTGGAACAATGACAGGGTAGAAGCCCCCGAAGGGGTCCC
>CAYXEH010000054.1:14024-16339 GCA_964463915.1 uncultured Bacteroidales bacterium | reverse complement strand
TTTAGAAAAACACCGACCGGTTATCCTCTATATCAGCACTGTTTTTGATCGCTTCAAAGGCATCCATGGGAACACGATTGAGGAAAGCATCCTGCAACCTGCGCTTGTTAGCAGTCAGGTCGGAGGGAACCACTTCCTCATCCATCCTCACCACTTCTACAATAAAAACACCACTGTTACCAATGACCGGACCCTGGGTAGTACCCTCCGACATGGCGAACACCGAACCGATCACCTCCGGTTCCGGACCCACGCCGGGCAAATTATTACTTGAAAAAGTGAGCTCATTCGCCTCAGCCACTTCAAGCCCAAGCTGACCAGCCACATTGTCCAGTGAACCGTTGGTCATGGCCTGTGCAATTTCCTCAGCGATCATTTCTTTTTTCTTCTCATCCCTGGCAATGGACATAATTTGGCTACGAGCTTCCGACAACGAGGGAATACCTTCGTCTCGCTTCTCTTCCAGAGTGGCCACCACAAACGTATCGTCCAGTTCAAAGATGCGGGAAAAATCACCCACGCGGGTATCCTCAGCAAAAGCCCACTGCACCACCTGCCGGCCCTGAGCAATCCCGGGAAGATTCACATCCATCCGGCCTACCCGTGGAGCCTCCCTTACATCCAGCCCCGCCTCATCAGCGGCTTCTTCAAAGTCGGCACCTTCACGAATCTCAGAGACAAACCGGCTGACGTTACCGTAGGCCTCCTGGTAGGTGCGGTCACCAGGTTCAATATTGCGTACCAGGTTGGCCACCTGTACTTTTTGTGTCAACGGTGACTTGTCGGTGACATGCACCACGTGAAAGCCGAAATCCGTTTCCACCGTGAAAAATGAACCCACCGTGGCTTCTACAACAGCCTCATTGAATTCCTGCACCATTTCACCGTCACGGAACCACTCCAGGTCACCCTGATTGGCCGCAGCACTGGGGTCATCCGACATCTCTGTGCCCAGTTCCGGGAAACGGTCAGGATTGCTGCGTACTACGCCAAGCAAACTGTCAGCCATTTGCTGTGCATCTTCATAGGTAAGCGTGGTTTGCTGGTTTGCACTCTGCGATCCCTGGTAACTGATCAGTATATGACTGGCGCGCATGGAGTCCGGGCGCATCTGGGCATCTACCAACATGGATACCACATAGGCATTTTCTTCCATATAAGGGCCAAACACCTCTCCCTCCTGTGCGTCAAAAATTTCGGGATCAATCTGGGGAGACAGTTCACCCTCTCCATAATAAGCTGGATCGAACCGCCTGTCAGAAGTGGCGTTGATAAAAGCGGGCACATTTTCCACCTCCTGCAACTCTTCCCGAAGTTCGAGAATGTCATTCAGGGTATTCTCCTGGTCAGCTTCAGAAGGCAGCACCGGCTGCACCACCATTTTTATCTCACGGGAAGCCTCCTGGCGAAAACGGTGCTTATGGTTGTCATACACCGCGCTCAGGTCTCCGTCCGATACATTTACCTCGTCATCATCAATTTCATCGGTGGTTTTATAAGCGAACCGTATATCCGCAGTGTTATTCCGGTGGTTGAAATCGGCAGCGGCCAACGCATCCGGCACACCATAAGACTTGCCGATCAGCTGGTTATATTTTTCTTCTCTTCTTTCGGTCTTGATATAGTCTTCGAGCATCACCCACTGGTTGCGCACCTCGGGTTCCATCCTGTCAAAATTCCGGAGAAACTCCACCACCTGCTGGGGGTCATACGTTCCGGTAGCAGGATCAGAAAAGCTTTGGACCAGGATGGGATGAGGATCACTTCCGTGGATGAGTTCATAAAGCTCCTCGGCTTTCACCGCTATACCCAGGTCTTCAAATTCCTCATCCAGCAAAATCTCGCGGACCATGTCGTTCCACACCTGCTGACGGATCTGAAATGCCTGCTCAGCTTCGGGTGTTTGCCCAGCCTGTTGCTGCCAGTTTTCCATCTGCTGATTCACCCGTTGTTCAAATTGCTGATAGGGAATGGAGGTTCCTTCCACCTCTCCCACATCATTACGCTGCTGTTTCATGGGGCCATGTCCGAGAAAATCACCCAGCACAAAAGCAGCAAGGCCAATACCGATTACTACGATCAGCAATCCTGAATAGCTTCTTATTTTTTGTATTACAGCCATTTTATCCTCTAATTTAAAAATTCAGGGTGCAAAGTTAATAAAATATTTGTTGGTTCGTTAGCTGTTGGTTATTTGGTCGTTGGTTCTCATGGGATGGGGTTCGTACGGCTGGCCCATAGATGATGGACGAGATGTGGCGGTCGTTGGTTCTCATGGGATGGGGTTCGTACGGCTGGCCCATAGATGATGGACG
>CAYXEH010000054.1:4065-13924 GCA_964463915.1 uncultured Bacteroidales bacterium | reverse complement strand
GGTCGTTGGTTCTCATGGGATGGGGTTCGTACGGCTGGCCCATAGATGATGGACGAGGTCGGGCGGTTGCTGGTTCTCTCAGGCTATGATTATTCCGGAATTACCACCCTCAGCAGTTCGAGTCTTTTCGGGCTTACCTGCAGGATACGAAATTGCAGGTCACCGATCTGCACCTCCTCCCCCCTGGCAGGGATATTCTCCGTATGATTGATTATTAACCCTCCCAGGGTTTCATACTCATCTGATTCCGGCAGATCAAATCCATATTTTTCATTCAGATAATCAATTTCCAGACGGGCACTGAAGACATATTCATAAGGCCCGGTTTGCTTTTCCACGGTGTCTTCCACATCAAACTCATCATCAATCTCACCAAAGATCTCCTCAATGATGTCTTCAATGGTGATGATCCCGGCCGTGCCGCCAAATTCATCCAGCACCACCGCCATACTTTTACGCTGCTGCAACAGGTTTTTCAGCAATTTGTTGGCATACATGGTCTCCGGAACCAGCAGTACCGGGCGGGTGATCTCGCTCACATTGCCAGGCTGGGAGAACAAATCAAAGGCATGCACATAGCCGGTAATGTCATCGATAGAGTCTTTATAGACTAAAATTTTGGACAGACCGGTACGGGAGAGAATTTCCCTGACCTCCGGGATGCTTTCATCCTGCGACACCGCCACCACTTCGGTTCGCGGCACCATACATTCCCGCAGTTTCACATCCGGAAACTCGACGGCATTCCGAAAAAGCTGAATCTCGCGATGCCCTTCATTTTCCTCATCACCGGATTCACTGAACTCCTTCAGGAAGATATTCATATCAATGGCATCAAATACCTGTTTATCCGGAGATACATCTTCACCCCCAATATGCTTCATAATGAAGTCAGACAAAAACATGGTAAAACTGATGATGGGATACAATATATAATAGATCACCGTCACGGGCAGGGCAAAAACTTCCAGGAAACGATTCGGGTTGATGCGGAAAAGGCTTTTAGGTAAAAACTCCGCGAATATAAGAATCACCATGGCAGATATGAAGACCTGCAGCAGGAAGACAACCACTCCCCCGCTCAGGGAGGCAGGCAAAAAACTGTAAAGGACGGGTTCAAGCAAGGTGGCCGTGGCGATGCCATATACCACCAGGGCGATATTGTTTCCCACCAGCATGGTAGAAATGAAACTGGGTTCTGAGCGGACAAACCGGGAAAGCAGCCTGGCGGCAAACCCGCCTCCCTGCTTATCAACCTCAACCTTCAGCTTGTTGGCCGCAACAAAGGCGATCTCCATTCCTGAGAAAAATGCGGAAAACAACAAACTGACCAGGATAATTGTCATGGTATATGATCTGTGCTTTGGGTTTCCTGTGTTGTGTGTTCATCACCCTCGTCAGGGGCCGGAGGCTCTTCTGTGTTCGCTGAAGCCTCCTTTCCCTCATCCGGCAAGGGCTCCTCCCGCCGCTCTTCACTTTCCTCCCGCGGCTCTTCACCTGCCTCCCGCGGCGGGGTTTCCGCCTGCAGTGTACCCCGCGGGTTGGTGATTTTCCACCGGTCAAAACGCTCATCCGACTCAAATCCCTCCCCGTAGAGGGCCTCATCCTCAGTGGTAATTTTTACAAATTTATCAGAATATATTATTCCTTCCTTCTGATTCCAGATTAATTGTTCGGTATTGAGGCGCTCCCCGGCCTCATTGATCACCACCACATTGTTGTGTGCTTCAAAGATCTCAGGGTCGTCGTAACTAATGGCATATTCGGCCGACATGCTCGATGTCTCGTTGTCCAGGGTATCATAGAACTGCACGTCCAAACCCAGGGGCAGCTCCAGATAGGGCTCCTCCCCTTCGTAACGATCCATTTGCTCCGCATTCAGAACCATCCGGGTGTAACCCTGGTCGGTATAAACGATCTCCACATTAAACACAGATTCCATTGGGCCTTCGTCAATACGAGTCAGCTCATCAATGGTCTGTAGGTCGCTCTGGCATGAAAAAAGCATTGCCATCCCGAGAAGGAAAGCAATGCTTTGATATCGAATTCGGTTCGCCATGTAAAAAAGCTACTATCTGGCCCTGACGGTTGTGCTCCGGTTTATCCAGCACTCCACCCTGTAAGAATCTCCTTCATTTAATCCCTGGAAGAAAATATCTTCATTGTTGGGGAAATACTGGCGGTAGGTAGAGGTCAGTTCCTGTGCACGTTCCTGCACCACAGGATCTTCAGCTACCCGGGCAGCTTCCTGGAACATGTCCACAGCCACCCAATAGGCGGTTTTCTTAGTAAACTCATCGTCACCACACTGATCGGCACTGGCGGCATACATCTCACCAATCAGGATCAGCGGACGGCCATCGGTAGGATCCACCTCATGGGCTTCTTCGGCATAATTCCGTGCCCTGGCCATACGATCCAGCTCTTTGTAGCTGGTTTCGGCAATAATCCAGTAAGAACGGAAGATTTGTTCCTGGTTCTCATCCGGGCTATCTTCCTCATAAAGATCAATGGCCTGTTCAAAATAATCAATCGCTTCAGTATAATTTTCACGGTCCCGTGCCAGACGTCCCATCAGGAAAGCCGATTCGGCATCCGGCTTCAGCGCATACAAACTACGTGTGGCATTATAAAAGAGTTCCGTATCGGCGCATTCTGCGTTATCAAGCATTTCGGTGATCCGCTCAAGGAGTTCAAGGTCTTCGGGGTTTTCTTCGTACTTGTCTTCAAACATTCCCACAAGTGCATCACAAGTGGCATAAGGCTGGAACATTCTTTCGATATTGTTAAAGGCAGGACGGTAATAACGCTCATCTTCCGGATTGTTCTCCAGGTTATACTCAATGATCTCCATGGCCCTTTCATAGCGTGAAATTATTTCTGAAGGATCCATTGTTCCGGCTTCCACCATGCGGATCACCGACTGGAAGTTGATCAGCAGTACATCGGCATTGGTCTGCATTCCTCTCAGCTGGATGGATTCCTCGGTCATTTCCACGAGCTCATCCACCCGGTCGGGCTGAAGCTTGTACAGGTCAGCTGCTTTTCTTCCGAGTACCCGCCCTTCCTCATTGAAATACTCAATCCGCTGGTCATACACCAACATCAGGCTGTCGACCCACATTTCCTGCTCTTCGGGGCTTTCAGCTTCCTGGTAAAAATATTCCATCATGTTGGCACCATGTATATATATATTGACAGTGGCCGCCGGACAGCTTTCGAACATGTATTGCCATGGTTCATAAGCCATCTCATAATTCCTCTGCCGGTAATATTCTGCATACAACGACCAGTTCCTGACACATTGAGCGCTGTCTTCACCATAGCGGTCGTCCCGGTCCTGTTCCAGGTAAATGCTCATATCGGCAACTTCAGGGCCTGCATAAGCTGAATTTGTTTCTGCAAAGCCGATTCCCGCGGAAAGAAAAAGAGCCACGGCAGTCAGTGCGAAGAGTTTCATTGCTTTCATCTGTTTTGTTATTGTAGTTGGTTTTGATGGTATGTGGGATTTTCCCTTAATCAGTAGAACCTTCTTTTTATAAACCACTGTTCATAAATGTTGATGCCAACGTTCAGGCGGTAAAAATTTTCCTGCATCAAATGGCTGTCTTCAGATCCACGCCGGCTGTATTCAAAGCCAATGGTTATGCCGTTAAAGGTCCTTCTGACCGGTATATTCAGTCCAAAACTTATGCCAAACTCATTCAGGGGATCGGAATCAGGCTGAAAATGGGCTTTTCCGTAGCGCAACCCGGCCGAATACCGTATCCGCCGGAAGATGCTTGTATAGGTTTCCGTGGTGGGTGTAAACTCCACCCCGGCAGCCAACTGGTAACTGTTGTTGAACTCTTCCTGTTCTCCCATAATTTCATATGCTTCCCAGTTTTGCCACTGAAAATCCATTCCTGTACTCCAATTGGGATTGACCTTGGCAAAAACTCCGGCTCCCCAATAGGCAGGCAGGGTAACGGCCCCCTCATCAAATTCTTTGTAGGATATTGTATCATAATCCATCACATCTGGAAGCGAACGCCGCAAGGTTTCTGAGCGGTTCACCGTAGCTTCTGTCTGGTTTCCGGCTGTCACACCGAAAGTAATCTTGCGTTCCGGCGACAACTCGTGCGTATACTGAAGCCCGAAACCCATGAGCCAGCCCTTTACCTTGTCAGTATTGATCAGGTTGGTGCGAAATACGCCCACAGAGTCAGACAACACGGAAGTTTCATTGTTAATATCCCCGAAAACGTAAGACATATTCACTCCGGCCGAAAACCCGGGAAAGAATTCAAAGGAATTACCCAGGAACAACTGGTTCAGCCCTCCGCTGCCCTCATAGATATAATCCACAGAGCCGGCTTCTTCCTGGCGGGCATCCCGAATCTGGTATCCCACAGAGCTATAAGGCTTAAGCCCGGCGGCAAAAGACCACCAACTCGTAACCGGAAAACCAAAAGCGATATGTCCGAGCGAAAGAAAGTCAGATTGCTGTTCAAAATTATTTGTTTTCTGCTCATAAAAATGAGAGAACAGGGTGGTTTCAAACACAAAAGATTGCCTGTCAAAGCCAGAATAGGATGCCGGATTCACATCATTGATTGACATATTACTCCTGTAGCCAAGGCTCAGGCCTCCGCCTCCAAGATTCTGGAAATAGTCGTTGAACCGGAGCTCTCCAACACCGAACATGGAATATGGCATGTTGATGCGCGGATCCGCCATGACTTCCTGGCGGGGCCAAAGAAGGCTTCCGGCACAAAGAATGGCCGCAATAAAGGTGATTCTAAAGGTGCTGTACATTATGCTTAAGCATTAAATTCAATCCGTGCAGGACGACATTGTCGACTGCAAATATCCTATTTTTTAATTTTTTGTCAAAGAAAATTGCATCTCCTCCACTCAAAATAACGTTAAAAAAACTTATTTTTTCCCGCCATATTCCGATGAGGCCGTCAATTTCTGCGATCATGCCGGTCGTAACTCCTGTCAGCATGGAGCTTTCGGTAGTTTGACCGGGCAGCCCGGTAAATGTCATATTTAATCCGGGAGCCTGACCAGGTGACCCGGCAACTGATTGATTCAATTCTCTGGCCTGCCCGGGCCACCCGGGAATCGATTCATTCAATTCAATCAGCGGCAGCTTCCCGGTAAAATGATGCATTGCCCTGAGACGCATCTGCGAACCGGGGGCAATGCTTCCGCCAATATATTCGCCCTTGTCCGTCACAAAATCGGTGGTCAGGCAGGTGCCGGCATTGATCACCAGGGTGTTTTCTCCGGGGAAAAACACAGTAGCGGCCAGCGCCGAAGCCAAACGGTCGCTGCCCAGGGTTTCCGGAGTCTTATATAATAATGTAATGGGAAGTTTAAGATGGGCGCCGGCCATTAATACGGTCAGGCCTTGCTGGGTGAGGAAATCCAGTTCAGGAGGCGGGGTCGGGGCTGCGGGTTGCTGGCCGTGTGGTGCGGGGCTACCCCCTGATCGGCCGCTGGGTGCGGAGCTGTCCTTCGGGGCAATACTCCCGCGCGGCACGGCCTCATGGTTGCCCTGTTCAAACATTTCCCCGTTTTTTGCAGTTCCGCTTTCGCGGGATGGGTGATTCGCCAGGCTGTCCGTCTTATGAGCGCTTCCAGTGATTTCGGAACCTCCTGACCGGGCACCGGCCTCCCCGGCTTCAACCCCATCAACGGATCCACGAACCGTAGACACAATGGCAGCCTCCGGCCGGTACTTATCAACCAGTGCCTGGATGGCTTTCTGATCCACATCCGGCCCGGTCCACAAATCCGCCAGACGGTCACCCTGAAAGATGGCCGCCTTGGTGAGCGTGTTTCCTATGTCGATTATCAGGTTAATAGGTTGTTTGGTTTGTTCGGGGCTAACGCCCCTTACGGTTATCGTGGCTTCGCCACTCTGGTTTGTCGGCGCTGCGCGCCTCCGGTTGACGGGTGCTGCGCACCCTTTGGTTGTTGGTTTGTTCGGGGCTGACGCCCCTCACGGTTGACGGGTGCTGTACACCCTTGATTGTTGCTTCCGGCGCTCCGCGCCTGTTGGTTGTTGGGTTGGACCGCGGAAACTGCAGTTGTTACCGGGGCTGTCAACGGCTTTCCGCGCCTGTTGGTTGTTGGGTTGGACCCCGCAGGGGTCACACATTACTAACCACAGGGCAACCCTTTTGCCCTTCAGACCCCGCAGGGGTCGCACGTTACTACCACAGCCTGCTGCATGCTGTTTGCTCAGATAACTAATTTAAAACGAGCAGCAAAGGTAACCAAAAAACAGGGTACAGCGAATAAAATGCGAAAAAACCCTTTTGAATAATAAAATCTTTTATACATTTGCAGTTCCAAAGCCAACGGTACCATAGCTCAGTTGGTAGAGCAACGGACTGAAAATCCGTGTGTCCCTGGTTCGATTCCGGGTGGTACCACGCTTAAATAAAACCACTTACAACTAAATCGCTGTAAGTGGTTTTTTTGTTTAGCATACTCTTTAACATCGAAGAATTGGTTTTTAATAAAACAGCCACCCCCAGACGAGGTGGCTGTTCTTCTAACAATGGATTTTGGTTTATCTATCCCTGCAGTGATTAAAAAATACTGCCACGGAAGCGAATGGCAACAAACAGGACCATCAGGATGAAGCCGAGATAGAGAGCCCAATTGCTCAGGGGAATGGGCGCTGCATTAAATACCGCCTGGATGTCAGTTTCATCATCCACGATGATCTCGATGGGGTTGTTTTCAGAGCTGTTTGATTTTCTTATTCCCGCCTCGGTAAAATTTCCTGTCCAGGCAATAAATTTATACTCTTCATCCGGAATGGCTGTTAGTACGGCTATGTCCCCGTAATGGTACACATCCTTGTCAGTTTCCAATGTTCCTCCATTTAAAGCCGTTCCAAAGTTTTCCGCAGGGTACTCCTTTTGTTCGAAGTTGGCCGTAAATGTCACATTACCAGCGGGCATGGTATAGGTGTGGGTTGCAACCGAGCTGACCTCTTCGCCATCGTCGTCGATCCAGTTGACAAACGACCAACCATCATTGGCTTCGGCTTTGATCTCAACTTCATCGCCAATGTTATAAGGGGCGTCATCGGTTACATCCGTTACTGTACCACCGTCTACAGGATCGGCAGCAAGGGTCAGGGTATAGTCAATCATTTCTTCGCCAGGGTAGGGCCCGAAATGGTTGGCAAAGAGAAAGGGGTAAGATACCGATCCCTGTTCAGGATCCAGGATCTGCCAGACGGGATCGGATGTGCCATTGGCATAGGCAATATCCCAGCCGGCATCAAAGAAGGTGTTAATCTCTTTCATTTCGGCTGTGGTTTTGCCCGTACCCCCAGCGGATGTAGTCTGCCCGGATGTTTCGGTGTCCCAGAAGGAATTGTAGAAATTGCCGGTAGTTTCCCCGGCCAGGCCACCCACGCGGCTGGTGCCGGAAACCGCCCCGGCAGCGTAGGAGTTAATGATGTCGTTTTCTTCGTTCTGCCCGACCAGGCCACCCACACGTTCACCGCCATTAACATTACCAGTCGCATAAGAATTATTTATTGTTCCGGAATTATGCCTTCCAACCAGTCCACCAGCAAAATAACCCGAAACCGGGTCACCAGTCACATCAACAGTGGAAAAGGAATTGTTAATACCATCAACAGTATAGCCAACAAGCCCCCCAACATTATCCCTTCCATCTACAGAACCCGTGGAATAAGAATTTTCAATACTGCCCCCGTTACTTCCAATCAGCCCACCGATATTGACACTACCTGTCACATCAACATCAACTAAACCAACATTTCGAATCTCTGACTCTTTTGTCAATCCAAACAAACCTACACAATCTGTCGTCGCCCGATCGATAAAAAGTCCGGTAATCGTGTGGCCCTGCCCGTCGAATGAGCCGGTGAACGGATCATCATGGATATCATCTTTGCTACTCAAAGTGCGCGTGCCGATCGGTGAAAAGCCATAATAACCACCGTTACCGTTTTCATTCCAACCCGAAGTCTCACTGGCATCTATATCCGCAGTCTGGATGAAATGTTTTGCCCACTCCCCGGAATGTTCAGATAAATATTGTAAATCATCCAGGTCTGCAATTTGATAAGGATCATCTTCCGTACCGGCACCTTCGAAGTATTTTAATGTACTGAAATCCACTTCCTCACCATAAATTGTTCCTTCATCATCGGTGGCATAAGCTCTTACGTAGTAAGTGGTGTTTGACGTAAATCCTGTTATGGCAGCACTGAAAGTTCCTATGGAAGAGGCTGACCCCAGGTCATTCGAATTATCGTCGATGGTTGGATTACCGGACGTATTCCAGCAAAAACCGTGGGCGGTCGGAGTCTGGATCCCCAATCCATCAATGCTTGCATTTCCGACTGCTGAATTTGTTGTAATATCTGTTACATCCTGTGTGGCTAAATCAAGGGCAAAATTGTACAATGTTCCTTGATTGTCTCCAATGTTATCGGGTAAAGTTGTTCCGCTGATATTGTCGAAAGTGTAATGGGCAACCAGGCCGTTTTCGTCGTTGCCCAGTGAGTTCATATTCTCCTGGATTTGCTCTTGAGTCCGGGCAGTATTCCAAATACGTATCTCGGCCATTTTGCCATGGAAATGCGGAGTTCCAGAGCTCCTGTTATCAGCCCCGATACGGTGAGTTGAGTTAAAAGTATCGATATCTGCACCACTCCCTGCACCATTGACATAATCTAAACCCTCTTCCTCCCCATCTACATACAAAATCATTTTCTCTTCAGTTACATCCCGCACAAACGCAACATGGTGCCATTCGTTGTCGCGCAAGTCAGTGGTGGTTGCATATACGTCAATTTCTCCACCATTCCACCAAAGCCTGATCTCACCTTTATTGTGAATTTCCCATCCCGCATTCGGATCGTTGTCAAAATTACCCAGGATGATGCCGACACGTTCTCCGGTGGTCAGATTTTTGGTGTCCGGCTCAGGAACTTTTACCCAAGCTTCAATCGTATTGCTTGTGTTTCCAATAGTCAGAATTTCAGACAGTTGAACATAGTCGTCTCTCCCATCAAATTCAATCGCAGAATTTTGCGCGTAAATACTCGCGGAAGTCATCAGCAATACTGCCAGAAACAGTCCTGTTAATAACACTTTTGTAAACCGTATTTCTTTTTTCATTGAAAAAACATCCGTTTATTAGCTTTGTTTAAGCTGAGAATTATTAATGTATTAGGTTTAACCTGAGGGTAAATATTTTTTCGGGAAAGCAATTGGCGATTCCTGACATCGTCAATATTCATCGCTGCAAAAGTCTTCGCGAAACAGTCAAGATAAGCCAGGTAGCTTAAAAAAAAGACCCTAACCCTACTTCGAGCCGGTAAATATAATGATTAACCCTGATTCTGAAAATTATATTTTTCTCGTAAAAATAAGGGGCATGTCTTACAGAAATCAGTTTAAAGAACCTGAAGTCTGGCGAACATCTCCAAAGCGCAAACCATTGATCATCTGTGTGGCAAGGCAAGTTGGCAAAACAACCCTTATCCAAGAATTCGACAAGCCATTCAGTCAATACATCTATCTTTACCCGGAACAGAAGAAAGATGTGCAATTGTTTGCTTCATTCAATGATATCGGACAACTGCTGGCCCGTTTGTTTCTAAAAAAGCAAGCAGCAGCAGTAATGCTTCACCACAATGAGGAAGGAGTTTCTGCAAAAAGATTAGAATTTCCGCACAAGCCCCCCATATGAATTTTTTACTAAATTTGTTTCCGGCCTTGCCCGGACATTGCTACGGGCTTTTCAAAACATTGTTTCCGGGCTTGAACATGGGCTCTAATCCAGCCGGTCATGAACATTGCTTCCGGCC
>CAYXEH010000054.1:0-3965 GCA_964463915.1 uncultured Bacteroidales bacterium | reverse complement strand
ATTGTTTCCGGCCTTAAATAAAAACCGAGCCACGCATCCGACAAAAAACAACACAGTGAGCCCCAGACAAAAACAGAAACACAGGAAAAACCGCCAGGCACAAAAGCAGCGAAGACAGGAGCTGATCCAACGCCTCAAGCCCCTGATCTTTGCGTTATTGTTGTGGGTGGCCCTTTCAGCCATCATTGAACTACCCCCGTTTAAAGAAAAAGTATATTCATTTTTTCTTCACTTTACCACCCACGCAGCATACTGGTTCAGCCGGCTGATCTTTATGCCGCTTGAGATGCCGGAAGTGCCGTTTTTATCAGCCCGGGGTTTCCGGATGCAGGTGGTGATGGAGTGCACCGCCTACAACTTTTACCTGTTTGCCATATCTCTGGTAATATTCGCCCGCTGGCCCCTGAGGCACAAGTTCACGAGCCTGGGCATTTTTTTGCTGGCCATTTTTGTTTTGAACAACCTGCGCTTTGTCACCATGGGGTACCTGGGCAGCTACCGGCCCGAATTATTTGACCCTGTACATGATATCGTCTGGGATGTATTGTTCGGCTTTGCCGTATTCGGTCTTTGGGCCTGGCGGGAAACAACCGCGAAGACCACCGGATCTGTGCCGGCCAATAAGCCAACCCAAACCGGATCCGAAAAAACCGTCACAAGCTGAACCAACTGTCACAGGCTAAAATAACTGTCACAAGCTGAACTTCAGCACCGATCCCGGGAAGTCCATGACAAAGCCATAAAACAAATAGAAAAAACCACGATCCACCCGGATAGACCCAACTTCAAAACCATGCTAAAGAAAGCCCTCATTCTTTTATCCTGCATCGTAGTGACCATTGGTGTTTGGTTCATCGGCCTGGAGGTGGTATATGCCCACATCCTGGCCTTTATTTCCAATGTTTTACTGGGGATGAGCGGAAGCGAGGCGCATATTGCCATTGAGCAACAGGATGGGATTCACTCATTTGCAGCCCATACCTTATACGATGGCCGGGAAGCCAGGTTCGGGCAACAGTTTCACACCCTGCTCTATCCGACCATCATGATGCTTGCCTGGCATGGATTTACTGCCATCATCCGCGGGTGGAAACAATCCCTGTCATCAGCCAAATGGAATATCGGCCTGTTTATGGCCGTACAGATATTGTTCCTGCTGCTGCTCACCAACTACATGTCAGATCTGGCGAACTTCTTTTATTACCTGCTTCACGACAGTTTTTACATAGTGGCCCTGGTCATTATCATCGTCGACAACCTGCGAAACCCGGTATTTGGGAGGGTGTAGCCTCACCAACCGAATCGGAGGGCCATAACCATCAGCATACGAACTGCATTCGTTCCGTTGAAACTTTCCGCTCTCCCGCAACGGTCTTACTGTTTCCTGCGTATCAAAAAGGTCATCGTCAGCCCTGCGGCCAGCAGCAAAGACCAAAGACCCAGCGGGGTAGCCACTGCATTGCTTTGGATATCCTCCACAGTAAGTACCACTTCATTATTATAAGATGGTGAACCTTTAGTAGCATCAGGATAACTTATTGAGAACATATACCGGAAACCACCATTGGTCGCAGTAATCGTTCCCCCGGCGGAAAACTCATTGTCAATACTGCCTTCTCCCTGAAGAATTGTGAATTGATCTCCTAACTCCGGGGAGAATCCGAGATTAACCAGCAGGGCTGCCCCCCCGAGATTGGTATCCCCGGAAACAGCTATCTGATCATACCCGGTTCCGGGATCCGGACCGTCAATGTCCACCTCAAGGGTCTCAGTGGCACCCATACTGAAATCACCAGTAAAACTGGCATGGCCCGGACTACTTCCCGGCGAAAGGATCACACCGCTGCCAGAGGCATCAAGACCGTCAGTGAACAAACCCTGAAAGGTGATGCGATGCCCGGAACCTCCGCGATTTCTGGCATCATCCACCGCATCCTGCACACTGCCGCTTTGATCCACAATGTATTGTGTTGCATCTTGGCTGCCTGGCTCATTTCCCAGCCAGGGGGAGTAAGCCACATCCTCCGAGACGCTGTCACCTGAACCAGGACCCTCCCCGCCGGGCCCGGAAGGATCACCCCACCAGTTATTGGTGGCATTGACCACGGGGGGTACTTCACTTTTGTCAGGCGAGCCGAAACACATTGAAATGACACCCTCCTCATTACCATTAATCACATTGTGATGAACATTCACTGTCAGATAATCATCGCCCAGCGCCACTATTCCCTGAGAAAATTCACGAACAATATTATCACGGGCATTGACCTCAATATCCGGACCACTCAAATCAAATATATTGCCAGAAAGAATCATTCCCCCGGAAGGCTCCATTTTCTTGTCAGGAACTGATCTCTCAGAAACAAATCCGGTTAATTCATTCCCGGTCAGCGTCCAGGTCCATTCAGGGGGCGCTAATTTCTGGCCGGAAATTTTCTCACGCTCTGCCATCCCTTCCGAGGACTTTGTCAGATCATTCCCAGATTTTCGCATATCCATAGAACCAATATCAATGGCTATCCCTACAATACTCTCAAAAACAACATGGTTCTCCTCAATTAACAAATCAGGCACACTCCGTACATAAATGGCATTTTCGACATCTGTAATGTCATTGTCTGAAATAATAATCTCTGTATCCGGAATCGTCTTGCCAAATTCTCCCCCTGTCCCCTGAACATGTATAGCATATGCGTCCCCGTCTGATGACAGAATCCCTGACAACTCATTGTTCCGAATCTCTAAGTGACCAATATTTTCTGTATAAATCCCGTATGCCCGACCGGAGATCCACTTGTTGTAATCGGGCAACGATTCGATTTCATGCACCTTATTACCTGCGATCGTTGCGCTGACTACGCTTGCAACATAAATCCCGTAACAATTCCCTTCCGATTGAATATGACGGATCTCGTTGTCGCTAATCGTTATGTCAATTGGAGTCTTACCTGTATTAGCACGGATTCCGTATGCGGTACCCTGCACATTTTCCCCATCAATGATCAGTCCTTCCAGGACAACATTCATGGATTCAGTTTTTGATAATTTATCCGGAAGATTGTCAACCCAGATAATCTGGGAGAGGCTGACCTTTGCCTTATCAATGAGTGATGGCTTTATGACCGTACCCTCCTCTCCGATTATGCTTACGGATTTGCCCAAAATATGAACAACCTCTTCATAAACGCCTGCAGCCACATGAATGGTGGCGCCTTCATCGGCGTGATCAACAGCATACTGAATACTAGCCCATGGGGAAGATTCCGATGTCCCATTGTTCGAGTCGTCATCACCGTCAACAGACACATAATATTCATTTACTATTTTGCCAGATTCCGCGAACAATATATTGAAAGACAGGCAAAGTAAAGTTGTCAGGAAAATTCTGATGGTGTGTTTCATTGTAAGGTTTTTTTAATTTCAAACGGTCAGCCTATTTAAAAACTGGATACAAAAAGCATTTATGCGGCTAAAATAATAATAATAAAACAATTATTAACATTTTTTAAGATTTTCCGTACTTTTACCGCATCTCAAAAAACATATACTATGAAACCAATGATCATTGCACTTGCCTTTTGCCTGCTCGCCGGCACTGCTTTTTCAAAAGATAAAACGGCCCCGGAGGCATATCAGGCAAAAAAGCCCTCCCTTAGCAACAAAGCTGCATCGGAAAGCGGAACCCTTGAAGGACCTGAAACATTTAACCGTCCAAGCTGGCCCGACACTAACCCGGTAGATCTCACCTGCAGTGGCACAGGTGCAAACCTGAGCAGTTATAATCCTTTTTTTAGTGTCCACCCGGTTTATTCCCCCACAGGGGAAAACCTGGTTGCAGCAATCAGTTCAGGCTTTGACTCTTACCTTTTGCTTTACTGCGATCCTTTTGTTACTTCAGATCCCTTGTCCAACTTACGTTTTGCGGATGATGATGGCATTGCCTTTGCGGGAGATGCCGGTTTTTT
>CAYXEH010000053.1:0-16466 GCA_964463915.1 uncultured Bacteroidales bacterium | reverse complement strand
TTTCTGGCTGGAAGGGATGGGATAGAACTCATCGATCTGCACGAAATGCAGCTCGCTCAGTATGGGCTTCTCTTTGAGCATCAACCCGTATCTTTCCATGAGTTCTCTGCCGTTTTGGTTGTCCCAGTTGTCGAGCAGGTATTGTGTCCATTTGATGAAGAACTCCGGTGTTTTGCCCGTTGGAAGGCTAATGACCCCCCGTGGGTTTTCCGATACCCATTCTAAAAAACGCAATGATGTCAGCAATCCCAACTTGGGGAAATTGTCCACACATACGTAAGGAATGTGTGCAGAAAGTGTGTCAATGCCTGACTCTTTTACAAAGGCTTTTTCAACAGATGATTCAAAAAACTGATCTGCAATATATGTAGAATGATCTGGGGCCATGGCTGAAAATGACTTTAAAGTGGTGAATTAAATTTAAAAGGTGTGCTTATCTTTATTTTTTGAAATAGGTCACTTTGTCGATTACCTGATAATCTCCCCGGGTAAAATCGGGAATCTGAACAGGCATGCTGTAATTGTCTGTGGATTTCTCTGACAGTTCAATGATGGAAGACCATTCGGCGGCATCGTAAACATCCTGGTCAAGAGGGAGACCATTGCGCAGGCAGTAGATCAGTCTGTAATCCATGATAAAATCCTGCCCCTCATTCTTTGCAATCTCATTTATGTTGAATCCCAGTTGTTCAATCATCGGGTTGAGGTCTTTCCTGATGGGATGCATATATTCTTTGCGCAACTTTTCCAGGGCTCTTTCTTCAAGGGGTTCCATGCCCTCAGGAGCAAGGCTTATCATGGTCCTCGGCCATTTCTGGGCGAATCCCTTCGTGCCGCTCAGCAGGTGTATTCTGCTGTAGGGCCTGGGGCTGGTAATGTCGTGCTGGAGTACAATGCTTTTCCCCTTTTCGGTACGTATCAGGGATGTGTTCATGTCACCGTTTTTATATTCCTTGAGCGCGTACTCCGACCCGGGGCCGTACTTTTCTGCTGCGTAGTGTTTCAGGGCGAAGGGAGCGGTGGACATGGACACCATATAATCGAAGCGGTCGCCGCGATGGATGTTCATGCTGTGGCACAATGGACCAAGGCCGTGCGTGGGGTAGAGGTTGCCGTTTTTTCTTTCGTGGTATTTCAATCGCCACATGTTCCAGTAACCATGCTCAGTGTCAAGGATCAGGTTTTTGAGATCATGAATATAAGCGCCCTCTGCATGGTTGATTTCACCCAGCAAGCCGTGTTGCACCATGTTCAGGGTGGTCATTTCGAAATCGCCATAGTTGCAGTTCTCAAGCTGCATGCAGTGTTTTCTTGTTCTCTCGGCTGTATCCACAAGCTTCCAGCAATCCTCAATGGTGGTGGCGGCAGGCACTTCAATGGCCGCGTGTTTGTCGCACTCCATGGCATACACGGCAATGGGCACATGGAGGTCATAATGGGTGGAAATGTAAACCAGGTCAATATCGTCGCGTTCACATATTTTCTTCCAGTCCTCTTCCCCGGTGTAGATGTCCACGGGATTCATCCCGAAACTTTGCATGATATGCTGGGCCCGCTGTACTTTCTCTTCATCAATGTCACAGAAAACTTTGATCTCAGCCCCGTCAATATGCAGAAAACGTTTGATGGTGCTATTCATTCGCATCCCCAATCCTACGAAAGCGATGCGCACATTGTCAATGGGGTCGCAACGCAGTTCAATTGCATGCTGCTGCCCGGGTTTGCGGGGTGGTGCAGGGAAAAGTCTTGCCGGGAGGTGTTGGGTCATAGAATTATTGGATCTTGCAAGATTATACATGTTGTCCGGATCAGGTTTTGGGAAGGAGCAACCCTGGACAATTGCTTGCCCAAAGTTGCTCACAATCACCAATCAACAAACAACATGATCTAATTTATCTGGTATGGTAGGTTACGGTTTCGAGTTCATCCCATGCACCCCTGGTAAAGTCGGGGAACTTCACGGGCATTCCGTTATTTTCAGCTGAAACCCTGGACAACTCAATAACTGCAGACCATTCTGCGGCATCGTATACGTCCTGGTCAAGCGGCAGCCCGTTGTGCAGGCAATAAATCAGGCGATAATCCATGATGAAATCCATTCCGCCGTGGCCACCTACTTCGCGGGCTTTTTCGCCCACCTCTTTGACGATGGGGTGTTCGTATTCTTCAAGCATGGCACGCATCTCATCTTCCGGAAGGAAATTGTGTCCGTGCGAATCAAGGGCAATGCCCTGGCTCGGATACTTCCTGGCGAATCCGTCTGTGCCGCTGATCATATGGATGCGGTCGTAAGGACGGGGGCTGACCACGTCGTGCTGCAGCTTGATGGTTTTGCCCCTGGCGGTTTTGATGATGGAAGTATTTATATCCCCTTTGGCGTAGTCGTATTGGGCATATTCAGAATCCTCTCCGAATTTCTCCCCGGCATATTCAGTCAATCCGAACTGGTCACTGGAAACCGATACGATGGACTCCATCTTGTCACCGCGGTGAATATTCAGGGTATGGGCCAGGGATCCCAGTCCGTGCATGGGGTAAAGGTTTCCGTCAAATTTTTTATGATGTTCGAGTCTCCACATATCCCAGTATCCGTCTTCTTCTGCGAACAGCAGTGAACGCAGGTCATGGATGTAGGCACCCTCAGCATGGACGATCTCACCGAAGACGCCCTGCTGGGCCATGTTCAGTGTGGCCATCTCAAAAAAGTCGTAGTTGACGTTCTCCAGCATCATCATGTGCCGGCGGGTTCTTTCAGCTGTATTGACCAGCTCCCAGGCTTCCTCGATGGTCAGTGCCGCAGGGATCTCCGTGGCCACGTGTTTCCCCTGTTCCATAGAGTAAACGGCAATGGGGGTATGAAGGTCCCAGTGGGTACAGACATAGATCAGGTCCACATCATCGCGCCGGGCAATGGTCTTCCAGTCTTCCTCTCCGGTATAACCATCGGCTGCCGGTTTGTCCATATCCGCCAGGGTTTGCTGTGCGCGTTCCACGTTCGCGGGCACCACGTCGGCCAGGGCTACAATTTCAGCTTCCCCGATATTGCTAAGACGCCTGACGGCTCCCTGTCCGCGCATTCCAAGACCGATAATGGCCACGCTCACAGTTTCGATGGGTTCTGCCCTGAGCTCCAGAACGTGATTCTGTCCTTCAGGACGGGGAGGGGTGGGGAATACCTCTACTGGTTCAAAAGGCTGATCGATGCCTGGCTGCCCGGTTGAATTACAGGCTGTCATGCTGAAAGCAACCAGGACTACCATCAGAATACGAAGGCTAAATATTGAATTTTTCATTGTGTTAATTGTTTTGCTGTTTATTGTTTAAAATCATTGTTCTAAGATACTGCAAATAAAAGTGGGGTTATGCACTTAGGCCGGACTCCATAGATCCCGCGGATAAGCCCCCTTTTTGACCAGTTCATTGATGCAGTCCATGGCCATGAACTTGTCTTTGTAATAGGTGACCCCAAACCACTGTGCATCGCAATGGAGCACTTCCACGTGTGCCTTCCCCTGCTTAACCAGTTCATCAACCAGGAAGGGAATGTAAGCTTCGGTCTTCAGGTCCCGGGCGTGGGCTTTCAGGAATTCATTGAGCCTGTTTTCAAGGTGGATGAATATATCCGGAGTAAACCCCCAGAAATTCATCGATACCGTGGCCTCCGGATTCAGGAATTTGATCTGCCCGTTTTGATTGTTCATTACTTTACCTCCCACGTCCCTGGAAATATTGGTGTGTTCTTCCACATTTTCCAGGGTGTTTTCCCTGGTTGAACAAATGCCCCTCGATACGGTACCGTGTTCACTTAGGGTGTTTTTCAGTTTATACCCCACCATGGCATAATGGCCCTTGTCTTTGCTGGTTCGTTGTTTCAGAAAATCTGCCATGACGGAGAAAGACTCGCGGCCATAAAAGTCATCGGCATTGATTACCGCAAAGGGTTCATTGATAAGGTCTTTGGCCACCCATATGGCATGTGTGGTTCCCCAGGGTTTGGTCCTCTCCCTGTTGTATTCAATCCCCGCGGGGATATTGTCCATTTCCTGATAGGCGATCTGGATCTCCGCTTTGCCTTCCAGTTTGTCGATGAACATTTCCCTGAACTCCTTCTCAAAACTATGGCGGATGACAAAAACGATTTTGTTGAAGCCGGCTTTGAGGGCATCGTAGATGGAGTAATCCATGATGGTTTCCCCGGAGGGCCCGAGATGATCGAGTTGTTTCATCCCTCCGTAGCGGCTTCCCATGCCCGCGGCCAGTACCAATAGTGTTGTTTTCATAGTCTTAGTAACGTGTGACCCCTGCGGGGTCAGGAGGGTATGTTGGCCCCTCCTGTGTTAGTAACGTGTGACCCCTGCGGGGTCAGGGGGGTATGTTGGCCCCTCCTGTGTTAGTAGCGTGTGACCCCTGCGGGGTCAGGAGGGTATGTTGGCCTCTCCTGTGTTAGTAGCGTTTGACCCCTGCGGGGTCAGGAGGGTATGTTGGCCTCTCCTGTGTTAGTAGCGTTTGACCCCTGCGGGGTCAGGAGGGTATGTTGGCCCCTCCTGTGTTAGTAGCGTGTGACCCCGAGGGGGCCAAACATCATTAACCAACAACCAAGGGTGCGAAACACCCGTTAACCGGAGTGGCGAAGCCACGACTAACTGGTAACTTTCTCATTCAATGCCTCCTCAATCACCTCCTGCATCTCCTGCTTCTTTTCCTCCATGCTTTCGATCAGTTTCTTCTGGGTTTTTGTGCGTACAAGGTTGTGATCGTTATAGGCGGTTTTGTAATATACATCTCCGTTCAGGTAATCGGCCAGGAAGCGGATGCCCATGATATAGGTCATCAGCAGGGGTGCGAGGTAGAAATACTGCTTCTCATGCTCGCTGATGATCTCCTTCACCTGCCCCATATATCCTTTGGTGAATGCCGTGAATGAAGAGAAGTTAAAACCCATTTTGTCCAGGTCTTTCTCATCCTCTTCTGCAGTGCTGGCCGAAGTTCTCAGTGCATCACCATAATCATAATACAGGATGCCCGGGCCTACCGTGTCAAGGTCAATCACTGCCGCGGCTTTTTTGCCTTTGAATAACAGATTGTTGATCTTGGTGTCATTGTGTACCACACGCAAGGGGATTTTTCCTTCGTCAACCATTTCCTCGATCTGACTGACCGTGGCACGCCTGTTTTTGAAAAAATCCACCACATCTTTCGCTTCTTCGAGTCGCCCTGCTTTGTCTGCCTCAATGGCTTCATCAAGCTGGCGCAGTCGGAATGAGAGGCGGTGGAAGTCCTTGATGGCTTCCTTGAAGGTGTTGGCATCCAGAGAGTCGCAAGTCTTTGCAAACCATCCGTAGGCATTTCCCGCTTCATTGGCCTGCCAGTCTTCCTCAACCATTTCCAGGGTGTAGGAGTCATCAATAAACGTAGTCATGCGCCATGCTCCACCTTCCTCATCCTCATAGATTTTTTTGCCGTCAGCTGTATGGATCAGTTTCGCGATCTCTATGGGATGATCTCCCTGGAAAATTGTTTTCTGCAGGCGGGTATGGGTGTCTGCAATTCCGTGCGGGTCTTTAAAGACGTTGGTGTTGATTTTTTGCAAAATATAGCTCTGGTCTCTGTCTTTCAGGTCCAGCTTATAGGTCATGTTGATGTGACCGTTCCCAAAAGGCCTGATCTCTGCGATTTGGTTGTCGGGAAAAAATTGATAAACAATATGTTGTAACATAAGTGTTGTTGTTTCTTAGTAAAAAGTCGCCCTGCCGCTGAGTTCAGGTCAGCGGCGGATCTTATGTCCATGCAGGGCAAAATAAAGCAGGTATGCATAGCATGGCATCATGATCCAGTAAGCATTCTGATAATTCTTTACGGTATCGAGGCCTGTGATATTCTGACTCAGGTCAACCAGGTTTCCGAACAGCAGTGGGATGATCGCGCCACCCACGATACCCATTACCAGGATGGAAGACCCCACTTTGGTAAATCTGCCCAGGTCCTTCAGGGCCAGTGGCCAGATGGCCGGCCACATGAGTGCATTGGAAAAACTCACGAGCAATAAGCCATAGAAGGCGTAACCAATCGGTGCCAGCACAAGCAAAAAGGTGGATAAAATACCCAGCACAGAGAAAATGATCATGGCCTGTGTCTGGTTCATGTACTTTGGAATGGCCACCACACCGACAAGATAACCCATCACAAGGCCTGCGGTCACGTAAATGGAGTAATTCTCCAGGTTAGGCACATCACCAAAGGACACTTTGGCAAAGTCAATGACCGATGCCATGGGCAGTGTCTCAATGCCCACATAAATAAAAAGGGCCAGTGCGCCGAGCAACAGATGGGGGAATTGAAGGATGCTGGTTTTGTTCTTTGAGTAGGAGGTGTCTTTTTCGGATTCTTCTTCCAGGACTTCCTCGCCTTCAGCAACCACTTCCGGAAGCGGGGCAAAATAAATCCCGATCCCAAGTACAGTCAGAATACCGGCCACCAGGTAAAAGGGGAGGATCACATCATCCAGCCTTACTTCCTGCAGGTCAATGAAAATACCCAGAAAAAGGGGTGCAAGCCACCAGGCCAGTTTGTTCATGATACCCATCATGCTCATCCGTCTGGCGGCACTTTCGATGGGCCCAATGATGGTGACGTAAGGATTCACAGAAGCCTGCAGCAGGGTATTCCCGATCCCACCGATAAAAAGGGCCACCAAAAACAGGGGAAAGCTTACCATGGTGGCTGAAGGTACGAATACCAACATGCCTACTGCCATAATCAGAAAAGAGGCAACCATTGACTTTCGGTATCCGATCTTATGGATGACCCATGAAGAAGGCCGTCCGAAAATAACAAAGGCTGAAAAAATTGCAAATGTTACCAGGTAGGCTTGTCCTGTTGATAGATCGAAGGCTGATCGAAGTGCTGGGGTAAGGAATCCGCTGATCCCGATTCCGAACCCGATGACGAAAAACATTACACCCAGGATGAGCAGTGGGATAATGTATCTGTTTGGCTTTGATCCGGTTTGTTTATTCATTAGTTATGGTTTTTAGGCGATGTTTGGTGGAGATTCAATCAGGTTGTTGTTTTCTAACGAGCCCGCTGCTCTTAAGACTTGCTAAAAAACTGTGGTGGCTGACAATATATTGTTTCCCCATGTGGCATTCCTTAATTTATAGGTTCAAGGTTATCCAGGTTGATTTCTTTGGTGACACACATAAAATTCCATAAAGCGACCGGCATTTTTGTGCCGGAATCCTGCCACTCTTTTCCGTTATAGTACCAGATGGCATCGGTCAACTGGCGGTCGATTCTGCCGCCCATCATATAGATTCGCTCTTCACCGTCAACTTCTATGACGCTTGCCCCCTGGTGGGTCCATGATGCAAATGGTGGCGTGGGTTTTTCCAGCCAGCGATCGTTGTCAAAATCATAGGCATATACGTCAATGACTGATCCCAGTTCATAACTCCAGCCACCCAATGTCCACCACAGCCCATTATAAAAAATGGAACCATCACCATCGGTAATCTCTATGGGGTAACGGGCCTTGCTTTGGTGATCCCACTCAAAGGTGTTCATATTCAACACAGAGTGAAAGTCACTTTGGTTGTGCTGCATATCTGTATTTCCCGCGGCGAAATGTACCAGATGCGGTTCATTGGGGTTCTGCATTACATAGGGGAAGGTCCATGTCTCATGCAGGTCCTCAATGATTTCCCAGCGGTCTTCCTCTATATGATAGACGGCTGCCTCACTCAGTCTGGCATTATTCCTTTCTCCGCCGGCCACGGGTATTTTGCCATTCACACTCGGATACATATGTGCCATTTTTCCACGTTTCCTTGGCATGGGTGCCCGCTTTTTCCAGGTATTAGTCATTGGATCGTAAACCTCCACCACATCAAGAGCCACGAGGCCGGTCTGATCCCTTTCCTCTTCAGGTTCGCCGGTCCATCCGCCAATTACGTAGAGTTGTCCCTCATATTCACTGTAGGCCATTGCCCTTCTTTTGGTCGGCATTTCAGTCAGCCTGTACCAGCGGTCTTCCTCCGGCACCCAAGCCATAGCTATGTTGGTAAAATCCATACCCTCACCTGCTCCTCCGATAACCAGAATGGCTTCCCGGGTTTCAGGGGCTTGCGCTGTTGCGTTGCCCGGCATGGTCAGAAAAATTAAGGCTAATGGTAACAGGATCATTTGCAGCAAAGTTTTCATCGATTCTTTTTTTATGGGTTTCTAATTGGTTAAATGAGTGCATCAAAGAAGGTGTTACCTGGGTCTGTCGCCCAGTGCTTCCATCCGGAATTGTTCAATTTCCGGTTCTGTCCGGGCATTTTGCATAATGGTCTCCATTTCCTGAATGATTTCAGGATGCTGGTCGGCCACATTATGCTGTTCCTGGATATCTTCTTCCAGATTATATAATTCAATGGATAAGTCTCCTTCCCGGATATTTGTCCGGATACCCTTCCATTTGTCCATTCTGACGGCTTGCTGATTTGGGGGTTGTTCCCAGTAGAGATATTCATGCCCGGGCTGATTTCCACCAGTCAATTCAGGTAGAAAACTAATGCCGTTTGTTTGCTCAGGAGTTCCTGTTTCTGCAATTTCTGATAATGTGGGCAACACATCGTGAAATGCAGATATGTGCCCGGAGGTTTGTCCTCCTTCGATATGGGCGGGCCATGATGCGATCATGGGTACCCGTATGCCTCCTTCACGTAGAAATGCTTTACCCCATCCGAATTCGCTTTTGAAAGGTCCACCACTGTCAAACCATGGAGAATCGCTGCCTCCATTAAATGTAGGCCCGTTGTCAGAGGTAAATATTATCAGTGTATTGTCATAGATTTCCATTTCCTTAAGCTGTTCAATTAACAGACCGATATTTTCATCAAGATACGAGACCATGGCTGCGTAAGTGGCTCTTGGATAACGTGCCGGAAAGTATAGTCCATCTCCGGAAAAAGGTTCCTCATCTCCGAATTTGTCCACATAATAATCAATCCACCGCTGTGGTGCCTGCAGGGGCACATGCGGAATTGGCGTAGCCCAATAGATGAAAAACGGATCACCGGTACTTACCGGGTCGTTTTGATTGACAAAACTGATAATGGAATCAAACATTACCGTGGGGGCATAGTTGTTCGATGTAAACAAGTCATAATTGGCCGGATCATAAGGGTCTGCGTCTTCGGGCAAATGTGTGCCCGGCGGTAACGTATCATTATTCAGAGAAAATCGTTGTTCGTTATGATAAAGGTGAACCGGATAATAGGTGTGGGCCTGTCGTTGACAGTTGTAGCCCACAAAATAATCAAATCCTTTTCGGGTAGGAATGCTTTGGGTGTGGGGAGCCCCAAGGCCCCATTTGCCGAACATTGCTGTTTTGTAGCCGGCACCCTGAAGCACTGAACCAATTGTTACGGTCTCTGGTCGCATGGGATACTGACCTTCCAGGGTGGAATCCAACAGCACCTTTTCATAGTTCCACACATCTCCACGCTCGTCCCATTCATGATTTCCTCTTATCTGTGCTTTACCTGAGTGTTTTCCGGTTAACAAAACGCATCTTGCCGGTGCACTGACAGATGACCCCGAATAATGATCTGTAAAACGGATGCCTTCTTCAGCCAGTTGATCAAGGTTCGGCGTTTCAATCATTTCCTGGCCGTAGGATCCCAGATCTCCGTAACCAAGATCATCTGCCAGAATATAGATGATATTCGGGGGAACTTCTTGGTCGTTATTTCCGGGTGCCTTACAGCTGCCTGCATTCATCGCTAATCCGGCTGCGCTGGCCACTCCTATACCAACCATTGTGGAATTGAATAACCCTTTCATTGTTGATTATTTTTTTGTGTTTGTTACCAAAGAATTTTTTTTGAATAAGGCGGATGAATGTTATCCCTGACCGCAATTATATGAATTTGCCGTCCAGCCGGCCGCTGCAAGGTAGAACTTCCCGGAGGAACTTGTTTTTTTTTTAACAAGGCTCCGGTCAGGTCATAAACAAACACTTCTGCTGGGTTTTGGGTTTTTAGATTGATGTTAAGCTGACCCGCTTCGCCCGGACTGATGGTGATCCAATCCTGATTGCTTGCCAAAGGGTCCTGTGTGCTTACTGGGTCATCTCCCCCGGCCATTTCCAGCAGATTTTCTTCGCTCAGAGCAATATTGTAAATCCTGGCGTCATACAAATACCCCCGGTAGGCCATATTGAAAAAATCGTTTCCGATTGTAGCTGACCGGAATGTTTCAGTTTCAAGCATGTGGGGTGTTATTTCTGCCGTTTCCTGCCTGCCGTTTACATACAACCTTACATCTTCCACATTGGGGTTTTCGTTGTCCTCGAAAACAGAAGCTACGTGATGCCAGTTATTATCGTCAACTCTTGTGTCTGAAGCGACAACAAATCCCCCCGCCACCTCAAAACGCAGATACCCGTCTTCATTAATTTTGAGTGTGTTTTTTTTCCCGGCTTGAGTCCGCCCCCAGTTAAAAATCACCTGATCGTTTTCACCAGGCGTGGTGCGGATCCAGGCTGTCATGGTTCTGTCCCTGCTGCCTGATATCCCTTCGTATTCCCCCATCTCCACTTCCATTTCTCCGTCAAACCAGGCAACCCATCCTTTTTCCTCATCTTTTTCGTAGGGCAAGGAATTTTCGGTGTGTCCGTGATGGTTGTTGCCACTCAGGTCAAACATATTTTTCCGGAAACTGTACCGCACATCCAGAGCTTCTTCTTCTCTTACCTCCGCAACAGATATGTAACCATCTATGGTTTTGGTGTCGTGGTGGCCCTGGTCATTGGTGACAGTCAGAGACACATCATATACCCCCTCCTCATTGTAGGTAACCACCGGATTTTTTTGGGTGCTTGATGAAGGGTCGCCTCCCTCGAAAGACCATTCGTAACTGGCGTCTTCAGGGAGAGAGTTGTTGGTAAAAGCAATTGATTGCCCTTTCATGATCGTGGTATTGCCTGCCTCAAAATCTGCATCAACCATATCATCAGGTACCGGGGTGGTAAAATGTTGGGTATGCATGCTCCAGGTGATGCCTTCCTCGTTTTTGATGCGCAGGCGATAATAGTATGTTTGCCCTGGGGCCAGTTCCTCCAACAGTATTGACACTATCCCTTCGCCAGGTTCCAGGGTTTTTGCATGTGCCCATTCATAATCAAATGTTAACCCCTCGTTTCTGCCCCAGAAAAGCTGAACTTCCGGGTTGGTTCCGGCATCCTGGATGTCAAACTGCAATTCAGCTTCGGTGGCTTCAATAGTTGCCGGGGCCAATGTATCAATGGTGGCAGGCAAAACAAACAATTGCTCAAGCTGATCTCCCTGTATAAAGTCCGGCCTGTCCTCTACCGGGGGCATATCCGGAAGTTCCAGAGTGTCTGGTTGTGTATCGTTCTCACCCATTCCACCCATCTGCATGAAGAATTTTCCATCTTCTGTTGTACCCCATTTCTTATAACTGATGGGGCTGAGGTTTCCGCCAGGGAGCATCTGGTCAATGTTGTACCATTGCCCCTCTTCGTCCATATGCCAGGCCCTGTAAGATACTTCGCGCATCAGGTGTCCGTTGCGGCGAACAGCTGGTCGTCCGGGTTCTTCCACGAAAGCACCGGTTCGCAGGTAACGGATGTTTCCGGAATCATTGTATTGTTTTCCGCATCCCCATATTTTCCAGTCCCCGTCTTCCGGATCCAGGTAGTAAGCCCAGTAGGAGTTGTATTTTTCTCCCGGCTCTGCCCGGATTGCAAGCACTTGTGTGGTTTCGTGGTGTCCTTTATAGGGGATCGGTCCCCTGGGTTTTACTCCGGTGCCCTCATGGCCAAACTCTCCGAATTCCAGTCCTGCTCCCACGGCGACCAGGTGGCTCAACTGTTCAAAGGGAGGTGTGGGGTCATTCTGACCATATGACCACAATGAGAAGTTGAATCCGCTGAATTCCTGATCGTCAGGATTCCACGGAGATCCCACATAACCGAAAGGTGTGGTAATGGGTTGGTACATAGGTACTCCCGGGGTTTCTATGGTGTTCTCATGCACGGCCAGGATGGTGTTGCCAGGTTCCCGGCTGCTGTTCCATTTTGCATGTACCGCATAGGGCCTCCATCTTCGGATTACGGTAGCTGCCTCTTCAGTTGCCTCACCCGAGAGAACCACTTTCTGAAGATCAGCTACATTTTTACCTTGCTCTGCGGGACTGTTCAAAGTCAACTTAATGTAATATCGGCCAGGTTTCGTGACATTAAATGAGGAAGATTCTTGCTCTTCGAATACATTAAATCCGCTGGCATTGGTCAACTTTGTAGTCTGGCTGACATCATTCAGATACACGCTAATGGTACTATTGACCTGATTTTCCCCGACTCCGCAAACAGGGGTCACCTTTAGCTCCCCGGTGTTTTTGATGTCCACAGCCCAGAGGATGGTATCGGTTGGGTTGCGCCAATCCGTAATATGCGTAAAGAAAAGCCCCCTGTTTGCCTCTGTGCCTGTTTGATCGGGGTCTTCCACATTAAACAGCGTGCCGACTGGATCAAAAAATACTTCATTTGGTGTCAGCTCCAACCTATCTCCTGCGTAAAGGGAAGGAAAAGCAAACATGAATAATAAAATTGTGGTTACAACTTTCACTTTCATTGGGTTTTTTCTTTATTGTTTGGAATTAGTTTCACCCATCCCGTAAAACCAGGACTGAATGCTTTTTAACTCCGGATTTGGGTCGATAGCAGCGGGGTGCTAGTTCATTTCACTCAGGATTTTGATATCCTCTGCAGATAATGCCACATCAAATATGCGCACATCATCCATAGCCCCCTCGAACACCTGATTTCCCATCATGGTTCCAATATCTACATCCGTATATCCTTCCACACCAGTATCTAGCTCAATACCTGATACAGATTGCTCCAACTCTCCATCAACATATTGATGGATATTGTCGCCATCGTAAGTATAAGCCACATGATGCCATTCACTATTTTTAATGTCTGTTTGGGCGTTCCAGCCTCCTCCCTGTACTTCATAGCGAATAAAGCCATCGGGTTGTATGGAAAATGTACTTCGACTGAGCATGCCTGATTCTCCCCAGTGCAACATAACGCCACGGCCCTCCATGGTCGTTTTCACCCAAAGGGCAACCGTTCGTTCATTGTCCTCGTTGATTCCTTTGTATCCGGGGAGGATGAGGGGATTGTTTCCGGTAAATTCATAGGCTTTCCCACCACCAGGCCTATTGGTATATTCTGCTGCACCTTCCGTTTCGGCGGTGATCTCTATCAATCCGGTACTTTCAAGGTTTTCTTCGAATTCCAGCCTGATTTGGGCCTCAATGTCGATGTCCACAGGGGGTGGAGATGTAACTTCAATATAGTCTTCTTTAAAAATCTCATCACCGCCATAGTCATTTCTGGCTTTCATCCGGATAGAATAAACCCCTGCTCCAGGATAAACCACTGTGGGGTTTTGTTTATTGCTGTATGAAGGTTCCCCCCCATTGAATTCCCAAGTCCAGAGATATGGATCATTCGATGAAGTGTCTTCAAATGTAATGGAGTCACCGGCTTCAATTTCTGTGGCGGAGGCAATAAAGTTTGCCTCGGGTTTGGGACCGGTTTCATCGTCCTTATCCTCCGAACATCCCGGCATGAAAAGGAATGATGCGCCGACAATAAATATCCCTGTCAAATATCGAATAAACATGACTGTTTTTGTTTTTTGATTATTGTTCATTTTTTTAAGGATTACCATCCTGGGTTCTGTTCCAGGCTTGGGTTCATTGCAATCTGTTCTGCTGGTATGGGAAACAGGTAATAGTGTTCCGGAAATGCCGGAGGTGTTCCCCTGACTACCTGAACAAAGCCCTCTTGTGCATCACCTTGAATATGGATGCTACTCTCATAATCTCCCTGCCTGATCCACCTGCCCAGCTTAACCTCTGTGGCATAATCCATCTTTTTCCATCTTCTCAGATCCTCCCGCCTGAAACCATCTCCCATTAACTCAACAGCCCTTTCTCTTCTGATCTCCCACAACACCGGGTCTACCTCTGGATCCCTTGAAGGGTCAAAATCAGCTGTGATATCGCCCAGGTTCATGGGGGCTACTTCACCTCTTTCCCGCAGTGGATTGATTGAAATGTCCGCAACTGACTGATCAAACCGGCCCATTTCAAACATGGCTTCCGCATAGTTCACCAGCACTTCTCCGAGTCTGAAAATAGGAGCATCGGCAAAATCCGCGGAAGATCGGCCGGTGTTCAGTTCATTGTAGATCTTCCAGAATCGGTATCCGTTCCAAGTACGATTGAATACGGCCTCTTCAAAGTTGGGTACTTCACTGACCACGTTTCCGTTCCAGTTCAGGTCGGGCAATTCTTTATTCATGGGGCCGCTGATCCGCTCCATTTCATAAAAATATTCGCGGTCAGTTTCTTCTCCGGTGTGTTCCCAGCTCTGTGCTCCCAGCTTGTTTACTTTGTAAGGAGGAGGAGTTAAAAAGTATAAACGAATATCCCTGTCTCTGAACTCTGCATACTTGTCGGTATATCCACCGAATAAAGGGCTGTGGTGGACAGTTTTCCCGTCCCTGCAAAGGAATTTATCGATCCCCTTGCGGGTGATATCAAACGCTGAATTGGATGACCGGTAGTTGGTAGCTCCCAGATGATGCAACTCATCCTCCACATACCTTTTATAGAGCAGGATGCCGTTCATCCCCGCAAGCGATTCGCTATTGAAAACTTCGTCGTAATTGTCATGAAGTGTTGTGTTGTTCTCCATAACTGCTTCCGATGCCTCAATGCTGGCTTCCAGGAATTCTTCATAATCTCCGAGCTCATGGTATTTGCGCCATGTTCCTTCGAACAGGCCAAATCTGGATAAAAGGGCATTAACAACGTCCTGATTGATGGTGTTGGGTCCATCTCCATCTGGTTTGATATGTTCAGCTGCCCAGACAAGATCCCTCAGTATATTTGAGGCTACCTCATCACGGCTGTTTCGGGGTCCGAAAAGGATGTCTTCATCTGCATCTGTAATGGCGTGCTCCAACCAAGGTACGCCCCCATATCTTTTCAGGAGGTCAAAAAATTCGTAAGATCTGAAAAACAAGCCTACACTTCTCCAGTGATTCCTGTCTCTTTCTGACATTTCGGAGTTTTCCAGGTTATCAAGCATGATATTGATGCTACGGATATTGCTGTATGGTTCGTCCCAGTCATCTGATGCGGTCGGAACCTTATACCTGTCCCATAAATAATCGTTTCCTTCGCTCCAGCGACCCCATTGTATCAGGTCTGCATCTGCATCTTTCCCTGTGGGTTCGCTGAGAGGAGCTCCGTCATAAGCGGGGAAAGTCTCGTAAAATGCCCATGCATAGGTTTTGACGTTGTCATAGGATTCGAAAGAAGTGGCTTCGGTCAATTCATCCTGTGGATAGAGGTTCAGCTCATCATGACAAGCGAGAGCCAATATCGGTAAGATGATATATGTTATATATTTAATAAACTGTTTCATAGGGTCTACATTTTTTTGTTAAAATACCAGGTTAACACCAGCGGTCAGCCTTCTCATAAACGGGTAGGCCCCGCTGTCTCCCTGATCCGGGTCAAGGCCTTTGGGAAGGTTGTGGAAAGTATGTATGTTGTTTCCGGCAACATGTACACGCATACTCGAAACGCCCAGTCTGCTGATTAGGTGATCGGGGAGGGTATAACTCAATGTGATGTTCTCAACCCTTAAATACCTTCCATCCGAAAGAAAGGCGGTTTGGGTAAAACGACTCCTTGAATAATTACTTCCCTCTCCGTCGAGCGGATTGCCATGTACCCTAGGGTATTTGGAGTCCTGATTGTCAGGCATCCAGTAATCCATGTGGTGTGCATAAAGGTGTCCGAACTGGCTGGGATAGGGCCAAATAATATGGCCGCCCAGGTCAAGATCTCTCTTCCCGATTCCTGTTAACAGGAAAGAAAACTCCCAGTTCTGATAACTCATAAATCCGTTTATGCCAAATTGGTAGCGGGGGGTGCTGTTGCCGATGATCCTCCTGTCGCCAGGGTTTTCCAGGGTGTTGTCGCCTGGATTGATCATTCCGTCGCCGTTAAGATCCTTATACTTCACATCTCCGGGAAAAGGGGTTGGCGCACCCTCCACCTGCACCACGCCGGAATTGAGCTGACGAAAAGGACCTGAAAGGTCGGCATCCAAAGACCCAGAAACAAAATCATCTACGGTATAAAACCCATCAGTCTCATAACCCCAGATTTCTCCAATGCTTTTGCCTACATAATAGTCCTCGATAAGGCCTGAAGGGTTGTCAAATTTGGTAATGACAGTTTCATGATCGTAAATATTGAAATCGAGGCCATAATTGAAATTGCCCTGAACGTCCCGCCAGGAGAGTTCAAGTTCCCATCCATCGGTTTCCAGGTCTGCGGCATTGGTAAAAGGGGCGCGGGTTCCC
>CAYXEH010000052.1:0-17663 GCA_964463915.1 uncultured Bacteroidales bacterium | reverse complement strand
AACGGCCCGGTTTGTGGAACGGGGCGATGGCCCGTTGGAATACGGTATTTGTGGAAGTTCCCCTGGGTACTTTTAACCCTGTGAAAACCATCAACGATTTGTTACGTGACGGGCATCAGGGCGATTGATCTTTATTGACTGTTATTGATCTGTATATCCTGCCGGATAAAATTATCCACCTGTTCGCCTTCGATTTGTTTAGCTATGATTTTCTTGTTCCTGTCCAGGATAAAAATTTTGGGGATGCTGTATATGTCATATTTGTCACGGAATCCGGATTTGTCCTGGGTGTCATTGACATGTATCCAGTCTGCAGGATAATCTTCCAGTGCATTAAGCCAACTTTCCTGGTCAGTCTCTGTATTTACTGCAAAGACCTCCACTTCATGATCGAGTGCTTCAAGTTCTGCAAGGGCTTCTTTGAGTTTGGGCAAATTCTCTTTGCAAAACGGACAGTCGGACTCCCAGAAGTATAAAACCAGGTAATCGGCCTCTGTGTTATGCAGGGCAACCGGCTGCCCGTCTGTATTAAAAACCTCCATGTCTGGTGCTACCTTGCCGAGTAACAAAGGCCGGAGATCTTCCGCCCTTTGTGAAAGCCTTTCCAGGCGATCATTGTCTACCCAGGGGGTTTCTCCGGTACTGTAAAAGTTATCCACGAGATGAACGAGCAGGGCATCCATGCCCATTGACTGGGATTGTTCTGCATGATTGGTGAGAAACCAAAGGGTGTACTGGAACATGTCTTCATTTGCCCTGGATTTATTCAGTACCATTTCGGCTGCATTTATAATTGAATCAGGATGTTGTATCAATACATTGTTAAAAAATAGCCGGAGTTTGCTGTGGTAAGCCGGGGTATGAAGCAGCCTGTTATCAGAAAAGTCGATGTTGTCAAAATATCTCTCTGTGTATATCCTGTACATTTCTTCCCTGTTGTAGCTGCCGTCTTCATACCGGGGAGGATCAGGAAGGTCTGGATCTCTCTGTGCCAGTAGTACCTGGGTTAGGAGCCCTTCCGGATTGTTTGCGATGATTCGGTCCTGTTCTTCTTTAACTTCCTGATCCATCTGCTGTAGTTCTGCCTGTAGCTGTTTTCTTAATTCTTCAGCGATACCCGGAGAGTTCAGTTTTTGTTCGATCTCCTGGCGTTGACGGTTTTTTTCACCCAGGAAATTCAGATAGTTGTAAAACACTTCATTCTCAGGAGAATCATGAAATGTTGCGGATCCGATAAAATCATCCGGATCTGCATGTATCACAAAGTCCTGGTTCCGGTCGATGATGACCTCCATGTTCTGTTGGTCTGGAAGCACGAGCAGGTAAATACCCGCTTGCAGCCTGTTTTCCCCTTCAAATACTGCCAATCCCTCCTGGTTTATGTCGGCAGTGTCTTTCAGGTATTGTCTGTTTCCATAATGATATGCCAGATAGCATTCGGATTCCCTTTGTCCTTCAAAATGAACGCTGATCCGGTATCCGTCATCCGGAAAAGCATTCAGTGTAAGTGCCATCAACACCGTAACTATAAACAGTTGTTTCATTGGAATTTCTTGTTTAAAATTGTCCTTTCACAAAAACCAGGCCTGATTGACAAATGTAAGCCACTGGCTGGCAAATATGTTGCATATTGTGTTGTCACAGAAGCCAGCCTTCTTCGTTTGCCAGCAGGTCTGGGCTTATGGAATCATGGAAAAGAATGTGATGTACTGCTGACAGCCCGTTCAATAACGCAGGACCCCACCTTGCCCTGTAAAGGTCCCTGACCAGGAGAATGGATTGTTGTCGGGCAATGATCGTGTTTTTCTGATATAGCACCACGAAATCCTTCATGTCCTGATAGATATCTGCCATATTATCCGACAAACTTGATTCTATGGAATCATTGTTATGGTCATGTGTATAGTAAATATCATTTTTGCCGAATTTTTCACGGAGTATCTTGAAGATACGCTCCCATTGTTCTTCCGTGACAAAACGTTCGCCAGACCCGGGATCTTCCGGTTGTACCCCGGGGAGCAGGGAACCCTTCAGGTAAATAAGCGGGGCTATTTTGTGATAATATTCAAGGATATCCTGCATGGTATAACCCTCTGCTTTTTCAAAAAACAGACAATATTCATTGGCCACGGTAAGCATTTCCAGTACTGCGGCTGAGGTGGTGATATCTTCAGGGTGATTTTTTTCCATGTAATAACTTGTTGACAGTTAAGACCTGTGTGACTTTTTAAAAAAAACTTAAGCAAAGGTTGTGTTTTTTCGATGAAATTCAAAAAGATTTTTTGTAGTTTTGCCACACGTTTTGCCCAGGTGGTGAAATTGGTAGACACGCTACTTTGAGGGGGTAGTGGCCGCAAGGCCGTGCAAGTTCGAATCTTGTCCTGGGCACTACCTAGCAAAACGATCTTTAATTTAATGATAGCAACAAATTACTGCCCGGATGGCGAAATTGGTAGACGCGCTAGTTTCAGGGACTAGTGATGGTAACATCGTGCAGGTTCGAGTCCTGCTCCGGGCACAAAAAGGTCATTCTTATTTCAGGAATGACCTTTTTTTGTAGTACTCATGGGGTTCTCCCAAGGCTGCCTGACTCTTTATCATGTTCAATGGGGTTTTATAGAGGCTTCAGCGATGATGCTTGTAAAAAAAATAACTATCGCCCCTGCAGAATCGATTTTTTTGCCTAATATAGCATCCGAATATCAATCTCCCTTTAATTTAACTTTAAATCTATGTGTTTTCTGAAAAAATTAGCAGTTTTATTTGTTTTGATGGCCGGATTATTGCTTACCGGTAATGTTTCCGCACAAAATGAGCCGGTTACGGATAGCAACTACCGTCTGGCTGAACGTTTCTCACCGACCAAGCTTAACCGTATGGTTTTCAGTACCGCAGTTTCTCCAAACTGGATGAAGACCGGGGATAAATTTTGGTACAATTACCGGACTTCGGACGGTACGTTTTATTATTTGGTTGATCTTGAAGAGGAGACCAAAGAACCTTTGTTTGACAACCACGAAATGGCCAGGCAGCTGACCCTTATCACCACTGATCCGTATGATTACCAGAACCTGCCCAGGATACAACCGGAATTTATCCGTGATGATCAGTTCTTTCGTTTCACCGTGACCAGTAAACAGGTCATGGAAGTGGAAGAGGAAGAGAAAGAGGAAAATGGTGATGAAGAGGAGGATATGGAAGAAGAGGATATGGAAGAAGAAGAGGAGGATCGTCCCCGTCCAACCAAGGAGCAGGAGAAGAAGTTTTACCTCGAATACAATATGGCCACCGGCGAATTGTATGAAGTAGAGGAAGAGGAAGAGCCCGAGCCGGCCAGATGGGCTAATGTATCACCCGACAGTACTTATGTGGTATTTTCCCGTGATTTCAACCTGTTCTGGATGGACAAGGAGAATTACCTGAAAGCCCTCGAAGATGAGAATGATTCCACCATTGTGGAGCATCAGCTCACCACCGGGGGTGAAATGTATTATGCCTTTGGTGGTGGTTACATCCCAGATATGAATGATGACGAAGAGAAAATTAAGGAAGAGCAGGAAAAGCGGCGTGGCGCATATATCGTATGGTCTCCCGACGGTCGTCGTTTCGCACTGACCCGCAACGATTCCCGTGAGGTTAGCTTCTTTTGGGTGATCAACTCTCTCTCAGATTCCCGTCCGGAACTGCAATCTTATAAATACCAGATGCCTGGTGAAGAGCAGCGGGTCGAGTCTGAATTATGGGTGTTTGACATGGAAGAGCAGGCGGGGGATACCATTCCTGTGGTGGCTTTCAAGAACCAGACCCTCTCTGTTCCGCAGATGCCCCGATCCAATAAGGAACAACTGGAAGACCATACACCTGCGATCTGGCTTTCACCAGAATCGGATGAGTTGTATTTTACCCGTATCAGTCGTGATCTGAAACGCTATGATGTGTGTCGTGCAAACCTGGATACGAAGGAGGTGGATGTGCTGGTCGAAGAACGCATGAACACCTATGTGGACGCCCGATCTCCTTACCTGATCCGCAGTACTGGTGAAATCATCCAATGGTCGGAGCGGGATGGCTGGGCCCATTTTTACCTGTATGACAACGAGGGTAATATGAAGCGGCAGATCACTACTGGTCCCTGGCATGCCAATCGCATTTTGGAAGTGGATGAAAGCAACCGTGTGATGTATTTTGTGGCCATGGGCCGGGAAGAAGCGGAGAACCCTTATTACGGCCATACTTATCGGGTTAATCTGGACGGAAGCGGATTGCGCCTGTTGAATCCTGGCAATTATGATCATCAGTCTGTGATGAGTGACTCCTATAATTATTTTGTGAATAATTATTCCAGAGTCGATGCGGTGCCACGATCAGAAATACGGAACAGCCGTGGTGAAATGGTCCTTGAGCTGGAAACGGCGGATTTGTCTAACCTGGAGAATGCGGGTTACCAATTTCCTGAACCATACACAGTGAAGGCGGCTGACGGCGTGACTGATCTTTACGGTGTGATGTACAAGCCTTTTGACTTTGATCCCAATAAGAAATATCCGATCATTATGTATGTATATCCCGGTCCCCAAACCGAAGCGGTCAACACCCGGTTTTCCGCGTCAATGGATCGCACTGACCGGCTGGCGCAGCTGGGATTTATCGTGGTCAGTATTGGCAACCGGGGAGGTCATCCCAACCGGTCAAAGTGGTATCATAATTATGGTTATGGCGACCTGCGTGACTACGGGCTTGCTGATAAAAAGTATGCGGCAGAACAATTGGCTGACAGGCATGATTTTATTGATATAGATAAAGTTGGTATTTTCGGTCATTCAGGGGGTGGTTTCATGTCCACGGCTGCCATGCTGCAGTATCCTGACTTTTTCAAGGTAGCTGTGTCCAGTGCCGGAAACCATGAAAATAATATTTACAACCGCTGGTGGAGTGAGAAGCACCATGGAGTTAAAGAAATCGTGAACAACGAGGGTGAGGTGAAGTTTGTTTATGATATTGAAACCAATTCCGAACTGGCGAAAAACCTCAAAGGAAAGTTGTTGCTGACCACGGGTGATCGTGACAACAATGTCAACCCTGCAAATACTTACCGTATGGCTGATGCACTGATTAAGGCAAATAAACGATTTGACATGTTTATTTTTACTGGGCAGCGACACGGGTATGGTCCTTACAGTGAGTACAACTTCTGGCTGACGGCCGATTATTTTGCCAAACATCTGATCGGAGACTGGTCCATTTCAACAGATATCTTTGAAATGCGCCGTGAAAATAAGCTGAACCCCAGCAGTAAGCGCAGCCGATGAGTGGTTGCTGAAGTTCCTGTTTCTGGATGGGGTAGTCTGAAAAAATAATGATGCGATGAAAAAAATTGATCCAAAGATTCTTGAAAGAGCCCGGACGTGGCTGGATGAAAGTTTTGACCAGGAAACCCGCCGGGAAGTCAAAAAAATGATGGATGAAGATCCGAAGGCACTTGAAGAGGCCTTTTACCGACACCTTGAATTTGGTACGGGCGGATTGCGTGGCATCATGGGGGTGGGTACCAACCGTATGAACAAGTATACGGTTGGTATGGCCACCCAGGGCCTGGCCAATTACCTGCACCAGGAATTTCCGGGAAAAGATCTGCATGTGGCTATCGCGTATGACTGCCGACACAATAGCGCTTACTTTGCCCATGTTACCGCAGAAGTCTTATCTGCCAATGGCATCGGGGTGTATCTTTTTGACAAGCTGAGACCGGTTCCACTGCTTTCTTTTACCGTTCGGGAGTTGAAATGCCAGGCCGGGGTGGTTATCACCGCATCCCACAATCCAAAAGAATACAATGGATATAAAGTATATGGGGAAGACGGCGGTCAGCTGGTTCCACCCCATGACAAAAATGTGATTCGGGAAGTGAAAAAGATTACCGTGGACCAGATCCGGTTCAGTGCCAAAAAGGGAAAGATCAACATGCTCAATGATGATTTTGACCAGGTTTACCTGGAACGGTTAAAGACATTGTCTTTGCTACCCGGGGTGGTAAAGCTACATAAGGATCTGCGTATTGTTTTTACTCCCATTCACGGGGCAACGGTTAACCTCGTTCCTGCGGCACTCAAAATATTCGGCTTTCAGCAGGTATATCATGTGCCAGAACAGGACAAAACGGACGGGGATTTTCCGACCGTCGCATCACCCAATCCTGAAGAGGCAGCTGCTTTTGAAATGGCCCTGGACAAAGCCCGAAGTGTGAATGCGGATTTGGTGATGGCAGCGGATCCTGACGGGGACCGTCTTGGTGTTGCGATCAGGGATCCTGCAGGAGAATTTGTGTTGCTCAACGGAAATCAGATGGCCACCATTCTGACCTATTATGTGCTCAGGCAGATGAAGGAACAGGGTAGGCTTGCTTCTGGCGACTACATTGTCAAAACCATTGTAACCACGGAGTTGTTGTCTGATATAGCTGCCTCTTTTAACGTGGAATCTGTGAATGTGTTAACTGGCTTCAAATACATTGCTGAAGTGATCCGGCAACGTGAAGGAATACAAAGATTCTTGTGCGGAGGTGAAGAAAGTTATGGATTTTTGGTAGGAGACCTTGTACGTGACAAGGATGCTGTCATAGCCTGCTGTATGGTCGCAGAGGCTGCAGCCTGGGCCCGTGAGAACGGGATGGGGCTGTATGAACTGATGGTAATGATCTACAAGGAGTACGGCCTGTGGGTCGAAAGCCTGTTATCGATTACCAGGAAGGGGATAGAAGGTGGAGAGGAGATCCGGGAGATGATGGATAACTTTCGCAACAACCCGCCGGATAACCTGGACGGGAAGGCGCTGGCCCGTGTGCTGGATTATCAGGCGGGCACCGATAAGGATATGTTTAACAACAAGACAACTAAAATTGACCTTCCCAAATCAAATGTACTTCAGTTTGTCCTGGAGGATGGAGCCCGTATTACCATGCGGCCGTCTGGGACGGAGCCGAAAATCAAGTTTTATTTCGGATGCCCTTCTGACCTGAAAGAGGCAAAGGATTATGAAGGGAAACGTGGCGAATTACTTGAGCGCATTGATAGGATCAAAAAAGAATTGAAGCCGGAGGAAGGGGCAGGCACTACCTGAACCTGCTTCTCTGCTCCCTGAGGCGTTGGATGTTTTCCGGATCGTCAGGATTATCCCGGTAGTCCAGGTAGGCTTCGATGAATTCCGGGTGGTCACGGAACAGGATGTTTAACCTGTCTTCCACCGGAGGGACCCACAGTATCAGCAAAATAATGAAGAGCCCTGCCGCCCTGAGGTACATTCGGGGGCAAAAAGGGTCGAACTTCTTTTGCATGTATTGAATTCCGATCATTACCCCGGTGAACAATAGAAGCAGGATCAGTGCGGATGCCAGCATGAACTGCATCCCCGGATAGAAAAAGAAGCCGAATAATACGGCAATCAATGCATAGGAGGAAATGATCCCCATGAGAATGGTGGGAATGGTCCGGAATGGAGTAATGGATTGGCGGATTTCCGTGTAAAGCAAATGAAAGGGCTGAAGTTTGTTAAAAATAAAAAAACCAAACCACAGGTAGTAGATGGCCAGCAGGGTGGTGGTGACCAGGAGCGCGAAATTAAGCACCGGCCCGAGAAAAATCCTCAGGATCCACACTGCGATAACCGTTACAACGCCTGCCTTCTCCAGTTTATTAATCAGGGTATCTTGTGTTTTCATTATCGATTAAGCTTACACGATGTTTACTTCGGGTTCCAGTTTGACTCCAAAGCGTTCTCTAACCGAGTCCTGTATCCGGCTGGCCAGGTTCAGGATATCGATGCCGCTGGCCTTTCCGTGGTTAATCAGGACCAGGGCTTGCTTGGGATGAACGCCGGCATCCCCTTCCCGGTATCCCTTCCATCCTGCCTGATCTATCAGCCATCCGGCCGCCAGTTTCATGCCGTTGCTTTCGGTGAAGGCAACGATGCCTGGATGTTTATTTTTTAACTGGTGATAAGTTTCCTTCGGTACCACGGGATTTTTAAAAAAACTACCTGCATTGCCTGTTACTTCCGGGTCAGGCAGCTTGCTTTCTCTAATTCTGCAAACGGCCGCCCTTACATCGGCAATGTCAGGATGGCTGCATCCCATGCTTTTCAGTTCCCCTTGCAGCCCTCCATAATCGGTTCGGATCACCGGATTCCTGTCAAGGCCAAAGGTGACTGAAAGAATAATATATCTGTCTTTCCCTTTTCCCTTAAAGAAACTACTTCGATAAGCAAACCCGCAATCCTCCCTGTTGAATGTCATTACTTTACCAGTTTCTTTGCAGCAGGCCCTCAGGCTGTGAAAATGGTCCTTGAGTTCCACCCCATAGGCACCAATGTTTTGAATGGGGCTGCTTCCTGCCTGGCCTGGAATCAGGGACAGGTTTTCCAGCCCGCCCCAGCCATTTTCTACACAAAAAGCCACCAAATCATCCCAGGGCTCACCTGCGGCTGCTTCCAGGTAAACGTTTTTGCTGTTCTCTGCCACAATCTTTTTTCCTCTCAGGCGTATATGCATGACGATGCCCTCGTAGTCACTCTTGAAGAGGATATTGCTTCCGCCACCAAGAATCAGGTGTGGTTGGGTGTTTAAGCCGGGGTCATTAAAAATTCCGAACAAGTCATTTTGTGAAGTAATTTCGGCATAATACTTCGCAAAGACATTCATGCCAAAGGTATTCAGGTGCCGTAAGGGGTAACTTTCCTGGATTAACATAAGACACAACAGGGCATTGCTGTAGAATTAATGAAGGCTTTCCCAGCCATCACGCAAAGTTAATGCAAAAAGTTTCTTTGGAAAGATTTCCCGGAAAGAATCAACGGGTCAGGACAATGTTTTTATCATCGATCATTTTCCGCAGGTTGATCAGTGCATAACGCATTCTGCCCAGGGCTGTGTTGATACTGACATTGGTTTGCTGCGCGATTTCCTTGAAACTCATTTCCTGGTAATGGCGCATTTTCAGCACTGTCTTTTGCTCTTCCGGCAGGTGCTCAATGAGATTTCTGACGTCATTGTGGATCTGTCCGGTAATGATCTGGTCTTCGATGGTTTCATCGTAGACTTTGAGCGTATCAAAAAGGTCGTATTCTTCACTGTTTTCCCGCATGGGCATTCGTTTTGACCTTCGGAAGTAATCAATGATCAGGTTGTGGGAAATGCGCATGGCCCAGGGCAGGAACTTTCCCTCCTCATTGTAGTTGCCTGATCGCAGGGTGTTGATAATTTTAATAAATGCATCCTGAAAGATATCTTCTGCAAGATGCTTGTCTTTGACGATAATCAGAATATAGGAAAAAAGCTTTCGCTGATGGCGGTTGATCAATGATTCCAGGGAATTGTGATCCCCGGCAATGAACAGACGTATCAGCTCCTGATCGCTAATCGTTTTGTGGTCATTCATAGTAATGGCCTCCGTATGATGTTTCAATTAGCGTAAGAGTCTATCCGATAATCTGTCCTCCATGTTTATTGGTGAGAAATTGTTGTTGATTGACTTCTTTAGAGAGTCAGACAAATATAGAATTATTTTTTTTTACAACCACAAAAAAAAATGATTTTAGCGGTTCATCGTGTATAAAAAGCGTTTTATACTTTTCTTGGGCGTTTTCTCAAACTCTTCGGGAACGATCCTGATTCTTGAAATGTTCATAAAGGCCGGAATACTACTGTTGAGTTCTTTTTTGTATTGATCCAAAATGTTGTTCAGTCCTGCCTCGGTCACGCCTTCCTGGTCAATTAGTTCATAATCCGGGTAAACCATTGCTTCAAGTGCGCTTTCCTTCTGGATAACCAGTGATTCCTGGACAAAACGCTTGTTGTTTAATTTGGCTTCCACCTCTTCCGGGTAAATGTTCTGGCCGGATGGGCCAAGTATCATACTTTTGCTTCTGCCTTTGATGTGCAGGTAATTCTCATTGTCGAGCAGCCCCAGATCACCGGTGTGGAGCCATCCTTCTTCATCCAGGGCATTGTCTGTCGCTTCCCTGTTTTTAAAATACCCCACCATTACGTTTTCTCCTTTTACCAGAATTTCCCCTACGGTATTCTGCGGATCGGGGCTGTCAATTTTTGCCTCAAGCGTATCTACCACCTTGCCGGCCGCGCCTATTTTGGTTTTTTCCCAGTTGGCATAACTGATCAGGGGGCCGCACTCCGTCATTCCATAGCCGATTGAATAAGGGAAGCCAATTTTATTCAGGAAAAGTTCCACTTCCTGGTTAAGTGGTGCACCTCCGATAACCACCTCATGGAAATTTCCTCCGAAAACATCCACCAGCTTGTTTTTAACCTTTTTATAGATGATACGGTTTAGCAAAGGGGTATTCATTAACGCCTTCATGTGAGGCTTTTGTAGTGCAGGCAATATTTGCTTCTTGTAGATTTTTTCGATAATCAGCGGAACGGCAAGTACGAGCCTTGGCCTGATCTTTCTGAACGCTTCCAGAATAACCTGTGGTGATGGTGTTTTGGTGAGCAGGGTAATGTTGCATCCGAGCGTGAAAGGCCATAAAAATTCAAAGGCGCAACCATAGGCATGGGCCAGAGGAAGGAAGGATACGATGGCATCACCCGGATCAAGGGGCATGTTGTTATTGGCGTAAATGATGTTTGCTACCAGGCTGTTGTGCTGAAGCATTACTCCCTTGGTGAATCCGGTTGTCCCGGAGGTGTAACTGATCACGGCCAGTTCATTGTTGGAAATATCCGGGAAGTTTAAATTATCTGATTGTACCCCGTAAGGGTATTGCTTTTGGTAGAGGTTTTCCACTTGTTCGGCCTTGTCACTTAGTGAATGGTTCTCACTCTCAGAAAGAATGGAAAAGTCATTCAATGAAATGATCCCCAGCAGGCCTTTCATTTTTTCAGTGTCAAGGGCATCAAACAGGGTGTCGGATGCAAGCAGAAGACTCGATTCGGAATGGTTTACAATGTGGTGTACATCGTTGGGCTTGAAGTCAGGGAGGATGGGGACCACCACGGCCCCGTATGTAACTACTGCAAGATAAGAAATGCCCCATTTGGCTGAGTTTTTGCCAAGCAGGGCAATCTTGTCACCCCGTTTAATTCCGTAAGCTTCGAAGCGTGTATGTAAATGAATGATGTGGCCGGCGACTTCGTTATAGGTGTAGCTTTTGCCGCGATAGTCGGCAAGCGCCTTATTTTTCCAGTTGTTCCGGATCGCTTTCCGGATAATCCCTGTGAGGGTTTCCTGCATCATGTCATTAAGCTATTTATGCGATTAAACGATTGTTTTATTCAAAATGTTTATGCAATGTACGAATTTATGACTAATAATGACACAGGACAAAAGCATCTTTGCAAGATCACCCGGTAAATTAATTGTAACTTTGCAGGTTCAAAACTAGCAGTTTGGCCGTATGAATATTGATCAGCTTGACAGCAAATCCTGGATCCTTATTAAAGGAGCACGCGTACACAACCTGAAGGGGATAGATGTGGCCATTGCACGCAACCGCCTGGTGGTGATTACCGGTTTATCAGGTTCAGGAAAGTCCTCCCTGGCTTTTGATACCCTTTACTCGGAAGGTCAGCGACGTTACGTGGAAAGCCTGAGTGCTTATGCAAGGCAGTTCCTGGGACGCATGCACAAACCTGAGGTGGATTATATCAGGGGAATCTCCCCGGCCATTGCCATTGAGCAGCGGGTAAATACCCGAAATCCACGTTCAACTGTCGGAACTTCCACAGAGGTGTATGAGTATCTGAAGCTACTCTATGCCCGCATAGGTAAAACCTATTCTCCCGTATCCGGTCAGCTGGTGCAGCGTGACACGGTTGGTGATGTGGTCAACCATTGCCTGTCACTGCCCGAAGGAACCATGGTGATGCTGACTGCACCCCTGGTGGGGTTTGAGGATCGTACAACAGAACAACAACTCTCCGTTTTGCTTCAGCAGGGATTTACGAGGGTTATTGCCAATGGGCGTGTGGCGCGTATTGAGTCCTGCCTTGAATCCGGTGGTGAAGAAACGGTATCATCCATTGTGATTGACCGTTTTTCAGTGGATCCTTCCGATGATGAGTTGCGTTCACGGGTGGCTGACTCTGTACAAACTGCTTTTTATGAAGGAAGAGGAGCCTGCCGCTTGCAGTATAAATTGATGGATGAGGAAGAACTGGCAGACTTTTCCAATCGCTTTGAACGCGACGGAATGAGTTTCGAGAAGCCTACCGTGAATTTTTTTGCCTTTAATAATCCTTACGGGGCATGCAAGACTTGTGAAGGGTTTGGGAGTATTATAGGCATTGACCCTGACCTGGTGGTTCCCAACAAACGCCTTTCGGTCTATGAAGATGCCATTGCCTGCTGGCGGGGGGAAAAGATGGGTTGGTGGAAAGATCAGCTGATCGCCCATGCGTATAAGTTTGATTTCCCCATTCATAAGCCGGTAAGGGAGCTTTCAGAAGCGCAGTGGGATCTGCTTTGGACAGGCAATCGCTACTTTAAAGGACTGAATGATTTTTTTAAGATGGTGGAGGAGAATACCTACAAGATCCAGTACCGGGTGATGCTCTCCCGCTATCGTGGCAAGCGGCAATGCCCTGACTGCAAGGGAACCAGACTGAGGAAGGATGCCAGTTATGTGAAAGTGGCCGGTCATTCCATAACGGAGCTCGTGCTTATGCCGCTTGATCGTTTGCAGGGGTTATTTAACGAACTGTCGCTCAGCGAGGAAGAAAAGGCTGTTTCGCGACGCTTGTTCGTGGAGATTACCAACAGGTTGGAATATCTCAATGATGTGGGGCTTGGATACCTGACACTTAACAGATTGTCCAATACCTTGTCCGGAGGTGAGTCGCAGCGGATCAACCTTGCTACATCATTGGGCAGCAGTCTTGTGGGGTCTATGTATATTCTGGACGAGCCAAGTATTGGCCTTCACCAGCGAGACAATGACCGTCTGATCAGTGTCATGAAAAAGCTACGTGATCTGGGCAATACGGTGATCGTGGTAGAACATGACGAAGATATTATCAGGGCTGCAGACCAGATTATTGATATAGGTCCACTGGCCGGTACCCACGGCGGGCGGATTATTTTCCAGGGAGATTGTGAGGCTCTCCTTGCGGAAAAAGACAGCCTCACAGCCCAATACCTGAATAAGGATAAAGAAATTCTTCTGCCGAAGCGCCGGCGACCATGGAAAGAGTTCATCCAGCTCCAGGGAGTACAGCAGCATAACCTGAAAGGCTTTGATGTAAAAATTCCCCTGCGGGTGATGACCGTGGTAACCGGGGTCAGTGGATCCGGGAAAAGCACCCTGGTCAAGAATATATTATATCCGGCCCTGAAAAAACATTATGGAGGCTATGGGGATCGCACGGGTGCGTTTGATGGGTTGTACGGAGATATGGGCAGCCTGAACGATGTGGAATACATTGATCAGAATCCCATCGGCAAATCTTCCCGGTCCAACCCGGTCACTTACCTGAAGGCTTTCGATGAGATACGGCAGCTGTATGCTGCCCAGCCTCTGGCCAAAACAAGGGGCTACAAGCCCGGCTACTTCTCATTTAATGTGGAAGGGGGCCGCTGCCCGGAGTGTGAAGGAGAAGGTACGGTTAAAATCGAGATGCAATTTATGGCAGACATTGTGCTGGACTGTGAAAGCTGTAAAGGACGGCGTTTTAAGGATGAGATCCTGGATGTCACTTTCAGGGGAAAACATATCGCTGATGTGCTTGACCTGACCGTGGATGACGCCATCGGTTTTTTTGCCTCTGCTGAGGACTGTGGTGCGATCTGCCGTCGCATTGCCGAACGCCTGCAGCCTTTGGCGGATGTGGGGCTCGGCTATATCCGGCTGGGGCAGTCATCAAATACACTAAGCGGGGGAGAGGCCCAGCGCGTCAAGCTGGCTGCTTTTCTTACCAAAGGGATCAGTGCAGATAAAACCCTTTTTATTTTTGATGAACCCACTACCGGGCTTCATTTTCATGACATTGACAAGCTGCTGCTTGCTTTCAATGCCCTGCTGGATAATGGTCACTCGCTGGTAGTAATTGAGCATAATCCCGAGGTGATCAAAACCGCAGATTGGGTAATCGACCTGGGGCCTGACGGTGGAGATAATGGGGGCGAACTTGTGTTTGAGGGTACCCCGGAGAAACTGGTCGAGTGTGCTGCCTCTGTAACAGGCAAATACCTGAAAGATAAAGTAAATCCAAAAAAATAGCCGGAATCCGCCATCGGCCAATTCCGGCTGTTTGCCTGATGTATTAGATACGATCAGGACCCTTTATTTTCGTCCGGGGTAAATTTTCAGGGCCTCCTCAATGCACTTCATGGCTTTTTTCAGGTTTTCCACGTTCAATACGTAGGAGATGCGCACTTCCTGTTTCCCTGCGCCGGGGGTGGCATAGAACCCGGTAGCCGGAGCCAGCATGACTGTTTGCCCCTCATAATCAAACTCCTCCAGCAACCACTGGCAAAACTTATCACTGTCGTCAATGGGGAGGCTGGGGGTCACGTAAAAGGCACCTTTCGGGGTGGGACAAATGACGCCATCCATTTGGCTCATTGCCTGTACGACTGTATTCCTGCGTGCGAGGTATTCGTCGATGATCTCTTCAAAGTAACTTTCAGGGGTATCCATGGCTGCTTCAGCGGCAATTTGCCCTAATGAGGGTGGGCTTAGCCGTGCCTGGGCAAACTTCATGGCTGTCTGCATCACTTCCTTGTTCCTGGAAACCAGGGCGCCGATCCGGATTCCGCAGGCACTGTATCGTTTACTGACTGAATCAAAAAGTACCACATTATTTTCAATTCCCTCCAGGTTCATTACCGAATAGTGGGGTTCGCCGTCATAACAGAATTCCCGGTATACTTCATCGGCAAAAAGGAAGAGGTCATACTTCTTGACAATTTTTCGCAGGACTTCCAGTTCTTCTTTGCTGTAAAGGTAGCCTGTAGGATTGTTGGGGTTGCAGATCATGATCGCCTTGGTCTTTGACGTAATCGCTTCCTCAAAATCCTCAATGGGGGGGAGGGCAAAGCCGGTTTCGATGGTTGAGCTAATGGGTTTGATCTTCACCCCTGCACTTGTGGCAAAGCCGTTGTAATTGGCATAAAACGGCTCCGGGATGATGATCTCATCATCCGGGTTCAGGCAACTCTGTACGGCAAAAAGAATGGCTTCAGAGGCCCCGGCGCCAACAATGATGTCATCCGGAGTAACCTCGATGTTGTGTTTGGCATAGTAATCACACATTTTCTCGCGATAGGAGAGGATGCCCGCAGAATGACTGTAAGCGATCACCTCCAGATCGAGATTGTGCATGGCATCGATCATGGGTTTCGGGGTGGGAATATCCGGCTGCCCGATGTTCAGATGGTACACTGTGGTGCCTCTTTTCTTGGCCTGTTCAGCATAGGGAACCAACTTACGGATGGGAGACGCAGGCATCATGCGCCCTTTTTCTGATATTTTTGGCATAATTCAGTTTTTTATGTGGGTGAATAATTTTGTCCTGTCAGGACAAAGATGTCAATATTTTTTAATTTCCAGTTGATCTTCCGGGATAACTTCTCCTGTCACAGTAACACTGAGGTTTTTCTGCCAGGCATTGGTGTGGATAATTACCTTTCTTTCAAACGGGCCAAGCCGGCTCGTGTTGTACCTGAAGCGGATGTTGACGGTGTCACCCTGGTTAACGGGTGTCTCCGGCCAGGTGGGGATTATCAGCCCGCATGAGCTTCTGACCCTGGCAATCAACAAATCCGGCACCCCGAGATTGGTAAGGGTGATGTATCCGTCGCCGTTGCTCCCTGTCTGCATGATCCCCATATCTATCTCTTCCTCCGCCAGTGAGGCATACGGATAATTGGATTTAATTTCGTCCTGGCTGGTGTAGTTGGCCAGACCTGGGCGCAACATGCAAAGACCACAAATGAGAACCGGGATAATGCCCGCAAGTGCCTTATTCATATTGCAATGATTTTACAATGGTTCCTGGTATGATTTGTTTGGGTACTTGCTGATTTCGCCTTGCATTTACCTTTTCATGCCCTCTTCAATCTCATCGATGGTTCGCGGAACATGGGCCGAGAGGTTTTCATATCCGTTTTCGGTGACCAGGATGTCGTCTTCGATCCTTACCCCGATCCCTTCGTATTTTTCATAAATGGGCCGGATCTCTTCCACAAAAGCATTCAGTTCCTCCTCTGTGGCCAGGTGCCCGAACATTTCATGGATCCCGTCAGGCAGGTTTTCCATGAAGTACAGCCCGGGTTCCAATGTCAACACCATCCCGGGCCTGAGCTCCCTGCCCCTGATCTCCGGCGTCAGGATGTGTTCATCCCGTTTGTTGGTGTCGAAACCGTAATCTCCTGCATCATGTGTTTGTAGACCGATGTAATGGTTGACACGGTGCTGGATGTAAAAACGCTTTTGCCACCATGAGGTGGTATCCGGGATCAGTCCCATCTGGTGAAGACCTTCCACAAGGATTTCCATGGCCTTGTGGTTACAGTCGAGCATGTGGTATCCGGGTTGCATCGTTTTCATGGCTTCTTCATTGGCCTTGAGCACCAGTTCGTAAATCTCGCGTTGTTCCGGGCTGAATTTACCGTTGACCGGGATGGTACGGGTCACATCGGCAGAGTATCCCCCCAGGCTTGCGGCACCAATGTCCATGAGCAGCAGGTCCCCGTCTTGCAGGGTCCGATTGTTAGGGGTATGATGAAGCAGGCAGCTGTTGGGCCCGGAGCCTACAATGGATGAAAACCCGGGCTTCAAGCCGTTTCGGCCGTAAATATATTCGATTTCAGCCTGTACCTCGTACTCAGCCTGCCCGGGCTCAACTGTACGGAGTACATACTGGTGGGCTTTGACAGTTACGTCCACTGCCTGCCTGAGTTGGGCGATTTCCCATTCATCTTTTATGACACGGTGTTCGTGCAGAACAGGCTGAATGTCTTGAATGTTGGCCCTTTGGCCCAAAGACTCCAGTGCCAGGTCAACCTGATTTCTGATCCGGTTGTCACTTCCGTGCAGGAATATTTTTTCTTTGCCGCGGAGAAGTTCGGGGAGCATTTCATTGAAATCCCCGATGGCATAAGCAGCATCAGCACCAAACTTCTCAATGGCTCCTTCTGTACCGGCTACCTCTCCGGTCCACATGACAGTGTAAACTTCCCAGGGGGTGACAAACAGGGTATAGGGATTATCTGCATCCGGCACTATGACAGCAGTCCCTCTTGGTTCATCGAAACCGGTCATATAACGGAAATCGACCCCTGCTCCGGTGGAAATGATAATGATATCCGCATCTGTTTCTCCGATGATTTTCTTTCGGCGGTTATCAAATACTTCCCTGTCAAAATCAGTGACTTCGTGTTGGTGGATGAATTTTTCCGGGAGCTCTCCAGGCTGGTAGGATCGTTTTTGCATGGTCATCGTAAAAATTATAAGAGCCAGCCCCAGGACCAGTATGCCAAGGCCCAGCACAAGAATGAAAAAGTTCCGGTTCATGGGTTATAGATAATTTGTGGTGTGATCAAACTCGGGTTGTTTTCAGGGGGTAAATATAGTAAAGATTGTTGAAGTTTAGTTACAGGTAGGTACCATCAACTGCATATTTAATATATTTGTCTTCATGAGAGGAGATCCAA
>CAYXEH010000051.1:0-18114 GCA_964463915.1 uncultured Bacteroidales bacterium | reverse complement strand
TGAACGATCTGACATTTTCCTTCAAAACCTATCTCAGCGAAGATAACAGTGCTGGCGGCGAGGCTGCGGGAGTATTCTCGGGCGGCTCGTTCAGTATCCATGAGGACGGCGCTCTGCTGTTGGGCGGTGCGGTAGGTGATATCGAACTGGAATCGCTGGCAGGGGGACTTCTGCTGGGCGGCGGCGGTGTGGTTAACCTCGAAAACGGCTCACTGCTGGATGATATTCGCCCAGGATATGATATCGCCGATACTGTCCAGCTGGTGTTCGATGCCGGAATCGTTGCGGATTTCACGCAGAACTTCGAAGGCGGCAGCAACCTGACGATCACGCCTATACCCGAACCTGCCACACTGGCAATTCTGGCAGCTGGCTCGCTGATTGTGTTACGAAAAAGACGCCTGGCTGCGTAAAGTACAGCCGACTGATACTACGAACAAAATAAAACTCACCTCATCAACGGGGTGAGTTTTTCTTTTATGTCCGGTTTTTCTTCAGCCTCCTTTTTCTCTCCTTTATCCTCAGCCGGTGGTTCTTCAGCTTTCTGTTTCTTATCCACGGGAGCATCCTCCGCTCCCTTGATCATCAATTCGTCGCCGGCATATTCCTCTTCCTTCGACTCCTCTTTTTCTTCTTTGGCCGCCTCTTCATCCTTATCAATGGAGATGCTTTCCCGCTTCATGATATTTAAACCGGCTTTACGGGTAGCCTCCTTCAGGGTCTTTTCACTTTGAAACTCCTGAAATAAAAGCTCGTAAGCTTCCTGGGAGATCTTGGCATTCGGGTTATTGTTCACTGTGATTCCCTTCTTGCTGAGAAAATCCACAATGGTGGTAAGCCCGATGTTGAACTCCCTGGCTACTTTACTAAGTCTTCTTGTTTTGGTCCCTTCAGTCATATACAGATTTCTGTTATCAATCGTTTTACGGAGCCGGTAAAACCGCTGCAAATTTATGGTATTTTATTCAAACTCTGCTTTTAATATCCGCATCACCTCTTCCACGGTTTCCTGCTCCAGATCTGTTCTGTTTACCAGATCATCCACCGTAAGATTTAACACACTTTTGGCTGTATCACATCCGATCCTTTTCAGCTCTTCAATGATCCATCCTTCAATTTCATCACCAAATTCATCAATATCAACGTCTTCTCCGTCAACTTCTGTTTCTCTGTATACATCAATTTCATACCCGGTCAGCAGGCCGGCAAGCTTGATATTAAAGCCTCCCTTACCGATGGCCAGCGAAACCTGGTCAGGCTTCAGATAGACTTCAGCCCTTTTGTTTTCTTCGTCAATGGTGATGGATGATATCTTGGCCGGACTTAGCGCCCTTGAAATATAAAGGTTCGGATTGGTCGTGTAATTGATCACATCGATATTCTCATTCCGGAGCTCCCTGACAATGCCATGAATCCTTGAACCTTTCATCCCGACACAGGCTCCGACGGGATCAATACGGTCATCGTATGATTCCACCGCCACCTTGGCACGCTCACCAGGCACCCTGACAATCTTTTTAATGGTGATCAGTCCGTCATATACCTCGGGCACTTCCTGTTCAAAAAGACGTTCAAGAAAGACCGGGGAGGTGCGGCTGATGATGATCAGCGGATTGTTATTTTTGATTTCCACCCTCGACACCACTGCCCGCAGGGTGTCTCCCTTACGGTAAAAATCTGAGGGGATCTGCTCTGTTTTTGGGAGGATCAGCTCAATATCATCGTCATCAAGGGTCAGTATCTCCTTTTTCCAGACCTGGTAAACTTCAGCGGTGATCAGGTCACCAATGGAGTTCTGATATTTCTTATATACACTGTCTTTTTCCAGCTCGAGGATCTTGGAGGCCAGATTTTGCCTGATGGCCAGGATCTCCCGACGCCCAAAGTCGCTTAATTTAACCGGTTCAGACACCTCCTCACCTATTTCAAAATCCGGCTCAATCTTAATGGCTTCTGAATAAGCAATCTGAGAATTTTCATCCTCCACCTGCCCGTCTTCCACAATCACCCTATTGTGCCATACCTCGAGGTCTCCCTTGTCGATATTCACAATGATGTCAAAATTGTCAGCGGATCCGAATTTTTTCTCAAGCATGCTCCCGAACACATCCTCCAGGATCAGCATCATGGTGGAGCGGTCAATGTTTTTGAATTCCTTAAATTCCGAAAACGACTCAACCAGGTTAATTGTTTCCATTGTTTACTAACTGTTTAGAATAATCACTTTAATATGCCCAGATCCGGGCAGTTTGCCTTATTTAAAAGATACCTGCACCCTGGCCTCGTGTATCTGTTCAAAAGGAACATATACAGTATTACCGGCATCGGTTTCGGGCTCTTTTTGATTTTTTTTACCCTTGCGGGGTTTGTCTTTTTCCAGGGTCACTCCTTTTTCATCCACTTCAACCAATTTTCCTGAGACCTTCTCCCCTTCTGTGTCTTTTATCGCCAGCCGACGACCAATGTTATTGCGATACTGGCGGGTCATCCGAAGTGGATAACCAACCCCTACCGATGAAACATCCAGCTCAAAGTCCGCCACATCTCTGTCAAGCAATGACTCAATGTGCCTGCTCAATCGCACACAATCGGCAATACTAACCCCGGAGTCGCCATCAATAAAGACCATGATCTTATTCTGTGGTGTAACCTTAACTGCCACCAGGAACTGATCGCTGCCTTCCAGAAAATCATTGACAATACCTGCGATATTTACTTCACTGACCATAGCTGTGTGCCCTAATAAAGAAGGGGACTTTCTGCCCCCTTCCTTGCCCGCAAAAATCATTTTTGCCATGCAAAGGTACACAAATTATTTCAAAAGAAAAAATCACCCTGTTTTTTAGCACTTTAGACAGGCTCAGACTTGAAAATCCGAAATGGACTAAAAACCACCTGACCACCTGTCGTAATAGGTGTCAAATAACCGCCCGGAACGCTCCGCAAGTTCCTCCTGCCCGTATTCATCCGCAACTTGGGCAATGCGCTGTATCATGGCAAGGCTTTCCTGTATTTCCCCTTCTACCATGGATGCCCTGCCTCCCCTGAAGGAAAAGAAATAGGCCAGATTCTCATCATGCAGGTCAATCAGGCGGAGGGCAATCTCATTGGCCTTGTCATGTGCACCAGCCCTGTAATAATTCTCGGCAATCAGAAAAGTAAAGTAATTATAGGGCACATTGTACTCGGGCATCACCTCCATGGCACGGTCAAGCACGGCTATGGCCTGCTCATCCTGTCCTTCGTCCAGCAAGGCAGCAGCCAGACGTTGGAACAGGTTCCGGTAACTCACGGTGATACGCCTGTGGTCCTCATTCAGATAAACAGAAGGATCGTTCATATTGCCCCACTCAAATGTATTCATCAGTTTATCATACAATATCCCTGTGTTAATACGTCCCGGCTCGTTGGGATCACTTTCGGTCTGAATGGGTACAAGACGGTAGGCCATTCCGTCCAGCTGGAAATAGTCCTCAAGCCCCATATAGGATTCACTCCCGGTAGTAATCGCAAAATACACGGGCCTTTCCCAATTATTTTCAGCCAGAAAGTCCAGGGCCATCATGTGGTTTTTGTTCAATCCCTCTACAGGCAACTCCCACTCCACCGCGTCTGCGATCAGGTGGGCATCTTCCGGAGCTACGGTACCGTTATCCACCACTTTTGCAGAGTCTACCGGCAGCCTGAACTGGTTGGTAGGCATATAATCCTCGAGCCCCCTTCCTGTGCGTATCCTTGTCCGGTCTGTATCATCCCTGACAAATTCCATCAGCCGCCTCACGCTCTGATACCCCTCCAGTCGCTCTATCACATAGATATAATCCCTGGTACCGTCACGATATTGCCTGGGTGTAAAACTAAAAGGCAATGGGTCTGCCTCGTAGGTTTTTCTGCGCAGCATATTGTCAATATACCAGTCTGTATTAAACAGGCTCATGTTCACCACCTTGATATCGGGCCTGACCCCTTCTACCTCCTGGGCATACCAGAGCGGGAAAGTGTCGTTGTCACCATTGGTGAAAATGATCGCATCGGGGGCGCAGGTTTCCAGATAATTGACCGCCACATCCCTGGCCGTATAACGCCCGGAACGGTCATGATCGTCCCAGTTTTCCTTTGCCATATTGACCGGAACAACCAACAGGCAAAGGGCAGTAACTGCAGCAACCACACCAAGGCCTTCTTTTCTCCCCAGGTTCACTTTCCTTTCTTTCAGTTTTCGGAGTATTCCGTCGGCCAGACCAAGTACACCTATCCCCACCCAGATTGAGAATGCATAAAAGGAGCCAATATAGGAGTAATCCCTTTCTCTGGGCTGAAATGGCGTCTGGTTCAGGTATATGATAATGGCCAGCCCGGTCATAAAGAAGAGCAGCCCCACAATCAGGGTATCATTGGGCCGCCTTTTCAACTGGTAAAGAAATCCAAGCACCCCAAGCAAAAAGGGTAGCATATAATAGCGGTTGTAACCGGGGTTGGAGGTCATACTTTCCGGAAGGTCCTGCGGACCAAGGCGTAAATTGTCGATAAAGGGGATACCGGTAATCCAGTTTCCCTCCACAGGGCTGCCATGCCCCTGGATGTCATTCTGGCGTCCGCTGAAGTTCCACATCAGGTAACGAACGTACATATGCCCGACCTGGTAAGAAAAGAAAAACCGCAGGTTTTCACCAAAAGTGGGACGGTTAACGGTTTCTGTGGTTCCGTCATGCCGGGTTGTGGTAACAGGGCGCCCCCTGACATTGCCCCAGTCCTCATACCCCTGCACATGTTGCGGACGACTGCTGTGCATCCTTGGAAACAAGGTAGTAAACTGTGGATCGTATACCGGCTCCAGCCCTTTACGGGGGTTGATGATCTCATACCGTCCGGTTTCGCGGTTTTTTCCCCATACCGGCCTGCCATCTTCCATATCGACCACCGGGGCATTGTAATAAGGTCCATGCACCAAAGGCCAGTCACCATATTGTTCACGCCCCAGATAGGCTTTCATGGCAAGAGCATCTTTGGGGGCATTCTCATTGATGGGCACCTCGGCATTGGACCGGATCACCAGCATGAAAAAGGAAGAATAACCGATTACAATGAAGGTGATACACAGGAAGATGGTGTTCCAGACTACCCGTTTCTTTTTCTGGGTATAATACAGGGCCCAGGCAAGAGCGCTGATCAGCAAAATGAAATAAATGATTGTTCCGCTATGGAAAGGCAGCCCGAGGGTGTTGACGAAGAACCGCTCAAATTGCCAGTCCATATTGAGTAAGCCGGGGATAAGTATGTTTTGTATAAAGTAAAGCATACCCACTGCAAACAGTCCTGTAAAGAGAATCCCTTTGGTAGTGGGCTCGTATTTTTTAAAGTAATAAACAAACACAATGGCCGGAATCGCCAGCAGATTCAGCAGGTGAACCCCGATAGAAAGACCGATAATAAAAAAGATCAATACCAGCCATTTATGCGCATCCTTTTCATGGGCCCGGGCCTCCCACTGCAGTATGGCCCAGAATACGAAGGCTGTCAGAAATGCAGAAGTTACATATACTTCAGCCTCCACCGCGGTGAACCAGAAGGAATCACTGAAAGTAAGGGTCAGCGCACCCACAATGCCGCTTCCGAAGATCATCATCGCCCGAACAGGTGTCATCTCAGCAGCCCGGTCAATTAACTTGCGGGCCAGTATGGTGATGGTCCAGAACAGAAACATTATGGTCAGTCCGCCGGCAACCGCCGACATGCCATTGACCCAGAAAGCCACCCTGGCAGTGTCGCCCAATGCGAACAAGGAGAACATCCTGGCCAGCATCTGATAGAAGGGAGCCCCGGGGGGATGACCGATCTGCAACTTATAAGAGACGGAAATCCGTTCTCCGACATCCCAGAAACTGACAGTAGGTTCCAGGGTCATCATAAACATCAGGGTGGCAAAGGCGAACAAACCCCACCCGATGTAATTATTGAGCTTACGATAAAGAATGTCATCCATTGAATTCATGATTATTTTGTCTTTTAGCGACTTATACACATTATCTCACCAACCGGCGATTGCGAAAATAAGAAAAAATGCGGCACAAATGCTTTTTTTTAACATCATACAGAATGGTATAACGGGATGGCAATGACATGTACGCCCTCCACATCCAACGTAATTCAATAGCCATTACGTGCGTGCCGCTGAAGATTTTTATTGAAAAATATTGCGCTTAAAAAAAATATTTTTAATTTTGCCCCCCGAAAGGAATTGACCGATGGTGTAACGGTAGCACTACAGTTTTTGGAGCTGTCTGTCCAGGTTCGAATCCTGGTCGGTCAACCAACATCAAAAAAGGCGCTGAGTTCAGCGCCTTTTTTGTTTTCATCAGCTATGTTATTCTTCGGATTTCCAATAGACATCCGGCTAATTGACAGCCTCAAAAAAAGCTTACCGGGGCTGAAAACCATTTTCCAGGAGTTGTTTCATTTTCCCCAGAAGCACTGCCGACTTAAATGGCTTGGAAAGGTAATCGTCACAACCTGCATCAAGGGCCTTTTTGCTATCGGCCATCAGGGCATGGGAAGTCACAGCCATTACAGGAAGATCCGGCCTTTTTTCCTTGATGAGCTTAGTGGCCTCCAACCCGTTCATCTCAGGCATTTTAATATCCATTAACACCAGACTGATCTCATAATTGGAAAGACAGTAGTCCACAGCAAGCAAACCGTTTCTGGCGTGGACAACCTCATAGTCATGCAACTCCAGGATGGTTTTCATCAACAAAAAATTGCTGTATTCATCTTCTGCAATCAGTACGGTAATTTTCTTCGGATGCCCCATATACATGTCAGTTTTCAGAAATACCTGATTGATTGAATCGTTTAACGGGCTGATAAGGGACTGTAAAGGTAAAAACGGACCCATTGCCGGGTTCAGAGGCCACATGAATCTGCCCCCCCATAAACTCAGTAAATTCCCTGGCGATGGACAGACCGAGCCCAAGGCCTTTCAACACACGCTCTTTCTGAACCTCACTCTGCCAGAACCGCTTAAAAATCAACTCCTGATGCGCCGGCTCAATACCCGAACCTGTGTCAGAAACCCGGAAAACCAGCATATCACTCTCAACCCGGCATAAGCAATCTATGCTTCCGGTTTCCGTAAACCGGATGGCGTTCCGGATCAGGTGTGACAAAACCAACGACAGTTTTTCCCTGTCGGCAATAACCCGGGATGCTTCTTCCGGGAGATCGCAGTTGCATGTAAAAGACACCCTTTCTACATCCACATCATCAGAAAACTCCTGTTTTTTCTCCTCCAGCAACCGGTGTATATTTACCTGATCCCTGGCCAAACCTTCCTGGCCCGATTCAATTTTTGCAATATGCACAATATCGGTGATGTTATTCAGAAGATAGTGAGTGCTGGTGTGTATCCGGTCTATAAACTTCCTCCTGTCTTTTTCAGTGATCATGGGATGCTCGAGCAATTCCGAAAACCCGATAATACTGTTCATCGGAGTGCGAATTTCATGACTTAGATTGTTAAGAAAATTGGTTTTCAGCCGGTTACTCTCTTCCGCTTTTTCCAGCGCTACTTCAAGCGATCTAAGGTATTCTTCTTTGGCGGCAGACTGCTTCCTCAATGAGTTCCTCACCAAGAAAAACAACAATATTCCTGTGGCCAGCACATAAACCCAGCCTTTATAGGTCTGGGCCAGGCGCATCTGGCCCACACCATCTGCCAGGGACATCAGCAGGTAATCGGAAAAAGCAATCCACAACCAGCCCAGAATAACATAAATCAGGGTTATCTTCAATGCAGGGCTAAATTGTTTCAGTGACATCATTGGTTGCTTGTACCAGGAAAAACCCGATAATCGAATGTATCTCCCCCTGCAATATACTAAATTATGTGAGCATTGCCCGTTTTTTGAGACAAAAACGTCTTAACGGGCGTCGTCTGCAACAATTTTGATGACATCCCCTGCCTCCACCTTTTCATCCAGGCCCATGTTATTCAGGAAAGCATACTCCTGCATATCAGCCTCTTTGATACCCAAATGGCGAAGTGCCTCTGCCAGGGTTCCGTCATGAGCAACCTCCCTGATCCTTATCCTCCTGGGGGTCACCTCAATTTTATCACGATCGGTTAGTTTTGAGAACCCTTTCATGGTCTCTTCAAAGCGTTGAAGATACCTGTCAGAATCTGCCTGGAGCGACAAACCGTGGAACGCATAATACGTGTCGTCATCATCATAGAAATAAGACAAAACCGAAATGGTTTGTTCTTCACCGGTCTGTTGATTCTGAGAAACCTGGGTGGAACGCGCTACAAAAACCGGCAAACCATTGACGGTTGTTGCCGAGCTTTCCTCCACAGTAAGGTCAAGACGTTTGAGGGTATTGCGGGCCGCCTCTTCCAGCGAGGAGCCCTCCGCGAGAGCGAACAACATCAGGGCCTCTCCCTCTTCCGGGGAAATGGTGACCTGGAGGGGGGAGTTTTCCAGCTTCCAGTCTGCGGGGAAAGAAAAGAAAAATTCGAGTTCAGGATGGTAGAAAGTATTCCCTTCCACGTAACCTTGGCGGGGATCTTCCCCATAAACCATGCCGTCGATCATCTCAAGATAATTATTCCTGTTTACCTGCCAGTCCTGGCGATCAACGCTGTCTTTCCACTCTCTGGCCATACGGGTCACTGTATTGTATCGGTCGCCGGGATCGGGATGGGTAGACAGCAAGGTGGGTACCCCGCCCTGCTCACTGGCCATCTCCATACTTTCAAGAAGAGAAAAGAACGCTGCGAATTCCTCACTGTCATACCCTATTTTTGAAGCATATTCAACGCCAAGGACATCAGACTCGCGCTCGTCGTCACGACTATATTTCAAAAATAATAACTGCATTCCCTCCATGGCATAAGCCCCGTATTCCCGGAATTCCTCAAAAGCAATCATCCCCCCGACCAGCAATAACTGGGCAAGCTGTTTCTGTGACTGCCTGCTCACTGAGTGCCTGGCGGTAATGTGACCCATTTCGTGGCCGAGCACACCGATCAGTTCGGCTTCATTGTTAAAATGCGCCAGTATTCCCCTGGTAAGATAGATATACCCCCCCGGCACAGCAAAAGCATTCACCACATGGGTATCCAGAATACGGAAATGATACTCAAGATCAGGCCGGTGCGAGATCTTGCCCATTTCAGTGCCTTGTTCTTCAATGAATGCCAGCAAGGGTTCATTCTCATATTCCCCGAATACACTGATCACCTGTGGGTCATATTCCTCACCCATCTGAATTTCGCGCCGCTCAGAGACAAGCATCAGTTGTCGGTTTCCGGTCACCGGATTTTTCGCGCAGCCGGGAAGTATCAGTAAAACGATCAATAAGACAGGAAACCTGTTTGAAGATATTTTTTTCATTTATACGGTTTTTTAAGGCAATTAATTTGCTTGACTATGCAATATAACGATTTGTCCTGAGAATTCCCGGGTAAAAGCAGAAAAGAATCAAACGGGGCCATTACGCACAAAGGCGTGCTGAAGTTCAGCACACCTTTGTGTATTTTGTTCTCAATTCCGGATCACAGGCCATCCCTTACCTGCACATCCTGTTTGTTCTGTGATCCTGCCCCCTACCGATGCATCCTCATCATGCCTCCCCGTCCTGCGCCATCGAAAACATTCAGGTTACTGTTCAGTGAATAGGTAAAAGTCAGCAGAAAATACCGGCCAAGGGAATTGGTTACCTGTTGCTCCAGGAAGTTTGTATCCGCCCGTTGCGAAACCCCGAGATCCTTATTCAGCAGGTTATAGCCCGACAGCTTGAGCTCTCCGCTGTTGTTCTTGAGAAAACGGCGGGAAAAGCCAAATTCAAGCATGGGTATTTTCTGATCGAATTCACTGGTACGTCCTTCATAGATCTGATAACGCAGTTCTCCCTCTATGCGGTAATGCTCCAGAAAGCGCCAGCTGAGGTCTGCCCCATATGTCTGGTTCAGGTAGGCCTGCTCCAGGGTGCTGAACTCATATTCAGTAAGCTGATTGTTCAAAGAAGCAGACAGATTGGTTTCAAAATTGTCAGCCGGGCGAAAACTGTAGCGTATATTGCCGTTAAGGGTCTGGTTGGTTATGCGTTGCTCCAGGTCATTTAATATATTGGTGCTTTCCCTGCGGGAGAGTGTGCTTCCCAGCATTATCCGGCTCTTGAGGCGGCTTAGCTGAAAATTCACATTGGTATTCGCTGTAAGGTTCAAATTATTGGCGGTATTGACCGGTATTACGGTTCGCACCCCGGCGTCATCCATCTGAACTGCATTGGTGATGGCATCCCTGACATAATCCGCAGAGGCATAGGCAAAAAGGCCAAAGGAAGTAAGCGGGTTAAATGAGTTGAACCTTATATTTAACCTGTTGCGGTATGAGGGCTCCAGGTCGGGATTCCCCTCATAGATATTGAGAGGGTCCCTGTTATCCACGATGGGTTGAAGCTGCTGCATATCTGGCTCCTGAACACTGCCCTGAAAGTCAACCGAGAGTCGCCTGAAAGAATTGAACTCATAATTGAAGCGGGCAAGAGGGAGAATATGAAAAAACTGTTCATGCAACGATTCATTGTGCATGATCAACTCCCCCTCCAGGGAGGTCGACTGCGCGTAACCACCCAACGTCAAATTGTAACTGTCCCTATTGACCATCAGGTTAATTCCTCCCCGGTGAGACATATGGGTATTGTTATAAATATTGGTCAGCATTTCGTTCAGTACGCTGTCACCATCGGTAATGTCAAATACCTGCTGGTCTGCCTCATTGCGGGTGTTGGTAATCCGGTAGTTAAACTCAAAAAACCTACGGTTCCGAAGCGGTTCAGTATATGTAAAATTAGCAGAAGCAGTACGTTGCCGGTTTTCCTGGATGTTGTCCTGCAGGATCAATACTTCAGTAATTGCCTCCTGGTAAAAACGGTTGATCCCTTCCAGGCTCATTTGCTGATCACCATCGTTCACGGACAGATCAAGGCGTGCTGTCAGGGTTCGCCCGGGTTTGGACAAACGCTGACGCCACAATAACCCGGATTGTATATTCAGGCTTTGCCCGTCGGCGATATTCAGCTGTTCACTGGAGTTTTGCAACATGCCATTCACACGGAAGGTTTTGCTGTCATTATACCGATTACTCTGGCTGTCATTCATTGTGCCACTGAAAGTCAGCAACACACTGCTGTCATCGCTGAAAGAATGATCCAGCCTCAGGTTTGCCCTGTGATTCTGATTCTCATTATCCTGGGTACCCTGCTGCAGAAAATCATAACTGCCTCCGGGCATAAAATTCTCCCTTTCCAGCTCCTGGCTTACATCATGATCCAACTGGTTGAAAAAATAACTTGCGGTGATTTCGGTATTATCCCTGAAGGTTCGGTTGGCATTGACCCCGCCGGCCCAGGAGGTCATGATGCCGTTGCTTCCGGGCCTGCCGGTGGTATTAAGCGGTATCCCGGCACCACCGGCTCCACCCATGCGCATACCACCACCCCCAGTCATGCCCTGTACACCACCGCTGAAATTTATGTAGTCAGCAATGGAGAACCCCTGCTGGTTCAGGTTGTTACCCATGCCGAGAATGGAAATTTGTCCATCTTCATTGAAACGATTGATATTGGTACTTCCCTCGTAACGATTGTCCGGGCCATAACCCAATGAAGTGTTACCAAACATTCCCTGCCGCCGGTCTTCCTTCAGCTCAAGGTTCATCGTACGCTCCCGCTCCCCATCATCAATGCCGGTGAATTGTGATTGTTCCGACCGTTCATCAAATACATGAATTCGTGACACGGCATCCGCCGGAAGATTCTGGGTGGCCATTTGCGGATCCCGTCCGAAAAATTCCCGGCCATCCACCAATACTCTTCTGACCTGCTCACCCTGGGCACGGACGGTTCCGTCAGGATCTATCTCAATGCCTGGCATCCGCTTCAGCATATCTTCGACCACCTCACTGGGTCGTGCCCCAAAGGCCTGGGCATCATATTCAATGGTGTCTCCCCGAATGGCCATGGCCACTCGCTGACCTTCCACAGTGACTTCCCCCAAAATCGTTTGTGATTCCTCCATCACGATATCCCCCAATTCCAAAATCTCTCCATCAGGAGGATCTACAGATAAGATCCGTGTCGCAAACCCCACAAAAGTGATTCGCAACAGGTAATTATCTGGTGCAACCTGATCGATCCTGAAATAACCTTCCTGATCACTCATGGAGTAATCAACCATGGTGGAATCTGCGGCATCCAGCAACAAGACTGTTGTACTGGGAAGTCCGGTTCCTTCTGCATCAACCAGTCTTCCAATGATTGAGAAATCTTCAGCAAAAAGCTGAGGCATCGCCAGACATATCAATAAAGAAATTAATAATTTTTTCATAGTAAAATGTTAATTTAAAATCTGAATCCCCTTCCCTCCATGCGCTCCCTCGACTCCTGCATCATTTCCAGGTATTCTTCGCGGCTGATCCTTTCGCCACTGACAGGGGGTGCAATAGGCAGGTCTTGCTCTTCCCCAAGCTCAATATGACGGGCAACCCATACACGCTCTCCGTTATTAATATCAAGCGCCAGGACTGTTCCCGGCAGACCGACAAACCGGTCAGGACCCGTAAAAGGCCTGATATCAGGGGTAAACCAGGCAGTAACTTCCTGATCCTGAATGGTATCATGATACCAGGCCATCATGCACATATAACCTTCGACTTCCATCATCTGATCACCCATGCGCCAGGGGCCAAGTTCCAGGGGCTCAGTAACCAGGTATGACTTTCCCAGAAACTCGACCCGGACAACCACCTCATTTTCTTCACTGTTCACATAAGTTTCTGTACCCGGCATCCGCATAGCAAACCCCATTCTGCCACGACCACGGGGCGGGGCAGATTCTTCCACCTCTTTGTACAAACTCTCTGTTTCGCTGAAAACCAGCTGGTATGTCTGCTCGTTGAACTGCGGGATCATCGCTTTCAATTCTTCCCTTTCGGGGGGAATGTTCCGATGCAGATCCATACTATATTCATAGATGATCTTCCCCTGTTCAGTCTGGGCTGATAGAATGAAACTCATCATCAGCAGAGACAAAAAAAAGAAATAGCCTTTTCTTCCCATAACTCGTTAATTCAAATAATTACTTTGGCAAAAGTACTATCAACTAATTCATTATGAGGTTAACCAAGTTCAATATAAGGTTAATGAAAGGTTAAAGCAGCATACATTAGGTTTAAAACCAATATCTTTGGAGCATGACAAAGCGGAAATTCAGGATGTTTCTGTTGCTGATAAGTATCAGCGTGGTTTTCCTGGTATTACTCCAGATGTTCTGGTTGCGGGCGGAATACCGCTCATCATCAGAGGGCTTTAGACGTGAAACCAACCTATTGTTCAGGAATACCATGTTCCACATATCCGACTCCATCGTTTCGGGGTTTATGGATCAGTTCATGGAACGTGACACCCTGGAAGAGGGCGAAATCGGGCAACGAGACACCATTATAATCACCCGCCGACGGAATACGGACACAAGAGGACACAAAGGGTTCTTTTTTGAAATGGTGCATCCTGACAGTATTGGGAGACAATACGAACAAGCATTACGCAACCACAATATCATGCTGCCACCGGATATCCTTAAGGAAGAAACCGGCTGGTTACCTTCATCTTACCAAAAAACCGACGAAATCAGGGATAGTCTGCGTTATGCCACACAGTTCGTCCCACTGGGCATGTATTCCTATGCAGCGAATTTTGAAAAGGTCAGACCGATGATCATACGCTCCATTTTGCCACAGGTCGGATTCTCTGTGTTTATCACCCTGCTTATCGCCCTCTCCTTTTTATTGATAGCCCGAAGCCTTCACGGACAACAGCGACTGATTGACCAGAAAAATGATTTTATCGGCAATATCACCCACGAACTGAAGACCCCGGTCGCAACTACTGAAGTTGCCCTGGAGGCGATGAAGCATTTTGATGTGCTGAAAAACCCGGACCAGACAAAGGAATACCTTGACATGGCTACACTCGAACTGAACCGCCTGAGCATGATCACTGACAAAATCCTGAGAACATCGGTCTTTGATTATAAAAAAGATATCCAACTGCATAAAACACCTGTTGAACTGGGGTCAGTTGCCAAAGAGGCTATTGAAAGCTTTCGTTTTCAGGCTGCCCTCAAAGGCATCAATTTTACGCTTCACTCAGAGGACAACCTGGTGGTGTCAGGTCATGAAAGCCATCTGCTACAAATGATTTATAATCTTATTGACAATGCCATGAAATACGCCTCCGGGGGACCGGAAGTAACTATACAACTGACTGGTACTGATGAAAAGGTTACGGTGGCGGTCTGCGACAAAGGTCCGGGTATTCCTGAGGCCCACCAAAAGAAAATCTTTGATAAATTTTACCGACTGCCCTCCGGCAATGTACATAACGTGAAGGGCTACGGACTCGGCCTTCATTATGTGAAGGGGGTGGTAAAGGCCCATGGAGGAAGAATAACCCTGGAAAGCAGCCCCGGAAAAGGCGCCTGCTTTATTATTAAATTGCCTACACATGAATGACATTCGGATATTGTACGTGGAAGATGAGCCCTTCTTGGCCCGTATTGTTAAGGAAAGTCTTGAAAGCAGAGGGTTCGAGGTTCACCTGTCTTCCGACGGCAGGCAGGCCACAGAAATGTTTGCCAACCTGAACCCCCATATCTGCGTGCTGGACATTATGCTGCCTCATAAAGACGGATTGCAGCTGGCACGGGAGATCAAAGAAAAAAGCCCGCAAACCCCGATCATTTTTCTGACCGCAAAAACCCAGACGGAAGACCTGATACAGGGCTTTAAGTCAGGAGGCAATGATTACCTGCGCAAGCCCTTCAGTATGGAGGAACTGATTGTTAGGATCCAGAACCTGTTGTCTTTTACCTCTCCCAACTACAAGGCCGGCAACCACAATCAGGTAGCCGGAGAAAAAATGGAACTGGGAAAATATCTCTTTTTCCCAGGCAGGTATGAACTTCACTTCGGCAAAGAGGTCAGAAAATTATCTCACAGAGAAACCCAACTATTGAAGTTGCTCACCCAAAATCCGGATCAGGCCGTACTGAGGCGCGATCTCCTGCTGGAGATCTGGGGTGACGACTCTTTTGCCAACTCACGCAACCTGGATGTGTATATCTCCAGGATCAGGGATTACATCGCCAGAGATCCCGCTATACGCATCCATACCCTTAAAGGAGTAGGATACCATTTCCAGATGCCGCAGTAAGCTTTCCTTTTTTTCTGATAGTTCAATTATTGGTCAGACAGAAACCGGAACCAATTATTATTTTTTGTATTTTAGCTTACTTATTCGTCGATGAATCATCACAATCATTCACTAAAACAACAAAACATGAAAAAGTATTGGTTTTTGCTGATTTTCCCTCTGCTGCTCCCGGGAGCCTGCACACCGGAAAAAGAGAACCCCCTGCTGGCAGAATTTGATACTCCTTTCGGGGTTCCGCCGTTTGACAAAATAGAGAATGCGCATTTTGAACCGGCCATCCTGGAAGGGATCCGCCAACAGGAGGAAGAAATTGCCGCCATTGTGGACAATCAGGAGCCAGCGTCCTATGAGAACACCATCGAAGCCCTGGAATACTCCGGGGAAACCCTGAACCGGGTAATGTCTGTTTTCTCGAACTACAACTCCACCATGACCGGGCCTGAACTGGAAGAAATCGCGAGGAAGATGTCACCCAGGCTTTCGGAACACAGTGACAATATCAGGCTGAATCTTGATCTTTTCGACAGGGTAAAAGAAGTATATACACAAATAGATATGCTCGATCTGAACCCCGAACAGGTACAATTACTGCAGGAAACGCATAAAGGATTTGTCAGGAGTGGTGCAGATCTCTCCGCCGAAGACCAGGAACGTCTGCGGGAAATTAACACCGAACTGTCTTCCCTTACCCTGAATTTCGGGCAAAATGTGCTGGGCGAAACCAATGACTTCCAAATGGTGATCGATAACGAAGAAGAACTTGCGGGCCTGCCAGAATCTGCCATTGAGGGGGCAGCCCAACGCGCTGAGCAGGAAGGGCTGGAAGGCCAATGGGTGTTTACCCTGCACAATCCCAGTGTAATGCCTGTTCTTTACAATGCCGACAACCGGGAATTGCGCAGGGAGATGCAACAGGCCTACATCAATCGCGGCAACCGGGACAACGAATACAATAACAGGGAGATCCTGGCGAAAATCGCTAACCTGAGGCTTGAACGGGCCAGGATGCTGGGTTATGAAAACTATGCTGCTTATTCACTGGAAGAAACCATGGCAGGAGACATTCCAACCGTCATGGATTTCTGCCATGAAGTATGGGAGCCGGCCCTTGCCCTGGCCAGGGAAGAGAGAGCACAGTTGCAGCAAATGATCTATGATGAGGGCAATGATTTCGATCTGGAACAGTGGGACTGGAGATATTATACGGAAAAAATCCGCGGTGAAAGGTATGACCTGGACGAACAGGAGGTACGTCAATATTTTGAGCTGAATACAGTCCGTGACGGCATTTTTATGATTACAGAAAAATTATGGGGATTACAGTTTGAAGAATTAAACGACATTCCTAAATATCATGAGGACGTACAGGTGTTCGAAGTCCTGGAAGCAGATGGTTCCCATCGTGGTGTTCTTTACATGGATTTCCACCCGAGAGACAGCAAGAAGGGCGGTGCCTGGATGAGCAGCTTCCGCAGTCAGCGAGTTGACCAGGACGGCAATTATGTCTATCCGGTGATTACCATTAATGGAAACTTCTCTCCGCCCACCTCCTCCGGCCCTTCATTGCTCACCTATGATGAAATGACCACCTTCTTCCATGAATTCGGCCATGCCCTGCACGGGTTAATGTCGGATGTTCATTATCCAAGCCTTGCAGGAACCAACGTGCCGCGTGATTTCGTGGAACTTCCCTCGCAGGTCATGGAGAACTGGGCCAACGAGCCGGAGGTCATGCAGACTTTTGCCCTCCATTATGAAACAGGCGAACCCATGCCGGATGCAATGATGGACCGTATTGTGGAAAGCATTCACTTCAATGAGGGCTTTGCCAATGTGGAGTTTCTCGGCTCCACGTTTCTGGACATGGAGTACCATACGATCACAGAACCTTTTGAAGAAGATGAACTCAATGAAGTCTCGGAAATTATCGAAGCGCGGACCATTGAAAATACCGGCATGATTCCTGAAATTCATTTCCGTCATGCCAGCACACATTTTAACCATATCTTCTCAGGCGGCTATGCAGCAGGTTATTACAGCTACCTGTGGTCAGGTTTGCTGGATGCCGATGTGTATGAAGCCTTCAGAGAAACCGGTGACCTGTTTGACCAGGAGACCGCTCAGTCATTCAGGGAGAAAATACTGGAACGCGGTGGCACAAAGGATGCCATGGAGATGTACATCGATTTCCGCGGCCGCGAACCGGAGATCGAACCATTGTTGCACCAGCGGGGGCTGGAATATGTTGATCCAAGGGTTATAAGAGAATAACCGGTCATACACAAAAAAAAGATGGGTTGCAGCTTTCTGTCTGCAACCCATATTTTTTTTGCCAGGCGGTTGTTATTTTCTCGCTTCAAAGTGCTCCTCCAGCAGGCGGGCCACATATTTCCCGATAATGTCAAATTCCAGGTTGACCACAGAACCGGGCCTGAAATTCCTGAAGTTGGTCACATCATAGGTGTAGGGAATGATGGCGACGGAAAACATATTGGGTTCAGAGTCAACCACCGTAAGACTCACGCCATTCACAGAGATTGACCCCTTGTCAACGGTAATGTTCTTCGGGCCCGGATCATATTCAAAATAAAACTTCCAGCTGCCGTCCAGTTCCTCGACTTTGGTGCAGGTTGCAGTCTGATCTACACGACCATGCACAATATGCCTGTCAAAACGATTATCTGCCAGTATACACATTTCCAGGTTAACCTCATAACTCACTTCCCATGTACGTATACATGTTTTATCCAGGGTCTCCTGAATGGCCGCAAAAGTAAACTGATTCTTTTCCTTATTTACTTCCATCGTTGTAAGGCAAACCACGTCGTGAGCTAAACTATG
>CAYXEH010000050.1:0-18280 GCA_964463915.1 uncultured Bacteroidales bacterium | reverse complement strand
AATTTTTGATGGTGTGAGGTTATCAGGGTCATCACTGCCTGATGCTCCATGCCGTTGGTGGTATGGGTGTCAATTAAAACATCGGGTTCAAGGTAGTGAAAAATTTCTGGGAAGGAGCGGGCATTTTGTGAGTCCTGTTTTAGGAAATCACGGTTGAGGTCCAGGTTGCGGGCATTTCGCCTGGATCCTTTGTATTCGGGCCCGTTCTGGTTCATCCGGTAATACCGGCTCTGATCCAGGTAACCGCCGATACTGTAGACGGGAATAATGGCAATCGTGGTGTTTTCAAGTACCTCAGCCGCCCCGTCCTTATTTTGCAGCAACCCGGCGGCGTACTCAATGCTGGAGTCGATCCCTGCCGGTTCTCCCGCATGGATCCCGTTATTGATCAGCACGATGCTTCTTCCTTTCTCTTTGAGAGAAGCAGGGTCGAAATCCCCGTCGCCGGAGATCAGGAACAGGTGGAGCGGCCGGCCTGTATCGGTGGGGCCCATTTCCATTAGGCGGGCCTCATCATAGTAGGATGCCAGCTCCCGGTAGGTTTCGATTACCTCTTGGTATTCGAGGCTTTGGTTTTCATCATATCTGAGGTTGATCTCCGGGGCGGGTTGCCGGGTGCAACCAGAGAATCCCCATGCGCAAAAAATGAAGAGCGTGGCAGTGAAAAGCTTATTCATGTATAAACAGATTGAAGTTTGTAGTTTCCGGGGCGGAAATTACAAAAAAAACCTGATCCTGCAGCTGATAGTATGCAATATCAGCTACAGGATCAGGCGGGCAGATCACATGGGTGCCTCCGCTATTCCATCAGCTTATCAATCTCCGCTGCCATTTTCCGATCTTTATCTGTAACCTTATGACCCGCATCGTGGCTGGTCAGGCTGATCTCCACTTTATTGTATGAATTGCTCCAGTCCGGGTGATGGCCGTGGATTTCCGCCAGTAAGGCCACGCGGGCCATGAAGGCAAACGCTTCTGAAAAATTTTCAAATACGAATGTACGGCTCAGTTGGTTGTTTTCTTCTTTCCACATAATGATATTGCATTAATTGTTTGTTTATACAAAATGCGGAACACTGGTTAATTGTTCATTTATTCAAAAAAAACTGTTTGCAGAAAACAAATTGAATTCCCTGCCGGGGAAGCAGGTTCGATGGGCATGCCGTATTCATTACCGGCAATACCTGCTCCATGTCATCCCTGCTCCATGTTCAGCACCAGTTTCCCCCTGACCCTCCCGGTTTCCAGCATACGGTGGGCCTGCTGTCCTTCTTTCAGGGGGAACGTTGCTTCTATTTGGGGTCTAACCTGCCCGGTGGCGATCATGTCGGCAATTACGTGCAGGTCTTCTCCCGAGGGTTTCACCAGGATGTAAGTGGCTTTCTTTTTTCTCAGGAAATTGCACATCATGCTACAGATCAGTCCGTGGTTCGGCACTGTGGTGACATAGTTGCCTCCTTTCCTGAGGATGCGCCTGCACTTTTTGAATGAGCTTTTAGCGACGGCATCAAAAACCTTGTGGTATTGTTGCGGCTGTTTGGTGAAATCTTCCGAGGTGTAATCAATCACCTCATCGGCCCCGATCTTTTTCAGGAAGTCCAGGTTTTTGCTGCTGGCCACCGCAGTGACATGGGCCCCCAGGGCCTTCGCGATTTGGACGGCAAAACTGCCCACGCCCCCGGAAGCTCCATTGATCAACACCTTATGGCCTTCGTGGAGGTATTCTTTTTTACGGAATGCCTGCAGCGCAGTGAGCGCAGCCAGGGGAGTGGCTGCTGCTTCTATCATGTCAATTTCGCCGGGGATGGGGCATAGGAGTTCACTTTTCACGCATACAAACTCCGCGTAGCCACCTCCTTTAAACGGAATCATGGCAAAAACCCTGTCTCCCGGTTTAAAGGGTGATGACTTATCTGCCCTCTCCACCACACCTGCGATGTCAAAACCCAGGGTGCGGGGAAACTTTTTCCCGGTAAATAATTTCAGGGAGCCGTTTCGCAGTTTAAAATCCACCGGGTTGACACCGGCGGCATTTACACGTACCAGTACCTCCCCGCGCTCGGGCAGAGGCATGGAAACTTCCTCTTCCAGAAGTTGTTCCGGGCCTCCGAACTGATGAATACGCAGTGCCTTCATCCCACAATTATTAATTGATAAGTAAAGAAATTAAATGCCAGATAAATTTTAGGCAAGTTTATTAATTCCTCCTATAATCAACAAATTTTGTGCCATGAAGTTTGAAAAAATTTAATATTTTTTTTCAGGGTATTGGTTTTCCCACCATTCACCTTCGCCTTTGAGCTGTTTGTCCCACCAGGCCATGATGGTATCGTGCCATTTGAGTCGTTTACTGTAGGTCAGGATATGGTGATCCTCCCCTTCAACCATCACCAGTTCAACGGGGCGGTCAAGCATTTTAAGCGCGGTGTACATCTGGATGCTTTCACCCGGGGGAACATTGGTGTCGCTGTCGCCGGTGATCAGCAACAGGGGGGTGTTCACTTGGTCGGCCCGGTAAAGGGGGCTTTGGTCCACATACAGCTCTTCGCTGTCCCAGGGGAAGCGTTCGGCTGTGGCTTCAGCGCTGTAGGAATAGCCCCAGTATCCCTCGCCCCAGTAGGAGGCAATGTTACTGATCCCTGCATGGGATATTCCTGTGGCAAAAATATCGGTGTGGGTCAGCAGCAGCATGGTCATGAACCCGCCATAGGAAGCGCCGGCCACGCCAACTTTGTCAGCATCTGCATAAGGATGAGCTTCAAGAAATTTTTCTGTGCCCTCGATGATTTCGTCGGCCACGGTTTTTCCCCAGTTGTTCACGTGGGCTGCAGAGAATTCCTGACCGAAGCCTGTGGCACCGCTTGGTTGAAGCACATATACGATGTATCCGTGACCAGCCCAGAGATTGAAGGGGTAACGCCCGCCAAAGGTCCTGCCGACCGGGTTGGTGCCGCCATACTGGTATACGATTACCGGATATTCCTGGTCGGGATCAAAATCAGGTGGCAGGTAATAACGTCCTTTGATCTCCTGGCCGGTTGAGGCTGTGAAGTCCCATTCATGTACTTCTCCGAAATTCACGTGGCGATATTGTTCCGCATTGAAATCTTCCAGCACGGAAAAACGGTCATTTCGCAGGTTGATCTCATAGGCTTTGTGGGGGGCATTGACCTGGTTGCCGATATAGGTGGCGGTGCGTTCATTGGATGAATAGTTGATACTGGTCAGAAAATCCGTGCCGGTATCAATTTGTTCAAAACGCCCGCGGCGGACATCATATCGGAAAAGCCTTCTGTAATCCTCATCACCGGCAAGGATGTAGATATTGTTGTCGCGTTCCAGCCATTGGGCCGATACCACGGAAGGATCAAAGTCAAGGGTGATCGGATCTACCGAGTGGTCATCCAGCGAGAAGATATATGCCTGGGTGTCATAGTTGTTCGGGATCATTCTTTCGGGCACATTTTCTCCGGCGTGGTCAAAGGCGGAAGGTCCGCCGGTTGCAAGCAGGGCGTCGCCATCGGGAGAGAACTGCACGGAAAGGCCCCAGCGCTGATCGGCCAGCAGGGTATCAACGGCCAGGGTTTCGATGTCCAGCATGAACAGGTCCTGTTTGGAGTAAGGCCTTTCCAGGTAATCAGGCGCCGACCGGCTGAACACGAGGTATCGCCCGTCCGGGCTGATGTCTTGCAGGCTGGTGGTTTGGTTGCCATAGGTAAGGCGTGTTCTGATTCCCGAATACAGGTCCAGTTTGTAAAGAAAGCTGCGGTGACGGAAATGTCCCTGCCTGTCCTGCATCCCCTGGACGTGGCGCATGGCGTCGTCAGCTCCGCTGCCGAGTTCGGTCACGGTATATGCAATGTAAGATTCGTTGGGGGCCCACTGCATCCCGGAAAAATGCGCTATCCCCTCGCTAAGAATATGTTTCTGCCCGGTTTCCATGTGATGGCAATGGATGGTTGTTTTCCCGTCCTGTACCGTGGTATAAGACACAGCGTTGGAGTTGGGCAGCCAGGTGATGCGCGACACATCGGCATACCGGAAGGAGTGCACCAGGCCATTGTCATCAAAACGACGGATCTCTGTCCAGCTCTCTGAACGGTCGGAGGGCGGGAGGGATTGCCTGTAGCTTACGGCATACATGCTTCCGTCGGGTGAAGGCCTGACGTTGGTGACCTTGATCCCGTCCATGAAGTGATGAATGTTTTTGATGTTGTCGGGCAGGGTGACTGCCTGGATGTCATCAGCGGAAAAGGGTTCTTTGACACTTAAAGTTCCGTTGATGGCCCATTCGGTTGATTCGCCCGCCGGGCGGAGTGTTTTGATCATCAGCAGGTGGGTGCCGCGCGGAAGATCAAATTGGTGGGTGATGCTTCCTGCATTGTCAGTGCTGTCTTCCATGCTTGTTTTGGTGCCGATCTGCTCCCCGTTCAGCCAGGCATTAAGCATGTAAGGGCTTTCCAGGGTCAGTTGCCCTTCGAGCCAGCGGCCGGCTTTCACATAGGCTGCCATGTAGGTTACCTGGTGTTGACCGGGGTCGCCATCTTCAATCTGCAGAAATCCTTCAGTGTTGACCTGTTGTACCGACCAGTTTCCCTGTTTCCCGCTGAGCCAGTCAAATTCCTTGCCGTCTTCGGGAAAATAATCTGCTTTCTCAAAATGGGAGAAAGTAAGCAGTTGATCTGGCTGGAAAGTTTGTCCTTCTGCATTTTCGGTATCATGGAAGGCCGGAAAGTTTACTTCCAAAGCTCCGGTTTTCAGCCAGGAGGTGATGTGGATTTCCTCATTGGCCGAAACCAGCAGGGGTAAAAAGCACATCAGCACAATATTGATCATTCCTTGTTTCATAGGTCAGTGTTTTTTTAAAAATAGCGTATCCTCACATATTCTGAATGTTGCGATATCGCCTTCAAAAATACCATTTTTACAATTAAACAGGATTGGGGGATTGCAAAATAAATATGTATTTTTGTCCCTTCTGATAAGTCAATCTATCTCAAAACATTAAAGCAACGAATATATGCAAAGAGACAATAAAATATTTGATTTGATTCAGCAGGAAAAAGAGCGTCAGCTTCATGGTGTTGAACTGATTGCCTCTGAAAACTTTGTCAGTGACCAGGTGATGGAAGCCGTGGGAAGTGTGTTGACCAACAAATACGCGGAAGGCTATCCCGGACGCCGCTATTATGGCGGTTGTCAGATCGTGGATCAGACCGAACAACTTGCCATCGACCGGGCCAAAGAGCTTTTCGGCGCCGAATGGGCCAATGTGCAACCCCATAGCGGGGCGCAGGCCAACGCGGCTGTTTTCCTGGCCTGCCTGAATCCCGGTGACACTTTCATGGGGCTGGATCTCAGTCACGGTGGCCACCTTTCACATGGGGCCCCGGTGAACCTTTCCGGTATCCTTTACCGCCCTGTGGCTTATACAGTGAATGAAGAAACCGCTACCATCGATTATGATGTAATGGAGCGGGTGGCCCTGGAGGAAAAACCCAAACTCATCATTGCCGGTGCATCGGCCTATCCCCGTGAGTGGGATTATGCCCGTATGCGCGGGATTGCTGATAAGGTGGGAGCCATCCTGATGGCTGACATTGCCCACCCTGCCGGTCTGATCGCTGCCAAATTGCTCAACGATCCTTTGCCACATTGCCATGTGGTGACCACTACCACCCACAAGACCCTCCGTGGCCCCCGTGGCGGAATGATTCTCATTGGCAAGGATTTTGAAAATCCGTGGGGTGTTACCACGCCCAAGGGCAAGGTGAAAATGATGTCGGCCATGTTGGACAGTGCCGTTTTCCCGGGCACGCAGGGAGGTCCGCTGGAACATATAATCGCTGCCAAAGCCGTAGCTTTTGGTGAGGCCCTTGATCCTTCCTATAAAACATATTGCGAGCAGGTGATGAAGAATGCCCGGGTCATGGCGAAGGCTTTTGTAGACAAGGGATATCATGTGACCTCAGGTGGCACGGACAACCACCTGATGCTGATCGATCTGCGTTCGAAGTTCCCGGAAATCACCGGTAAACAAGTGGAAAACACTTTGGTGGAAGCCGATATTACCATCAACAAGAACATGGTGCCGTTCGATAGCCGTTCACCGTTCAAAACCTCAGGGATCCGTGTCGGGACATCTGCAGTGACCACGCGGGGACTTAAAGAGGAACATGTGTTGCAGATCGTTGATTTGATTGATGAGGTGATCGCCAATATCGACGATCAGGAAGTGATTGCAGGGGTTCGCAAGAAGGTGAATGCCCTGATGAAAGACTTTCCGTTGTTTGCCTGGTAAGTGGTCGGGGCATTAGCCCCGACTTACCAATTTTCCCTTTATCTTTGTAGTAGTAAAAGAGGGAAAGATCGCAATATGGATAAAATTTCACCCGAGAAGGAACGTTCGGAGATTCTGAAAAACTACCGAGGACTCCTGTCTGTCTGCCGGCCGACTATGAGCAAGGAAGACAGGAAGCGTATCCGTAAGGCGTTTGATTTTGCCATGCATGCTCACCGTGAGCACCGGAGGAAAAGCGGTGAGCCTTACATTTATCATCCCATGTCTGTGGCCCGCATCTGCGTTGAAGAGATCGGGCTTGGGGCCACCAGTGTGGTCTGTTCCCTGCTGCACGATGTGGTGGAGGATACAGATTATACCCTGGAAGATATTACCGAATACTTCGATGAGGAGGTGGCCCGCATCATTGACGGGCTGACCAAGATCTCAGATATCTTTGACCAGACCTCTTCGGTGCAGGCGGAAAATTTCCGCAAGATGCTGCTGACCCTGTCGGACGATGTGCGGGTTATACTGATCAAGCTTGCAGACCGCCTGCACAATATGCGCACACTGGACTCACTGCCTCCCAAAAAGCAGCTGAAGGTTGCCAACGAAACCCTTTATCTCTTTGCCCCGCTGGCACACAGGCTGGGTTTTCATGCCATCAAGAGTGAACTGGAAGATCTGGCCATGAAATACACCGAGCCGGAAGCCTACCGCTCCATTATGCAGAAGCTGGCAGAAACCAAGGAAGAAAGGACCCGTTTCATTAACACCTTTACCCAGCCTATTCGCAGGGCCCTGCAGAAAGAAGATATGGATTTCACCATCCTGGCCCGCCTGAAATCCATCAGTTCCATCTGGGGAAAGATGCAAAAAAAAGAGATCCCTTTTGAGGAGGTCTATGATATTTTCGCCATCCGGATTGTGCTGAACAGCCCCAGAGAGCGGGAAAAGGCAGACTGCTGGAAAGTTTATTCCATCGTGACTGATATTTATAAGCCCAATCCCGACCGTTTGCGTGACTGGATTTCCACGCCTAAAGCCAATGGGTATGAGTCACTTCATACCACGGTGATGAGCAGATCGGGTCGTTGGGTAGAGGTGCAGATCCGCACCGAACGAATGGACGAGGTGGCCGAAAAGGGGTATGCTGCCCACTGGAAGTATAAAGAATCCAAAACGGGTGAGAGTGGGATTGATAAGTGGTTGCGCCGCATACGGGAAATCCTGAAAAGTGCCGATGCAGATGCCCTTGATTTTATCGAGGATTTTAAGCTGAATCTCTTTTCGGATGAGATTATTGTGTTTACCCCGAAAGGGGAGTTGCGGACGCTTCCGAAAGGTTCCACCGCCCTTGATTTTGCATACAGCATTCATACACAGGTAGGTGATAACTGCCTTGGGGCCAAAGTGAACCACAAACTTGCCCCGTTGAGTCATGAGCTGAAAAGTGGTGACCAGGTGGAGATCATCACATCGAAAAAACAAAAACCCAAGCCCGACTGGCTCAATTATGTAACCACAGCCCGGGCCAAGGGAAAGATCAAATCAGCGCTTAAGGAGCAGCGGAAATTACAGGCCGAGGAAGGAAAAGAGATCCTCGACCGGAAACTGAAGCAGCTGAAGATCGACAACCATCAGGAAAATATCCAGAAACTGGTGGACTATTTCAGGCTTCCTTCCCCCATGGATCTTTATTACCAGGTGGCTACCGGCAAAATCAGCCAGAAAGACCTGAAGGCTTACGCCACTGAGCAGGAAAGCCGCGGCATTCTCAGTTACTTTAAGAATCCTTTTTCCAGGACCAAAGAAAGTCAGCCCGGGAAAGAGGAGGCCCAGGACCCGATCCGTCAGCAGCTCAAGGACAAGCCCGACACCCTGCTGATCGGTGACAGCCTTGAAAAACTGACCTATTCGCTGGCGCCTTGCTGTAATCCGATCCCGGGTGACGATGTGTTTGGTTTTGTGACCGTCAACGAGGGGATCAAGATCCATCGCAACGACTGCCCCAATGCCCAGCAACTCATGGCCAAGTATGCTTACAGGGTGGTGAAAGCCAAGTGGATGACCCATAAATCGATTGCCTTTCTCTCAGGCATCAGGGTAAAGGGGATTGATGAAGTGGGGTTGCTGCAAAACCTGACCAACACCATCTCCAGTGAGTACAATATCAATATCAGGAATATTCATTTTGATACCCAGGATGGAGTTTTTGAAGGGGTTGTGATGCTTTACATCAATGATACCAAGCACCTGAATAATCTCATCAGGAAGCTGAGGAAAATCAAGGGTATCCAGAAAGTTTCCCGGATCGGCAAATTGGAAGCCGAGGCAAATAGTTGATTTACAGCTGTCCGCATAATTATTTATAAAGATTTCAAATAATTGTTATTTTTGCTATCTTTACATCCCTTAACCGGGGATGAGTTCGTGCGGTATCAATGGAATGCCTCGTCCTCCCTGCGTTGCTTCATCGCTTTCCGGCGATGGGTTCATGCGGTATGGATGGGATACAGCTGAAATCAAAGCGTAAAGAAATGGCAAAAACCCAAAGTGATCAGGATAATACTCAGAGTGATCAGGAAATATTTGAGAAGGTCAAGTGTATTTTCTCCTCTTATCTTGAGTCCCATGGTCACCGGAAAACCCCGGAGCGTTTTACCATTTTGCGGGAGATTTACCTGACTGATGGTCATTTTGATGTGGAGTCGTTGTACATCAAAATGAAAAACAACAAATACCGGGTCAGCCGTGCCACCCTTTACAATACCATTGAATTATTGCTGAAGTGTAAACTGGTGGTGAAACACCAGTTTGGTAAAAATGTGGCCCAGTTTGAGAAGTCCTTCAAATATAGTCAGCACGACCACCTTATCTGCTCCAATTGCGGAAAGGTTTATGAATTTTGCGATCCCCGTCTGCAAGAGATCAAAGACTCTGTGGAAAAGTCAATGAATTTCAAAGTAACCCACCGTTCTTTTGCCTTTTACGGCTATTGTGAGGACTGCATTGATGAAGCCGAAGCCCATGATGAGTAACATTCTTCTTGTGTTGCTAGACAAAATGCAGTACTTTTGATCGGACATTAAAGGTATAACAACTGTATATCATGGAACAAAAGAACAAAGCCGATGTGTTACTCGGCCTGCAATGGGGTGACGAAGGCAAGGGGAAGATCGTGGATGTGCTCACCCCGCATTATAAAATGGTGGCGCGTTTTCAGGGAGGACCCAATGCAGGTCACACCCTCTCATTCGGAGGAAATAAATATATTCTGCATACCATCCCCTCTGGTATTTTTCACCGGGGTTGTCTGAATGTGGTTGGCAGCGGAGTGGTGATTGATCCTTTCATCTTCAGCAAGGAGATTGATCAGCTTGGTTCCACCATGGATGAACTGAAAGAGTCTCTTTACCTATGCAAGAAGGCACATCTTATTCTTCCGTCGCACCGGATGCTTGATGCAGCTTACGAATCACTCAAAGGCGAGCTGAAGATCGGCAGCACATTGAAGGGGATCGGTCCTGCATATACGGATAAAGTCGCACGTACCGGATTGCGTCTTGTGGATGCCGCTTCGGATGACTATGCCCAACGATACACTGACCTGAAGACTACCCATTTCCGCCTGGCTGAGAGCCTGGGTTTTGACAGCGGGGACCTGAAACTTGACGGCCATTCTTTTGATGATTATGAGAGGGCCTGGTTTGAGGGACTTAGCCGCCTGCTGGAATTGCCACAGGTTCAAAGTGAGCGCTTTGTGAACCAGACCCTCGACAGCGGGGCCCGGGTGCTTGCAGAAGGAGCCCAGGGCACTTTGCTGGATATTGATTTTGGATCCTATCCTTTTGTAACCTCCTCCAGTACCATTGCGGCCGGTGCCTGTACCGGACTTGGCCTGGCACCCTCCAGGATTGGCGAGGTATTCGGGATTTTTAAGGCTTACTGCACCCGGGTCGGAAGCGGACCATTCCCTACCGAATTATTTGACAATTACGGGGATCAGCTGCGGGATGAAGGGCAGGAGTATGGTTCAACCACAGGTCGTCCGAGGCGTTGTGGCTGGCTTGACTTGCCTGCACTGAAGTATGCCGTGATGATCAACGGGGTGACCCGCCTGATCATGACCAAGGTTGACGTAATGAATAATTTGCCGCGCATCCGGGTATGCACTGGTTATCAATCGGGTGACCAGGTGTCTGAGGTGCTTCCTCTTGATTATGATCCGGACGGGTTTTCCCCCGTCTTCAAGGAGATGAAGGGATGGGAAACCTCCATTGAAGGATTTGAATCCTTTGAAGAGTTGCCGCAGGCTTTGCTTGATTATGTGAAATTTATTGAAGATTATGTGAACGTACCGGTGGATGTCATTTCCACAGGTCCTGACCGCAAACAGATCCTGGTAAAACAAGGCAGCGGCTTTCTTCAGCGCTTGCTGCTGAAATAGACCGCCGGCCGCCCGAAATTTGTAAGTCACCGGTTGCCTGCTGTTGCCGCCGGAAACCTGCAACTTTCCGGTTATCAGCCGGCCGCCGGAAACCTGCAATTCACCGGTTACCAGCCATCCGGCAGAAACCTGCAGCTCATCGGCTGCCCGCAGATTACCAGCCATTGTGATCGAAATCCCTAATAATTATTCGCTGTGAAACTGCTCCGTAAGTTATATTACCGGCTTCGGCCCGGCCAGAGGCGATTGGCCAGGCGGTTGTTCTATTTTCCCGGTGACCTTGTTGATGGTCTTCTGAAACGGCGCCCGCACCTGGTTCCCCCCAGGGGGCGTATTTTTACCGGGCAGGGCGATTTTGCCGGCATGGGAGACAATTACGTTGATTTATTGGTGCGTTTCTGTGGGTTACAACCCCACCATCATGTGCTGGATGTGGGATGCGGAATTGGTCGCCTTGCCAGGCCGCTTGCCGGGTTTTTAAATGATAAGGGCCGTTATGCAGGTTTTGATATTGTACCCGATGGGGTTGATTGGTGCAATAAGCATTACCGGCAGTATCCCCATTTCTCCTTTCTGCATATTCCCCTGAAGAATGACCTGTATAACCTGGATACGGAAGCCGTTGCGGCTTCTTTCCGTTTTCCCTATGAAAATGAGGCATTTGACCTGGTGGTCCTGTTGTCGGTCTTTACCCATATGCAGCCCGATGAGGTGGAAAATTATCTCGGAGAGATTTCCAGGGTGCTTAAACCCGGCGGCTGCTGTTTTGCCACTTTTTTTCTGATCACCGAAGGTTCCGAAAGCTATCTGGATCAGTCGGCAGAGCCCTTCTTCCCTGATCGCCATGCGAATTACTTTTTGCACAATCCCCGGGTGAAAAATGCCAACATTGCCTACCGGGATTCCTATTTGCGGCAAATGACTGAAAAGGCCGGACTGGAAACCGGGGCCCTTTATGAGGGGTGGTGGGCAGGCCGTGGCAGGGAAACCTGTCCTGACTTTCAGGATGTGGTGATTTTCCGGAAACCGGGTTAATTCAATTCAATCCAATTCATCTCAATTAATTAAACGATTATTATTCTATGACAGACAAGAATGTAAAGGGTACAAAAACCGAACAGAACCTGCTCAAGGCATTTGCCGGGGAGTCGCAGGCTGCAAGACGCTACGAAATGTATTCAAAAGTAGCCAGTGAAGAAGGCTATGAGCAGATTGCCCATATTTTCAGGCAAACCGCCGATCATGAAAAAATTCATGCCAAGACTTTTTATGAGTACCTGGAAGGAGGGAAGGTTGAGATCACTGCGGCTTATCCTGCGGGGAAAGTCGGAACGACCGCTGAGAACCTGCTTTCTGCCGCCATGGGGGAGAAGGAGGAGTGGTCAGAGTTGTATCCTGAGTTTGCCAGGGTGGCTGAAGAAGAAGGTTTTAAGCGAATTGCCACTACTTTCAAGCTGGTGGCCCAGGTAGAGCAACATCACGAAGAACGTTACCTGAAGTTGCGCCAGCGTGTGACCGAAGGCACGGTTTTTCAGCGTCCGCAGAAAACCCAGTGGTTCTGTATCAAATGCGGGTATGTGCACGAAGGGGAGAAGGCCCTGAAAGCATGCCCTGCCTGCCGTCATCCGCAGGCCTGGTTTGAAGAACTGGCAGAAAACTATTAACTGGCCGGGAAAGGCGTAAGGGGCAGAAAGCGATTAAAAAATCTTCGGATAAGCTGCCGGGTTGTGTTCATGCATAAGGGCATATACTTTTTCAAACACATCCTCTGCGTTGGGGTTTGAAAAATAATCGCCGTCAGTGCTGTATGCAGCCCGGTGGCTTTTCGCCGTCACGGTGGCCGGCTCGGCATCCAGGTACTTGTACCCCTGTTGTTCTTCCAGCACTTTCTGCATCATAAATGCGGTGGCTCCCCCTGGTACATCTTCATCAAAAAAGACGATCTTATTGGTCTTTCTGAGTGATTCCACAATGCGGTGGTTGATGTCGAACGGAAGCAGGGTTTGCACGTCAATCAGCTCAACCGAGATATTAAACTCACTGAGTTGTTCGGCTGCATCCTGGGCGATTCGCACACAGGAGCCGTAAGTGACCAGGGTAAGATCGCTGCCTTCCCTAAGGATCTCAGGCTTGCCAAGCGGTACGGTGAACTCCCCGATATTGTCCGGCATTTTTTCTTTCAGTCGGTAAGCGTTGAGGGGTTCGATGATCAGTGCCGGGTCGTCAGAACGCATCATGGTATTGTAAAAACCAGCGGCCTGTGTCATGTTACGTGGTACGAGTACATGTACCCCGCGGATTGAGTTGATCACCATGCTCAGGGGACTTCCCGAATGCCAGATGCCTTCAAGGCGGTGCCCCCGCGTGCTGATGATCAGCGGTGCTTTTTGCCCCCCCGCCGTACGGTAATGCAGGGTAGCCAAATCGTCGCTGATTACCTGCAGGGCGAAAAGCAGGTAATCAAAGTACTGTACTTCGGCAATTGGGCGGAGGCCACGCATGGCCATACCCAGTCCCTGCCCCACAATGGTGGCTTCACGGATCCCGGTGTCACTGATACGCAGCTTGCCGTGCTTTTTTTGTAAACCTTCCAGGGTTTGATTCACCCCGCCGATATAGCCCACATCTTCTCCGAAAATCAGTGCCTCCGGATAATTGGAGAATATATAATCGTTGTTGGCTACGAGGACTTCCCGTCCATTGACCATGGGCGATTCATCGCTGTATTCGGGAGGTGTTTCTTTGATTTTCAGGGGTGATTGGTCTGATTGACTGTAGAGGTGAGAAGAATATCTCTGTTGATTTTCGGCAAACTCCTCTTCCAGCCATTGGGTGACAATCTTTTTCAGGGTGGTTTCACCCGGGGTGCAGGTATCGCAGATCAGCCGCAGTATTTTCTTTCCGGTTGAAATGATGTCTTTCCGGGTGGGCTCCCCGATCCGCGCAAGCTTCTGGAGCAATTTGTCAATTTTGTCCACCTTCAGGCAGCGGCAACTGGAAATATTCACTTTGTCGATGAAGTCATCCCGCCGCTTCAAAATTGGTTTCTGGAAGTTGTTCCATGCAGTGCGCCTGGCTTCCCTGACTCTTTCCCGGGCTTTTTTCTCAATCTCATCCAGCTCATTTTCCCCGGCAATCCCTTTTTCCAGGATCCACTGGCGCATTTTTGTGATGCCGTCGTTTTCCTTTTCCCACTTCAGGCGTTCGGATGACTTATACCTTTCGTGTGATCCGCTGGTGGAATGACCCTGCGGCTGGGTGACCTCAGTGATATGGAACAGCACGGGAATATGTTCTTTGCGGCAGGTGTCCACTCCTTTTTTGTAGGTGCTGATCAGCCCTTCGTAATCCCATGCTTTTGCCTTGTATATTTTTATCCCAGTATGGTCTTTTCCTTTCTTTTCAAAGCCTTTCAATGCTTCTGATATGCTGCTTTTGACAGTCTGGTGCTCAATGGGCACACTGATGCCGTAACCGTCGTCCCATACCGATACGGCCAGCGGAACTTTCAGCACAGCGGCGGCATTGAGGGTTTCAAAAAAATGGCCTTCACTTGTGCTGGCATCGCCGATGGTGGAAAATGTCACCTCATCCCCGTTGTGGGTGAACTGTTTCAGCTTTTTCAGTTCTTTCTCCCCCCGAAACACTTTTGATGCAAGCGCCAGACCCAGGGCCCTGGGCATCTGCCCGGCCGTAGGGGAAATGTCGGCGGATGAGTTCTTTTGTTTTGCCAGGTTTTTCCAGTTCCCTTTTTCATCCAGGGAACGCGTGGCAAAGTGGTTATTCATCATCCGGCCGCCGTTGTCCGGGTTGGCATTCAGGTCAGTGTCGCCGTATAACTGGCCAAAAAAACCTTCCAGGCTTAGCATCCCGGCGGCCATCATGAAGGTCTGGTCACGGTAATACCCCGATCGCCAGTCTCCTTCCCTGAAAGCTTTGGCCATCGCGAGTTGGGGTACCTCCTTGCCATCCCCGAATATACCGAATTTGGCCTTCCCTGTTAAAACTTCGCGCCGTCCGAGAAGGCTGGCCTGCCTGCTTTCGTTGGCAATGCGGTAGTCATTCAATACTTCTTCCCGAAAGGCTCTGGAGATGGTTTTCTTTTTTGCCGGCATAAGAATATTTTGTTTATAGAGTTGCTGTGCATGTCTGGCACCTGGCACCTTTACCCGCTGGGGCTTTTTCGATGCCACTTAGCGGGCAGCAGTGTATTGCTAGCACCCGGCGCACGTGCTGAAAGATCAGTTCAGAATTACTATAAACAAAAAGGAAAAACTGCCTGAATTGTTCAATAAAGACGGATGCCTAGCCTTTTCGCGATTTTTTTGAAAGGTCTTCCAGGTTTCGCTTTATGTCGTGCAGGTCTTCCTTGATCGATTTCTCGATATTGGAAAGGTTGGCCTTTTCGCCCCGCATGGCCAGCCGGTCTGCCATGGTACGTGCCTTTGGTATAACGATCCATAAAATAATGTAAAGGATCAGGCCAAATGAATATGCGAAGAAGGTCAGCAGAAAGATAACCCTGACCCACGTCGGATCAATCTGGAAATAAGCGCCAAGCCCTCCGCAGACCCCACCGATATATTTATTGTCCGGATCACGGAACAGTCGTTTCGGGGCAGGCTCTGTTTCAGCATGGACGAAAGATCCCGGGTTGTCATGTTCCTCGTCCTCCCCGCTGATCTGAGAGGGTTCGCCCAGCTGGGCAATGGCATCCTGCACATCCTCCATTGACACCACGTGGTCACTTCCTTTTTTCTTTTCCCGGAACATCTCAGAAAGGCGGCTTTCGATACCAGACATAATTTCGTCACAGCCTTCTTCATTTTTGAAATGATGCCGCAGGTTTTTCAGGTAGGCGTCCAGCCTGTCATAAGCGTCTTCATCAATATGAAACACAATGCCGTTGATGTTGACTGTCGTTGTCTTCTTCATATGGTTGCATTTTACAGTGTTAAAGGTATTAAATTATTTTTCGTCTTGCCCGTCCCCGTTTTCGTCCTGCTGTGTGACTTTGTTTACAGCAGCGGTCAGCGCCGTCCATGTGTCGCGTAGTTCCGTCAGGAAACTATGCCCCAGCGGGGTGACGATGTAATATTTCCTTGGGGGGCCTTCAGTACTCTCCTCCCAGCGGTAAGTAAGCAGGCCTTCATTTTTCAGCCGCGTGAGCAGGGGGTAAACCGTTCCCTCCACCACCAGCAGCCGGGCCTCTTTCAGGGTTTGGATCAATTCCGAGGCATACGCCTCTTTGCGGGAAAGCAATGCGAGTATGCAATATTCCAGCGTCCCCTTGCGCATCTGGGCTTTTGTATTTTCCAGGTTCATATGTACAGGCTTTTCTTGGTATGACATGACAAAGATAAATCAAAAAATAGTACTATGCAATACCAAGTATTATATTTTTTTAATTATCCATGAATTTTTCATGGGATGATGAATTTGTCAGAAGGATATCGGTCAAAATGGCAGCCTGTTTATGGTGGCATACACTTTGCAAAGAAGGAGGCGTCTGGCATTGTCAGGCTGTGTATTTTTTTGGCATTCCTGGTCAGGCTTCTGGTCCAGGGAAGAGGTATTTAACAGAGAAACAATTTAAAAAAACCGGTTTATGCAAAAAGGAAAAATAAACGTTCAGACAGAGAACATCTTTCCCATCATCAAGAAGTTTCTGTATTCAGACCATGAGATCTTTCTCAGAGAATTGGTCTCCAACGCAGTGGATGCCACCCAGAAGCTGAAGACCATGGCCTCTCTCGGAGAATTTAAAGGGGAGTTGGGAGACCCCAGGATTGAGGTCAAAGTAGATAAGGAGGCCAAAACAATCACTGTCAGCGACAGGGGGATTGGAATGACCGGGGAAGAGGTGGATAAATTCATTAATCAGATTGCCTTTTCCAGCGCGGAAGAATGGGTGAGTAAATACAAAACTGAAACCGATGCCAATCCGATGATCGGACATTTTGGCCTTGGTTTTTATTCTTCCTTTATGGTAGCCTCCAGGGTTGAGCTTCACACCAAATCCTATAAAAAGAACAGCAAAGGCGTATTGTGGACCTGTGACGGCACCCCTGAGTTCAGCCTTGAGGAAAAGCCCAAAAAGAGCCGCGGTACAGATGTGGTGCTGCATGTTGCGGAAGACTCGGAGGAGTTCCTGGAAGAATCAAGGATACTGGAATTGCTGAACAAGTACTGTAAATTCCTGCCCGTGGAGATTATTTTTGGTACCGAAAAGGAAACCAAAAAGGAAAAGGACGAAAAGGGAGAGGAAAAAGAGGTGACTGTGGAGAAGCCCCGGGTGATCAACAATACCCGTCCGGCCTGGACACGTAAACCCACCGATTTGTCAGAGGAGGATTATAAGAATTTTTACCGGGAGTTGTATCCCATGAGTTTTGACGAGCCCCTTTTCCATATCCACCTGAATGTGGATTACCCTTTTGAACTGACAGGGATCCTCTATTTTCCGAAAGTGAAGCAGAATTTTGAGGTGCAGCGGGATAAGATCCAGTTGTACTGCAATCAGGTGTTTGTGACTGACTCCGTGGAAGGGATTGTGCCGGACTTTCTTACCTTGCTGCATGGGGTGATCGATTCGCCGGATATTCCGCTGAATGTGTCGCGCAGCTTCCTGCAGAGCGACAGCAGTGTGAAGAAAATCAGCAGCCATATTACCAAGAAGGTGGCCGATAAACTGGAAGAGTTGTTCAAAAATAAGCGGGAGGATTTTGAGGCCAAATGGGACGACATCAAGATATTTATTGAGTATGGGATGATCTCCGATGAGAAATTCAAAGAGCGGGCCAGGAAGTTCTGCCTGCTGAAAAACACGGAGAACAAATTCTTTACCCTGGATGAATACCGCGATCACATCAAAACCAACCAGACCGATAAAGAGAAGAAGGTAGTACACCTTTATACAACCGACCAGGAGGCTCAGCACAGTGCCGTGGAGGCTGCCAGGGAAAAAGGCTATGATGTGCTTGTGATGGAAACCCCCATCGACAGCCACTTTGTCAATATGCTGGAGTCCGAACTGGAAGAGGTCTCTTTTGTCAGGGTGGATGCCGAGGTGGCTGACAAGCTGATCAAAAAGGAAGAGGAAATGCCTTCCAAGTTATCCGATGAACAAAAAGATAAATTGAAGCCATTGATTGAAAAGCAACTTGATCAGCAGAGGTTTCAGGTGGCTTTTGAAAATCTGAGTGAGTCGGAAAACCCCATGATCATTACCGAACCTGAGTTTATGCGTCGTATGAAAGATATGTCGGCTGCCGGTGGAATGAATTATATGGGTAATCTGCCCGATAGTTATATGCTGGTGGTGAATGCCAATCATCCCTTGGTTGGCAAAGTCGCGGAAGAATCGGATGAAGAGCGGCGTGACAAGCAAATTCGTCAGCTGATCGACCTGGCCATGCTGGCCAAGAACCTGCTTAAGGGCGAGCAACTTACGCGCTTTGTGAAGCGAAGCGTCGATCTGTTTTAGCAAATTATTTGAAATTTTTTTGTAACTTAGTAGGTCCGGGAAGAAAAATATTGCGTAGTTT
>CAYXEH010000049.1:7030-18596 GCA_964463915.1 uncultured Bacteroidales bacterium | reverse complement strand
GTGCATGACCCCGGAGGGGTCACACGTTTATTCATTTCGTGTGCCGAACCGGGCCTCCTTCCACCCCCCGTGCATGACCCCGGAGGGGTCACACGTTTATATAGGGGCGATCAAATGAAAGAAAACCCCTCCCTTACCGTGCCGGTTCATGGTAAACTCGGTGCGCATCACATTGTCGTAGTAAGTAACCATGTCGATACCAATTCCTGTGCCCCCCAGCCATTCATTGGAAAGTGGGTTGTTCTCGCTGAAAAGTTTGTCTGTGAGGAAGCCCGCATCCACAAAAAGATTGGCATAGAGGGCATAGTGGATCAGGGAAAACTTTTCTGAAGGAATGAATGCCAGTTCTATGACCTTTTGGGGGATGAGTTCGTACTTGAGGTTTGATTTGAGGACGAGGTACCTATGGCCATCGATGATATAGCTTTCATATCCGCGAACCATAGAGTGCACGTAACCCAGGCCCTCCTGGTCGAAGTAGGAGAGGGTGCTGCCTTCACTCCATTTGACCTTCGCACCCCATGCCGTGTACCACCTTGGGGCAATACTTATGTAATGCTGCACTTCTCCTTCCAGGGATGTAACGTCCATGTTTTCATCCCTGAACAATCCAAGACCTTTTCTTTTAATGCCCACTTTGAAAAAATAGCCGTCAAGCGGGTATGCAATAATGTCCCGGCGGTCGCGGCTGAACTCATAACTAGCACTGAAAAAAGAAAATTCGCTTTTGCCGTCGGGGCCGAACCTGGGGTTGAGGGTCAGCAGGGTGTCTGAATACTGATGATAATGATAGCCGAGGGCAAAAAGGTGATTGTTATATAATCTGGGCCGGATATTGGTATGAACAGTTATAAAATATTCATTGGCTACATAACCATTGTCAAGCTGCAAAAATTGCCGTTCATTGTCTAGGGTGGCATAGGCACGTTCCCTGGTCCTGTTCATGCCGTAGCGTATGCCCAGCCCAATGGTTTGATCACGGTTGATATAAGGCGTATACAGGAGCAGGTGAAAACTCTGTACATTTCCCAATTTTGCCTGAAGTTGAATCCGTTCGTTTCGCCCAGTAAGGTTGGTGGCGACAGCACGGATTCCATAATTGAATTTGGAGAGTGAGGGGTCTTCCAGCCACTGATTGATATTGGGTTCATTAAGCTCAAAGACCGGGACCGGCCATATGTTCCATCTTTCCACAAAACTGTAGGTCACCTCCAGATAAGGGAATCCGGAATGGTCAACCTCTGTTTCCACAAAATTGAACAGGGCGGTATTCATCAGGTTCAGTCTTCCCTCCTCCAGGCGTTTACTGAACTTATGTGCCGGAAGGCTGTCTCCGGGCTGCAAAAGCAATTCTCTGTGAATGATCCGGTCGCGGGTGAGTTTGTTCCCTTCCAGGATAATTCCCCTGACATAGACCTCAACATGACTTGCGTGGATGGTATCTGCCGTAACAAGTTGTACACGTGGTTTGAACCAGGGTGGCTGCACGTCGGCAGGTTCGTTGGTTTGTGCTTTGAGTCCGTTTCCGGCAAGAGTCAGGAGCACCAGGAGGAGCAATGTTTTAATCGGTGTCATGATGCAGGAAAACCTAAATGTCGAGGTATTTCATGAGTGACTCATACCTTTCACTAAGCATGGAGTCATATTGACTTTCATTTGCGAAGGATGCTTTGATGATATAGTCGTAGCGGTTGAATGTCTGTATAATGCTGGAAAGATCCATGACGCTGACTTTAATGGTGACTTCCAGCCGGGTGCTCTCAGGGGGAGAACTTACACTGACGCTCAAAACCTTGGCATCATTGGCCTCCACGATTCTGGCAATCTCGCTCAGGGCATACTCCTGGGTGCTTACTTCAAGAACCAGTATTCCACCGGGTTGTTTGACCGATGTGTAGTTGGCCATGGATAATATGGTTTCCCAATGGGTGATGGTGCCCAGGTAATTTTCATTCCGGTCAAGAACTGGAATTACAGTAAGATTTTCACTGGCCGCCATCTGAAGTACCTCAAAGAAGTGCTGATCGGCGTAAACGCAGGAGCGGTTCAGTGGCAATTTATTCGTACCGATGGGTTCATCCGGATCATCCATGCCGTAGATGTCAGAACTTTTGACCATGCCCAGAAGCTTTTCGTCCTGAACCACCGGAAGGTGGGTCACGCCGAGATCCTCCATCCAGTTCAGCGCAAGGCTGACCGGGTCAGTAGGTTTCAGCGGGATCACAAGTTTGCTTAAGATATCTTTGGCACGCATGGTTTCAGTCACTTTGATAGTGTGAAGATAATTATTTTTTGAGTAATTATTTTATAGCTTTGTCAAAAAATACACTATGGTCAGACTGAGTGTGAATATCAACAAAATAGCCACGCTGCGCAATGCGCGTGGTGGCAACATTCCTGATGTAATAAAGGCTGCGCAGGACTGTGAAAGGTTTGGTGCGCAGGGCATTACGGTGCATCCCCGCCCCGATGAGCGACATATTCGTTACCAGGATGTGCTTGACCTGAAACCTGTGCTGACTACAGAGTTCAATATTGAGGGTTATCCGTCACGCGATTTTCTGGACCTGGTAAGCCGGGTGAAACCTGCCCAGGCTACTTTGGTACCTGATCCGCCCGATGCCCTGACTTCCAATGCCGGGTGGGACACCATCAGGCACCGGGAATTCCTCAGGGAGGTGGTTGCAGAATTGCAGGGTCAGGGTATTCGCACCTCGCTTTTTATTGAAACGGATCCGGCGATGATCCAGGCGGCTGCAGGGGTGGGTGCCGATAGGGTTGAATTATATACCGAGCCTTATGCTTTGCACTATCCCGAGGACAAAGTGACTGCTGTGAAGCCGTTTGCAGAAGCGGCAGAGGTCGCTTATGAAGTTGGCCTGGGCCTGAATGCCGGCCATGACCTGAACCTGGACAACCTGACTTATTTTGTTAACAATGTGCCTCATTTACAGGAAGTATCCATCGGCCATGCACTTATTGCCGATGCCCTGTATTTCGGGTTGCAGAATACCATACAGCTGTATCTTAGATGTTTGAAGGCAGAGGATAGAAAGTAGAAGCTGGAAGTTCGAAGGAAGAAGTTAGAGGGTGGAGGTTAGATCCCGAAGGGATCACATGTATTAACGACGGCAGCGAGTACCTGCGTTATGACCCCGGAGGGGTCACATGTTACTGGTGGATCACACGTTACTATGGAACTTTTTTACAGATCATACGGCGACAAAAAGAACCCACCCATGGTGATCCTTCATGGTTTGTTCGGCATGTCCGATAACTGGGGCTCCATTGCCAAACAACTGGCAGCAGACGGCTTTTATGTGCTGCTTCCTGATCAGCGCAATCATGGCCGGTCGGGGCACAGCGGGGTATTCAACTATATGGCCATGGTAGATGACCTTCTGGCGTTTTTTGACGCACAGGAACTCGGGGAGGCTGTTTTGGTGGGGCATTCCATGGGTGGTAAAACTGCCATGCAGTTTGCCCTGGATTATCCGGAACGTGTCCGCAGCCTGATCGTGGCTGACATCAGCCCTGCTGCTTCTGACAATGGAGAAGTACATAAAGGCATCATCGACAAACTCCTGGCCATTGACCTTTCCGGTTATAACAGCCGTCATGAAGTTACAGAGGCGCTTCGCGAGGCCATCCCCAATGCGAGGTTGCGGCAGTTCCTGAAGAAGAATCTTTACTGGAAAGACCGAAGTACCCTGGGATGGCGCATCAACCTGGAGGTGGTACGTGATAATTTGGAGGAGGTGTTCCGGTCTATTGACTCAGCACAAACTTTTGATAAACCTGTCCTGTTTATCCGGGGTGCCAACTCAGATTATGTGATCGACGAAGACATTCCGCTGATCCATCAACTGTTTCCGAAAGCAGAGATCACCACCATTGAGGATGCGAGTCATTGGCTCCATGCGGAGCAGCCCGAAGCTTTTGTTGAGGCGGTCCGCCATCACAGTACGAAACCTTCCCCCTGATAGAATTCCAGAATCTTTACCATGAACACAAACTCGTAAGTTGACTGTATCAAGTTGGTTTCAGCCCGGTTGAACCGAGTGATTGCCTCGTTGTATTCCATCGTACTCATCAAACCAAGGCGGAAACTCTCGTCTGCATGCGAAAGAGACTCCCTTGCCGCTTCCAGGGCTTTTGTATTACTGAGGTAGGCCTGATAAGCAGCCATGGCATCGGCATGTGATTGATGAATGACCTGGTTCAGGCGGGTTTTGGTTCTTTCCAGCCGGATCTCTGCTCTTTCTCTGTCGATATGTGCGTGTTGGATATTGGTGCGGGTCCTGAGGTTATTGAAAATGGGAATCTGCAGGGTTATATGAACGGACCGGAAGAGGTTCTCGGAGAGTTGGTCATTGTAAGGAATGGTTTCTAAAACCGGTGTATCCTGGTTTTCCTCCATTCGTTTAAATCCTTCAGAATATGCGGTACCGATGGAAGAGTTGAGCGTCAGACTGGGGTACCTTTGTCCCCGGGCCATGGACAGCTGGTGTTCGGCCAACTCAATTCTTTTTGCTGCGGCAGCAACAGACGGCTCTATCTGTAAAGCCTTACTGTACACGTTTTCAGGTTCATGCATTACGGTTAAATCCTCTACTTCAACCGGGGGTCTTTCCACAGTAAAATCTTCGGTGGGATCAAGTTCCAGCAGGTTTATCAGCTCCAGATATGCAAGAGATAGCTGATTGCCTGTATTTGTATAACTGACTTCCCGTTCGGCTGCGTTGGCTTCCATATCCAGGAGCTCTCCTTTTGAAAGTGCCCCTCCTTCCACCATTATGCGGGTTTGCTCCACCTGCTCTCTGGCGTTTTCCAATTGTTGCTCTGCCACCTCCAGCATATCTTCAAAATACAGCACCTGCAAATAGGCATTGGCGATGGTCAGAATGGTTTCGTTTTCCAGGCTTTCGCTGTCATGCTTCAAAGCGGTTTGCAGGGCCAGGTTCCGCCTGATATTGTTGATGGTCTGGAACCCGGCAAATAGGGTCATGCTGCTGGAAACGTGAAAATTCTGGGAAGCGACCCTTTCAGTGGAAAATTCATTGGTGACCTCGTCAATGCTGCGGCCGAAGTTGAATCCTGCACGACTTCCTGCATTCAGACTGGGGGCCATGTTGGCATAAGCCTCGGTCACGTCCTGATCTGCCCGCCCGGTCTCCAGGTGTTGCTCACGGATGTCGAGGTTGTGTTCCAGGGCATAATCAATACACCTTTCGAGGCTCCAGATTGATTGCCCGTGCAATGAGAAGGGAAGTAGGATAATAAGTGATAAAAGGGCGATTGACAAAGGGTTGACATTTTTCATAGTTATTCCTGCTTATGGTAACGGATATTGGACCGGCATTTACCGGTGCATTTTTGCGTATAATCATCCAAAAACGTACCAATAACGATAAAAAACTGCAAATAAGCATGTTGAGGGTGATCAGAAAAGGGGGTTCTGGGTTAAGCAAAAGGAAATGGTGTTCACTATCTGACAATAATCGTACGGTAGCGAACAGTCAGGCGTTATGTGCCCGTGCCATGAACAGGGAATCCTGTCCAGCACTTTTTGCACACTACCGGAAACTGCACGAGCAGTTTCAGTAGGAGCTCCGGATCCGGGTCAGTCAGGGGAGTGCTGACATAACCCAGGGAGAATGAGTGGAAGACTCCGGACAGACCTTCGGGCCGCCTGAAGCAGTGTGGACTAAAAATGGAGGGTAAAGCGGGTTTCCACCAGGGGTTTGGATTTGACAGTAATGTTTCCTTTGTGAAGGCGCATAATCTCGCGGGCTAAACTCAGCCCGATCCCGGAACCCTCTTTCTTGGAGGTGAAAAACGGAACAAAGATCTGCTCCAGGTTGTCGGGTTTGATGCCATATCCGTTGTCGCTGACCGAAATGTTGATCCGGTTCAGGTTCTCAGCACTGGCCACAATTTCAATACGGGGTTCTTTCACATCCCGTACCGCATGGATTGAGTTGATTACCAGGTTAATGAGCACCTGTTCGATCAGGTCCGGGTCAGCAGTAAGTTTCAATCCCGGGGGAATCACCCGGTAGTTGCATTTGATCCTTTGTTCTTCCACTTTGGGTTCCAGCAGCAGTCGAATGTTGGTTAAAAGCTCTTCTATCTCAAAATGGCGAAAGCTGGGTTTGGGGATGCGGGTGAGGTTGCGGTAAACTTCCACGAAATTCAGCAGACCGCGGCTTCGTCTTTCAATGGTGTTCAATGCACTTTTAGCACTTTCCACATCGTCGGGATCGATCTCCTGTTTCAGCTTAACGTTTTCCTCATCAATCAGCAGACCTTTGACTGTGGAGGAGAGGGAAACAATAGGTGTAATTGAGTTCATGATTTCGTGGGTCAGCACCCGTATCAGTTTCTGCCAAGAATCCATCTCTTTGGCCTCCAGTTCTGTGTGAATGTTCTGCAGGGAAACCATCACGAAATCTTCGTTCTGCATACGAAACTCTGTGGCCCGTACCGATAATTGCATCAGCTCGTTGTCGATAAAGACCCTGACCAGTTCTTTGTCGCCGGCTTTGATGTTCTGTAGCACCTCAGAAAGGTTGGTGTCAAGTTTTTCCAGCTCATGGATATACCTGAGATTGCTGACGCGCAGCATTCGTTTCAGGGCATTGTTGAGCATGTTTACCGACCCGTCTTTGGTGAATACCAGGATGGCGATGCTGATATGCTGCACAACCGTTTGCAGGTAGTTGTAATGTTCCTCCTTGGCGGCACGGGTTTTCTGGAATTCACGAATGACCTCGTTGAATGCCTGGTTGAGTTCATCAAAACTTTTTCCCAGCCCCTGGTCCGAAAAAGAAGAGGAAAAATCACTGTGGCGGATGGCGTCAAGGAAAACTTTGAGTTTTTTGTTGGTTCTTTCCACGTAGGACACCAGGCCACCGATCTGCACGATGATCAGCAGCGCCAAAATTACAGAGGTGATGACAAACTCCTGTTTACTGAAGAAGAACAGCAAACCAGCCACAGAAATCATGATCAGCACGATGCGGCCGATCACGTTCAATCGAAAGTTTCTAAAGCTCATATTTTTCAATTCGCCGGTAAAGAGAAGCCCTGGTTATTCCCAACTCTTTGGCTGCTTTACTGATGTTTCCGCCGTGTTTGTCTACGACCTTTCTGATAAGCATTTTTTCGGTCTCTTCCAGATTGGTGGCATCTTCGGGCAGTGCCGATTCTTTTTTATCCTGCTGGGTTGACAGGAAAAAATCATTGGGTTGCAGGGTATGGGTATCGCTCATGATTACTGCCCTTTCAACGGAGTGCTGTAACTCACGTATGTTGCCCGGCCAATCGTGTTTTTCCAGGCGCTTCAGGGTATTGGTATGCAGCTTTTTTTTGGGGACTTTGTATTTTTTACAATACACATCCAGAAAATGATTGACCAGCAAAGGAATGTCCTCCTTGCGTTCGCGCAGCGGAGGGAGGGTGATTTCCACGGTGTTGATGCGATAGAGTAAATCCTGCCTGAACTTTCCCTCATCCACCATCTGATAAAGAGGCATGTTGGTGGCGCAAACCAGGCGTACATCTATTGGTATCTCTTTTGATGATCCGAGCCGTACCACTTTTCGGTTCTGGATAACGCTGAGGAGTTTCGACTGAAGGGCAGGGGTGAGGTTTCCGATTTCATCAAGGAAAATGGTGCCTTTATTGGCTGTTTCAAAGCGGCCCGGCCTGTCTTCCCGGGCATCGGTAAATGCCCCTTTCTTGTATCCGAAGAGTTCACTCTCAAACAATGTTTCGCTGATGGCACCCAGGTCCACACTGACAAACACCTCATCCTTCCTGGGCGAAGCACGATGAAGGGCACGGGCGATCACCTCTTTCCCGGTACCATTCTCGCCAAGGATCAACACATTGGCATCGGTTCTGGCTACCTTCTGAACGGTTGACAGCACCGAGAGCATGGCATCGGATTCCCCGATGATGTGGCTGTAGGGCTGGTCACCCTGCTCCATCAGGAACTTCTGCTTGGACCGCAGGTCCTGGAGCTCTTTGCGCGACCGCTGGTTCTCCAGTGTGGTGGTGATGGTGGCCAGCAGTTTCTTATTGTCCCATGGTTTCAGCAGAAAATTTGTAGCACCTTCTTTTACCCCCTGAACGGCCAGCTCAATATCTCCGTAAGCGGTGATCAGAACTACCGCAATGGCCGGATCGATCTCAAGGATCTTGTTCAGCCAGTGAAAACCCTCCTTTCCGCTGGTTGCATCCCTGGAGAAGTTCATGTCGAGCAGTATCATGTCGTAGCTGTTGTTTTTCAGCAACATCGGAATGTTCTCGGGGTTGGGATCTGTATGTACAACCTGAATATGCTGCCTGAGGTACATTTTGGCGGCGAGCAGTACATCCTCGTCATCATCGATGATCAGCAGTTTGGCATCCAGTTTACTCATGAAATATGGCGTTTCGGTGGTTTTTATCCGGTAGTTATCTGCACAAAGATAAAATTTAATGGTATAAATCAGTATGTCTCTTCATTTAAAAAAATATTTCTAATTTTAGCGGATATATTATGTTCAATTGCATTCATTTACCAAAAACCTACAACAACGATGAAGAATAACAATTATTCGGCGCGGCTTATGCCTCGCAGAAAATTCCTGGAACTGGGTTTGAAAGGTGGAGTGGCCATTGCCGTTACGCCACCACTGTTGTCACATATGATGTCGTGCAGTGGTGCCGAAGGTCCGGTTGGCCCCGGGCTGGATATGGATAGGGCGACTCTTGACAGGGTGATTGCCAGGGCATTGCGTCATGGTGGTGACTTCGCCGATGTGTACCTGGAAGATCGCAATTCCCGTCAGATCATCATGGAGGAATCCAGGCTGGAAAGTGGCCTTTACGGCATCAGCCAGGGAGCCGGTGTCAGGGTGATCGCAGGAGACAAAACAGGATATGCTTACACCGAGGAAATCACTGAGGAAAATCTTATGCGGGCAGCTGAGATTGCGTCCTATGTGGCACGAAGTGGCAGCAAGTCAATTGCCCCGGTAAATATTGCCCAAACGGACAGGGAAACGTTCAATACCGTACAGACTCCATTGGAGGATATCGTGGATAGTCAGCGGATTGAGATCATGGAACGGGCCAACCAGGCTGCCCTTGATTATGACTCCCGCATCCGGATGGCCAAGATTGATTATTACGATCAGGTGCGCAGCAGGGTAATTGCTACCAGTGAAGGGGTATACCTGCGGGATTCTCAGCCTTTGTTGTTCTTTATCGTGGAAACCATGGGGGATGACGGAACCAACCGGCATATGTCGCGTGAGCGTCTGAGTGCCCACAGCGGATTTGAGATGTTCAACAAGACCTCACCCGAGGAGGTGGCCCGTATTGCTGCCCGTGAGTCTATTGCCATGCTGGATGCCGAGGATGCACCTGCAGGTATGATGGATGTGGTGATGGAGAACGGCTGGGGTGGTGTGCTGATCCACGAAGCGGTCGGCCATCCGCTGGAAGCAGACAACATTGCCAAAGGCATTGGTGCCTTTACCGGTAAAGTGGGTCAAAAGGTAGCTACGGATGTGTTCACCATGGTGGATGACGGCAGTATCCCGAATTTCCGCGGTACCATTGATTTTGATGATGAAGGGACACAGGCCCGCCGGAATGTGTTGATCGATAAGGGTGTGTTGAAAGGTTATATGACCGACGTGCTGAGTGCCAACCAGTTGAACCTGGAGCGTACGGGCAATGGCCGCCGGGAGTCTTTCCGCAACTATCCCATCCCAAGAATGACCAATACCTTTATTGAACCCGGTGATTCCGCCCCGGAAGATATTCTGGCTGATACCAGGTCAGGACTTTACGTCCAGAGCCTTAGTGGCGGAAGTGTGAACTCTGTAACAGGAATGTTCAACTTCACCTGCCGGGAAGCTTATCTTATTGAGAATGGCCGGAAAACCACACCCGTAAAAGGAGCGACACTGATCGGCTCCTGCCTGGGGGTTATTTCCAGCATTGATGCCGTGGGCAACGACCTTGGTTTTGGCCCCGGGATTTGCGGGAAAGGACAGATGGCTGAGGTTACAGCCGGGCAGCCCAGTTTGCGCATCCGTGGAATTAACGTGGGCGGAAGCCGTTAATAATCAAATTCGGTAATAGGTACTGACAAACACATCAAAAAGAAAAACAAAATGAATTACAAAGATATAGCAGAAAAAATGGTCAGTCGCGGACGCCGTTTTGGAGCCGATGAGGTGGAGGTTTATCTGCAGACCAGACGAAACCTCTCGGTAAGGGTTCGCAATGATGACATTGAAACTATCCAGGAGGAGAATGCCGGCGGGGCAGGCTTCCGGGTAATGGTTAATGGCCGTACCGGCTTCAGTCACTGTAATGACCTCAGTGACCGGTCACTGGATGAGACCATGCGCCGTGCCATCGCTTTTGCGGAACTGACTACCCCTGATGAGCACAATGTATTGCCCTCGGAGTATGCCCACCAGGAGGTGGAAGGCTTATATGACCCTGAGATCGCCACAGTGCCCATGGACAGGAAAATTGAAATGGCACTGGAGCTGGAATCACTGGCCATGCAGGATGAAAGGATCCGGCACAGTTCAGGTGCTTCCTTCGGAGAAGGAGAGACAGAGATTATTGTGGCCAACTCCAAAGGGATCATCAAAAGCTACCGTTCAGGCTCCTGCTCCATTGGCGTGGGTGTGGTTGCGGAAAAAGGAGAGCAGCGTCATACGGGAGGGGAATATTGTTCCCGTCGTTTCTTTGCTGACCTTGATCCGTTGGATAAAATTGCGGCGGAGGCATCCAGGAAAGCTTATGAGATGCTTGATCCGAGAATGGTGCGAACTCAACGGGCTCCCGTCATTTACGACACCTCTGTGGCCAGCTCACTGATTGGCGGCATTATTGGCGCCCTCAACGGCGACCGGGTGAACCGTAGTGCGAGTTTTCTCGAAAATTCCATGAATGAACGTTTTGCTTCTGATCTACTGACGATTATTGATGATGCCACACGGGCCCGCGGACTTGGAAGTAAGCCATTTGACGGAGAGGGAGTTCCGGCTTCGAAACGAACACTGGTTGAAAATGGCGTGCTGAAAGGCTTTCTGTACAATACCAGGGCAGCCATGCGAGCCGGTGTGGAGAGTACGGGCAATGCCTCCCGGGGTGGATTTACCAGTCTTCCGGGTATTGGTACACATAACATATACGTGGAACCTGGTCAGCATACCCGCGATGAAATAATCGCCAATACCCGCCGCGGTTTGTTGCTGACCGGCATCACCGGGTACGGCGTAAATCCGGTAACCGGAAATTACAGTGGCGGAGCCAGTGGATTCTGGGTTGAGAACGGGCAGATCATGTATCCTGTCCAGGGACTGACCATTGCAGGCAGTGCCGATCAGATTTTCCCCAATATAGATATGATGGCCGATGATGTGGATATAAACAGTTCCTTTACGGTACCCACTTTGCGTATTGCTGAGATGCAGATCGGCGGGGAATAGTCAGAGATAACGCCCCGATGGTTGTTGGTTCTCATGGCCCATGAGAACCAACAACC
>CAYXEH010000049.1:0-6930 GCA_964463915.1 uncultured Bacteroidales bacterium | reverse complement strand
AACCAACAACCGAAGTGGCGTCAGCCACGACAAACCAACAACCAGAGTGGCCAAGGCACGACGCACATCCTTTCAGGTTTCATTTCTCTCCTTTTGGATTATTCAGCTCCAAAAAACAATCAATAAACATTAAAAACACATAAGTTTGGGTGAAAATATGTTTCATTAAACCCAAACAAACATGTATAATTGGAAAAGAAGTTTGCAGTTTTTGTGGTTGATCGTGCTTGGAGTCTTCACAGTTGGGTCGGTGCAGGCACAAAGCAACCTGGTCAGAAATGGCTATTTTGAGTCGTGGACCAATGGACAGCCTGATCACTGGCATTTCGAACAGTTTACCGGACAGGAGAGCGGAGAGGTGTTCCGGGGGAGTTATTCCCTGAAGCAGATGGTGCGTATTAACCGGATGTGGCAGGTGGTTGAGGTTGAAGGGGCGAAGCATTATACCATCTCTTATCGCTATTTTGACAATGATCCGGATGCGGCAGGCGGGTTACATGCGTTCTGGCTTAAGGGAGAGGAAAAGCTGGAGGGAAACGGGGAGTTATTGCGCCCGGAGGCGTTGTCGGAGGTGAGTGAGGAATGGCAGGAATTCACGGTATCACTGGCAGCTCCGCCGGAAGCTGATGGGTTGCACCTGGAAGTCAGGACACACGGCATTGGTGAAGGAGAGGGTCAGGTGTACTACGATGATTTTTCGGTAATGCAGTATGACCCCATTACCGATGGGGGGCATGAAACCTTTGAATTTATGGAACTGACGGGGAATTCTTATGTTGATGGAACCTTTCCCGGACAGGACGGATCAGACTGGACATTTGTCCAGACAAGAGGGTTGGATGCCTTTGACGGCAGGGCGGTTATGCTCGGGAGGAATCGGGACCCCCAGGCCTACGTTGAGTCGGGAGTGATCCCCGATGGAATTGGGGTGATCTCTTTTGATTATGAGCAGGAGTTTTCTACGGATGTAAACTTGCAGTTGATGGTGAATGGTGAGGTGGCGGCCACGGTGAGTTCCAACGGGCAGCAAGGGGAAGTGCTTCACTCGGGCCAGATCGAAGTGCATACCCCCGGTGAAGTGATACTAAAGTTTATAAACCGGTATAACAGCAGCGGACAGGTGGCCATAGATAATGTGGTATGGACTGATTATGATGAATCGCTGGCCCCGGTAGTGGCAGATGTTTCCTCTCTGCAGGACCTCCGGCAATCAGAGCCCGACGAAGAAACCATATATGCTTTGGAGAATGAAGTGTTGGTGAGTTGGCGGCTTGCCTCTGAGGGCAAATATTTTGTGCAGGATGAAACCGCGGGAATGGTGCTATGGGATATCAATGGTGTACTTGAGGAGGATTATGCCATGGGGGACGGCATTGGCGGCCTGCAGGGAAGGTTAGTCGAGTCGGATCACATGCTATACTGGGTGCCGGTAATGAGTCCCGGAGAGGCTTCTTCCAGTGGCGCGGAACTGAATCCGCTCCAATTATCTCTGCAGGAGCTTTCAGGTTCGGGGATGACTTATCAATCCAGACTGGTTGAGGTGCATGATGTTTACTTTACTGCAAAGGGTGGAGTTTTCACGGAGGGGGAATGCTATATTCTTGCTGACGGGGAAGGGGAAGCTAACTTTTGTGCCGTTTTCCCGGGATCGGATTACATTGGCACCCCTATTCCAGAGGGAGATCTGAAGATTACCGGGCTGGTGACCAATAATGAAAACGGCTCCGTGATCACGGCGCGAAGCCTGGAAGACATCCGCATCAGTGATAGCCCACAGGCATTTGCCGTGGTCTTTACCGTGGTGGATGACAGTGAAACCCTGAAGCAGTTGCAGATGGCAGGAGACATGACCAACTGGGACTTTGTTTCCATGCTGGAAGACCCCGCCCATAACTGGTCGGTGACGCTTAACATTCCTCCCGGATCCTATGCATGGAATGCCGCCGGAGATGATGGTTCCGGTTCTTCTTTCTGGGTGATGCCTGATTCACATCTTAATGTAACGGTCGATCAGGATGGGAATACAACGGGTGACAATAGTTATGTGTACATGGTTGTGGGGGAGTCTGCCATCGATCTTTCCGTGGTGAAGGTCTTTCCCAATCCTGCCGGTACGCATCTTTTCGTGGAAGCTGAGACACCCATCCGGCAGATCCGTGTAATGAATACTGCCAACCAGGTCGTTTATTCCAGCAGTGAGGCAGGCAGTGATGTGTATGAATTAAACGTGGGGCAGTTTGCCCCTGGTATATATATGGTCCAGGTGGAAACAGTTTCCGGAATGGCCCTTGAAAAGGTACAGGTTGGTACACCCTGATTGCCTGAGGTCAGCGAGAAGCCGGAGGAGCGGATGTGACTTTCCCGGCTTTTTCCCATTTGCCGTTTTACGATTATTTTGTATTTCAGGGATGCATATACTGCTTGCTGATCTGTATGCGCTCCTCCTTTGTGCTGTTTAGCAAGGGAACAAGGCTGAAGCTGTAGCGGTATTCACGATTGGGCAGGAGTCTGTACTCAGGTAGCGGCATGGCTCCCCAGCTGTTTACTCCGGCTACCCCCCGTTGCCCGTGATCAATGTTCCAGCGAATCAGGCTCTGCCTCTCCACGAAAGCGATGTTTTTCTGCTCCAGGCGCACAGGGCCGTAATCATAGGCTTCACGTGCATCCAGATCAGAGGTCAGATAAGGCATGGCAGTCATGTCAAGACCCTCCTCACGATGAGATACAAACATGAGGCCGCTGCCCGTTTCATTGGTGAGTGATGCCCAGCGGACCCCCGTTTTGTTTCCGTTCTCCTGGGGCCGGATGTAGGGTACCAGTTGTTCATCTGCTTTACTGTGATATAGCCCGATAAAGGCAGCAGTGTTCCGGTCGCTGTAATTCTCAAAAGGTCCGCGCCCGAACCAGGTGAGCTGATTGAAAGCCGGAAGTAGCAGGAGGTTTATCCCCACGCGTGGGATGTCAGGGCTGTCTTCATTATCGGGGCGGAGTATTTTTTCCACATCCATGCTGCCCTCTGCGTAAACTGTGTAGATCACACGGGAAAGGGCCACGGCCGGGTCAAGGTCATAGGTGGTTTCTATGCGTACGCTGGAATAGTCATCGGCCGGCTGCACATCAAAATCACTGAGTTTATGTTCCCGGGTAGCTTTCTTCCATTCAATATTCCTTTCTGTCATCCGGTTTCCGAAGTCATTGTCGGTGGGTGCCCGCCAGTAATCCGGGGTAGGGCCCCCGGCAAGGAGTTCTTCTCCGTGGAGTTGCCATGAGGTCATCGCTCCACTATCGGGATCGAAAGTGATCTCAAAAACATCATTATACAGACGGACGGAATTAAGGTCCTCTTCCAGGGTGATTCTCTGGCCGCCTGATCTTTCATGCGGTTCCTTTTTATACCATGGCAGAAGGAATTGTCCGGCTGCCACCACATGGTCTTCCATGAAATGCCATGCAGCTTGTTTCCTACGAGCTTCAATTTCAAGGAAGTATTCAGTGTTTGCTGCCACTTTGATGTCATCCGGCAAGGCCAGTTCCACCACTTTGCTGCTGTGGGGGCTCACAGCCAGGGTGTCGATGGGGATATGGTGCAAAATTTGCCCGTCTGCGCGAATAGTAACATCAAAAGTAAACGTATCCAGTCCGGTGAAATCGTAATAATTCTCAATCAGGAGCCTGACGGTTCCGTTGTTTACCTGCAGCAAATTGAAACGGATGGGTTGCTGCACCTGTTTGACCTCCCATAAGGCGGGCTGGGGTTCACGGTCAGGAAACACAATGCCGTTAAGCAGGAAATTGCCGTCTGTCGGCATATCTTCCCCATGATAACCTCCGAATGCAAAGAACCGGTTGCCTTCTTTGTCTGTTTCATATAGGCCCTGATCGACCCAGTCCCAGATGAAACCGCCCTGAAGCTGGGGGTGGCGGTAGATCTCCTCCCAGTATTCGGCAAAGTTTCCGGTGCTGTTGCCCATGGAGTGGGCATATTCTGACGGTATAAGTGGCCGTTCTGATTTGAATCCTCCAAACCAGTTCAAAAATGCGGGGTCAGGATATTGGGGTACAATGATGTCGGAGTTCCATTCCCATCCGAACACATAACGGGAATTGGTCTCCACCCGTTCATATTGTACCGGCCTTTCCGTGGCATCTGCTTCCTTCATCGCATGGTAGCCTTCATAAAAGTTGACGCCGTTTCCGGCCTCATTACCCATCGACCAGGTAGTTACTGAGGGATGGTTGCGGGTTCGTTTGACCATCCTTACCAGTCGGTCCAGGTGGGCTTCCATCCATTCCGGATCTTTTCCCAGGGATTCCGGACCGTAATACATGCCATGTGATTCGATATTGGCTTCGTCCACAACATATAATCCGTACTTGTCGCACAACTCGTACCACCGTTCCGGGAATGGGTAATGACTCAGCCGGACGGCATTGAAATTGTTTTGTTTGAGCAGCCGGATGTCTTTCATCATGAGCTCTTCCGATAGGGTATGTCCAAGCTCCGGATTGTGGCTATGTAGGTTGACTCCTTTGAGTAAAATGGGTACACCGTTTACCAAAAGCTGTCCCCGCTCAATTTCAATACTTCTGAAACCGATTTGTCTGCTGATGGATTCCAGGTGCGCACCATGGTGGTTTTCCAGGCTGATAACTAAAGTATAGAGACAGGGATCTTCTGCACTCCAGGCCTTTACGTCCGGAATCCGGACTTCCGGAAAAGTCAGGGAAACATCCCGGTGAATGGTTTCACTCTCTAGTTTGCCGGCAGCCACTTCCAGGCCATCTTCATTCTCCAGGCTGTAAGCCAGCCGGAACTCTGGCTCCTGCATCTGGTGGTTCTGCAATAGCACCTCCAGCCGGAAGAGTCCGTCGGTATATGAGTCATCCAATACCGATACCACTTCAAAATCACGAATCCGTAGGGGGGGCTGTGCGTAAATATATACACTTCGTTCGATCCCGCTGATGCGCCAGAAATCCTGGCACTCCAGGTAGGATCCGTCACTCCACCGATAAACTTCCGCGGCAATCACATTCTTTTCGCCCGGTTTGAGGTAATCCGTGACATTGAATTCAGCCGGCAGCTTACTCCCCTGGCTGTATCCCACTTTATGGCCGTTCACCCAAAGATAGAACGCAGATTTTACGGAGCCGAAATGAATGAAAACCTCCTGATCTTCCCAGTTTTCCGGTACCTGTATTTCTTTTCTGTAGGACCCTACGGGATTGTAGTCACGTGGTACTTTGGGCGGATCCGGCCCCTCAACCAGATCCGTGATCAGGTTTCGCGGGTCTGCGAAAGCATAGGGGTGGTTCACATAAATGGGAATGTCAAAACCCTGTACTTCCCAGTTGCCCGGAACCAAAATGCTGTCCCAGCCGGTAGTGTCAAATCCAGGCTCATAAAAATCAACGGGCCGCTGATCCGGGTTTTGAGAGAGGTGAAACGTCCAGGTTCCGTCCAGGCAAAGGTGGCGTGCAGACTGCAAAGGATCGTTGGTTATGGCTTTCTCCCTGCTTTCAAAACTGAAAAAGGCTGCCCGCCCGGGTTCTTTGTTGATCGCAAAAACGGCCGGATTTTCCCAGTCGGGATTGTCCGGGACGATGTTGCTGTTTCTTTGAAAGCCATCAGCCTGGGATGCCTTGAGAACGGCGATATTCTCAGTGAAAGACCTGACAGAATTATCGGCAATAGATTTGTGTAAGTGCTGTGTGAATGGTGCACCCATGCAGGGGTTGCTGGGGTTTCCGTGCACGAGGAAGGTGCACCACAGGATAATGATGGGTGCTGTTATTCGCATGATGACAGTGTTTATTCTTTGAGTGACTGCTCCCATTTCCAGGCGGAGCGCAGCATGTCATCCAGACCAAAACGTGCCTTCCACCCCAGTTCCCGGTTGGCTTTACCCGGGTCGGCCCATACTTTTTCAATGTCGCCGGCGCGGCGGTCCGTGATTTCATGTTTTACCCTGACACCGGTTACTTTTTCAAATGTGCGTATAATGTCCATGACACTGTAGCCGGTGCCGGTTCCCAGGTTGAAGACCTCTGCAGCTTCTTTGTTTTTCTTTTCCAGCAACCGCCTGATCGCCTTCAGATGGGCTTCTGCCAGATCTGTTATATGGATATAATCCCTGATCCCGGTACCATCATGAGTGTTGTAGTCCTGCCCGAAGACTTTAAGACGGTCTCTTTTGCCCGCTGCAGTCTGGGTAAGATAAGGAACCAGGTTGTTGGGAACACCCAGGGGGAGCTCCCCGATGCGGGACGACTCATGGGCACCGATGGGATTGAAGTATCTCAGGGCGATGGCTTGCAGGCTATCTGCTTCAGCCTGATCCCGGATAATCTCTTCGCACATTCTTTTTGTGTTACCGTAAGGGGAGAATGCTTTTTTCAGCGGGGCTTCTTCTGAAACCGGGAGGTGATCAGGTTGCCCGTAAACAGTACAGGAAGACGAAAAAACCAGGTTGTGGCAGTTGGCCCGCTCCATCGCCTGCAGCAGGTTAATGGTGCCCACCACGTTGTTGTGGTAATATTTCAATGGGAAACGGGAAGATTCATTGACTGATTTGTGTGCGGCAAAGTGAATGACCCCTGTAATGTCTGGATGCTTGTCGAAGAAAGCATGCAAATCTTCGCTGTTACATAAGTCCAATTGCATGAAACCTGGTTTCGTTCCCGTGATTTGGGCAATGCTGTCAATGACCTCTGCCCTCGCATTGGACAGGTTGTCAATGATAAATACCTCATGACCTGCTTCCTGCAAAACCACGCTGGTATGAGAACCGATGTATCCGGCACCGCCGGTAACTAAAATTTTTTCTGACATTTTTCATTGTTTTGACGGGTGCTTTGCACCCTTGGTTAGTCGGGGGCTATTGCCCTCTCCGGTTAGTCGAGGGCTATCGCCCTCTCCGGTTAGTCGGC
>CAYXEH010000048.1:0-19655 GCA_964463915.1 uncultured Bacteroidales bacterium | reverse complement strand
AAATCCACGCATCCCCCCATATTTTTTCTCTTTCTCGAAGAAGAAGAACTGGTGGGTCTGCATATTGAACTGCCCGCCGATCTCTGCATTGTTGTCAACGACGATATTACTGACACCATGTTCATTAAGCAGTTCCCTGGTGGCCAGGCCGGCAGGCCCTGCTCCCACAATCACCACCTCTGTCTTGTATACCCTGGTTCCATCAGCTTTAACAAACACGGAAGGTTCAGGCACATAATCCCGGGGAATTTCTGCCACCGTCTGCACCTCATCGGCAAGCGTGATACAGATCCGCTTTACCTCACCATCAACAAGCATCTCGCAGGCGCCGCATTTACCGATACCACATTCCAGGCTCCGGCTCCGGTTCTTAACACTGTGGCTATGAATCGGAAAACCCGCCCTGTGAAGGGCAGCTGCGATGGTATATCCTTTTTCGCCTTCTACGGTTTGGCCCTTGTATTGAAAATATACTTTTTCTTGATCTTTAACTGTCAGGATAGGGTGCTTATGTATTTTATCCATACAACAAACAAATTAATAAACATATTCTATTCCGCAATGCTGGCCGGCAAAGCCCGGTACATGATCCTCCCCGGATTACCGGGGCAAAGGTAAAGGATTTTTTGTATATTTCGGGCACGCAGGAAGACCTGTTCCGGCCACGCAGGAAGACGTGTTTCGGGTAAGTACAAAAACGTGCAAACGTATTCAGATACATATTTGCCGCCAACCCCGGCAGGATGTATAACAAAATAATCCCGTTTTAAGACCAACACCTCCTGGCTGCCCTTCACCTGCTGCCTGAAACAAAAAACCAACATCCATTCCCATGAAGAAAATCACAACCATTGCCGTTATTTTTGCCTTTTTAGCTATTGCAGCCATTGTATTTACATTGGGATCACAAAGCCTGACTCATGAAGCAAAAAGCAATGACACCGCAAACTCCAGTACGCCCATGAACGTTCAACCCGGAACCACCATCGACCTTCCCCAACCTGTTACTGACGGCGAAATGAGTCTTGAAGAAGCCCTGACTCTGCGCCGTTCGGTTCGTTCATACACGGATGAACCTTTGACGTTATCAGAAGTCTCACAACTACTCTGGGCCGCCCAGGGAATCACCAATGAGCGGGGGTTCCGCACCGCCCCGTCAGCAGGTGCAACTTTCCCCCTGGAGATGTTCCTGCTGATCAGCAATGTGGATGGACTAAAAAAGGGCCTGTATCATTATCATTCCGATGGGCATCAACTTGATTTTATCCGTGAAGGCGATTTTGCAGAACCCCTTTACCAGGCAAGTCTCAGCCAGTCCATGATCCTTGAGGGTGGAATTGTGCTGGTTTTTGGTGCAATCTTCGAAAGAACCACCGAAAGGTATGGAGAAAGAGGCAGACGGTATGTGCACAACGAAATAGGTCACGCCTCGCAAAATGTTCACCTGCAGGCGGCAGCCCTTGATCTTGGTACAGTTGTAATCGGAGCATACAATGACGACGAGGTGGAGGAGGTACTCGGGCTGGGGGATCAGTACAATGTACTCTACCTGATGCCTGTGGGTAAACAGTAATGTCTGTTTTGGATTAACTGTTGCAGCCCGGACCGCGTCTGGCAGATAAGTCAACAGACCGGCAATGGGTTCAGACAGTGCTGGCATAGCCTGCAGAAACAATTCGAAAAAACGGCAGGAGCTTGAATCAGAACCCGTAAGAGATTCCGGTTTGCAGTGAAAATCCATATGGGTAAGCGTGACCTGTCACTACCCCCTCACGCACAATCGGGCTAATAAAGACCTGGCCTGTCGGCTCCAGGTGAAAGGTCAGGTTCCCGGTAAGCGGAATATCCATGGCAAAGCCTCCAACAGCAGAGAGGTTGAACTGCCGGATCCCGGTTGTTTTACCGATGGGATTCTTCATCATGTCATGTCCCAGAAACACATCATTGTTTAACAGGTAACTTGCAGCAAGGCCGCCCTTAAGCCGCAACCCCACATCTCCTTCATTAAGGGCATAACGGAATACCACAGGAATTTCAACAAACCGAAATACCTGCGTGACACCCTCCTGTGATTCAGAAAGAGCCTGGATGTCGGTACCTTCCATAGCGTGGCGATTGGTCAGCACCCGGTAAGAACGTTGATCCGCAAAATAGAGGTGCGGATCAGCGAGACGGATATTCCCCTGGGAAGTAATAATGGACTGTGGATGCCCGAGCTGTCCTTTACTGGAACGTTCACTGAAAATGGGCAGACGTGCGGGATGCTGATAGGACATGATATCCTTTACATATTGCCCCATATTCATGTAGTTGACTCCGGTTTGCAGGGTCCAGCGGGGCGAAAGCTCAATAAATGCATTCAACCCTGCGGAATAGGTCATGATCTGGTCCTCCAGGGACTGGAATGGGATGTCACTGAAAGACATATCACTCAACCCCCGCAAAATGCGATAATTGTATTGCGGGGCAAAATGGGCTCCGAAGCTTACATTGCCATGGCCGCCGATATCATCTGTCATTGCAGCCAGCACAACCTGGTCTGTATTCACAATGACAGATTCCTTGCCGGAATCAGGCAGATAGGAATCCTTTACCTGCCTCCGGCCGGAAAAAGGCTGAAAAGAGAAAACCGGTCTATTTATGTGAGATTTCCCGAGCGGGTTCATTCTGTCCGGGACAGCATCAAATTGTGCAAACAGGGGTTGCACCGGCTGAATGGCCCTGGGGGCAGGATCTTCCCGCAATGATGGTTTCTCAGCTGCCTGCTCACCCGAAGACACCACAGAAGACTGCGAATCAAATAAAGGGGCTACCGGAACAGACCAGTCAGCAACTTCCGCATCCTGCCCTGACCGGTTCAGGAAGAGAAAATTCAATGAGAATAAACTGACCACAAGCACAGCAACGGCTGCAGCCATACGCAAGAACATCGGCACAACACCTTTTCGGGAAGGCTTACGGATGGCTTCAGAAATATACAACCAGGCCTCAACCGGCGGATTCACCTCCAACCCCTCCAGTTTCTCACGAAACTTCCTGTCTATATATCGTTGACTCACTTTTTAATAAAATTAAAGGCTATATTGCCTGGAGAATTACCTCAAACTCTTTATTCAGTTTATGTTTTAAACTCTGTCGTGCCCTTGCCAAATTTGAACGGGCCGTAGACTCAGAAATATCCAGGGCCTCTGCAATCTCTTTATGGCTGTATCCTTCAAGGGCATAAAGGTTAAAGACCATTCTGTACTGAACGGGCAATTGCTGCACAACCATCAGTATATCTCTGACATTCAGGGCGTCAACGCCCATGTTTTCATGAACAAACTCGCCATCATCACCAACTTCATCCACAGAAAGATGATAGATCCGCTCCCTGTATTTCTCAATGGCGGTATTGACAAAAATCTTCCTGATCCATCCTTCAAGGCTCCCCTTTCCCTTATATGAGGGGAGGTGTTTGAACACCTTAATAAAGCCTTCCTGCAGAATATCCTGTGCTTCATCTGTGCTGGCAGCATAACGAAGACATATCCCGTACATCTGGCGGGAATACATGGCGTAAAGACGATACTGGTCTACCTTCCGGGATTGCAAACATCCCTTTAATATCTTTTTCAATACATCCACCCTAAAGACTTTTAATAAAACAAAGATAAGAAATATCCTGTCTTATCAAAACCGGCAATGTCTTTCCTGATCGTCCACATTAAGGGTTTCCGGCCAGTCTGGAAAAAAAACAACCCGTTTGAGGACTGGTTAAACGTCGCTCAAACGGGAGTGTTTTTTGCATGTATATATAGGGAAACAAGCCGAAGAAAAACGTTTCAGGGAAGTGGCCGCCTGGTTAGTTGTTGTTGGTTAATGGTGATGATTGGGTTTCCTCGATTGATGGTGTAGTTTTCGAGGCGATCAGCGACCACTTCCGTATCCCCTGAAACGATAATACAAAACCTAAAAAAAAGAACGATATATAAAAAAGGAGAAAAACACCCGGTTTAAACCCCCGGGAAGCGATAAATGGCATTGTATTCATTCATTAAAAAAAGAGCGCAACGAGACCGCAATCAATCTTTCCTTGCGACTTCTAATAAGAAGACGTAAAAAAATGAGCAAACGCTGCGTGACATTAAAAAAAGTCAGAAAAATCAGCTCTTCCTGCTTTTACGACCCCTGACTTCCAGTTTCAGATAATCCATCATCAGATTCAGATCCATCTCCCCTATTCCGTGAGCCAGCAAGTGTTTCCGGTCTTCTTTATAAGAGTTCTCAAAATCTTTGATACTTTTCCATGTAAGGATGCTGTCCAGGTAGCTGCGGAACGCTTCTTCGGGCTTGGCCTGGCACCAAAGCACATGCCCCAGGTTCATCATGTCGTAATGGTTGCCATGCTCACCAGAGAGCAATCGCTCCAGGTAGTCGCGGGCAGTATCAAACTTCCCGAGAAGGAAAGAACACCAGGCCAGGGGACGCCGGATCTTGTGATTCTCCGGTGCCAGCACTTCCACTTTAAAATAGGAGTCAAGCGCATCCTGATATTTTTCCAGATGTATCAGGCACTGTCCGATATCCGCCTGCAGTTTCAAGTTATCCGGCTCAAATGTTTCAGCTTGTCTGTAATAGTTAAGGGCATCCTCCCAGCGATTCAGATATTTGCAGCAAAAGGCCATTTTTTTCAGTATCCAGAACCGGCCGGCTTCAATCAGATCTGCCCGCTGGTAGTAATCCAGTGCGCGCTCAAAATCACCCGATTTCTCATAACAAAATGCGACCTTTTCAAAGAGTTCTATGTTGCTTTTGTCTTTTTCGAGAATGGACAAAAACACCTGCAGTGCATCTTCATAAAACCCCTTTTCAAACAAGACCTCGGCAATATTTCTGATGGTTTTCACCTCCGCAAGCAAATCACGGATGAAGTGGGTTTCATAAAGATCCATGTCAAATTCAAATATATCGTCAAACTCACTGCGCCACGGATGCAGTTTATGAAAGCGATATAAATCCTGGAAGTACTGGGTATATATACTTTTACTCCTGGCCATGCCGTCAAGCAAATCCTGGTCTTTTTCCAGCTCTGAAATGTTTTCCATTTCCGAACTCAACATATTCATCATCATGGTTTTTTGCTGATCCGGGACCATGGACAGATTCAGACAGAAGGAGTATTTGTCGGAATTACACATAAAATAGGTCTGCTCCAGTTTTTCGAGCAGCGGGGTCAGATCAATTCCCTTTTCCGAATCCTTTACCATGGGCTGAATGGCCGGATTATCGGCATAAAAAGGCACGAACCAGTTGCTTACCCCCCTGAAAAAAGGAAAATGCTTCAGGCGTGAAAAGGCGCTGATAAATACATCCATCCCATCCATCTGCATTTCTGTCATTTCCTGCAATTTATCCATCAGATCAGGGGCATCTTCGAACATGGTTTCCCAGTCCGGATTTTTCTCTTCTTCAGGATCCTCAGAGAAAATATTATTCAGGTCAAGTTTCTCCTCAATCTTCGGACGCATTTTCATGATCTCCGGCAGGATCTCCTCTTCCCATTTTTTTCTGACCTTCTCCGTTTCACGGGATTTAATAAACTGCACAAGAATGGCCTCCAGATGTTGTTCCATCATTGGCAGGGACTTCAGCTCCCTGGTTTTCTCCCTCAAAACAGGGTATAACGGAAAACGGGCGTTATATTTCAGGCTGTTGATAAACAGGCCGATCATCGCTCTTTCCCAAACAAAGGGCTGCTGCTTATTCACAAAACGAAAAAGCAGAACAAATTTATTTACGTCAAAATACCGCAACAAACTAAGGGATAACGCGCTTACAACCAAAGATTTATCATGCCATGGGAGCAGTTCTGAATCACAAACGGACTGCAGCAAACGAATCTCTTCCTCTGTATATTTATCTGCCAGCCAGATCACCTGGAAAATGTGCTCAAGGGTTTTCTCCTTGTCCTCCCTGCTGCCGGACTCCCCTACCTGTGCCTCTTTCAACAATGAGGACAGTTCCCCGTCAAAACTCAGGCTCTCCAAAATGTGTATGGCCTCTGAACGCTCCGGCAACTGCTCCCTGAAAAGGGCTTTCTTCATCTGGTAGGTATGAGCTGTCCCGGCCTGCAACATAAGCATTTCCCGCAGACTGTCCGCCATTTCCAGCAGTGCCAGCATCAGGTAATTATACACTTGGTCACGTTCGGGGTCCTCTACCCCCGAAACAGCGTGTTTGAGCAGGCGGGCATAAGTCCCCGTCAGTTCTTCCAGTTCTTCGGCAATGTATTCTTTGCCGCTTTCTGCGGCCAGTTGACGTAACAGCACAATTGCATCGGCCAGCCGTCGCCTGTGTACCAGTTTGCAGGTATTTAAATAGTTTCGGATAATCTTTTCTTTTTGCATACAAATAAATTTTCAAAGGATGGTACGTGTAGCGCTCATCTTGCATTTCCCGGTAAACTCAATGAGGGCGAGTCCCGGCCCATCATAGGCGGCCGAGCAGGCAATCGTTCCCAGAATGTTTTGTTTCCAGTTACCGGTGATCCGGTGCGACTCATGAATGTGACCATGCATGGTAAGCAGTGGCCTGCGTTCCATAATAAACTCTTTAATGGCAATGCTACCCACATGTACATCCACAGGCACATGATCCACCATCACCCCGTCAAGTCCGGCCCGGTCAAGGCAGGAATCGTAGGGAGGGGAGTGAAACAAAAAAATGGCATTGGTCAAATCATCCTCCCCCGCAAGCAGGTCCAAATCTTTTTTTATGGTAGAAAAGGAGATGTCAGCATCAGGTGGTACCGTTCTGTAGCCTTCATTCGGATGCACACATCCCGGATCCACATAAACCGACACATCATACCTCTCCCAGTCTTTCAAAAGGAAAGGAGTCGGAGGGACCATGGAGTATCCGTATACGGTGAAATGGTCAAGTTTCCTTTTTTTCATGTGCATATAGTGCCAGATACCATCCTCCTCGTGTTTCAGAAAGGAGGCTTCTTCTGTCCTGGGATCATCATTCCCCAGGATTAGATACACCTCCGGGTAGTCACTTCCGAGGTGCTGTCTCAGCGCCTGAAGAGATGGCGCCAGAAACCCATTCACAAAATCCGCAGAGGGGGCGTTTCTGCCGGGCCTGTAACGGAGGGATGCAGGTAACAGGTCACCACCGAGAAATACAGCCCGGGGACGCTTGCTCCCGATCTGAGAAAAAAGTTTTTCGTAGCGGGAAACGTGGCCATGCAGATCAGAAACAAAAAAATACAGGTCGTTCATTGTTCTTTGCATTTCCTTAACAACCTGGCCGGATTGTTAACCGATTCAAGCATGGCTGCAAAAGGCGAACCTTTCTCAATATCCGCATCAGTAATAATATGCAGGTCGATCAGGCTGTCTTTATCCGAAAACCCTGTTTTTTCCTCATTGATCACCGCCAGGCTATGTCCGCTTCCTTTGCACCAGGCAGCAAGTAATTCCTGCTTCCGCTTATCATTCACACAATGCGCAAGCAGGTCAATGTCTGAACATGGCCCCGCCTGACCGGTCTTTACACTGCCGACCAGGTAAAGTGCCTTTACACCAAGGCTGTCCAGGTCCATACGATGAGCAATGGCCTCAATCATGTCATTACGCCACCTCCAGTGTGACTGCTGATCATCACGGTTCATATACAAAAATAAAAAAAAGCCCCGACATGGGCCGGGGCTTAATTCATCAGCAATCCTGACTGGATTATGGGTAATAGATCGGACCTTCAATACCCAGTGACAGATTCAGCATCAACCAGGCAATGAACATGGGAATCCTGACGATCATAAATGCGATCGCATAGGGAAGCATCACCGAGATGATGGTACCGATACCGATATTCCTGGCGTATTTTTGCGCAAATACGATTACCAGCGGAAAGTAGGGCAGCAACGGAGTCAGAATGTTTGAGTAAGAATCCCCGATCCTGTATGCAGCCTGCGTAGTTTCCGGAGAATAACCCATCAACATCAGCATGGGCACGAAAATAGGAGCCAGGATAGCCCACTTGGCCGAGGCACTTCCGATAATCAGGTTAATAAAAGAAGACACCAGGATGAATGCAACCAACAGCGGAATTCCTGTAAAACCAATATTCTGAAGCCCGGAAGCACCTGATATCGCCAGAATGGATCCAAGGTTTGACCAGATAAAAAACTGTACCAGGTGGGCCGCCACAAAGGCCAGGACAATGTATCCACCCATGGTACCCATGGCTTCAGCAGTCATTTTGGAAATATCCTTGTCGCCCTTGATGGTTCCGGCTTTGATACCATATACCAGGCCAGCCAAAAAGAACAGGATAAACATCAGCGGCACGATTGAATCATAGAAGGGGTTCATGCTGCCATCTGCACCACGCAGAACTCCGTTTGAGGGAATCACGGCTGCTGCGATCAGGGCAAGGATTGCCATAACGGTCCATCCTGCCCACTTCAACCCTTTTTTCTCAAGGGGTGTAAACTCGCTGTTGTACTCTTCAGTGTCTTCTCCCTCATAGGCACCCAAACGGGGCACAATGATCTTTTCGGTCACCCACATACCTGCCAGACCTACCACGGGCACAGATGCAGCCATCAGGTAATAGTTGGATAGTGGGTTTACTGTATATTCCGGATCCATAATGGTTGCAGCCGATTCGGTAAATGCAGCGATCATGGGGTCAAGCCCTGTGGGGAGGAAGTTGGCACCAAAACCACCGGACACGCCGGCAAAGGCAGCAGCAAGACCTGCCAGCGGATGCCTCCCCATCCCTTTAAAGATGGCCGCCCCCAGGGGAATCAGCACCACATAGCCGGCATCGGCAGCGACGGAGCTTACCATACCGGCAACAACGATAGAGAAAGTGATCAGCCTGTTGGGCACCTTAGACACAAACACACGCAAAGCAATGGCAATCAACCCGCTTCGCTCGGCAACGCCAATACCCAGCATCACCACCAGAACCAGCCCGAGCGGGGGGAAAGAGGCAAATACCTCAACCATGGAGGTCATGATCTTTTGTATCCCCTCTGCATTCAGCAGGTTTACCGCCTCTATGGGTTCCTCCACGTCAGGAGAAGGGTGTTCTGCACTCAGGCCAAGTTTCCCGAAAATCAAAGAGAGGATCAGGACCACCCCGATCAGGATGGCAAACAAGGTTACAGGCTGGGGCAACTTGTTCCCCACCACCTCAATCTTGTTCAGGATACGCTGCATCCTGGTATCAGGCGCCTTTTCGCCCGGGCCTTTACCGGTCTCCTGGTCGCCCTCTTGAAAGTCCTTTTCTGTTGTCATACGTTTAGTTGGATTAGATTAGTGCAATTGTTCTGAATTTCCAAAAGGCCCAAAATTAATGTATTCCTTTAAAACACAAAAATTAATCACAAAAAATCAGGAGGGGTATGCAAATCAGCGAATGATGGTTACCGAACCTTCTGCATGACGGGTTTCTCCCATCCGGGAATATTTCAATACATAAAAATAGACCCCGTCGGGCGCATTATTTCCATCCCACCAGTTATTGTAGTAATCATGGTGCTCGAAAACTTTATCTCCCCAACGGTTGTAAATCACGATCTGTGCATTGGGATAGTGCTCCAGGTTGAGGATCTCGAATTCATCATTGACCCCGTCGGCATTGGGGGTATACACATTGGGGATGGTAAGGTCACAGTTTTGATCACTGACCGCTATATCGACAAAGCTCATGCAGCCACTAATCGTGTCTTCTATCATCACTGTATAGGTGCCGGGGTTTTTCACCATCAGGGTGTCGCGGGTACGGTCCGGCAGGTCCTGCCCTTCCAGCTGCCATTGGTATACCCAATTGTTGCCGTCATTGTTCAGCGGGTTGACTGTCAACAGGGTCGAATCACCCTCGCAAATGGGGATTTCGAGCTCTGAGTTTATTTCTGCCTCCGGCAAGGGCAACACATTTACCGTTACCGTGGTATCATAGGTGCAGCCGAAGTTATCTGTTACCTCAAGCAGAAATTGGTGATCTCCCTGTTCCTCTGCCGTTACCCCGGCCGGATTTCCCTGTACCGGGGAACCGTTCTGATACCACTGGTAATCCACAATTTCGGGAGTAAAGATCAGGGAATCCGGATAAAACCCCTCATCAAAGAAAAGGCTCCAGCCCAGCACATGTCCGGTCGCCCCTTCCGCTCCGTCTTCCACCCGCATGGTCCAGGTGCCGTTCAGAGAGCTTCCGGCAAAGTTGTTAAGGCTCTCATCGGGGGTATATGTACCGGAAGGCAAATGTGCAGCATTGAAGTAGTAGTTGCCTGCATTGTCTGAATACTCATGATACTGAGGGCTGGTTTCATCCATCCTTCCAAACCGGGGAGAAGGAGAAAAACAATATTGATATCCGGAACCCGGCACATCATCTTCCCACACCACAGGCTCCCCGAGATTGGCAGTCACCCCGCCATATCCCTTCAGCTCAATGACAGTCCCATCGGGTGATTCCAGTTCAAACCGCAGCTGTGACTGGTCTACATGCTCAACATTGACACAAACACGGTCAAAGTCATCGGCCGACAACACCTCCACTCCCTCACTGAACACATCAAAATCCAGGCTGGATTCATACAGATCGCCCCCGGCCACGAAAACCGGCGGATCTTCCTGCACAACAGTCGGGAACCCGGTCCAGACAGTTGGATTGGCAACTCCATACAGGGTAACCATCTCGCCGGCGCAAACGGTATCCGCAGAAATGGTGGTTTCGGAAAAAGTCGGATAGGTTCCCACCTTGAGCACTTCCAGGGCATTAGCTACACATCCTGTTTCTTCATCCCTCACCGTTACCCTTACGGGATAGGCGCCGGGGTCACTGAACACATGGCTGATCTCGCTGCCGGAATACTCCTGCTCTCCGATGTTCCACACATAAGAAAATTGACCCGGATCGTAATTCCCCTCGCCCGACAAATAGGTTGCGGAAGCAGAAAATGAAACTTCTCCGACACTTTCCGGACAATGCATCAATCCGTCAGGAGCCTCAATGGATACTGTCAAAGAGTCACAATCCACTTCCACCTGCCCCGATAGCTCCCATCCGGGATATGTATTGTATCCCGGATTCGCTTCATAAAACGGTGTTTCGCGGGCAACAGATCCGGCATACAGCCCTTCTGTACCCACCATTGCAACAATCAACAACAGTGGCAGCAAACAGCGGCAAAGAGAATGTTTCATAGGAACAGGATCTTTGATGTCAGGATTACTTCCTAACACTATACGACAAAGCAGGGGATTTATTTTGATTCTTACAGTAAGGTCAAAAATAAATAAAATATGGGATGTGCATGGGGGTATTTGAAATCCCCCCTCATAAATAGTCATGGTTACCGATTTTCGTTGTATTTTTGCAGGCTATGAAAAACATCAGAAACTTTTCCATTATTGCCCACATTGACCATGGCAAAAGCACGCTTGCGGATCGTCTCCTGCAAATGACCCATACGATCACTGCGCGCGATTTCAAAGATCAGATGCTGGACAACATGGATCTGGAAAGGGAACGCGGCATCACCATCAAGAGTCATGCAATTCAGATGGATCACGAATGCAATGGGGAGAAGTATGTATTGAATCTCATTGACACCCCCGGACACGTGGATTTCAGCTATGAAGTTTCCCGCTCCATCAAGTCCTGCGAAGGCGCATTGCTCATCGTGGATGCCTCTCAGGGTATTGAAGCACAGACGATCTCAAATCTATACCTGGCCCTGGAACATGACCTGGTGATCATCCCGGTACTGAACAAAATGGACCTCCCCGGGGCCATGCCGGATGAAGTTTCTGAGCAGATCGTTGACCTGATCGGGTGTGATACGGATGAGATCATCAGGGCAAGCGGGAAAACCGGCGAAGGTGTAGAAGATATACTTCGGGCCATCATAGAACGGATCCCTCCCCCATCGGGAAACCCGGAGGCCCCCCTCAAGGCCATCATTTTTGATTCCGTATACAATCCATTTCGCGGTGTGGTGGCCTATTTCAGGGTATATGAGGGAAAGATGCGGCAGGGAGACCACGTGTATTTCATGCATACCGGCAAACAATACCATGCCGATGAAGTAGGGATTCTGAGGATCGCCCAGCAGAAAAAGCAATCCATATCCGCGGGTGATGTAGGATATATCATCTCTGGGATCAAGGACGCCCGGGAGGTGAAAGTGGGTGACACCATTACACATGTGACCCGTCCCACCCAGGAGGCTGTCAGAGGCTTTGAGAATGTAAAACCCATGGTATTTGCAGGGATTTATCCTGTGGATACCGATGAATTTGAAGAGTTGCGGGCAGCCATGGAGAAGCTTCAGCTGAACGATGCTTCCCTGACCTATGAACCTGAATCTTCTGCAGCCCTTGGTTTTGGTTTCCGATGCGGTTTCCTGGGCATGTTGCACATGGAGATCGTCCAGGAGAGGCTGGAAAGGGAATTTGAGATGACGGTGATCACCACTGTTCCCAACGTATCGTATCATGCCTATAACAAAGAAGGGGAGAAGAAAGTCGTTAACAACCCGTCCGAAATGCCCGGTCCCAACGAACTGGACCACATCGAGGAGCCGTTTATCAAGGCACAGATCATCACCAAATCTGAGTTTATCGGACCGGTCATGTCGCTTTGTCTTGAAAAAAGGGGAGTGGTCAAAAACCAGGTTTACCTGACCACTGACCGGGTCGAACTGACCTTTGAAATGCCCCTGGCTGAGATTGTATTTGATTTCTACGACCGTCTGAAAACCATATCCAGGGGGTACGCTTCCTTTGATTACTATCCCATCGGATATCATCCTTCCACCCTGGTGAAACTCGATATCCTGCTTAACGGTGATCATGTGGATGCATTGTCCGCATTGATCCACAGCGATAATGCCTACGAGTTCGGCAAACGGATCTGCACCAAGCTGCGGGAACTGATCCCCCGCCAGCAGTTTGATATTGCCATACAGGCAGGCATCGGTGCCAAGATCATTGCCCGGGAAACAGTAAAAGCCCTCAGGAAGGATGTTACAGCCAAATGTTATGGTGGAGACATTACCCGGAAGCGCAAACTGCTTGAGAAACAGAAGAAAGGAAAGAAACGGATGCGCCAGGTCGGAAATGTAGAGGTTCCCCAGCAAGCCTTTATGGCCGTGCTGAAACTAAACGACTAGGCCCGACACACGGATGATCTGCTCGAATAAACGTCCGGGTTTTCCACTACGATGTCAGGCCGGAAACCACCAGGGTGATCTCTCCTTTAATGGCACTGCGCCCTGAAAAAATTTCCACAAGTTCGTCGAGGCTGCCACGTACATGCTCCTCATGGATTTTGCTGATCTCCCTGGATACACAGGCCTGACGATCTCCGCCAAAAGAACCGGAAAAAGCCGATAAGGTCTTAAGAAGCCGGTGCGGAGATTCATAAAACACCATGGTGCGGGTTTCCTTCGCCAGTGATTCCAGGCGTGATTTTCTCCCCTTCTTTACAGGCAGAAATCCTTCAAAGCAAAATCGCTCACAGGGAATCCCGCTGGCTACGAGGGCAGGCACAAAGGCGGTCGGTCCGGGCAAACATTCCACTTCAATCCCCTCGCGGATACACTCACGGATCAACAGGAAGCCGGGGTCAGAGATTCCCGGCATACCGGCATCACTGGCCAGCGCAAGGGTCATTCCGGCCTTCAGTTTGTCCAGCAAAGCAGGCAGTGACTTGTGTTCGTTGTGCTGATGGTGGGAGATCATTTTTATGGAAATGTTATACCGTTGCAACAGCCGGCCCGTCACCCTGGTGTCTTCCGTGAGCAGATAATCTGCCTCACTGAGTATACGGACAGCCCGGTAAGTCATATCTTCCAGATTCCCAACCGGAGTAGGCACAATAAACAGTTTCGACATTTCGCTAATGGTTGTTATTTGCTCATGTGACGCCGGTGAACCAGATCGGCCAGTTTTTCTATGGTAGAGGCGGAACGAGTTGCATCCCATGAATGGATCATGCTCAACTCATTGAGATAATCAAACGCCGTTTTGGCATCATCCATTTCATTTAAGCGGGAGATCGCCTCATTGTATGCCTGGATATTTCCCTTAAATAACTCATTGATGAATAAAAACTTCTCATTCACACCAATGGCCTCCTTCAAATTGGCAATGGGTTTTCGCTGCATCCGGGTTCCAATGCTTTTGTCTTCTTTCTGGTTAGAGATCCGCTGATGTACGGATCTGTCTTCCTCCAGATACTGATCACCAATCGTCCGCCCGGCATATTCCGATAACAGGTCGATCACTGCTTTATTGTTTCCGGGCCCGTGGTTTCCTGAACCGATCTTTGGAGAGGCCGCCGGTTGATCTTCGGCTTTGTCGGCCCGCTTCTCCCGGGGTTCCTCAACGGGTTTATCTGCAGGAATCTCTTCAGGTATATCCACAGGCTTTTCCTTCGGCAATCTACCCGGATGAGGCTCAGATTGCTTTGCTGCCGGTTTTTCCTCAGGGTGCCCCAATGACCTGGACCCAGGTGCCGGTTGTCTGGGCACAGACTCCGTTGAATTGGCCCGGGGGACTTCAGGCCTGGACACAGACTCTTCTGACCTGGCCGGAGGGGTTTCAGGCCTGGACACAGACGCTTCTGATTTAACCGGGGGGGCTTCCTTTTTCTTTGCAGTGGGGTCGCCTCCGGATTGAGAACCGCCCGAAACCGGAGGAACCGTGGCAGAATGCCCTGCACTTTCTTCCGGGTGGCCGGGTTTCTCCCCATTGGCATTTTTCAGCAATTCAAATTGGCGGTAAAGACGGCGAAGGTCGTCTTTAAGCAGGTCAATATCCAGGGACAGGTCTTGTTTTTCAGGATGGCGGTGATTGATGTAACTGGCTCTTTCAGCAACTTCTTCCAAAAGGCGTACAATGCTATCTTTCAAATCAACAATACTCATAAAAAGGATGGTTTTTTAATGAATCTTTACCCGGTTACAAAACGTTGTAAAGTTATTGATTATTTTTGTGTTCATGTGTGAAATTCACTTCCGGGCCCAATTGGCATAGGAAGAAAAAAATATCCGGATGTTTCTTGAAAATGATGTTGACCGATCACGAGCCCGGGGCTGGATAGAGGTAATCTGTGGCAGCATGTTCTCTGGCAAAACCGAAGAACTGATCCGGAGGCTGAAACGTGCGCGCATTGCAAAACTCAGGGTGGAAATATTCAAACCGGGGGTGGATGTCAGGTACGATGAGGAAAAAGTTATTTCCCACGATGCAAGCGAAATTGTGTCCACGCCGGTACCTTCATCCAGTAATATATTGCTGATGACAGGAGAAAAGGATGTGGTCGGCATCGATGAAGCACAGTTTTTTGATCCCGAGCTGCCGAACGTGTGCAACCAGTTGGCCAATATGGGCATCAGGGTCATTGTGGCCGGGCTTGACATGGATTTCAAAGGCAAGCCTTTCGGCCCTATGCCGGCACTGTTGGCGACCGCCGAATACATTACCAAGGTTCATGCAATTTGTGTGAAATGCGGGAGTCTCGCCCAGTATTCCCACAGGACCACACCCAACGAAGACCTCGTTATGCTCGGAGAAACCGAATCATACGAACCGCTGTGCAGGGCATGTTTTCACGGGGAGAAATAATTATGACGGAACAGCCTGCAGGCCTGGGGCAGGCACGAACCTTTAAAGCCGCTTCTTCAGGGCTTTCCCGGCTTCTTCAAAACCAGGTTTTTCAAGGAGGGCAAACATATTTCTTTTATACGCCTCCACACCGGGCTGATCAAATGGGTTCACACCAAGCATGTAACCACTGAGCGCACAAGCCATCTCATAAAAATAGATCAGTTCGCCAAGACCGGCTGCAGTGAGCCGGGGAAGAATGAGTTCAATATTGGGTACGCCGCCATCCACATGGGCCAGCATCGTACCACCGGAAGCCATCCTGTTTACATAGCTGACACGCTTCCCTGCCAGGTAATTCAGTCCATCGTCATCGCCCGGGTCTTCCGGGATTTCAAGCGTATGCTTTGACTCTCCAATGGTCAGAACTGTTTCAAACAAATTCCTCTGCCCTTCCTGAATATACTGCCCCATAGAATGCAGGTCAGTGGTAAAAACAACACCTGCCGGAAAGATCCCTTTGCCCTCTTTCCCCTCACTCTCCCCGAACAATTGTTTCCACCATTCAATCATATATTGCATGGCGGGGTTATAGGAGGCCAGAATTTCCGTGGACATCCCTTTGTGAAGGAGGACATTCCTGATCACAGCGTACAGTGCAGCGGGATTATCGACAAAGCTTTCAATGTTCCGCAAATGAACGGCCATCCGCCGGGCGCCTTCCATCAGTTCTCTGATATCAAAACCGGCTACGGCAATGGGCAACAACCCAACAGGTGTCAGCACTGAATAACGCCCCCCTACATCATCAGGAATGGTATAAGTAGTATACCCCTGGGAGTCGGCAAGGTTTTTCAGCGCTCCTTTGGATGCATCTGTAATGGCAAAAATACGCCGGGCAGCTTCCTTTTTCCCGGCTTTCTCCTCCAGGTGCTTTCTCAGCAACCTGAACGCGATGGCAGGTTCTGTGGTGGTTCCTGATTTCGAAATAACGATAATGGAGTAGGTGCGGCTGTCAAGCCAACGAAGCAGTTCATGCAGGTAGTCTTCATCCAGGTGATGCCCGGCATAAATAATTTCCGGATGGCCTGCGCCCTTCCTGTCCGGGAAGGGACCGGAAAGAGCTTCGATCACTGCACGGGATCCCAGGTATGACCCGCCGATTCCAACCACAACCACTGCATCAGACTGTTCCCTGATAAGATGGGCATCAGACTCAATATTATCAAGCAGGTCGGCCCCGGTATTTTCCGGAAGATCGACCCATCCAAGGAACTCACTCCCTTTCCCGCTTTTGTTATAGATATGCTCCCTGTGAAGCCTGATTTCCCTTTCAAATATCCGGATCTCATCCTCAGACACAAATGGCAAGACCTGCCCGTATTTGACCGACAAACTGATCATGACTATTCCAGTTTTCGTGCAACTTCAAACGTCTCGAATGCTTCGATAATATCTCCAACCTTAATGTCATTAAAGCGATCAATATTCAGTCCGCATTCATAACCGGCTGAAACTTCCTTCACATCGTCCTTATACCGCTTAAGTGATCCGAGTTTGCCGGTATATACCACAATACCGTCGCGAATCAGGCGAACGTCAGAATTCCGGTGAATTTTACCGTCCATCACCATGCAACCGGCGACCGTCCCCACTTTCGTGATTTTGAACACATCCCGGACTTCCAGGTTGGCAACCACTTTTTCTTCAATCTCCGGTGAGAGCATGCCCTCAATGGCCGACTTCAGCTCATTGGTCGCATTATAGATCACACTGTATAGACGAATATCGATCTGTTCCTGTTCTGCCAGTTTCCTGGCGGTCATGGACGGCCGCACCTGGAACCCGATAATAATGGCATTTGAAGCAGAAGCCAACAGGACATCCCCTTCAGTGATCTGCCCGACGGCTTTGTGGATGATATTGACCTGGATCTCCTCTGTGGACAGTTTAAGGATGGAGTCGCTGAGGGCCTCCACGGAACCATCCACATCACCTTTCACAATCACATTCAGTTCCTTGAAATCTCCGATGGCAATCCTCCTGCCGATCTCGTCAAGGGTAATATGTTTCTGCGTACGTAAGCCCTGCTCACGGATCAGCTGCTGACGCTTATTGGTGATGTTCTTGGCCTCACTCTCGGTTTCCATGACATTGAAGAGGTCACCCGCCTGAGGTGCTCCGTCAAGACCGAGAATTAAGACCGGAGTAGCAGGCCCGGCTTTATCAATCCGGTGCCCCCTTTCGTTAAACATGGCCTTTACCTTTCCATGGGTGATACCAGCTACCACGAGATCTCCGACTTGCAGGGTCCCATTCTGTACCAATATCGTTGACACATAGCCACGCCCCCTGTCGAGTGAGGATTCAATGACAGTGCCTGAAGCCCTTCTCGCCGGATTGGCCTTCAACTCAAGCATCTCAGCTTCGAGCAATACCTTCTCCAGCAAACTTTCCGTATTCAGTCCTTCTTTTGCAGAGATCTCCTGGCTCTGGAATTTACCGCCCCAGTCTTCTACCAGGATATTCATATTTGCCAGCTCTTCCTTGACTCTCTCCGGATTGGCATTTTCCTTATCGATCTTGTTGATGGCGATCACAATGGGAACACCGGCGGCCTGGGCGTGGTTGATGGCCTCCACGGTCTGGGGCATCACACTGTCATCTGCAGCCACCACAATAATGGCCACATCAGTGACCTTTGCTCCCCTGGCCCGCATGGCAGTAAAAGCTTCGTGACCGGGGGTATCAAGAAATGTAATGGTTTTCCCGCTGTCAATCTCTACGGCATAAGCACCGATATGCTGGGTAATGCCTCCGGCCTCCCCCGCAATTACGTTGGCATGGCGGATATGGTCAAGCAAAGAGGTCTTACCGTGGTCCACGTGACCCATCACCGTAACAATGGGTGCCCGATCACGCAGATCGGCCGGGTCATCCTCTTCTTCTTCAATGGCCTGCTGTGAATCCGCACTGACAAAGTCCACCTCATAACCGAACTCATCGGCAACAATGGTGATGGTTTCGGCATCGAGCCGCTGATTGATTGACACAAACAACCCAAGTGACATACAGGTAGAAATCACCTCATTAACAGAAACATCCATCAGGCTGGCCAGCTCGGCAGCGGAAATAAATTCCGTTACCTCAAGTGTTTTGCCTTCGGAGGCTTCCTGCTGCTGCTCTTTCTCTTTCTGCTGCTGCAGAATATCCCGCTTCATGCGGCGATGCTTTGCCGCTTTGGACTTGCCGCTTCCACTGAGGTTCGCCAGGGTTTCCCGGATCTGACGTGAGATTTCCTCTTCTGTGACCTCGGGCTTGGGCTGTGCTTTTCCTTTTTTCCGGGCTTTCTGGGTATCCTGACGTCCCTTTTTGTCTTGCGGAGTTGTAGCCGGTGTTTCGGCCGGCTTATCCTTTTTGATTCGCTTGCGTTTCCGCTTTTTGGCCTTGCCCGGATCAGAAGAAGATGCCACCGGTTTTTTCTCGGTTTCTTTCTTTTCAGGCAGGTCCATTTTACCAAGGATGGTAGGCCCTTCAAGTTTCTTAAACTGGGTCTGATAATGATCCTTAGTGGGCTCAGCAGGTTTCTCAATGGCTTTTTTCCCATCGGATTTCTTCTCCTCCGCCTTCTCCTCCGCCTTCTCTTCCCGTTTTTCCTCTGGTTTTTCCTCAGGTTTTGAAGACTTTTCACCGCTAGTTTCTGCGGTCTTCGTATCCGCTTTCTTTGCTGCTTTTTTCTTTTTGACCGGTTTCTTTTCTTCCAGATCGATCTTGCCCAAAACCTTTGGCCCCTTGTCCGCTTCTTCCCCTACGGACTCATCATCCTCAGCAGCTGCAGGGGCTTCTGTTTCTGTATCCGTATCTGCAGGTTTCTCAGTTTCCTCTTTTTCAGCCGGGGTTTCCTCTTTTTCAGCTACTGCCGGAGGCTTCTCTTCCTCCTCTTTCTGGTCTGTATCGCCGGCATCCGGGGCAGGCTCTTCCTCCTGCACAGGCGGCCTCCCTTTCAACTCTTCCATATCGAGTTTTCCAAGCACCTTGGGACCA
>CAYXEH010000047.1:0-20287 GCA_964463915.1 uncultured Bacteroidales bacterium | reverse complement strand
AAACTTCCAGCTGCCGTCCAGTTCCTCGACTTTGGTGCAGGTTGCAGTCTGATCCACATGACCCTGCACAATATGCCCGTCAAAACGATCATCTGCCCGCATACATCTTTCCAGGTTAACCTCATAACCTGCCTCCCATGTACGCAAATTTGTCTTATCCAGGGTCTCCTGAATGGCCGTAAAAGTATATTGATTCTTTTCCTTATTTACTTCCACCGTTGTCAGGCACACCCCGTCGTGAGCTATACTCTGATCCACTTTCAGCTCTTTGGCGATGGGCGTTTCAATGGTGAAATTGATATTCCCCCTGTCGTGTTCAATTTTAACAACCTTGCCGGTTGCTTCAATGATTCCTGTAAACATAATGCTATGATTTTCTGATTATAATAATTGTATAACAAAGGTATCGTTTTTAGCAAGACCCCCCGGAATATATGTATAAACATGGGCCGGCATTTCTCCAGCCTACCTGGTCGCAGGCCTTTACTGTTTTGTTTCCCGGACCGGGATCTGCCGGTGAAATCCTTTCTCAAGCGAAATAAATGTTTCTGTGGCATTGACCCCGTTTATGGTTTGAATCTGCTCAACGATCACATTTTTAAGGTGCTCGTTGTTCAGGGTAAAGATTTTGACAAAAAGAGAATATTTGCCCGAAGTATGATGGCATTCTACAATCTCGGGGATCTCCATAATATGTTCAAAAACTTCCTGGTGGGTAGTTCCATTGCTCAGGCTGACCTGTATCCCGATAAAGGCACAGGTGTTATACCCCAGGCCTTTGGGATTTAAACTAAACTGGGATCCGCTGATCACATCGGCATCCGCCATTTTTTGCACCCGCTGATGCACTGCAGCACCACTGATCCCGACAATACGCGCTACCTCAAGGTAGGGCATACGGGCGTTCTTTGACAGGATTTCCAGGATTCTCCTGTCTGTGGGGTCTACCATAAAGCCTTTCTCCATGATAAAATTTGATTTAAAATAAAATAATAACAAAAATAGGGCTTTTTGCTTACATTTCGTAACCGATATTAAGAATTGAAAAAAAATTTTGAATATATCGTCCGGAATATTTGAAAATTTTAATATTTTTGCCCAAGAAATCAGACAGGTTTGTGTATAACGAAATACCCGATGCCATGAAATTTGATCCCGCATCCAACATCCAGGATTTACTCCAGTTTGGTGAATTCGGAGATGTCAATCCATCCATCACCGATTCCGCCACCTATACTTTTATGGAGGCAAAAACAATGGTCGATACATTTACAGGGGAAGAAGAGGGCTGCTTCCTTTATTCCCGCCATTGGAACCCGTCCAACCGCTATCTTGCAGATGCCATGGCTGCCATGGAAGGCACCGAATCGGCCTGGGTAACCGCCTCAGGGATGGGAGCGATCACCACTGCAATTCTGCAGTTGTGCAACAGCGGCGATCATATTGTTTCAAGCATCACCACCTATGGCGGCACATTTGCCTTTCTGGCCAATTACCTAAAAAAATTCAACATTGACGTCACTTTTGTGGACATCACCCGTAAGGACGAAGTGCAAAAAGCCATCGGTCCGAATACAAAGATGATCTATACAGAGTCGATGACCAATCCCCTGCTGCAGATCTCCGATCTGCCCGGGCTGGCAGAGATTGCCAACAAGCATGGGATTAAGCTTGTGGTAGACAATACCTTTACCCCTATGATGATCGCCCCCGCAAAACTGGGTGCACATGTGGTGGTATACAGCCTGACAAAATTTGTCAACGGAAAGAACGATTGTGTGGCCGGAGCCATCTGTGCGGATGCAGATTTTATCAATGCACTTGCTGATGTCAACACCGGATCCGCCATGCTGCTGGGTCCCGTACTTGATCCGCTCCGTTCTTCTAGTATCCATAAAAACCTGCATACCCTGCACATCAGGATGAAGCAACACAGTCATAACGCATTGTTTCTGGCTAATAAATTTGAGGAAAGTGGTTTGCGGGTGATCTATCCGGGGCTATCGTCCCATCCCCAGCATGAGCTGATGAAACAACTGATCCATCCTGATTATGGATTCGGGGGCATGATCGCCATCGATCTGAAAACAAGCGAAAAAGCATCCAGGCTGATGGAGGCCATGCAGCTGAAGGGAGTCGGATACCTGGCCGTAAGCCTGGGTTATTTTAAAACGTTATTCAGTAACTCCGGCAAAAGTACTTCCAGTGAGGTGCCGGATGAGGTACAGGAAGAGATGGGCCTTTCAGAAGGACTGGTCCGCTTTTCGGTAGGACTGGACCAGGATATTAACCGGACCTGGGAAAAAATCCGGGAGTGTTTGCAATCACTTGGCTATTTATAATTATTCATAGCTCAATTCTGTTTTGTTTTTTCCGCTCGGGCCTTTTATTCGGTGTTTTGGGGTTTAATCACGGCCCGAGCGGTTCTTTTAAAAACCCGTCAAATGGATAAAACAAAAAAAGCGATGACTTAACACTTTTTGTGTTTTTTTTTGTTAACTTAAAAAACAAAAATGAGAATTTTGAGTTCTATAAATAACAAGTGATATGAATAGCGCCTGAACAGGTTTTTCATATTCTTCATGTTGTTTTGGTTAGTTGATTGGTGGCCCCGGAGCACTGTTAGTGTTCCGGGGTTTTTTTATTCATGTTATACTTTGCTCCTGCCCAATTTATAAACACTTACGCCAGATAAGCAGCGACTATACAATCTACCGGTTATTCGTCCGGGAGATCCGGAACTACTCATTCATAAGACGTTCAATATCACCGGGTGCTTTTGGAATGGGTTTACCCAACACACGGTACCCGTCGCCGGTAACAAGAACATCATCCTCAATGCGAATGCCCCCTGTGCCAGCGAATGCCTTCACTTCCGCATAATTGATAAACTCAGCAAATTTGTTTTCCTCTTCCCATTGCCGGATGAGTTCAGGGATAAAATAGATGCCCGGCTCTACAGTGAGCACAAAATTTTCCTGCAGTTTGCGTCCCAGCCTTAAAGCGCCCAGGCCAAACATGTTAGATCTTTTTACCTCTTCGTCATAGCCGACAAAATCCTCTCCAAGATCTTCCATATCATGCACATCCAGCCCAATCATATGGCCAAGGCCATGAGGCATGAACAGGGCATAGGCACCCTGTTCCACAGCTTTCTCAGGATCGCCCTTAATCAGCCCCAGGTCTTTCAGGCCTCCTGCAATGACATTCGCAGCCAGCAGGTGGAGCCCCTTATTGGTTACCCCTGGCTTAATGGCATTGATCGCCTTGGTTTCAGCCTGCAGGACAATGTCATAAATCATCCGCTGTTTTTCATTGAAATGCCCTCCCACCGGGGTTGTCCTGGTATAGTCCGCTGCATAATGCATCGGGGTTTCTGCACCCCCGTCCATTAACAGCAAATGGCCTTCTTCAAGTTTATTGTCATGGGAATGATTATGCAATGTTTCTCCATGCACGGAAAGGATCAACGGATAAGCAAGCATCCCACCGTGGGAAAGCGCAATTCCTTCCACCACGCCGGCGATCTCCCGTTCATATACACCGGGTCTGGCCATTTTCATTGCAGTGGTATGCATCAGCTGGGTCACATCCGCCGCTTTCTCAATTTCTGCCACCTCCTGGGCTTCTTTCACGGACCGAATGGCGACCACTGCCCTGATCAATTCTTCGGAAGCTTCTCCTGCCTGGCTATCAGGGCGGATGTCAAGCAGAGACTCCAGCAGCATCTTGTTTTCTGCCCGGTAAGGAGGCAGAAAATGGATTTTCCTGCCATCCTGACGGGCCTTTTTCAGAAACTCCCCCAGACGTGCAAAAGAATAGGTTTTTTCTACCCCCGCTTCGCCTGCGCGTTCCTTCAGGGTGGGCTGAGGCCCCATCCAGACAATGTCATCCAGGGTAAAATCATCGCCGAAAAGAATATCTTCCCCACTTTCGGTATCGATCACTCCGGCCAGCCCCTGCTGATCCAGTCCGAAAAAATACAGGAAGTTGCTGTCCTGGCGAAAGCGGTAGATGTTGCTTTTATAATTCATGGGCGAATCCACATTGCCCGGGAGCAATACGATTCCCTTCCCGATTATTTGCCTGAGTTTCTCCCTCCGTCTGATATAGGTCTCCTTGTCAAACATAGTCAATTATTTAGATTTATAATGATTCGATTTTATCCACCTGTACTCCACATATGGAAGCAAATTTACAATTTTGCCGAAAACAAATACCCGGGAGTCAAATTCCAGTCAACCCGAAAAGGAATCAACAAGGTTTTTGCAATGCATTGTTGCAACCCGCAGCCAAAATTTAGAATCAATTCAAATAGATGTTTAACTTGGAAAAGAATTCCAAATCACATACATTTGTTTACCCACGATATCTGTATTTTTTTATGCCAACCGTTAACTCATTCCCATGAAAAAACCGCCTGTTGCTTTTGCATCTTTAAGCCATAAATACATCATGGCCCTTGCAGGCTTATTCCTGATGCTTTTCCTGATTTCCCACCTGCTGACCAACCTGCTGATGCTGGCAGGAGACGGGGGCGAGGCCTTCGACCAGGTCGTTGAACTCCTGGGCCATCCGGCTGTTAAAATTGTGGAATACATATTGTTCGCTGCCTTCCTTATCCACATTGTACTGGGAGTGGTTCTGCAACTAATCAATTACAATGCCCGGCCGGTAAAATACAAAAAAACACCCCGAACTGAAACATCCACCTTTTCCAGGTATATGTTCCATACCGGAATGATCATTTTTATTTTCCTGGTGATCCACCTGATCAATTTTTTCTTTGTAAGGCTGGGTTGGGCACCCCTTCCGGAGTACGCAGCGCATTCGCATGATTTCAGATCGATGGCAGTGGTGTTGTTTCAAAACCCTTGGTATTCGGGCTTCTACGTGGTTTCTATGCTTTTTCTGGGCTTTCACCTGAAACATGCTTTTCAGTCCGCTTTCCAGTCTTTGGGGCTCAACCACACCAAGTATACCCCGGCCATCAAAATAATAGGCACCCTGTATGCGATTTTTATCAGCGTCGGATTTGCCATCATTCCTGTCTATTTCCTCTTTTTCTATTCCTCCTGAATCCGCATCCACAAATACCCTTTTTGCAATGCAACAACTAAATTCCAAAATACCAGAAGGCCCGTTGGCTGACAAATGGAGCCGCTATAAAGCCAATTTACGTCTGGTCAGCCCGGCCAACAAGAAAAAACTTGAAATTATCGTGGTGGGTACCGGCCTTGCCGGTGCATCTGCAGCAAGTGCCCTTGGAGAACTGGGATATAAAGTAAAAGCTTTTTGTTTTCAGGATTCTCCAAGACGTGCGCACTCGGTAGCCGCCCAGGGAGGGATTAACGCAGCGAAAAATTATAAAAACGACAATGATTCCATCTACCGGCTGTTTTTTGACACCATTAAAGGAGGAGATTACCGGGCCAGGGAAGCCAATGTGTACCGGGCAGCAGAGGTCAGCAACCTGGTAATCGATCACTATACTGCATTGGGTGTGCCGTTTGCCAGGGATTACGGCGGGGCACTCGACACCAGGTCATTCGGAGGGGTCCAGGTGTCAAGGACATTTTATGCCAAAGGGCAAACCGGACAGCAATGCCTGCTCGGGGCTTATTCTTCATTGAACCGTCAGCTATCGAAAGGCAACGTTACAATGTTCCCGCGGCGTGACATGCTTGACCTGGTCATTGTGGAGGGTAAGGCCAGGGGAATCATTACCCGCAACCTGGTTTCCGGTGAACTGGAACGTCACTCCGCCCATGCAGTGGTGTTGGCTACCGGTGGGTATGGCACCGTTTTTTATCTGTCAACCCTCGGGCTGGGAAGCAATGCATCAGCCGCCTGGAGTGCCCATAAGAAAGGGGCACTGTTTGCCAATCCAAGTTTCATCCAGATCCACCCTACCAGCATCCCGGTACTTAACGACTACCAATGTAAACTGACCCTGATGTCCGAATCACTGCGCAACGACGGGCGTGTATGGGTTCCGAAAGAAAAAGGGGACAAACGTCATCCCACAGAAATCCCGGAAGAAGAAAGGGATTATTACCTTGAAAGAAGGTATCCGGCTTTTGGGAACCTTGTTCCGAGAGATGTGGCCTCAAGGGCGGCCAAAGAACGCTGCGATGCCGGTTACGGAGCGGGTGACTCAGGGCTTTCCGTTTATCTGGACTTCAAGGATGCCATTGAAGCCCGGGGAAAAAAGGCGATACAGGACAAATACGGCAACCTGTTTGAGATGTATGAAAAAATCACCGGCATTAACCCTTACAATCAACCCATGCGCATTTACCCCGCCGGGCATTATACCATGGGAGGATTATGGGTTGATTATAACCTGATGACCACCATCCCGGGGCTTTTTGCCATTGGGGAAAGCAATTTCTCGGATCATGGGGCCAACCGACTGGGGGCCAACTCACTTATGCAATGTTCGGGTGATGGTTACTTTATTCTTCCCAATACAATCGGCGATTACCTGGCAGACGACATCCGCACGGGGAAGATCACAACAGACCAGCAACCTTTTGAGGAGGCCGAAAAGGCGGTGGAGGAAAGAATTCAAAAAGTCATGGCCATCGGCGGCACCAGGTCTGCCACATCTTTCCACAAACGCCTGGGGAAAATCATGTGGGATCATTGCGGAATGCGAAGGAATGCGGAAGGATTGCAGAAGGGGAAAGAATTACTTAATGAGCTGGAGGAAGAATTCTGGAAAGACCTCCGGATCCCGGGAAATGACAGGGAGATCAACCAGGAACTGGAAAAGGCATTGAAAGTAGCCGACTTTTTTGAAGTAGGCAGGCTCATGTGCGAGGATGCAATCCGGCGGGAGGAATCCTGCGGGGCCCATTTCCGCGAAGAGCATCAGACCCAAACGGGTGAGGCCAAACGCGACGACAAAAACTTTGCCTATATAGCAGCCTGGGAGTATAAAGGCCACGCAAAAGAACCAGGCATGCACAAAGAGCCGCTAAGGTTTGAACACGTGGAGATCAAAGAAAGAAGTTATAAATAAGCCTCACTAAATCGGGAAAAATGAACGTGACACTTAAAATATGGCGGCAAAAAAACGCCCAGGCAAAAGGGAAGTTTAAAACCTACCCGCTTCAGGATGTTTCACCGGAGATGTCTTTCCTGGAAATGCTGGACTACCTGAACGCGCAACTGATCGAAAAAGGGGAAGAGCCGGTGGCCTTTGAACAGGATTGCCGCGAGGGCATATGCGGTTCTTGTGGTCTTTACATAAATGGCAGGCCTCATGGCCCAATGCGTAATACCACCACCTGCGAACTTCATATGCGGGCATTCAAAGACGGTGACACCATTTATATTGAGCCATGGCGGGCCAGGGCCTTCCCGATATTGAAAGACCTGATCGTGGATCGCAGTTCCTTTGAAAGGATCATGCAAGCCGGAGGTTTTATCAATACCAACGCGGGAAGTGCACCTGAAGCCAACAGCAACCCGGTGAGCAAGTGCATCGCAGATAAGACCTTTGATGCAGCCGTATGCATTGGTTGCGGTGCTTGCGTAGCTGCCTGTAAGAACTCCTCTGCCATGCTTTTTGCAGCGGCAAAAATCGCCCAGTACGCCATGATCCCGCAAGGCAAAGTGGAGGCCAAGGAAAGGGCAGACAGAATGGTCCGCCAGATGGACGCAGAAGGTTTCGGGTTTTGTTCCAATACCTATGGTTGCGAGTTCGATTGCCCCAAAGGAATCTCCGTGGATTTTATTGCATTGATGAACCGGGAGTTTTTCTCTTCAAAGGTATGCAGCCAAAAACACGACTGATTCCGGAGGAGAGCCAGGATAAGCGACAGAACAGGTCCCTGGGCAAGGGTGGCAGATCATTTCGGCAACGGAAGTTATTTACAGAAGTTACCAATCAGTATATATACAAGAAACTGAACGCAGAATAATAGAGAAAGCTAAAATATATTTATATATTTTGTACATTTGTAAAAATTAGCTACTTAACACGTTATTATAAAACATACAACATTATGGCAACATCAACACTGGATCCGAAAAAACTGGAGGAGGTAGCCAGTAAGCTCAGGGCAATCGCCCATCCGATGCGGATCGCGATTATTGACCTCCTGGAAAAAAAAGAGCAGATGAATGTTACCGATATTTACCAAACGCTGAGTATTGAGCAGGCTTCTGCATCACATCATTTAAATATCTTAAAAAACAAAGGGGTACTTGATTCCAGACGAAGCGGGAAGAATACATTCTACTTTCTGAAGCATGAGGCGTTGAGTCAAATGATCGAATGCCTGAACCGCTGCTACTGATAAAGTTTTTGTTATAAAGGGACGATCAATAAGCTGTCTTTGCATAAAGGACGGCTTTTGTTATATGATCCGGCAAGCATGAACAGCAAGGACCGATACATGGAAGAAAATCTTAGGCTGGCCAGGTACTGCAAAGCACTTGCTCACCCGGCAAGGATCAGCATACTTAAGCTGCTTTTGTCCAAACAATCCTGTATTTGCGGTGACATTGTCAAAGAACTTCCCCTGGCGCAATCAACCGTGTCCCAACACCTGAAGGAGTTAAAAAAAGCAGGATTGATACAGGGGAGTATCACCCCGCCGAAGATCAAATACTGCATCAACAAAGAGCACTGGGACATACTCCAGGAAGCATTCAGGGTTTTCCCCGGATAAGGTTTGTTTGTGCGTATTATAAATCGTATTTTTGCGATGTATAATTCTTAAAATCCCGAGATATGGAGATCAAAATACTGGGCAGCGGATGCGCCAAGTGCAAGAAGCTGGCAGGAATTACAGAAGAAGCCATCAGAGACATCGGCCTGCAGGCGAATATCACAAAAGTGGAAGACATGATGGACATCATGTCGTATGGGGTTGTCCGAACCCCGGCTTTAATCATCAATGAAAAGGTTATACTCAGTGGCAGAGTGCCCTCACTGGAAGAACTTAAAGAGTTGATCAGCCAGCATGGATAGCACCAGGGAAATTTTTTGAAAACACCCAAGGAATGAGTAGATTCCCCCATATCGATCATTTTTAAATAATTTTTTACCATTGACATCGTTCTTTTTCGAAGCATTGGTTAAATATTATCGTATATTCGCGATCACAACAAAAAAATTGCAACCACCAAATCATTACAGAAGCATGAAAAACGTTTTTTCTTTGATTTTCATGGTCATCTTCCTTGCTGCCACAGCTAAAGCAGACGACCCCAAGGGTCCGGAACTCACCTTTGAGAAGGAACGCCACGATTATGGCACCATGTACGTGGACAGCATGCCAGACACGAAACTGGATATCAAATTCTCGAATACCGGCAATGAACCCCTTATCATCAGCAGGGTACGGGGATGCTGCGGCACCAGGGTAACAGAATGGCCGGAGGAGCCTATTGCCCCTGGCGAAGAAGGGGAAATCAAGATAGAATTCAGGCTGGCACCCAGACCTCAACGAATCAGCCGGACAGTCACAGTAAATTACAACCATCCTGAGCGCCCCACCACAGTATACCGAATTGTGGGGCGTATCGAGCAAAGAGACTGAGCTCATTCTCTATGAGTGTTGCCGCCAAATTTCTCATATGGACATCCCGCATTGTGCTGGGGGGAATCTTTATTTTTTCAGGATTCGTGAAAGCCATTGATCCCCTGGGATCAGCCTATAAATTCCAGGACTACTTCATGGCTTTCGGGATGGATTGGTTTATGTTTTCTGCATTACCCGCTGCCGTCCTGCTCAGCACCCTTGAATTCATCATCGGGATCGGCATATTACTCGGGCTCAAAATGCGCTATAGTGCCTGGGGAGGCCTGCTGTTCATGGCATTTTTCACCCCTCTGACCCTCTTTATCGCTATCACCGACCCGGTACCCGACTGCGGTTGCTTTGGAGATGCGGTCATCCTAAGCAACTGGGCCACATTCAACAAAAACTTATTTTTACTGGCTGCAGCCATTGTCGTCTTTATTTTCCGGAATAAAATAAAACCACTATTGTCCAGGAAAGCAGATGGCTACCTGCTGCTGCTCTTTACCATCGGCATTCTCTGGCTCTCCATTTACTGCCTGCGCAACTTACCCATTATGGATTTCCGGCCATGGAAAGTGGGCAACGACATCACAGAGCAGGTTATTCCCACACCTGAGATAGCAAACACTTTTCTCATTTTCGAAAACACAGAAACCGGGGAAACCAAAGAATACCCGGCAGATGATTACCCCTGGGATGATCCTGAGTGGACCGAAGTATGGGAATATAAAGACAGGCGGGAAGAGGTCATCCAACCCTACCAGGAAGCAAAGATTGAAGGTTTTTATATTGAGGATGAATTCGGCGATGACCTTACCGAGTTTTACATGACAAACCCGGGGTATCTTTTCATGGTGATTGCCCCGGACCTGCACAGAACAAACACAAGAGCCTTTGAAGAGAGAATCACCCCGCTGGCGCAGGAAGCTGAAGAAGCAGGTTATCCCCTGGTTGTCCTTACCGGCTCCACCCAACGCGCGGCAGAGGAGTTTCGTCATGCCTACCAAACCCCCTATCCGTTTTTTCTTTCGGATGAGGTTGAGCTTAAAACCATTATCCGTTCAAATCCGGGGCTGGTATTGATGAAGGAAGGAGTAGTAAAAGGAAAGTGGGCACACCGGAACATCCCCACACTGGAGGAGGTCATGGATGAAATCGAGGAATAAATTCTTCATGAAACTCTTATCGGCCATCAGGTATTAATGCCGGCCCGGTAATATTGCGGCAGAAGACACCTGCTCATGCCGTTTGTAGCCATACCCCCTTGGTAACCCTGATTTGGATATTGCGGCCACAGACACCCATGATTGCGGGAAGAGCCACACATAATTGCGGCAACACAACCCATGATTGCGGCAAGAACCACACATGTCATGTGGTATTATCAGGCCGGTCTTCGTTCTTTAAAAAATCGTTTCAGCATCGTTGCAGAGGCCTGTGCTTCTATCCCCTTCACAACCCGGGTCCTGGGGTGCAGCAAACCTCCCCCGACAAGAGTAAACCCACGTTTTTCATCGTCGGCACCGTAAACAAGTGTGCCCAACTGTGTCCAGAAAATGGCACCGGCACACATGTTGCATGGTTCCAGTGTAACATACAATGTACAGTCTGTCAGGTATTTCCCTCCTAAATAATCGGCTGCAGCAGTAATGGCCTGCATCTCAGCATGCGCAGTAACGTCATTGAGCCGCTCGGTCAGGTTATGGGCCCGGGCAATGATCCGATGATCACTCACCACTACCGCACCAACCGGTACTTCGCCGGCCCCATAAGCCTTTTCGGCTTCTTTGAGGGCTTCGCGCATGAAATGTTCGTGTGAAAAAGGTTGTATCATCGTTGATAGTTAGCGGGTGCTGCGCACCCTTGGTTGTTGGTTTTTCGGGGCTGCGCCCCCTCCGGTTAGTCGGCCCCGGCTACCTCCCCACCTTCCCCGCTGTTTTCTCCAGCAACCACCTGGGCGTGGAGGTGCCACCGGTCACACCCACCCGGTCGCCGGGACGGAACCACCCGGGCTCCACCTCATCCGGGGATTCCACAAAATAGGAGCGGGAATTAATTCTCCTGGCTATGTCAAATAGCTGACTGGAATTGGACGAATGCTTCCCTCCCACAAAAAGGATCACATCTTTGGTCCGGGCAAACCGCTCTATTTCTTCCACGCGGTTTGACACCCGCCGGCAAACCGTATCATGCAGTTTTACCTTCTTTCCCTGCTTTTCAAGCCACCCGGCCAGGCTATAAAGCCCTTCCTGCGACATAGTGGTCTGACTGAACAGGGTGACACGGGCAGGAAGCTGATCAGGCAACAGATCTTCCGGGCTTTGCGCTACCAGTGCTTTCCCGTCTACCTGACCCAGAATGCCCTCCACCTCGGGATGACCGGGCTTGCCATAGATAATGATCGCCTCCCCTTTTTCATAACACTGTTTCACCCGCTGCTGCAACTTCTTTACCACCGGACAGGTTGCATCCACCAGCCTTGCACCACTGAACCCGCTCATATCATAACTGCCCGGAGGTTCTCCATGGGCCCGGAATAAAACGGACTTGCCAGCCATATCGGGCAGATCTTCACGGCCGATTGTTCGCAACCCCATATTCTCCAGCCGCCTGACCTCATAAGTATTGTGAACCAATTGCCCCACACAGTACAAACTACCGGTTTTCTGCAGGGTTTCCTCTGCCTTACGCACAGCACCAGCCACCCCATAGCAGAATCCGGCTGCCGGATCAATCTCCACATGCAAATCCTTTGTTGACATGCGGCAAAATTACAAATTTTAAATTCGGTTGAATTTGTTGCGCAGGTAACATCCTGGCAGAAGCGACAACTTTCGGATATCGGGCACACGGAAACGCTGATGATGGAGCGCTTCGGGGGCCGCCTTTTCAATTTTGCGCAACAATTCAAGGTAATAGCGGTAGGCCAGGTAGACCCCCAGACGGACTTCCTTATCCAGTGAGCGAATCCCGGCAAGGGCCTCCCTGAAATCAGCCCGGATCTCCCCCTCAATCATCTTCTTGTCTTTTGCTGAAAATCCCGCCAGGTTCACCCCCGGAAAGTAAACCCGCCCTCTGTCATCCATATCAGAGCGGATATCTCTCAGAAAATTGACTTTCTGAAAAGCCTCTCCAAGTTTCCGGGCAGCAGGCAACAACTGCTGGTACTCCTTGTCGCGCCCGGCATAAAAAACCCGCAGGCACATGAGTCCGACCACCTCGGCAGAACCATATATATAACGCCTGTACTCTTCATCCGAAAAGCGGTCTTTGTGCAGATCCATCTCCATACTGAATAAAAAGGCATCAATCAGATCACGTTCTATTCCGTAGACATTGACCACCCATTGAAACCCGTGCAGAATAGGATTGGTACTGAATCCCGTATCAATGGCTTCGTAAGTCCGTGCTTTGAAGTCTGCCAGCAGGGTTTCCTTATCCTGCTCATGAAAGGTATCCACAATCTCATCCGCAAAACGCACAAAGCCATAAATGGCATATATGGCAGGACGGTATCTGTTATTCAGCGTACGTACCCCCATAGAAAAGGAAGTGCTGTAGTTTTTGGTAGTAACCCTGCCACAATCAAGGGCATTACGTGTAAACAGATCCATACTTTTTGGTTATTCGTTCCACCACCAGTTTTGAACTGATCACAGCCATCGGCAAGCCGGTACCGGGCACCGTGGAAGCCCCCACATAAAACACATTGCCAAACTCCTCATCATAATTTTTGGGCCGGAATCCGCCGATCTGATCCAGATCATGCCCAAGGCCGAGGCCGCTTCCTTTATACAAATTGAATGCATCGCGCCACTCGACCGGAGTCAGGATGGTTTTGGAAATGACGTGCTTTTTTACATCAACCCCGATTCGTTCAGAGATGTCTTCCAGGATATTGGCAGCCACTTCCTCCCGGTCCGACCAGTCCGGTTTATAACGCAGGTCCGGTACCGGGCAGAGCACAAACACGCTTTCACAACCCTCGGGCGCGCTTTCAGGATCTGATTTGGATACCACGTTTACATAATAATACGGCTGATCCAGCTTGATATCATTCCTGAAAATCTTGCCGGAATACTCTTTGAAGTTGTTGCCAAGGAAATAGTTGTGAAGCGGGGTGTTATCCAGTTTGGTATCCAGCCCCAGGTACATGGTAAAAGGGGCCAGCGTCCATTGCAGTTTGTCCATTTTTTTCTCAGAGAACTTCTTCCGCTTAAATATCTTATGCCTGAACCAGGCAGCATCGGCGTTCACCACAAACAGGTCAGCCTCCCAATCTTTCCCATGCTGATCAACCAATGCAGTAAGCTCTTTATCCTCAAACCGATACCCGGTGATCTCCGTATTAAAATGAAAGACCACACCGGCTTTGTCGAGTTCACGCTTGAGCCCTTCCACAATTTTATACATCCCTCCCTCTACATTGTGATACCCATCGTGGACCAGCTCCGTGTAAGACAGGATGGTGTAAATGGCAGGGGTGTTGAATGGGGTGGCTCCCAGGAAAAAAGCAACCAGTGAAAAGATCTCCCTGACCTCCCTGGATTCAAAATGGCGCTCCATTTCGTTCCAGACAGAGCGCAACAATTTCGGGGAATGCCTCAGGGGCACCCGCATCAGGGTCAGCAAGTATTCAAACAATGAGTCGTAATTACGTTTGAGCACCAGATGTTCGGTATCGTGAAAAAAACTCCCGGCCCCTGCCAGAAACTTCTCCATCTTTTCTTTAAAGTTGGGTTCCACCTCCTCAAACTCCTTTGCCAGGCGATCAAGGTCACGGTGGATCATATAACGCTTTTTCTCCCCCCGGAAATTCACGGCATAGAGCATATCCAATTCCCGGAATGTAAAAGGCATTTCTGAAAGACCTGCATCTTCAACGAACTCATCAAACTCATACGTCATACTGAAAAAAGTAGGCCCCAGGTCAAAGGTAAACCCATCCTTTTTCAGCTGGTTAAGGCGTCCGCCGGCCTGGTGATACTTTTCAACCATTTCCACCTTGTATCCGCGGCGGACAAGCCTGAGGGCCGTGGTCAGGGCGCCAAGACCGGTGCCCACAATGATGACTTTTTTCATGAAATTATGTATTGAAAGGTGAAATTAATGAATATATTGTATCCACAGAAAACCGTTGACAGTTTTATTTGTTAAATACATATCGGCAAATTGTTTAATCATTTAAACTGGGAATGAAACAAAAAGCAGGGGTCATTGGTTCAGGGATCGCAGGAATTTCTTCGGCAATAAGGCTGGCTGTGAAAGGATATGCGGTGGAGGTATTCGAACAGGCAGACAAACCGGGAGGAAAACTTTCGCAGTTACAGCAACAGGGATTCCGCTTCGACACCGGACCGTCTTTATTCACCATGCCTGACCTGGTCACCGAACTCTTCTCCCTGGCCGGAGAAAACCCGGAAAATTATTTTCGTTACAGATTGCTTGAATCCAGTTGCCGGTATTTCTGGGAAGACGGAACAGTGGTCAATGCCTGGAAAGAGCCGGAGCAATTTGCGGCCGAACTAAGTGCAAAAACCAATGTTGAAAAAAACCGGATACTGACCTTTTTGGAGAAAAGCCGGCGGCTGTACGAGATCACCCACGAGGTTTTCCTTTTCAGTTCGTTTCACAAAATAAGTAATTACAAACAAGCTGCCTATCGGAAATCTTTGCTTCACCTGCATGAACTGGACGCATTTACCACCATGCACCGAAAGAATACCCGTTGGTTTTCCGACCCCCGGGTAGTTCAGCTATTTGACCGTTATGCCACCTACAACGGCTCCAATCCCTATAAAACGCCTGCCACCCTGAACATCATCCCGCACCTGGAGCACAACACCGGCACATTCTTTCCTGAAAATGGGATGTACCAGATCGTGGAAGCCCTCGTTAAACTGGCCACAGACAAGGGGGTAAGGTTCCGGTTCAACAGCCCGGTTGAGGAAGTCATCCTTGAAAACGACACCGTGAAAGGGTTCCGAAGCAGGGGCAAAACATATCCGCTCGATCTGGCCGTGAGCGATGTTGACATCGTCAACCTTTACAGCAATCTGCTCCCCGGGAAAAAGGTCCCACGCAAACAGCTGTCGGGAGAGCGCTCCACCTCTGCACTCATTTTTTACTGGGGCATCAACAAAAGTTTCCCGGAGCTGGGATTGCATAATATTCTATTCTCCAATGACTACCGGGAGGAATTTGCACACCTGTTCACAAAAAAAACCATTTTCGAGGATCCGACTGTTTACATCTTCATCAGTTGCCGGGAAGTTCCCGGAGATGCTCCGGCGGGGCAGGAAAACTGGTATGTGATGATCAATGTGCCGGAAAACACCGGGCAGGACTGGGACAGCCTGATCACAGAAGCCAGGAAGAACATCCTTTCCAAAATCCGGCAGATCACCGGGAAAGAAATAGCGCCGCATATTGTCACGGAGGCCGTCGCCGATCCGCGCAGTATCGAGACCAACACCGGATCTTACCGCGGATCACTATACGGCCTGAGTTCCAACAGCAGTTTTTCCGCCTTTAACAGGCATCCCAACTTTAAAAAGTCACTGAAAAATCTTTACTTTACAGGGGGAAGCGTACATCCTGGCGGAGGCATCCCGCTTTGCCTGGCTTCTGCACGCATTGCCGTCAATGAAATACCAACCTCACAGATAGATTGAATATGGGTAAATTTAAAAAACACAGGGCAGCCCGGTGGGCAGGTTATTTTTTCGTGATCTATTACCTGGTGGGATTGATCGGACTTACACTGCCATCCACACGCAGTATGTTTACCGGCCTCATGCCCCTGTCCATTTTGCTCAGTACGGCAATATTAATGGTTTTCCATCACCGGTGGCGATCACCTGAAGCTGTGGTATTGCTCTTCATTGTGATCACCGGCTACCTCATTGAAGTGCTGGGAGTAATGACCGGCCACGTTTTTGGCAGCTATTCCTACGGAGACGTTCTGGGAGTCAGGGTTTTCAGCACGCCGCTGATCATCGGTATCAACTGGATGATGCTCATTTACTCTGTGTACACCATCATGGAAAGCGCCAGACTTTTCTGGCCCCTCAAAGCATTGACAGCAGCCGTTCTGATGGTTACCTACGATTTTGTAATGGAACCTGCAGCCATCCGTCTTGGCATGTGGCACTGGTACGGCGGAGAGATTCCCCTGCAGAACTATCAGGCATGGTTCATTATCTCCCTGGTTTTTCTAAGTGCCATGCATCTGGCAAAGGTCAACACCGGCAACCGAGTGGGCCCCTGGTTGTTCGGGATCCAGTTCTTTTTTTTCCTGGCATTAAATATCCTCCTGAGGATTTTCTGATATGATCACGGCAAAACACCATCCCTTGTACGTCCGGTTTTCTGACTGGATCATGAAAAGGCTTTTAAACAGGCACTTTCGCTGCATCCACATTGAAAGCAAACTGAAAGGCCAGAATGAAAGCAGACCGAAAGGCCGGGGTGGCCCGGTATTGCTTATTGCCAATCATTTCTCCTGGTGGGATGGCTTTATTGCCCGCTATGCCGTCACGAAAACGCTGAAAAAGAAAGTTTTTGTGATGATGCTCGAGGAAGAGTTGTCTAAGCATCCATTTCTTCGCAAAGTGGGGGCTTTTTCCATCAGAAGAAACAGTCGCTCTGCCAGCCAATCCATTCAATACGCCAGGCAGATCCTTCAGAAGCCGGACCATCTTCTGCTGATCTTTCCCCAGGGAAAATTCCAGTCTTCGCATCAATATCCGCTTGATTTCGAGGAAGGCTGGTTCCGTATACTGCAAGGAGCCCCTGAAAATACCCGCGTGGTATTCCTGGCCGCCCTTACCGATTACTTTACATACCGCAGACCGGGTCTGTATATTCATATGGATGACGCATGCCGGTACAGCTCTGCCGGCCGTAGCTCAGGAAATGCCGGTACAGATTCCGGGAATCAAACAGCATGTCAGGAATTTGGGGGATTCAAATCCCCGAAAGAGGTTGAATCAGCCTATAACCTATTCCTGGAAAAAGCCATTCAACACCAGAACCAACAGGCAAATCGATAATTTATGGCCTTTCTTGCAATGACCATTTTCGTTTTTACACTGATACGCCTGCTGGTGGCTTTGTCCAACATGCTCACCCGTCAGTGGCTGAGGCCCGGGGCGCTTCCCGCCGACCAACCCATGGTGTCCATTTTAATTCCGGCACGCAATGAGGCCCATCAGATAGGCATGCTCCTTGAAGACATCCTGGCCCAGGACTATTCCAACTGGGAAGTCATGGTCTACGATGATCTCTCGGAAGACCACACCGCATCAGTGGTCCGGAATTACACAGAGAAAAATGAAAAAATCCGTCTTATCCCCGGCATAGAGCTGCCGGCCGGGTGGCTGGGTAAGAGTCACGGCTGTCATCAACTGGCCGCAGAGGCCCGCGGAAAATTCCTGCTTTTCATTGATGCCGATGTCAGACTCGGGAAAGCGGCGCTTCGTGATGCCGTAGGGCACCTGGAGCGTTTTCAGCTGGATTTGCTGTCTGTCTTCCCGCGGCAAAGAATGGAAAGTTTCGGTGAAAGGATCAGCGTACCCCTGATGAACTGGGTACTGCTAAGCCTGCTTCCCCTGATCCTGACCCGAAAAAGCCGCCTCCCTTCTCTGGCAGCAGCCAACGGACAATTTATGCTGTTTAATCCGGAAACATACCACCGGCACTTATTCCATCAACTATTCCGCAAACAGCCGGCAGAGGATATCGCCATTGCCCGGGAAATGAAGAGAAAGGGGCTCCGCATCCATACCATACTGGGAGGAAGGCAGGTCGAATGCCGGATGTATCCCTCATTGGAGGAAGCCATGGATGGATTCTCCAAAAACGTGATCGATTTTTTCGGAAGCAGCTTTGTGATGGCCATAACATTCACACTGGTCAGTACCCTTGGATTCATCCCTGTATATCTGGCCTGGGGAACAACCGCGTTGGCCATTTACCTGGCCATGGCCCTGGCAATCCGGGGTATCACCGCCGGCATCAGCCGGCAAAATATCATAAGAAACATACTGACCGCACCCCTGCAACAGCTCATTTTTGCCACGACAATTGTACTGGCAGGATATCGCAAATTCAAAAAGACCAACACATGGAAAGGACGATCTATCAATATTTAATCATGCTGTCAGGATTGATCCTGCTGCTTACACTGCCCCTGAGGGCAAATAAAAGCAACGGACGCACCGCATTCCAGAACATGATCTACAGAGCTTACGTACATGACCGCATGTCGTTATGGGAAAACACCCTGCAGACCATGGAGTTTGAATACCGCCAACAACCGTGTCACGGGCTGCTGTACGATATCCTGCTTGCCCGGTACGGGTTAATTGGATATTATCTTGGAACCGAAAAGGAAGAGCAAGCAGAAGCCATGCTTGACCAGGCGGAAGATTACCTCGATATTCTGTCAGATAACAGAAGTTTCATTGCAGAAGCCAAACTGTTTGAAGCGGCTTTTTATGGTTTCCGAATCGGACTCCAGCCCTGGCGGGGCATTCAGCTTGGGCCACGCAGCAGCCGCCTCATCGACGAAGCGCTGGATATTAACCCTTCTTACCCGAGAGGTCACATCGAGAAAGGCAACCTGCTGTATTATGCACCGGGAGTTTTCGGGGGCTCCAAAAGCAAGGCCATAAAACATTACCAGCAAGCCATTGAGCTCATGGAAGCAAATATGAAAAACAACCACCGGTGGTTGTACCTCAGCACCCTTGTTTCCCTGGCTGAAGCCCACAAAGAAACCGGTGACATAAAAAAGGGCATTGCCATACTGGAAAAAGCTCTTAGCTTTGAGCCCGATTTTCATTGGGTCAAAGAAGAAAAATTACCTGAATATAAATCCTACTGAACCACTCAATAGCCATCAACTGATTCCATCACATAATGGCATACAATACTTTAAACACCGATGATGTTCAGCAACAGTTGTTTCTTTAAAAATCAAACATATGGCTTTACAGGAAGAATTTGAGGCACAAGGCAACTTTTTATTCAGATACAGGAGCAAACTGCCCCTGCTCCTGTTGCCCGTCGGACTGGGATTGTACATTTACCAGGAATATTTGAAAATCAACCAGCCTGAATGGGCCCTTGAGGAAGTATATCCTTTCCTGTGTTTGTTTGTTGCACTTGCAGGTCTGGCTGTCAGGGTCTATACCGTGGGGCATACCCCAAAAAATACGTCAGGAAGAAACACATCGGCAGGGCAAATTGCCGATCAGCTCAATACCACGGGTATATATTCCATGGTGCGTCACCCCTTATACCTGGGAAACGCCCTGATGTGGCTTGGAATAGCGATGCTGACTGAAAACCTGGGGTTCATCGCTGTCTTCATACTTGCCTATTGGATCTATTATGAACGGATTATGTTTGCGGAAGAACAGTTTTTACGCAGGAAATTCGGGGAAACCTACCTGGATTGGGCATCAGTGACCCCTGCCTTTATTCCTTCTTTCCGCAATTACCGTCCACCGTCTGTTCCATTCAGCATCAAAAAAGTATTGAAAAAGGAAAAGAATGGACTTTTTGCCATATTTCTCCTCATTTTCCTGTTCCAATATGCTGAAGCTATCATTCAATCAGGATCATTCACTGTTGCGTGGAACTTCTGGACCTATGCATTCATCGTGACCGGGCTTTTCTACTTCATCTTTAAACTGATCAAAAAGCATTCGGATATCCTGGATGAAGAGGGGCGCTGA
>CAYXEH010000046.1:9746-21157 GCA_964463915.1 uncultured Bacteroidales bacterium | reverse complement strand
CTCAAAATTGTAAAATACCAAGTTTTTTGGGGAAATAATGTTTGATTTGCCAGTAACGATCGACCCGGCAGTAACTTGTGACTTGCCGGTAATGTGTGACACTGAAGAGGTCAACCCAACCCACAACTTCCCCGCCCCGTCCACCGGTTATCGCCAACTCCCACCATTCAAATCCCATGAAAACCCACAACCAGAGGGGTGTCAGTCCCGACTAACCGGAGGGGCGCCAGCCCCGGCTATCGGATGCCTTTCAAAAACTGCCCCCTCCCTGAACAGCTTGCGGTAGGTGACCAGGGTGAAGATTTTCTCTGCACCAAGATGTTCAATAATCCTGATCATTTGTGGATTGAAGTCTCCTATCCATGTAATAATGATAGATTTGTAGAAGTTTCTGCGGGAAATAATATCTTTAAGCGACATGATCAGTCCGCTTTCGAGGCCTCTTTTCTGGTATTCCGGCACTACCCCGAAAACCATCCCGTAAATGGTCCTGCACTTGCCACGCCACCGGTGGTAAAGGAACTTAATCTTACCAGGGGTATTTAATTTACCATCTACAAAACGGAAGAGTTCATTTAACTCAGGCATACCGATAAAAAAAGCCACAGGCTCTCCCTCGTGGTAACCAAAAACGATCAGTTCCTCATCGATCACACTGCGCATCTCCTTAAATGATTGTACCGCCTCTTCCATGGTCATTTCCCTGAAATTTTTATGCGCATTTTTCCAGGCCTTGTTGTAGATGGTCATGAAATCCCGGGCGTATTTTCTGAGGTTGCCGCTTTGCAGGTGTTCAAAATGGTACCCCTGCGTCCGGATCAGTCGCTGGTATGCCCTTTCCAGTAAAGGGGACAGACTGGCGTCCGTGGGACTATGATACACATATTGTTCATAATAATTCTGAAAGCCGTATGCTTCCAGCAGGTCTTTGTAATAAGGCGGATGGTAGTTCATCAGGTAAGGTGGCCGGGTTCCGTGACCTTCCACAAGTAAACCCCAGAACCTCTCCTTTTCCCCGAAGTTTACCGGCCCGTCCATTGCTTCCATCCCTCTTTCTTCCAGCCATGCTTTACATGTATCAAACAGCAAAAAAGCCGCATCCCTGTCATTGATGCATTCAAAAAAGCCCATGCCCCCGGTTGGTTGTTTAAATGTATAGGCCAGATCCTGGTTGACAAAAGCGGCGATCCTGCCAATGAGTTCACCGTGTTGGGTTTTCAGTATCCACCGCGTGGCTTCACCATCCCGGAACCGGGGGTTTTTGTCCGGATCAAATACGGCTTCCACATCCTGATCCAGGTGGCTGATCCAGTTCGGATCGTTTGCATAAATCAACCTGGGGAGGTGTAAAAACTCCCTGGCGGTTTTTTTGTCCCTTACTTCAATGATTTCCATGGGATGTGTTTTTCTGCAGACATTCAGGTCGGGTAATTTTTGACAAAATTATGGATTTAGTTTTAAAAAATGGCGTAGGTTTGCAGTTGCAGTGCGAGGGTTCAATACCAACATTCTTGATATATGGATGGTGATTTTTTCCAGGATAAGGTGGTACTTATAACGGGTGCTTCTTCAGGCATTGGCCGGGCCCTGGTCTTGGAAGCCCTGCAACACGGTGCTTTTGTCGTCCTTGCGGCCCGTTCGCTGGCAGACATGCAGGATGTTGTGGAAGGCTGCGACAAAGACCGGTTTATGATTGTGAAAACAGATGTGGCCAAAGAATCTGATTGTGCCAGGCTGCTGGAAAAGGCTACCACGCGTTTCGGCCGCCTCGATGTGCTGATCAATAATGCCGGGTTGTCTATGCGCGCCTTGTTTGCGGACGTGGAACTCAGTGTGCTGGAACGTCTGATGCAGGTCAATTTCTGGGGCACCGTGTATTGTACCAAATACGCGTTGCCGCATTTGCTGAGATCCGGCGGAAATGTAGTAGGGGTGTCCTCCATTGCCGGCTACAAAGGCCTGCCCGCCCGCAGTGGTTATTCTGCATCTAAATTTGCCCTGCAAGGGTTTCTTGAGTGCCTGCGTATTGAGAACATGAAAACAGGCCTTCATGTGATGATTGCCTGCCCTGGCTTCACCAGTTCCAACATCAGAAAAACAGCCTTGTCAAAAGATGGGAGTATGCAGGGAGAGTCTCCCCGGGAGGAAGCCAAAATGATGCAGCCTGAAACGGTTGCCCGCCATATACTACGGGCCATTGCCAAACGAAAGCGGACCCTGGTGCTTACCCGGCAGGGTAGGTTGACCGTTTGGCTGAATAAACTTTTTCCTGCCTGGACCGATAAGCTGGTGTACAATCACATGGCCAAAGAGCCCGATTCTCCGTTTGCTTAGATAAATTTTCTTACAGGGGATGCCGCCTTATAATTAATCTGTATATTTGTTTTAGTACACTTTAGTTACTCACCTGAAAAACTCACCCCATGAAACACATAATGGAGATTAAGCCCCTGCATGGATTCGGCAGCCTGAAGTTTGGTGCCACCCAAAAAGATGTGGAAGCAGTACTGGGCCCTCCCCAGGAAACGGAAACCATCGATGTGGAAGGAGAGATTCACGAAGTGGAGGTATGGAGCTATTATGAGCTGGGACATGCCGTTTATTTTGAGAAAGAGTTGAATGATGTGGTCACCAATTTCGAAACGGACAATGCCGGGGCAACCATGTTTGGCCAAAAGGTTTTTGAACTGGATCAGAACGGGATCATTGACCTGATGAAGAAAAATGGCTTTGACGATCATGAAGTCGAAGATGATCCGGAACTGGATGAGCGAATTATATTTTTTAATGATGCCCATATGCAGTTTGTGTTTGATAACGGCCGGCTTGGGCTGGTAAGCTGGGCAGTGGCCATGGATGAAGAAGAGAATATCCGCTGGCCATAACCGCTTGGTTGTCTTATGAATCCTGGCCGGCAGCACACAAGATGATCGGTATTCTGCGTTTTATTTCAGCGTGTAATTTATGTCTTCATTATACCCCCTGAAGTTTATTCCCCTGTTTCGAGAAAAGGTCTGGGGAGGAACCCGAATGAGCACATTGTTGGGAAAGGATTTTGCTCCCCTTCCTAACTGTGGCGAGTCATGGGAGCTCTCCGGCGTGGACGGTAATGAATCGCTGGTTGCCAACGGGTTCCTGGAAGGAAATACAATCAATGAACTGGCAGAAGTTTATATGGGCGACCTGCTCGGTGACCAGGTTTACAGCGACCACGGAATTTCCTTTCCGCTGCTGTTTAAATTTCTTGATACCTGTGAGCCCCTGTCCATACAGGTTCACCCCGGTGATGCCATTGCCCGTGAGCGGCACAATTGCAGTGGCAAAGCAGAAATGTGGTATGTGCTGGAAGCTGATCCGGGGGCGGAGCTTTTGCTGGGGTTCAATAAAGACACGGATCCCGGGGAATATTTGCATCATCTTCAAAACAAAACACTTCCACAACTGCTACGCAGAGAAAAAGTAAAACCCGGGGATGTGTTTTACATCCCACCCGGGCAGGTGCACGGAATCGGCGCAGGGATCACCCTTTGCGAGATCCAGCAGTCATCTGACATTACTTATCGTTTATTTGACTGGGACAGGGGGGAGGAAACCGGGAAAGCCCGCAAACTGCACGTGGAAGAGGCTATGGATGTGATAGATTTTAATGCCGGTGACCTGCGGATTGATTACCCTGAAACCCTGAATCGTCCTGTTGACCTTGTAAAATCCCGGGCCTTTACCACCAGGTTGATCAATTTTGACAGTGAGCTTGAAAGTGATTATGTGTTTGTGGATTCATTCGTGGTATATATGTGTATCCGCGGAAGTGCGACCATCAGCTTCCCGGGCGGAAAGGAGAAACTGTCAATGGGAGAGACTGTATTGCTGCCCGCTGAGCTCAATAATGTAAGTCTGATCCCGGACGGCTTTTGCAGCCTGCTGGAAACTTATTTGCCTGCAAGGGGTTAATCCGCAACGCGGCAAAGCACACACAATTTATAAAGGTCAAATAACCGCAAGCCCGGGCTCTTGCCTTTGAGATGCCTTTCTGCAGGCCCGGTAAGCAATCCTGAAAACTTCCCGAACAATTTTGCAAATCCCCATTTTTTAAGGGTCAGATAAGCCCGGAGTATGGTCACCATATGGGCATATTCGGGGTCTTTCCCTGTTAGTTTGTATGATTTCCAAAGGTTTTCGAGGCTCTCCCGGGTTTTTTCCAGGAAAAGGGGAGCTGGTTCCAGTCCGTTGTGAATTAAGGGGTTGTCGATGTGTAGGACAGGAATGCCGGCTTTTTTCAGTCTGTATCCCATCAAAGTATCTTCATGTCCGTAACCATCGAGCTCTTCCCGGAAGCCAATACGGGACATCAATTCCCGGTCAATCAGGAAATTGGCGGTCATAAAGCTGTGATAGGGCCGCTCCCGGCGTTTCTCCGCCGGTCTGACCTCGCGGACGGAACCCACCAGCCAGTGAAGCAGCCAGGGTCGGCCTGGTTGTTCTTTACTGTAATGATGCCCGCCACAAACGACTGTTCCGGGTGCCATGTGCCGGATGTATTGTTGCAGGTACTCCCCGGATGTCACTTCCATGTCACAGTCGATAAACAGCAGGAAAGGGAATGCCGATCTGCCTGCAAGCTCGTTTCGCATCCTGCTTCGTCCGATGTTTTCCGGAAGTTCTTCATATCTGACCAGGGGCAGGGATTTTAGCTTCCTGTTCTTTGCTTTTGTTGGTTCATCCGAACCATCATCCAATAGCAACAACTCAACGGGAGCGCCCAGTCCGGCAGCCTGGCGGTGCAGTTCTGCAGCCAGTGTGCTGACATCCTGGTTGAAGATGGGAATACAGATGCTGAGCATGTTGCAAAAGGCTTGGATCAGCAAATATACTACTTATTTTTTCCAGAAACTGGGAGAGAAAAGCAGCAGCACCGTAAACAACTCCAGCCGGCCAAGCAGCATAAAGAAGCTGAGGATCCATTTTCCGCCTGCCGGGATATGCGCATAACTATCTACTGGCCCGACACTGCCGATGGCCGGCCCGATATTTCCCAGAGTCGCAATGGAAGCACCTATGGCTGAGGTGAAATCCATTCCGACAACAGTCATCAGGGTTGCCCCGGCAAAAAATAACATAATATACAACAGGAAAAATGCCAGAAAATTGGTGATGATCTCCTGGGGAATGGCTTTCCCGTCAATCCTGACCGGGATCACAGCCATGGGATGCATCAGCCGTTTCAGTTCCAGGCGTGTATTCTTGACCAGGATCAGGATGCGGATCATTTTTAAACCTCCTCCCGTGGATCCGATACAGCCCCCGGTGAACATCAGCAGAAAAATAATGAACCACAATGATCCGTTCCACTGGAGGTAGTCTGTGGTGATAAAACCTGTGGTGGTAACGATGGAAACGATCTGGAACAAACTGTCTCTGAAGGCTTTTTCAAATCCCGCCTGGTGCATGATGAATATGGCGGCTGTCAGTACGAGGGTAGACAATCCGATGACCGTGAAGTAAAAACGCAGTTCTTCATTTCCCAGCACTTTGCGAAACTTCCCTTTGATCAAAAAATAATGCTGGGCGAAGCTGATCCCTGCCAGGATCATGAAGAAGATGATCATGTATTGGATATAGGGAGAATATCCGGCAATGCTGTCGTTCTGTGTGGAAAATCCGCCGGTGGCCATGGTGCTGAAAGCATGATTCAGGCTGTGAAACAGGTCCATGCCACCAAGCATGAGTAAAAATGTCAGCGCGAAAGTCAGAAACACATATATCCCCCATAAACGTTTCGCTGTCTGGGTAATCCGGGGGTGAAGCCTGTTGGGTGTAGTGCCGGGTGCTTCTGCAATAAATAACTGCATTCCTCCAATTCCGAGTATGGGCAGGATGGCCAGGGTCAGCACGATAATTCCCATTCCGCCCAGCCAGTGGGTCATGCTTCTCCAGAATAAGAGGCCTTTCTCAATCCCTTCAATGTCGTCCAGGACAGTGGCACCCGTGGTGGTAAATCCTGAAATTGTTTCAAAAAAGGCATCTGTATAGGAAGGGATTGCGCCTGAAATAACCATGGGCAATGCGCCAAAGGCGGAGATGGAAAGCCAGGTCAGGGTCACAATCAGGTAACCTTCTTTTTTCCCGATATTGGTAAGATCATGCCTGCGTGAAAAAAAATACAGAATAAGTCCTGAAAAAAAGGTGATGAGGCTGCTTATGGCCAATGCATTCACTGCGTTTGTCTCATCATAATAAAGCGACCAGCTTATGGAGATTGCCATAAAGCCTGATACAATCATCAGAAGGATGCCGAGGAACCTGATGATGACACTGAAGTTTAGAGGTAGTCTGGACTTCACTTCCTGACTTCTTTGGTTTTAAACATCTGGTCCACACCGCTGAATGCTTCCGGCAGGGCAAACACCACTACCTTGTCTCCTGCCTGGATCTGCATGTCGCCCCGGGCAATGTATCCTTCATTGCCTCTGATTACGCCGCCAATGATGGCTTTTTTTGGGAAATTCAGTTTTTTGATCGGCTTTTTGGTAATGGGAGAGCCCTCATAGGCATTGAATTCAAATACTTCTGCATCCACACTGGTAAGGCATTTGGTGGAGGTCACATCGGCTGTCATGGTAAATCGTATGATGTAACTGGCCGTGGCCAGTTTCTTATTGATGATGGTATCAATACCCACACCTTGTGAGATATCGATAAAATCAATGTTCTCCACCAGGGCAATGGTTTTTTTTACCCCGAAACGCCGTGCCAGAAGGCAGGTCAGAATATTGGTCTCAGAATTGTTGGTGACAGCCACAAAAGCGTCCATGGATTTGAGGCCTTCACTTTCAAGCAGGTTGATGTTGCGGGCGTCTCCATTAATCACCAGGGTGTTTTCAAGGCTGTCGGACAGTTCGTCAGCCCTGTCCGGGTCCATTTCGAAGAGTTTGACATTAAATTGGTTGTCGAGCGCGGCTGCAGCCAGGCTGCCAACGGCACCTCCGCCTATGATCATGACATTTTTTATCTCAAACTTTTTCTTTCCGCTGAGTTCCAGCAGGTGATTAATTCCGGCGGGCTTGGTGACCACATAAGCCAGGTCCCCTTCCCGGAATACATCGTTTCCGCGCGGAATAATAGTTTCTCCCTTCCGGTGGATGGAAACTGCACGAAAATTTGGCTGGTCGTACTCCCGGGCAATCTCATAAAGGCTCTTGCCGTTGACCGGGGCATTCTCTTCGAGTTTGACAAGAATCAGGGAAAGCTGGTGATCCGAGAAGTCGAATATCTCTGCAGCGGCCGTATTGGTAAGCAGATTGGCAATCTCCTTTGCAGCGATCTTCTCCGGGGAGACCAGGTAATCGATGCCCAATTCTTTATAATGCCTCCTGCAATCTTTGGCCAGGTATTCGGGCTCATTGACCTTGGCAATACATTTCTTGGCCCCGAGGCGCTTTGCCAGCAGTGCAGTAAGCAAATTGTACCTTCCGTCTTTATGGGCACTGATCATCAGATCCGCCTTCCTCGTATTGGCATTTTTCAGCGTCAGGATGGAGGTAGAGTCGCCCACCATGGTCATCAGGTCGGAATGAGCCTCAATTACTTTCAGGAACCCTTTGTAGGGCGCAATCAATGTGACATCGTGGTTCTCCCCGGAAAGTAACTCAGCAAGATGAAGTGCCACTTCGCTGTCTCCCGCAATAATAATGTTCATGTCTGACCTGTTTTATGGCTCAACAATCTGTATGAAAAACAAACTACAAATATACGACCTTTTCCACATTTGCAATACAGGGGAAATGTGTTTTGGATAAGGTTGCCAGCGGCGTCATTAAATGATCGGCCCATATTTCATTAAATAGTGCAGATCCTTACCGATCAGTGTCTCCCTCATTGACCAGTGCCAGCAGTTTGTTGACCGCGGCTTCGGGATCCAGGTTTTTATGGACGGCTTTTCCTCTCCGGAACACCTGCAGGCTGCCGTTTGCGGCTCCGAGAATACCATAATCAGCTCCTGCCATTTCTCCCGGACCGTTTACCACACAGCCCATCACCGCAATTTTAAGCCCGGGCCTTCCGCTTGCTTTATCCTTCACCATGTTGTATACCCTTTCCAGGTCATAAGAGGTGCGTGCACAAGTGGGACATGCAATGAATTCTGTGTCAGAAAAACGAAGGCCGGCAGCCTGTAACAAGCGTAATACCTTGGCAGATAAGGCTTTCTGTCTGTTGTGTCCGGGATTGTTGATCCATAGACCGTGCAATTTTCCCTGCAGAAAAAGTGAACCGAATTTAACACATAAGTCAATGATCTGGCGGTCTTCAGAGCCGCCGGGAATGCTGGTTCTGGCAATTATCCCCGCCTCAGTCCCTGCGGCTTGTATGCTGTCCTGTAATCCTGTGAGTTTTTCTAAAGGAAATCCTTTGTCCAGGTTTACGATCAGCAGAACGCGGTCTTCTGGTGGCAGGGTATGTGCACCGCGAAGGTCATCCGGACGCTGTAATTCAACCAGCCTGAATCCCCTGGTAGAATCAGGTGAGATTGCAGGGGTTGAAGTCAAAACGATTGCTTTATGATTTCCGGGCAGGGGGGGAGGGGGCGTTTCTGGTAATCGAAATTCAGGGTGGGTTTGAGATTTGACCCTGGCGGCGATTTCTTTGGCGAAGGGAATCTCCTCCTCCGGTTCTCCGGTCAGGCTCACCCGGATGGTATCACCGATCCCGGCTTGCAGTAACGGAATGATCCCCAGCGCAGATTTCATGCGGCCACTTTCGCCGGCCCCTGCCTCCGTGACCCCTGTATGCAGGGGACAGGTCAGGTTTTCTTCCAGCATTCTTCCGGCCATCAGATGGTAGGAAGCGATCATGGTTAGCGGATTGCTGGCTTTGAGTGACACAATGATGCTCCTGAACGCCAGGTCATTGAAGAGGTGGAGGTATTCCATGGCGCTTTCCGCGAGGGCTTCAGGGGTATGGCCATACCAGTTGATGATCCGGGGCGACAGCGACCCTGAATTGGTCCCCACACGAATGGCCGTTCCGTAATCTTTGCAAATTCTGACAAGCGGAGACAGCCTGGAACGGACCATTTCCAGCTCCTCCTGCTGATCCGCCCTTGTCCACGTTTTTTTCCTGGCTTTCTGGGGGGTGTAATTGCCCGGATTGATCCTTACTTTTTCGACAATTTTCGCGGCCTCCATAGCCAGTTCTGCGCGAAAATGAATGTCTGCGATCAGGGGTTTTTTGCATCCGGACTGGTTCAGTTGAGCACGAATCCTTTTCAAACTTTCGAGAGATGCGTTGTCAGGAACACTGATGCGCATGTAATCTGCCCCGGCATCAAAAGCTTTCAGGCATTGCTCTACGGTTGCTTTCACATCCTCAGTGGGGGTGTTGGTCATGGATTGTACCCGGACAGGGTGGGCGTGGCCAAGCAACACGCCGCCGATGTCCACTTCTCCTGAAGGAAATCGTGTATAACCAACTATTCCCATGATCTCCGGCTAGTTAAGCATTCCTTCCACCCGCTCGATCTTGCCGTCTACCGTTGCAGGTTCTAAACCCAGGATGCGGGTGATCAAGGGGTAAAGGTCGACCAGTTCAAATGGCGGATGGGTGTGATTCGATTTGAAAGCGGGTCCCTGGGCATAGAAAATCGTATGCATGTCTTTGTTGGCATTGTCCCAGCCGTGGGCGCCACCGGTATTAAAATATTCGCTGGGTTCTCCCCATCCCAGGCTCCAGGCTGAATCGGCCAGCACGATCATGTCAAGTGTTCTCGGGTTGTGGCCGAAATTAAGGCGCTCCGGCAATTCCCCGGTTTTCCAGACACTCAGATGGTCCACTTCTTTCAGGATGTTATAAATACTGTCAGTCATCCCTTCCTTTGGTTGCCACATCATCATGGGGGTGCTTCTGAAAGCAATATCGAGCCAGTCGCGGTCCACATACTGTTCCAGGTCGACGTATTTTTCCATGGTGACCTCCGTCATACCGTGATCAGAGGTCACGATCAGGTTCAGTTTGTCTGCGATCGGGAGTGCTGCAAATTTGTCGAGCATGACTCCTGCCAGGCTGTCCAGCTCTTCAACCAAAGCGTCAATCTCCGGGCTGTCAGGGCCGGTTTGATGCGCCCGGCCATCCGGCTCATTGAAATAAAAAGTGATGAGTTGCGGACGCTGCTCCACCGGCAGTTGAAGCCATGATACGACCGTGTCAATACGCGCCGCGAATGGATCATCTGTATTGTATTCCTTCCAATAAGTGGGTTGTACACCCTGTATGGGGGCCTCAGACCCGACCCAGAAATAAGACGCAGAGGTCATTCCCTGTTTCTCTGCGGTGACCCAGATGGGTTCTCCCCCGTAAAAAGCCCCGTTTTCGACTGCTTCCCTGTCCCGCATTGAATAAACCATATCCAATTCTTCGCAGTAAAAATTGTTGTTTACCAGGCCGTGGTTATCCGGATACAGCCCGGTGGCCATGGTATAGTGATTGGGAAATGTATTGCTTGGGAATGCCGGCATTACATATTCTGCTTTCACCCCGTTTTCTGCAATACGGTCCAGGTTGGGGGTATGGACACGATCGGCATAGTCCCACCGGAAACCGTCCATCGAAAGCATCACTACATAGGTATCATGATCTTCACTGTTTTGAGATGGGGTACAGTTGCTGAAGTTCAGCACAATGACTGAACCCAGAACCACAATCAGATATTTAAAGATGTTTGTATGTTTCATTTTTTATTGAGGGATTAACGGTTGATAACCTAATTATCGTATGAATTAAATAGTGAGATTATTCATGAGCGGTTGATGACCTGATCCGGAAGGTAAAGGTCTGTCTAAGCCTGTTTCTGTAATGGTAGAGCCCCGCATAGTAAGGGACCATCAGTAAGGCAGCTATCAGGGCAGACAACCCTTCATTTCCGGTAAGCAGGGTAACGGCAAAGAGTGTGGTCAGCATTATCAGGAATGGATAAATGTATCCGAGCAGCAGGGCTTTGTAGCCCAGAGACCGCTCAATGGCCACCACAACTTTTTGGCCCTCCCGGTACTGGTCTGCCTGGTCAGATACAATTTCAATGGTTTTTCCGGCCGATTCCACCATTCCGCAATGGCTTTGTGCCTGGCAGTGGCCGCAGGCCGACTGCGATTCAATTTGCACAAAAACCCTGTTGTTCTCCACCCGTTCCACAACGCCGGGGTGCTCAATCCGGTCTGATTTTTTTGTTTGCATGAGGGTGTAAAAATACGAAATTTTGATCGAATGTTAGCGGTTAGTTAGTTGTTGGTTCTCACGGACCATGGATTCGGGAAACTGTCTGTGGTTGGGGAAACGGGTAAGGTGGTTATTGGTTGGTTTGACCCCGGAGGAATCACATGTTACTTGCTGTTGGCTTTTGCATTGTTCGTTTATACCTTCTC
>CAYXEH010000046.1:0-9646 GCA_964463915.1 uncultured Bacteroidales bacterium | reverse complement strand
GAGGAATCACATGTTACTTGCTGTTGGCTTTTGCATTGTTCGTTTATACCTTCTCCATATTGTAATGCCAGGTATACATCCTCAATATTGCTATGTCAGGAATACCTTCTCCATATTGTAATGCCAGGTATACATCCTTAATATTGCTATGCCAGGTATAACCCTCCTCCCAAATTGTAATACCAGACACAATTTTAATTTGGGGTTTACAATGAGATGTTAAAGTATTAACAACTAAAAAATTTAGATGAATTCTAAACAAGAACATAAAAGGCTGTGTGTCAATTAATTGAGGCTTGATGACTTATCGGTATAGGGTTACAACCCTGATTATCAACTTTTTGGAGTGGTCTAAAAAAGCCCTGAAAGGCCATCGGGATTTCATTATGTTTTCTATTTTTGCCATCGTTAAGTACATTATGCCATCGCTAAATGCATTGTTTCTGTATGTAACAGCAAATGCATTTATTCAGCAACAGGCGCATTGTTCATAGCAACACATGGTTCCTGGCAACACATGTATTGTTTTTTGCAACCAATGCATTGTTCACGTATTTAACAACGCTGTTTGATGCAGCGGATTTGTTTATTGCATTCACTAACAAAATCTGTAACAGTGAGCGATTTATTCAATGAAGTCACAGTTTTTTCTGTTATCTCCCTGGCAGCCCTCGCTGGTTTAGCTGCCGTTATTTTATTCTTCGTAGCACAGAAATTCAGGGTGATCGAAGATCCGCGCATTGATGAGGTAGAGGATCTGTTGCCCGGAGCCAATTGCGGAGGTTGCGGGTATGCCGGTTGTCGTGCCCTTGCTGAGGCCATTGTGAAAAAAGAAAGCCTCGAAGGGTTTAGTTGTCCTCCGGGCGGAAATGAGGTTATGGAGGAAATCGCAGAGGCCCTTGGGCTGGAGGCCGGAGAGCAGGTTCCGATGATAGCCGTGGTTCGTTGCAACGGCAGCCGGGAGTTTGCTCCCCCAAAGGTACACTATGAAGGAGCCATGACATGTTTGTTCGCCCATAATCTTTTTGCCGGGGAAGGCGGATGTCCTTATGGATGCCTGGGATGTGGTGATTGTGTCAGGGCCTGTGACTTTGATGCCATGTATATGGATGAAAAAACCGGCTTACCGGTTATTCTTGATGACAAATGTGTGGCATGCCAGGCATGTGTGAAAGCATGTCCGCGTGATATTATTGAAATGCGTAAAAAGGGGAAAAAGAACCGTCGCATATTTGTCTCCTGCATCAATGAAGAAAAAGGGGGGGTGGCCCGTAAAAACTGTAAGGTAGCCTGTATCGGCTGCGGCAGGTGCGTCAAGGAATGTAAGTTCGATGCCATTACCCTGGAAAATAACCTGGCATACATTGATTATAATAAGTGTACGCTTTGCCGTAAGTGTCCGCCGGTATGTCCTACCAACGCCATTCATGAAATTAATTTGCCGCCCAGGAAGCCTAAGGCGGATAAAGATAAAACCAAAGCTGAAGCTTAACTGTATGTCAATATGGGGCTGCGGAGAGCGGCCCTCATTCCGGCTGAATTGAATGAGTCTTAAAAGGGGTGCCGTGACCGGGCTTGTAAGAATGCGTGAGCGGCTGTTATGTTCACCGGACTGACTGAATGTATAACCAAAAACAATGGAGTCTTGAAAACTTTTGCCATAGGCGGTGTTCATCCACCGGAGAATAAACTTGCAGAAAAACAAGCCATTGAAACCCTGCCTGTGCCCAAGACAGTGGCCATTCCTTTGTCTCAGCACCTGGGAGCTCCTGCCGTACCTGTCGTTGCCAAAGGTGACAAGGTGCTGACGGGTCAGCTGATCGCGAAGGGTGAAGCTTTTATCTCAGCGAACATCCATGCCTCCGTGTCAGGGAGCGTAGCTAAGATTGACCATATTATCGATGCAAGTGGTTACCGCAAAAAAGCGGTGATCATTAATGTAGAGGGTGATGAATGGGTGGAAGGCATAGATCGTGATGAAGCACTGATCAAAGACATCAGCATGGATGCCGGAGAGATCGTTCAGCGCATCCATGATCATGGGATTGTCGGTTTGGGAGGTGCCACCTTCCCATCCCATGTGAAACTAAAAGTTCCTAAAGGAAAGACGGCCGAATACCTCATTATAAATGGTGTTGAGTGTGAGCCCTGCCTGACCTCCGATCACCGGCTAATGCTGGAAAAAGGGGAGGAACTTATGGTGGGTATCTCCATTCAGATGAAAGCGCTGGGAGTGGACAAGGCCGTCATCGGCGTGGAAAATAATAAGCCCGATGCGATCAGTCATCTGAAAAAACTGTCTTCTTCCTGGGATGGGATCTCGGTGGAGGCTTTGAAAGTAAAATATCCGCAGGGCGCTGAAAAACAGTTGATCAAGGCGGTGACCGGAAGGGAGGTTCCGTCCGGAAAACTCCCCATTGAGGTGGGATGCGTGGTGCACAATGTGGGTACTGCTTTTGCCGTATATGAGGCGGTACAGAAAAATAAACCCCTGATTGAAAGGGTTGTAACGGCTTCAGGCTCGTCTCTGAAAAAACCATCCAATTTTATGGTGCGCATCGGTACGCCCGTACAGGACTTAATTGACGCGGCAGGCGGATTGCCTGAAGATACGGGAAAAGTGGTTAACGGCGGGCCGATGATGGGGAAGGCCCTCAATGACCTGAATGCACCTGTAGCCAAAGGGACATCGGGTATTCTCGTGTTTACCCGTGAAGAAACCCCCCGGCCGCCGGTGCAGAACTGTATGCGTTGTGCAAAATGCCTGACTGTTTGCCCCATGGGCCTCGAACCATATCTGCTGGCTATCCTGTCTGATAAACAGCGTTTGGATGATTGTGAGGAAGAACGGATCATGGATTGTATGGAATGTGGCTCCTGTCATTATATCTGTCCTTCAGGCCGTCCGCTGCTTGACCAGATTCGTGTCGGCAAAACCCTGACAGGTAAAATGATACGTGAACGTTCCAATTGATCAGAAAATTAATGAGTCGCAAATTGCATTAATGGTTTACGCAAAGACAAAATAAATATGAGTTTACTGACCGTTTCGGGCTCGCCCCACTTTCATGCCGGACAATCGGTGAGCAAGATCATGTATGGCGTGGTCTTTTCACTGATTCCTGCCATGTTGGTATCTTTCTACTTTTTTGGCCTGGCAGCCATCCTGGTGACCCTTACAGCCGTGGTCTCCTGTATGTTGTTTGAGTTTTTGATACAAAAATACCTGATCCGGGGGCCGGTTACGGTTTTTGACGGGTCTGCCATTATCACCGGGATATTGCTGGCCTTTAATGTGCCGGCTAATTTGCCGCTTGGTTTGATGGTGATCGGGTCGGCTGTTGCCATCGGGATGGGCAAAATGACCTTCGGCGGACTCGGGAAGAACCCATTTAACCCCGCCCTGGTAGGCCGGATCTTCCTGTTGATCTCTTTCCCGGTTCAGATGACCACCTGGCCCAAACCAAATCCATTGAATACAAAACTGACCGATGTGATCACAGGGCCAACCCCACTGGCCGTGATCAAGGAGGGTGTAGACCAGGGAGAGAGGGTATCGGAACTGCTTCCCCAGGTGCCTGACTATACCGAATTGCTGGTTGGAAGTATGGGAGGTTCACTGGGTGAGGTATCCGCCATTGCCTTGATCCTTGGTGGAGTTTATATGCTGGCACGACGCATTATAAGCTGGCATATTCCTGTATCATTCCTGGCCTCGGCAGCTGTTTTTGCTGCGATTTTCTGGCAGATCAATCCTGAGATCTATGCAGATCCGTTGTTTCATATGCTGGCAGGCGGGATGATGCTGGGAGCCATTTACATGGCCACAGATTATTCCACCAGCCCGATGGCTCCAGGGGGGATGATCATTTTCGGGGTCGGATGTGGGTTACTTACAATGATTATCCGCTTGTTTGGTGCGTACCCGGAAGGTGTGGCCTTTTCTATTCTAATCATGAACAGCTTTGTACCACTGATCAACCGTGCATTTAAACCGAAACGTTTTGGGGAGGAGATAAAAAATGGCTAAAAAAGAATCTACTTTTACCAACATGGTGCTGACGCTGGTACTCGTAGCGGTAGCGGCTTCATTTACCCTGGCCACGGTCTATAATTTAACCGAAGAACCCATACAACGGGCCAGGGAGGCAGCACGACAGGAAGCGATCTCAAAAGTTTTACATGATTTTGACACATTGGAAACCAGGTCGTTCATGCCTGTTACCGGCAGTGACTCCCTGGAATTCAATCTTGCCTTTGACAGCGCTGGTGAACTTGTAGGGGTCGCTGTTGCGACATATACCGGGATGGGGTATAGCGGCCGTATCCGCGCCATGGTAGGGTTTAGCCCCGATGGCTCCATTATTGATGTGGTGGCTCTTGAACATGCGGAAACACCTGGCCTGGGAGATAAAATAGAGAAGAACAAGTCTGACTGGAGCAACCAGTTTCAGGGTTTGGACCCTGCCGAAGCTACCCTGGAGGTTCAGGGAGACGGTGGAGATATTGATGCGATTACGGCAGCGACCATCACCTCCCGGGCATATTGCGATGCCATTGACAGGGCATTTCAGACTTTTATGGAAAATCGTGAATCCATTGTCAAAAATGAAACCGAATAAGATATGGGTCAATTACAGAATTTCAGCAAGGGATTTATAAAAGATAACCCGGTATTTGTACTGCTCCTGGGTTTATGTCCGACCCTGGGGGTTACGACCTCCGCATTTAATGGGCTTGGAATGGGGCTTGCCACCACTTTTGTGCTGCTATCATCCAACCTGGTAGTTTCCCTGGTCAAACATCTGATCCCCGCCAAGGTAAGGATCCCTTCCTTTATTGTAGTGATCGCTTCTTTTGTGACCATTACGGAACTGGTTATGGAGGCCTTCCTTCCGGCACTGTATGATTCACTGGGGTTGTTTATTCCGCTGATTGTGGTGAACTGTCTTGTAATGGGCCGTGCGGAGGCTTTCGCCAGCAAGAACAACACCCTTAGTTCCATCGTTGACGGACTTGGGATGGGCCTGGGTTTTGCTTTTGCCCTCACAATTTTGGGTGGCGTACGCGAAATACTTGGGGCAGGCGAATTCTTTGGGTTAACCTTGTTTGAGGGTGACGGAATGCTGGTCTTTGTCCTTGCCCCGGGTGCGTTTATCGGCCTTGGATACCTGGTTGCATTGAATAACATTGTGAAAAAGAAATTTTACTAAACCGATCCTGTCATGGAATATATCATCATTATCATAGGAGCTGTTTTTGTCAATAACATTGTGCTGGCCCAGTTTCTCGGGATCTGTCCTTACCTGGGAGTTTCTGCCCGGGTGTCAACCTCCATCGGGATGTCCGGAGCGGTGATGTTTGTGATGACGCTGGCCACCCTGGTGACCTTTCTGATCTTTAATTACATACTTGTTCCCCTTGATCTTGCCTATTTGCAAACCATCTCTTATATCCTGGTTGTGGCGTCCCTGGTGCAAATGGTGGAGCTCATTCTGAAAAAAGTAAGTCCGGCCCTTTTTCAGGCCCTGGGGATTTTTCTTCCGCTCATTGTAACGAATTGTGCCATTCTGGGTGTTACAATCCTGGCGGTGCGTGAGGATTATGGGTTCCATCTCCTGGAAGCCGTCGTCTTTGCCATTGGTCATGCCCTGGGTTTCGCCCTGACCATCATTCTGTTTGCGGGTATCAGGGAGCATCTTGACCTGATGGATGTGCCCAAAGGAATGCGTGGCGCGCCCGCAGCACTCGTTGTGGCGGGGATCCTGGCCCTGGCCTTCATGGGGTTTGCCAACCTGGTGTAAGCTGAAGCCATCCGCCAGAAAGGCTTCCCGTAGTTGATAAAAAATGAACTTCCCGCTTTTGAAATCACGGGCACCGACGAGATCAATATGCCGTAAGTGGCCATCAGTCCCGCTCCGAACAGGTTGATCATCCTGAACTTCGCAATTGATCGTATGGCCATGCTGAGCGCTATAAGACCTGTGCCCGGGTAACCTGCCTATTCCATGATGTGTATGTGTATAATCCTGGTTTATTGATTCAGATTTTAATGAAGTCGCCACCCAGTTCCCTGTTGCTGTATGCCAGGAGGTAACCACCTCCGCCGGCCCCGCATAGTTTCATTGAATAAGCCCCGGACGCCAGCCCTTGTTCCCATTCAGGCACAAGATGATCCGGAATCATTTCACGGAAAAACCGGAGCTGCATACCCGATAGTTGCCGCATGTGCTCCTCCAGCAACTGGGTTTCTCCGGAAAGGAAAGCTGTGATGCAATGATCATTTAAGGGGATGTATGCTGAGTGAAACATTTCTTTGAAATTGTCACTGCTGTACTTCCTGCGAAACAAAGCTACCAGTGGTGCGGTTTTCCGCCGGGATCCCGTATCTTTCAGGAAAAATGCCCCTCCCTTATTCCGGTCCGGAGATGGGAGGGTTACTGCCCTGACCCCGTGCATGGATTCTACCAGTAAAGGCATTGCCATGTAGGAAGTAAGTGGATCCATCCCTGAACTTCTTCCATGAAAGAAACTTTCCATGGCAGCGAATATTTCTTTCAGTTCCTGTAGTTGAACCGGACTCAGTGCTTTGGTACCGGGGGTTCGTTCCCGCGCATACCGGTGATAAACGGCTGCTGCAAGGGCGCCGGAGCTCCCCATGCCATAACCCGAGGGGATGTCTGAGTGAAAAAACAGCCCTTCTTCCAGGTCTTTGGCAAAGCGGTCAAGGTCCAGGAGATCCGGGAAAGCTACAGGAGGGGTCCGGGCATTGACCAGGAAGTTTAAGTAAGACTGAAGGGCCTGATTCGATGCTTTCGAATGTTTATGTCCGGGGGTATCTTCCGGAAACATCAGCCATCCTCCCTGTCTGGTAAACGGCAGGGTGAGGGCTTTTGACCCGGTCATCAGGCTGTATTCACCGAACAACAAAATTTTTGCGTAAAACTTCCTTTCCATGACTGCGAACATTGTGCGCTAATCTTCCTCACTCAGTTTAACCGGCCCTTGCCCCATGGCATCGTCAATCCATCTCTCATCCTCACATAGTTCTGCCAGCTCACCCCTGATCAGCGCCAAAACCCTGTCAGCGTATGCCGAAGGATAAAGAAGGTGAACGTTGGGCCCGGCATCCATGGTAAAATAAAGGGGGATGTCTGCCTCATGCCTGTACTCCCTGATCTTTTCAATCAATCGCAATGAGTTGGGATGCATCAGGGTATAACCGGGGTCGGATGACATCATCAGGCTGTGCAGGCTTAGTGCCTCATTTTCTGCAACTTCTCCGAATGCATGAAAATCACCTTCCCTGAGCGCATTGAACAGTCGCTCCAGGTTGTTTCCCGCCTGATTTTTCCGGGCCGACTTATACGGATGCCGGTGCATCAGTGCATGCCCTGCCGAGCTGGATACTTTTTTCTCGCGGCTGTCAACAATCAGTACGGCATCCCTGAGGGTAAAAAAATCAGGGTGGACCAACCGGTCACCGAGGCGAACGGCATATTCATCTGAGCTGCTTTGCAGGTAAGGTGTTTTGCCCCACACCACCATGCCGTCGTAAACGGAACGGCAGGCACTTCCGCTACCCAGCCTGGCCATGAACGATGCTTTATGGAAAAATTCATCTGGGGATACAGGTGTGGCGGCCTTTATCCCTTCTTTGGTGCTGCCTTTGCAGGAGGCGCTTCCCCTGCCGGGGGTGCGGTTTCCAGGAACGGATCTCCCGGAACGGATCTTTGTGTCGATGCTGCACAGGCACAGGGCCAGCGCACTGAAGGCAGCTGCGGAGGAGGCGATGCCGGCAGAGTGGGGGAAGGTACTTGTGCTTTCAATGCGTAAACAGGCGTGCTGAAGAAACGGAAAATATTGAGTAAGTTCTTTCAGGTAGCCCGCAATACGCTGTTTAAATGCATGGTGTGGGTTTCCGTTTATGCTGAAGTCGTCAAGCCTGAAATCATCAGATGGATGGATACTATAATCCATCCGTATCTTTACCCGGCTGTTTTTCAGTACAAAGCTCAGGGATGGATTCATGGGAAGCTGCACAGGATACTTTCCCCAGTATTTAATGATGGCAATATTGGCGGGGCTTTCCCAGCTGACCGTGCCCTGTGCCGGCTCAAGAACGTCTTTGTCATTATTGGATCTCTGCTTCCTCATTGGCTTGTGGTTTTTTCGGGACGATACCGCATCTCAGTAAAGGGGATCACGGTGCGGAACCCCCTGCGGTGAAAGTAACCGACGATCTCTTCCCGGGGGCTGTCTGCGGCAGCCATGAAAAAATCCCCTCCCCAGGCGCCGAGTGACTTCACTGAACCAGGAAAGTCCGGGAAAAAGTCCGCCTGCAATGGGGTTTGGTGCAGATAGCCGGCCGTGATCCTTTCATGCTGCTCCATGGCCTCCATGAAGGTTGCCAGGCTTTGGGTAACTGCCATCTTCTGCGATAAAGCCGAAATATTGCGAATATCTTCCTGGCGGACAATGCCGGGGTTAAAAGTACGCAAACTTTTTTCACTGCTTTGCTTCCGTCCGCTGTAAACAAACACCAGTTGATCTCCGAAAACCGGGTTGAAATGGGTCGTCTCTACATGGGGAGGGGTATGGGGGCCCTGGTACTGGTACAGTACCGGGCGGGAACTCCTGGCACAGGCAATGTCGTAACCCGACCCCTTCGAGATCTTGAAAAAGAGGGCATAAGGGTCTATGGAAGCCCACCATGCCACATTTGAGATCAGGGAGGATGAGCTCCCCAGCCCCCATTCGCGGTCAAAACCTATGTCACTGACGGCTTCCCAATGGTGTTGTCCCGCAAGAAAATCCGGGTTGAGTTCCATGGCCGCCCTCAACACATTCCTTACAAAGTCTGCTGATTCTTCACGGGATATTTCCTCCTGTTGTGGTGTCGTGTGTTTCCGTTGTAGCCCTTTTTTCCCCGGGGCTCCTTCTTCCCCCCAGGCCCCTTCTTCCCCCTGGGCCCCTTTTTCCGGTTGGGTTAAAGATTCCAGACCGGGAAGTGAGAACCTGGTCTGCAGCCAGGGGTTTCCTTTGATCCGGGTATGCCAGTTCAATGAGGCCCGCAGGGCCGGTCGTTTTTCAACAGTGAGGGTTTGCCGGTAGCTGACCGGCATGGCAAGGGCCATGGCCCCTGAAAGGACCAGGTATTCTCCGCTGATCATCAGTTTGCCATTTGATACCCATCTGCTATGTGTGGTTTTTTCCGGCATTGGGGCAATTTTCGGGGGTTAATTTAATGCAAAACCTCATGGCTTTCTGAGCTGATCCAAATAAGCCGCCACGGCCTGGTAAGACACCTTCCTGTTACTGAAATGCCGGATTGCCTGCTGGCTTTCCTCTTCACTGGCGTTGAGTTGGCTAAGGATATTTGGCAGGTGAAGCCGCATGTGGCCGGCTTGTATGCCGGTAGTGGTGAGGGAGCGCAAAGCCGCAAAATTGTTTGCCAGCCCCGCAGCTGCGGCAATCATCATAAGTTCCCTGGCCCCGGGATTCCCCAGCATTTCCATGGATTTTTCCGCGAGGGGATGCAGCCTGGTCAGGCCTCCGACTGTGCCCAGGGCCATCGGCATGGTCAGGGAGAATTCAAACTCATCGTCTTTGATCTGTGTCCTGCTCAGAGACCGGTATGTACCGG
>CAYXEH010000045.1:0-21351 GCA_964463915.1 uncultured Bacteroidales bacterium | reverse complement strand
TCCTTCCCAAAGAAGGGGAAGCTGACGAGAAAAAAGGAGGAGAACTGCTGTTGCGATGCCATCGCGGGCTTCCGAAGAATAAAGCCCTGATCAAGTTTTTGTCTGAACCAGGCATGAAGAGTATATTGCAGAAGACCGAAAACCTGTATATGCAGGAGCAGGGCAAGCATATGCATGTGATTGATGACGAGCTCTACTTTGTCATTGAAGAAAAGACAAACTCCATCGAACTGACAGAGAAAGGGATTGACCTGATTACCAGCCAGACGGAAGACCCCGACTTTTTCATTCTTCCTGATATTGGCTCAGAAATGGCTGAGCTGGAGAAGGCAGATCTGTCTCCTGAGGTGAAAATGGAAAGGAAAAATGAACTGCTCAACGACTTTTCCGTAAAAAGTGCCCGGGTACACACGATCAACCAGCTGCTTAAGGCCTATACGTTGTTTGAAAAAGACACAGAGTATGTGATCATGGATAACAAGGTGAAGATCGTGGATGAGCAGACCGGCCGGGTTATGGAAGGACGGCGCTACTCAGACGGATTGCATCAGGCCATCGAAGCCAAGGAAAATGTGAAGGTGGAAGCAGCCACCCAGACCTACGCCACGGTGACGCTCCAGAATTATTTCAGGATGTACCGCAAACTTGCCGGTATGACAGGTACGGCCGAGACTGAGGCCGGTGAGTTCTGGAATATTTATAAGCTGGACGTTGTGGTTATTCCCACCCATCGCCCGGTGGTCCGGGAAGACAGGGAGGATTTGATTTACAAGACAAAAAGGGAAAAATACAATGCCATTATTGATGAGGTGAGTAGACTTGTCGATGCAGGAAGGCCTGTGCTTGTGGGTACCACTTCCGTGGAAACGTCAGAGCTGCTGAGCCGGATGCTCAAGCTGCGTTCTATCCATCACAATATCCTCAATGCCAAGCATCACCAGAGGGAGGCCCAGATCGTGAAAGAGGCCGGACAGTCAGGAACGGTGACCATTGCCACCAACATGGCCGGACGTGGTACCGACATCAAGCTGGGACCCGGCGTAGTGAAGGCGGGTGGGCTGGCCATCCTTGGTACGGAAAGGCATGAATCCCGGCGTGTGGACCGTCAGTTACGCGGACGCGCTGGGCGACAGGGTGACCCCGGGTCATCCCAGTTTTTTGTTTCCCTGGAGGATGACCTTATGCGGGTATTCGGTTCCGGCAGGATATCCTCGCTGATGGACAGGATGGGCCTGAAAGAAGGGGAGGTGATCCAGCATTCAATGATTACCAAGTCGATTGAAAGGGCCCAGAAAAAAGTGGAGGAGAACAACTTTGGTATCCGAAAACGATTGCTGGAATATGATGACGTGATGAATGCGCAGCGCGAGGTGATCTATAAAAAGCGCCGCAATGCACTTTTTGGTGAACGACTGGCAGTGGATATCGCCAACATGATGTATGATACCTGTGAACATATGATCCTGGAGTACCAGGAAACAGGGGATTTTGAAGGGCTTACCTTTGAATTGCTCAGAACCTTCGGTACTGAGCCTCCTTTTAGTGAACAGGAGTTCATTGAGGGCAAACCCGATAAACTGAATGACACACTTTATTCCGTAGTCCTTCAGTCTTACAGGAAAAAGAATGAGCAGATTGCTGAATCTGCATTTCCCGTGATCAGGGAGGTATATGAAAAGGCATCCCAAAAATATGAGAACATCGCCATTCCGATTACCGACGGGATGAAGACCATGAATGTGATCGCCAACCTGAAAAAAGCTTACGATACCAACGGAAGAGAGGTTTCACTTGCTATTGAGAAAGGGATTACCCTTACCATCATCGACAATGCGTGGAAAGATCATCTCAGGGAGATGGATGATTTGAAACAGTCTGTGCAGGGAGCTGCTTATGAGCAGAAAGATCCACTGCTGATTTACAAATTTGAGTCGTTCGAGCTCTTTAAGCGGATGATTCAGCAGGTCAATAAAGACATCATTTCTTTCCTTGGCAAGGCACGGTTGCCGGTACGCGATCCCGATCAGATTCAGCGCGGCACCGAGCAGGAAAAGGTGGATATGAGTAAGTTACAGGCCGGTCGCAGTGACCTGCCCGGCGGCAGGGGCGGCAAACAAAAGGCACAACCCGTCAGGGTGGAAAAGAAAGTGGGCCGGAATGAACCTTGTCCTTGCGGAAGCGGTAAGAAATACAAACAATGCCATGGAAAAGGAAATTGATCAACCTTAAACCTGTTATCCTATGTTTTCTTTTGAAACAAAGTTAAGGGTACGTTATGCTGAAACAGACCAGATGGGGTTTGTATATTACGGCAACTACCCTCAGTACTATGAAGTGGCCCGGGCCGAGGCCATGCGCCGGATGGGTATGACTTATAAAGAAATGGAGGAGAGAGGCGTGGTGATGCCTATAGCTGATATGCATATAAAATACATCCGTCCTGCCCATTATGATAATTTGCTGACCATTCAGACCCATGTGCCTGAACTGCCCCGGTCAAGAATGCATTTTGATTATGAAATTTTTAACGAGGACGGAAAGCTGATCAATAAGGGCTATACGGTGCTTGCATTTATCAAAAAAGAGACCGGGAGGCCCTGCGCGGCGCCTGAATGGTTCCTGAACAAATTGAATGAATTATAACTTAATATAAATGAAGCCTCGCCGCAGCCACGTGTGGGAGAAGTCGTACGGATCACATTGTATTATAATAAATCAAGGATTATGAAAGAAATGAAGATCATACTGGGTGAAAATAAGAAAGTGGAAGCCCACTATAAGGGGCTAACCATTTATACGGATCAACCTGAAAAAGCAGGGGGAGATGAAAGTGCACCGGCCCCCTTTGATCTTTTTCTGGCCTCTATCGGCACCTGTGCGGGGTTTTATGTGCAGGCTTTCTGTAACCAACGAGGGATTTCAACCGAACAAATTGAATTGGTTCAGAAGATGCATTATGACAAGGAAACCAGGATGATCGGCACAATCGAGATTGATATCTTGCTGCCTTCCGATTTTCCCGAACAGTATAAGAATTCTGTGGTTCGTGCTGCTGAATCCTGCACGGTGAAGAAACATATCTCCAACAGCCCTGAATTTGTCCTGAATGTGAAATAATATATATCTTATTATGAAGAAGACGCTTGTGATCGGCGCCAGCCCGAACCCGTTACGGTATGCCACCAAAGCAGTTAAAAGACTGAGAGAACATAACATTGAAGTGGTTGCCATCGGTAAACGGGAAACGACCATTGACGATGTGGAGGTAAAAACGGGCACGCCCCCATTGGATAATATCCATACAGTGACCTTGTATGTCGGCCCCGATAACCAGGAAACCTATATTGATTATATCCTTTCCCTTAAACCCAAAAGAATTATCTTTAACCCGGGCACTTATAATCGAAGTTTAGAAAAAAAGGCTGAAGAGGCGGGCATTGAGACCGTGGAGGATTGCACGCTGGTCATGCTGAGTACGGACGATTATTGATGCAGACATCATTATAACTATTAACTTTTTTACTATGGCGAATAAAGACATTGGATTTGATTCAAAACTGATTCATGCGGGAATGTTTGATGACCAGTTCGGCAGTGCGACCGTCCCGATTTACCAGACAAGTACCTTTAAGTTCAAAAGTGCGGATCACGGGGCTGCCTGTTTTGCGGGCGAGGATGACGGCTATATTTATACGCGTCTGAACAATCCCACCATCGATTCCCTTGAAAAGTTGGTGGCGGAACTTGAAAACGGTTACCGTGCGATTGCCACCAGTTCCGGAATGGGTGCGGTTAATACCATTTACAGCGGGCTTTTGAACCAGGGTGACCATATTATCAGCACTGATGCAGTTTACGGGCCCTCGAGGGTGGTAATGGAAAAGCACTACAGCAAGTTCGGTGTGGAATCAACCTATCTGGATACCACTGATCCGGAAAATATCCGAAAAGCCATTCGTCCCAATACCAAATTGTTGTATGTGGAGAGTCCCGCAAATCCAACCATGGCCATTACTGACCTGGAAGAAGCCGTAAAAATTGCCAGAGAACACAACCTGATTACAGTGGCTGACAACACTTTTTGCAGCCCCTACCTGCAAAGGCCCATTGATTTTGGCTTTGATGTGGTTTTTCATTCTGTCACCAAGTTTCTGAATGGGCATGCTGACGTCGTAGGAGGGATCATCGTAAGCAGGAATAAATCTTTTGATGACCTGCTTCGCCCCATGATGATCAACCTGGGATGCAATATGGATCCACACCAGGCTTACCTGGTGATCAGGGGGCTTAAAACACTTTCCATTCGCATGGACCGATCTCAGGAGAATGCAATGAAAGTAGCGCATTTTCTTGAGGATCATCCGAAAGTAGAATGGGTGAACTATCCCGGTTTGCAATCTCATAAACAATATGAGCTTGCCAAAAAGCAGATGAAGGGGCCGGGATCGATGATCAGTTTTGGGCTGAAAGGTGGGTTGACAGCAGGTAAATCTTTGATGAATAATGTGCAGTTGTCAATTCTTGCGGTTTCCCTTGGTGGAGTAGAAAGCCTGATCCAGCACCCGGCGTCTATGACCCATTCAAAAGTGACCCGGGAAGCCAGGGAACGGTCTGGTATTTCAGATGGATTGGTTAGGTTTTCTGTGGGTATTGAGAATGCGGATGACATCATTGCAGACCTTTCTCAGGCCCTTGAGAAGGTAAATTAAAGATTTTCAGGGAAGTCAGCTGCCTGCAAAATATTTTTATTTTTGTATCGTATTTATGAGAGTAACCAGAGACTAACTGCCGCCCCGGCGGCTGCCACACTTTGCGACAAGTGTTATTAACGAAGACAAACTGCATAACTTTAATTAGTAACGAGAAATCTTTTCTTTTGATGGAAAATAAGGAAAATTTGGACCCCCGGAATACCCGGACAGAAGTACCGGAAGGGGAGGAGTCCCGGCCAAGTGATACAAGTGCCGACCTCACTCAGTCAGAAAACACGGAATCTGCAGAATCCCTGGAAAATGCGCCCCGGGAACAGCCTGTTGAGGAAAAATCCCAGTCAGATCCTGAGCCCACCGTTGAGGAAAAATCCCAGTCAGATCCTGAGCCCTCCGTTGTGGGAAAACCCCAGGAAGGCCCTGAGCCCACCGCTGAGGGAAAACCCCAGGAAGGCCCTGAACCCACTGCTGAGGAAGAGGCGGTAACTGGCGAAGCAGAGGAAGACAATGATACATTGGCTGCCAGGTACAATGCCATGGATCGTCCCGCCCTTACAGACATGATTGAGCAATTGGTGCAGTCTGATGACATCAATCATATTCGCCGTCATATTGGTTTTTTAAAAGCCGCCTATCGCAAACAGCTGCGCGATGAAAATATGGTTGCTTATGAGAAAGGGATGGACAAGGATGAGGCGGAAGGGCATACGGCAGAAAAACAGATTGACCCACAGACTGAACGTTTTAATGCAGCTTTTTCCGTTTATAAAGAAAAGAAAGCGTTATACGATCAGGCCCTTGAAAAGGAGATGCAGGAAAACCTGCAGGTCAAAGAGCATATTCTTGATGAATTGCGTACCCTGATAGATTCTGAAGAGGAGCTGAAAAGAACCTATGACCATTTTCACGAATTGCAGGACAGATGGCGAAGTGCAGGTCCGGTACCAAGAAGTGCAAAGGGAACCCTCTGGAACAACTATCATTTCCTGGTTGAAAAGTTTTTTGACAAGGTTAATATCAATAAGGAGCTGAAAGACCTGGACCTGAAGAAGAATCTTGAGGTAAAAACCGGTCTTTGTGAAAAAGCGGAAGAATTGTTGCTTGAATCCAGTATAACCAAGTCATTTCAGCAATTACAAAAGCTGCATGAGGCATGGAAGGAGACCGGTCCCGTTCCGAAGGATAAAAAAGATGAGATATGGGATCGTTTTAAGGCAGCCACGGATAAGCTGAACAAAAGGCGGCAGGAGCATTATGAGAAACTTAAAGAGGAGCAGAAAAAAAACTACGCGGCCAAACTGGTATTGTGTGAAAAAGCGGAGCAGCTGAGTGCACATTTACCGGAAACGCCCCGTCAGTGGCAGGAGAAAACAGAGGAGATTAACGAGCTGTTTAAGTTCTGGAAAACCATTGGGTTTGCCCCAAAAAAGGTGAACAATGAAATATGGAACCGTTTCCGTACTGCCCTGGATACATTCTTTTCCGCCAAAAAAGAATTTTTCAGACGGTTCAAGGATCAGCAAAAAGATAATTACAATCAAAAGCTCAATCTTTGTCTTCAGGCCGAAGCATTAAAGGACAGTGAGGACTGGAAGGCCACTACTGAGGAGTTGATTCGCTTACAGAAAGAATGGAAAAAAGTTGGCCCGGTACCAGCCAAATTTTCCGATAAGATCTGGAAGCGTTTCCGTAAGGCCTGTGACCATTTCTTCAACAGGAAGTCGGAACATTTTGCCAATATTGGTGAGAAACAGGACGAGAACCTGAAAAATAAACAGGAGCTGATCGAAAAGGTAAAAAACCATTCTTATTCAGACGACAATAAAGAAAACCTGGAAACATTAAAGGAATTTCAGCGTCAGTGGATGGCCATTGGGCATGTGCCCATCAAACAAAAAGATAAAATTCAGGGCGAGTTCCGAAAAGCGATTGATCATCAGTTTGATGTGCTGAATATCAGCAAAAAAGCCAAAAGCACCCTGGGCTTTCGTACAAAAATTGAAAACCTTAAGAATGCCCCCAATGCCGATAATGTCATTTATAAAGAGCGGAATTACGTTGCGGGTAAGATCAAAAGCCTGGAATCAGACATCCAGGTTCTGGAAAATAACATTGGTTTCTTTGCTTCTTCCAAAAAAGCAGATGTACTCAAAGCCGAGTTTGAGGAGAAAATTGAAAAAGCCCGTAATGAGATCGATGTGTTGAAAGAAAAGATGAAAATCCTGAGAGATGCTTAATTTTTTTGTATCTTAAGAGACAAAGGTCAGTGTCATTCATTTAATTTAAAGCATATGAAGAAGTCTGTGAGATTCTTATTGTCGGCAACATTGCTGTTGATTTCAATCAGTGGTGTACAGGCCTCCGGATTAGGAATACGGGGTGGCTTCAATTTTTCTTCGATTCCATCTTCCCAGGAGGTGCAATTCGGCGTAAATGGCTGGGGAAGCCGCACGATGGAGGCTTTGTCCGATTCTTATACCGGCTACCATTTTGGTGTGGTAGGGCATGTTTCATTTCTCGGCCTGTTCATTCAGCCTGAGTTCTTATTTATCCAGACCGGACAGGAAATGGTTCTGCACGCACAGAACGATCTGCCTGAAGGGGAATCTGATTCCCAATTTTTTACCCAGGAGTTTAATCACCTGAGTCTGCCTGTGGTGGCTGGACTTAACATCGGACCTTTGCGTGTGGGGATCGGGCCGGTGGCATCTTATATGATCGACCGCACCAGTGGGTATATCCCTGAAGAAGACAATGGCATTTCCTTCGGATATAACGACTGGACCGTTGGTTATCAGGCCCTGGTCGGACTGAAAGTGGGTAATTTTCTGGTGGATCTGAAATATGAAGGCAACCTGTCTGATTTTGGTGACAGCATGGAGGTAGCGGGAAGGGAGTTCAATTTTGACACCCGCCCCAATCAGTTTATTGTGAGCATCGGATTGCTGATCTTCTGAAAGCCGTCCTCTTATACTTGGTTTCTTACCTGAAAATAATTGCCCTTACGGGGGATATTCTTGCAATGATGTAGGATGGGATGATCAGCATAGCCATGGAAATGGCAAAAGTCCCTGCGTTGAGCAGCAGAATATGACTCAATCGCATATTGATTGGTACTTCCGATACAAAATAAGATTCGGGCGACAGGGTAAACAGTCCGAACTGTGCCTGAATCAGACAGACCAGTACCCCGGCCACATTCCCCCACAGGAGTCCTCTGGCGATCAGCATTCCCGCATGATAAAGGAAAATTCTGCGCACAAGTAAATTGGATGCACCGATCGCTTTTAGTATTCCAATGGCATTGGTTTTTTCCAGCACTGAAATAAGTAAAGTAGTAATCATATTGATGCCGGCTACCAGGATCATCAGGGTGATGATCACATAAACATTCATATCCAGAAGTGATAGCCAGTCAAATATCTGGGGGTAGAGATCCCGGATGGATCGCACATTCAGGCTGTAGGGAACAAGATCAAGCAATTGATCCCTGACCCGTGGAATGTTTCCGAAATGATTCACCAGAACTTCAAAGCCCCCGATCTGGTCTTCTTCCCAGTCATTCAATTGCTGAATATGCCGGATATCTCCCAGGGTAAATACTTTGTCCAGCTCTTCCAGTCCTGTGTCATAGATTCCGGTGATGGTTAACCTTCTTATACGGGGTGGTTCCTGGATAAAATACAGGAAAAGGTCCTCATCGACTTCCAGGTGCATATTCCGGGCGATGTATGCCGAAATGATCACTTCATCGGTGCGGGTGGTGTCCTGAATTTCCGGCACGCGCCCTTCTACCATCCTTTCCCTGAAGAAATCCCACTCATAGTCCGGTCCGATTCCTTTAAAGATTACCCCGTGGATATCTTCGTCAGTTTTGATGATCCCCGGTTTGGTGGCAAATGACTGGATGTGCCTCACCCCGTCAAGATTGCTGGCATCAGGTAAAAAATCCTGCTGCGAACTGACGGGCTGAGGCTCATACGAGATATTAAAGTCGTAATTGGTAATCTGTATATGGGAACCGAACCCGATTACCTTATTCCGGATCTCTTCCTGGAAGCCGGTTACTACAGCCATGGAGATGATCATCACCGCCAGGCCCAGGGATATGCTCAATATGGCAATCTTCCTGATAAGGGAAGTAAAGCTTTTTCCGTTTCCGGATCCGCCAATCCTGCCGGCTATGAAGAGAGGAAAGTTCAAAAGCCCTAGTTTTTCACAAAAGTACTATTTTTGACGGACTTTGAAACTAAGCTCTTCTCCTTTCCTGTCAACCAGCACAGTGGATTCAGCTGGAATTTTACCGGCCAGCATCTCCACAGATAATTTATTAAGAATACTTCGTTGTATTACACGTTTCAGCGGGCGGGCACCGAACTGGGGATCAAAACCTGCGGCTGCGATCCATTCAATGGCTGATTCACTTACCTCAATATTCAGGTTTTTGTCTTCTACCAGGCCATGCACATAATCCAGCTGCAACCGGACAATGTCTTTGATCTCCTCCCTGGTGAGGGGGTTGAACATGATGATCTCATCGATCCGGTTCAAAAACTCCGGCCGTATGCTTTTCTTCAGCAAAGACATGACCTGCCCCTTTGTATCTTTGATTACCTCCTCCCTGTTTTCATCACTCAATTGTTCCATCCGCTCCTGTATCAGATTAGAACCGATGTTGGAGGTCATAATGATGATGGTGTTTTTAAAATCGGCTGTACGGCCTTTATTATCTGTCAGCCTGCCATCTTCCAGTACCTGAAGCAGGATATTGAACACATCGGCGTGGGCCTTTTCAATCTCATCCAGTAAAACAACCGAATAGGGCTTTCTGCGAACGGATTCGGTTAGCTGGCCGCTTTCCTCATATCCCACATATCCCGGAGGCGCACCGATCAAGCGACTGACAGCATGTCTTTCCTGGTACTCAGACATGTCTATTCTTACCATGGCATTCTCGTCATTGAAAAGGAAAGAAGCCAGGGCCTTGGCCAACTCGGTTTTTCCAACCCCAGTGGTTCCAAGAAAAATAAACGACCCTACCGGTCTTTTCGGATCCTGAAGACCGGCCCTGCTGCGACGGATTGCATCCGAAACCGCAGTAATGGCCTCATCCTGCCCGACTACCCGTTTGTGCAATTCGTCCTCGAGTTTCAACAGTTTTTCTCTTTCGCTCTGCAGCATCCGGCTGACAGGGATTCCTGTCCACCTTGACACCACATCCGCAATATCCTCTGCAGTCACCTCCTCTTTGATCAGGGGTGAGTCCGCCTGCATTTCCTGCAGCTTTTCATGAAGTTCCTGCAACTTCTCTTCTGCTTCCTTGATCCGTCCATAGCGAATCTCGGCAACTTTACCGAAATCACCGCTACGCTCTGCCTGCTCTGCTTCAAAACGATGCTTTTCAATGGCTGCTTTGTTTTGCTGGATTTCGTCCACCAATGCCTTCTCGCTTTCCCAGCTGGCCTTAATCTTATTTCTTTCTTCCTGGAGGTTGGCGAGTTCCTCGTTCAACACCCTAAGTTTTGCTTCATCCTTTTCCCGTTTGATGGCCTCCCTTTCAATTTCGAGCTGCCGGATTTTTCGGTCTGCTTCATCCAGTTCTTCAGGAACCGAATTCATTTCCAGCCTGAGCTTTGAAGCCGCTTCATCAATCAGGTCAATGGCCTTGTCAGGCAGGAACCGATCTGTAATATAGCGGTGTGAAAGGTCTACGGCTGAAATGATGGCTTCATCCATGATCCTGACCTGGTGATGGGTTTCGTACCTTTCCTTGAGGCCTCTGAGGATACTGATGGCATCCGGCTTGGCGGGTTCATCCACCATCACAGTCTGGAAACGCCTCTCAAGTGCTTTGTCTTTCTCAAAATAGCGTTGATATTCTTTCAGGGTGGTGGCACCAATGGCCCTCAATTCTCCTCTGGCCAGTGCCGGTTTCAGGATGTTGGCTGCATCCATGGCTCCTTCACCGGCTGCTCCGGCTCCTACCAGCGTATGGATCTCGTCAATAAAAAGTACATATTCACCGTCAGAGGTCACCACTTCTTTTACGACAGCTTTAATACGCTCCTCAAACTCTCCTTTGTATTTGGCACCTGCAATAAGGGCACCCATGTCAAGGGAAAAGATTATTTTGCTTTTCAGGTTTTCCGGCACATCTCCATTGATGATGCGATGTGCCAGACCTTCTGCAATGGCTGTTTTTCCAACCCCGGGGTCACCCAACAGAATTGGGTTGTTCTTTGTGCGTCTGGACAGGATCTGCAGGATTCTTCGAATCTCCTCGTCACGGCCGATTACCGGATCGAGTTTGCCGGAGGAAGCCATGTCGTTGAGGTTATTGGCATATTTACTCAATGCATTGAATCGTTCTTCAGCCGACTGGCTGTCTGCTTTTGATCCCTGCCTGAGATCTTTAATGGCTTCTTTCAGGCTTTTTTCGGTCAGGCCGGAGTCTTTCAACAACTGAGCGACATCATCTGACCCTGAAATAAGCCCCAGCAGCATATGTTCGACAGAGATGAACTCATCGCCCATATCTCTGGCTTTGCCCATGGCCGTTTGCAATGTATGTTTCCCTGACTGGGCCAGGTAAGGCTCCCCTCCGGCAACTTTCGGATAACGGCCAATGATCCTGTCAAGTGCCTGTTGCAGGGTGGTCAGTCGTATGCTGTTTTTTCGCAGCAGGTAAGGAGCCACGTTGTCATCCACTGTCAGAATGCCTTTCAGCAGATGTCCGTTTTCAATGGCCTGGTGCTGGTATCCTGCAGCTATTTCCTGCGCTTTTTGTACCGCTTCCTGTGATTTTATGGTTAATTGATCAAGATTCATATGTTTAATCCTATTAATTTATAAATATTATGTTTTTACTCACGGTTAATCAAAAGCCACACCAATCCTTGATGACCCCTTTTTTCAGACAAAATGGCATTTTGCCCGGATTATCAACTGACAGTGTTTCAGTAATGCTGAACACCCTGTTAAATATTTTTGGTATTTCTGAATGGAGTTTTGTATCATTGCGGCATATTTTATCAATCAATACTAATTCGTAACATCTGGCTGAATGAAAAAAATTGCATTACACTGGCAAATTCTGATTGCACTGATTCTGAGTGTGCTGTTCGGGTATTTTTTTACGGAACAGGTTGAGTATGTTACCTGGATGGGAGACCTGTTTTTGCGGGCACTTCAGATGATTATTGCGCCATTGATCTTTGCTTCTATTGTTTCCGGGGTTCTTGGATTGGGGAGTGCCCAGAACCTGGGCCGAATGAGTGCCAAAACTTTTGGTTACTACCTGGTCACCAGTTTGATCGCTGCGGTGATCGGGCTTACCCTGGTGAATATATTTAAACCCGGAGTGGGAGCGGATCTGGGTCTTACTGAAGAGGGAGTGGAGCTTGAGGCAGGAGCATCTACCTTTGGTGATACCCTCATGAAAATTATCCCCACCAATATTTTTCAGGCCCTGGCAGAGACAGATATGTTATCCATTATTTTCTTTGCCATCCTCTTTGGTTTCTTTGCCACAAGAATTGGCCCACGTTACAAGGAGCCACTGGAGAAAGGTTTTAACGGAATCTTTGAGGTGATGATGCGCATCACCATGTTTATCATACGATTTGCCCCGTTGGGTATTTTTGGGATTGTATCGGGCATTGTGGCAGAACAGGCCCACGACCTGGTTAATATATTCAGCCGAATGGGTGTGTATATGCTTGCTGTGATTCTGGGATTGCTTTTTCACTCATTTATTGTTTTACCCTTGTTGCTCAGATATCTCGGCGGCGTCAATCCGCGGCTTCATATCAAGGCCATGTCGGTGCCTCTTTTAACCGCCTTTACCACTTCCAGCAGCAGTGCCACGCTTCCCCTTGCCATGGAAGCAGTTGAGCAAAAAAGCGGGGTGTCAAAGAAGGTCACCAGTTTTGTGTTGCCGCTTGGTGCCACTGTCAATATGAATGGAACGGCCCTTTATGAGTGTGTGTCCGTGCTGTTTATTGCCCAGGCCTATGGCATTGACCTTAGCCTTATTCAACAGGTTATCGTAGTCATGACTGCACTGCTGGCGTCCATCGGTGCAGCAGGCGTTCCCATGGCAGGTCTGGTGGTCATTACGATCATATTGTCGGTGCTTGGCCTTCCATTGGAAGGTGTGGGGCTGATCCTTGCAGTGGAGCGTATTCTGGATATGTTCAGAACATCCGTAAATGTCTGGAGTGACACCTGCGGAGCTGTAATTATCGCCAAGTCAGAAGGAGAGGAACTCAAGGTCTGAGGCTGAACTCCTGAAACCATGTTATGTCCGGGATCTGAGAAGCCGGTGTTACGTCCGGGATCCTGGAAACCCGTGTTGCCTCCGGGATCTGTGAGTTGAAAAAACAGAATTACCGGTTCAGGTCCAGTAATCCTTCAGGGGGATCCAGGAAAATTCGCTGTTTCCCGTGGTCAATATGGCGGATGAATTCGTCTGCCACAGGGAAAAGGACATCTTCCTCTCCGTGTTTGCTGACAGAGAAAAGCGGATTTCCGGGGTAATCAAGAAACGCTGTGATCACACCCAGGAAACGGTCCTGCGCATCGCAGGCCTCATATCCGACCAGGTCGTGGTAATAGAATGCCTCAACCGGCAATTCACGAAGCCGGGATAAGGGAAGGTACATGTCACGTTTACATAGGTGGCGGGCTTTCCCAATGCTGTCAATGTCTTCAAAACGGATGACCACCTCTCCTTTGGTAGCACGCACAGAAATATCTGTTACAAAAAAAGGAACCAGTTTTCCATCCATCATGATGAAAACCGACTCCAGGTCATTATAGGACGAGGGGTCATCCACATCCAGAAATGCGATCAATGACCCCTCGTAACCAACTGTTTTAGAAATATAACCCAGATAATAACAATTACTTGTTTTCATCTTTTTTGGCCTCGTCTTCTTTTTTCTCTTCGGCCCTGGGTGCTTCAGCTTCTTTCTTATTTTCGGCTTCTTCTTTCTTTGGAGCTTCTTCTTTCTGTGGAACTTCCCCGGCTTTTTCTGCAGTTTCCTCTGCAGTTTCTTCTGCCTGCTCTTCTGCCGGGGCTTCTTCACCGGCTGCTTCTTTGGCCTCTTCTTCAGCTTTCAGGTTTTCTTTGGCCAGTTTTTTTGCCAATTCTTCAGCCCGCTGATCACTGATCTTTTTCTCTTCCTCTTTCCGTTTTTTGGCCTTCTCTTTCTTGGTAAGTTCCGTTTCTTTACGGACCTGCTCCAGCTTCTCTTCTTTCTCTTTTACCCAGGTCTGAAATTTTTCCTCTGCCTGCTCTTCTGTCAGGGCTCCTTTGATAACTCCCTTCAGCAAATGGTGTTTCAGCATCACACCTCTGACCGACAAAATACTGCGTGCAGTATCTGTAGGCTGCGCACCCACCTGTACCCAGTGCAATGCACGGTCAAAATCAATATCAATGGTAGCAGGGTGGGTCATGGGATTGTAACTGCCAAGTCTCTCGATGAATTTTCCGTCTCGGGGTGCACGACCATCCGCAACTACCAGGTGATAAAAGGGTTGTCCCTTTTTACCTTTTCTCTGTAGTCTTATTTTTGTTGGCATTGATAAAAAGTTTAATGATAATGAAATAGAAATTTTAACAAGGCTGCAAATATCCGATTTTTTTTTGAATTAAAAAAATAATTACAGCCCGAATTTCCCTTTCAGGTTCGTGCATTTTCGCTAATTTTATCTTTCAAAATATCCCGTTATGGAAATTCCTGAATTTACTCATTTACACGTACATACACAATATTCCATCCTGGATGGGGCCGCACAGATCGAACCCCTGGTGAGAAAGGCTGCGGAAGACGGGATGAAAGCGCTGGCCATCACTGACCATGGGAATATGTACGGTGTGATCGAGTTCACTGAGGTGGCACGTAAATACGGGATAAAGCCCATTATTGGTTGTGAAGTTTATGTGGCGGAAGGGAGCCGGACAGATAAACGGGGGAAGGAAGACCGCAGTGGTTACCATATGGTTTTGCTGGCCAGGAATTACCAGGGTTACAAGAACCTGTCCAGACTCTGTTCTTTGGGCTACCTAGAGGGTTTTTATTATACCCCCAGGATAGACAAAGAGTTGTTGTTTGCCCATCACGAAGGGTTGATCGCATCCTCTGCATGCCTGGGCGGGGAATTGCCCCAGCTGATCATGACAAAAGGGGAAGAGGCTGCTGAAGCTGCCCTGAAAGAATACCTGGAAGTATTCGGAGAAGACTTCTATCTTGAACTTCAGCGTCACGGACTGGAAGAGCAGGAACCAGTCAACCAGTCCTTTATCAGGCTTTCTGAGAAATATGGTGTTTCGTTGATTGCTACCAATGATTGTCATTATATCAACAGGGAAGATGCACGGGCCCACGATATATTGATCTGCCTGCAGACCGGGCGTGATCTGGACGATGAAACCCGGATGAAATATTCGGGGCAGGAATATCTGAAGACACGGAAGGAAATGGCAGAATTGTTTTCCGATGTACCTGCCGCGCTGTCCGGAACGGTTGAGATAACAGATAAGGTGGATGATTTTGAGATCACCACGAAAAAAGTGCTGCTTCCCGGTTTTCCATTGGCTGAGGGGTTTGAAACCCAGGACGATTATTTGCGACATCTGACCTATGAAGGCGCAAAAGCATTGTACCCGGAGATTACTGAAGAAATCCGCCAGCGGTTGGATTACGAGCTTAAAGTGATTATGGAAATGGGCTTTGCGGGCTATTTCCTGATCGTGCAGGACTTTATTAATAAGGCCAGGGAAATGGAGGTGGCTGTCGGACCGGGCAGGGGAAGTGCTGCTGGTTCTGCAGTGGCGTATTGTACGGGGATTACAGCCATTGACCCCATTAAGTATAACCTGCTGTTTGAACGGTTCCTGAACCCGGAGAGAGTTTCCATGCCGGATATTGACATCGATTTCGACGATGATGGCCGTGAAAAGGTGATGGAATATGTGATCCAAAAGTATGGCCGCGAAAAGGTGGCGCAGATTGTGACCTTTGGAACAATGGCCGCACGTTCGTCGATTCGCGACGTGGCAAGAGTTTTGAAATTGCCTCTCCCTGAGGCCGACCGGCTGGCTAAGCTGGTGCCCGAAAAACCCGGAACCCACCTGGCGGATGCCTATAAAGAAGTTCCTGAACTGAAGGAAGCACTGAAAGAAGCTTCGCCCGAGGTGAAGGAAACATTGCAATTCGCGAAAAGTCTTGAAGGTTCGAACCGGCAAACCGGTGTGCATGCATGCGGTGTTATCATTGGTCCTGAAAATCTTGTTGATTGCCTGCCACTTAGCACACAGAAAGACACTGACTTACCTGTCACACAATACGAAGGCAAGCATGTGGAATCGGTAGGGATGCTTAAGATGGACTTCCTGGGGCTGAAAACCCTTTCCATTATCAAAGAAGCGCTTAATAATATCGAAAAGCGTTATGGCAGCAAGATCGATATTGAAAAAGTTCCGCTGGATGATGAGCAGACTTATGCCTTGTATCAGCGGGGTGATACCATTGGCACATTTCAGTTTGAGTCGCAGGGGATGCGTGAATACCTTAAGGAACTTAAGCCCTCCAATATTGAGGACCTCATCGCCATGAATGCCCTTTACCGGCCCGGGCCTATGGATTTTATCCCCTTGTATATCAAACGAAAGCATGGATTGGAAAAGGTAGAGTATCCGCATCCATGGCTGGAGGATATCCTGGAGCCTACTTTCGGGATCATGGTATACCAGGAGCAGATCATGCAGGCAGCCCGGATCATGGCTGGCTATTCCCTGGCCAATGCAGACATTCTCAGACGCGCCATGGGAAAGAAAAAGAAGGAGGAGATGGACCGGCAGAAGACTTTCTTTATTGAAGGTGCCCGGGAAAAGGACATTGAAAAGGCCACTGCTGAGAAGATTTTTGATGTGATGGCCCGATTTGCGCAATATGGATTCAATCGTTCTCATTCAGCTGCCTATTCCGTTGTGGCTTACCGGACAGCCTACCTGAAGGCCAACTATACGGCAGAGTATATGGCTGCTGTACTGACCCACAATTTCAGCGACATCAAGAAAATCACCTTTATGATGGAAGAATGTCAGCGCCAGAAAATACCGGTGCTCGGGCCTGATGTCAATGAAAGTACTTTCAATTTTGTGGTGAATGACCAGGGAGAGATCCGTTTTGGCCTTGGGGCCATCAAAGGGGTAGGAGAAGGGGCGGTGGAAACAATTGTTACCGAAAGAAATGTCAACGGTCCGTATAAAAACATTTTTGATTTTGCAAAAAGAGTTAACCTGCGGGCTGTAAACAAAAGGGTTTTTGAATCGCTGGCCCGGGCAGGGGCCTTTGATTGTTTCAGTGAATGCCATCGTGCACAGTTCTTCCATACCGATGACAATGGGGCCAGTAATTTTCTAGATAAGGTGATCAGGCATACCCAGCAGGTACTGCTCCGTGAGAATACCTCACAGATGAATCTTTTTGAGGAAAGTGCAGACGATGTGCTTCCTGATCCGGAACTCCCGGAATGTGAAACCTGGGGAAAGATGGAGATGTTGCAGCAAGAGAAAGAGGTCACCGGGATGTATATTTCCGGTCATCCACTGGATAATTTTAAGATCCATATTCAAAGTTACTGCAACACCAACGTGGGGGATCTGAAAAGCAATCAGCTGGCCACGAACAGGGAACTTTGTTTTGCGGGAATCATTACCGCGGCCACCCACAAATATACCAAAAACGGGAAACCTTATGGAATGATCCAGATCGAGGATTATTCAGACTCACATCAACTCTTTATTTTTGCTGAAGATTACCTGAAAGTGAAACACTTCCTGGTGGTTCAGAATGCAGTAATGGTCAAAGCCAGGCTACAGCAAAACTGGAAGAATCCTGCACATTCTGATATCAGGGTAAAGGGCATGCAATTATTGAGCGAGGTAGCAGATAATGATCAGTCAGACCTGATCCTGAATCTGCCGGTAAGTGACATTGATGCTTTGCTGGTGGAAAAAATGAAAACCATTGCTGACCAGCACAAGGGGAGATCCAGGTTGAAGGTCAACCTGCAGGATCCCGTGGAAAATTGCACCGTGGAAATGATCTCCCGGACGGTTAAAGTCGATCCCATCGGTTTTTTACAGGAGTTATTAAAACATTATCCTGTCAAATACCGTTTAAATTAATTGTCGCCGGATAGTTAACACTGTGGTGTAGAAGTAATATATTTGTATTCATCAGACAAATCTAAAACATAGAATTATGGCACTTGAAATTACCGATTCCAACTTTGAAGAAACTGTATTGAAAGCAGATAAGCCCGTATTACTCGATTTTTGGGCTGAATGGTGCGGACCATGCCGTATGGTGGGACCCATTGTGGCAGAGATAGCTGAAGAATACAAAGACAGGGCTGTTGTCGGCAAGGTTGACGTAGACAGCAATCCTGAGGTGGCTATGAAGTACGGTATCCGGAATATTCCCACAATTTTGTTTTTTAAAGGAGGAGAAGTGGTTGACAAACAAGTGGGAGCTGTTCCTAAAAATGTACTGGTTGACAAGATTAATAGTCTCTTGTAGTACAATAAATTTTCTTCTTTTTGATTAGAAAAATTGATCCTGACCTTCCGGGACGCTTTGGAAATCTGGAGTTGCTCGCCCGCCAGGTAGTGGAAGGGTTTATTACGGGTATGCATAAAAGCCCTTTTCACGGGTTTTCTGTTGAATTTGCGGAACACCGGATATACAATCCCGGGGAAAGTACCCGGCATATTGACTGGAAATTGTATGCCCGAACCGAAAAATTATTTGTTAAGCGTTTTGAGGAGGAAACCAATTTGCGTTGCCAGATTGTGGTAGACAACTCATCCTCTATGCATTTTATGGGAAGGGATCAGAACGGAAACAAATATTCCAAAATTGCTTTTTCTGTGGAATGTGCGGCTGCCTTAACCTATTTGTTGAGGAGACAGCGAGATGCGGTAGGGCTCAGTGTCTTATCTGATCAAATGGAATTGCACACAGCTGCACGGTCAAATAGTGTACATCACAGCATGTTGTTTACCCAACTGGAGCGTTTGCAGCATCCTGACAAAGAGGGAGAAAGAAAAACCACCGGCACCGCTGAGTTGTTGCATTTGCTGGCTGAAAAGGTCCATAAACGATCACTGATAGTCATCTTTTCCGACATGCTGGATAATGAGGGGAGTCCGGAATCCCTTTTTTCCGCCTTGCAGCACCTGAAACACAATAAACATGAAGTGATCCTTTTTCATGTGCACGAACAGGAGAAAGAGCTGGAATTTGATTACAGCAATCGCCCTTACCGTTTTGTGGATATGGAAACAGGCCGGATGATACGCCTGAACCCGGCAGATCTGAAAGAAAAATATGTCAGGCAGATGCAGGACTATTACGAGGAATTACGCCTTAAGTGTATGCAATACAAAATAGATTTTGTCTCAGCAGGCATCAACCAGGGATATGAAAATGTGCTGCTTTCTTTTTTGCTGAAAAGATCTAAATTATATTGATTGCTATAGCACATCCACGATTTTGCCAGTGGCATATTCTCCTTTATCCAGCTTGTCTTTGACCTGGGAAAAAGCATCCAGGGTATATTCCACATCTTCCAGGGTGTGAACTGCAGTTGGGATCAGCCGGAGAATGATTGTTCCTTTTGGCACTACCGGATAAGCCACCACCGAGCAGAACAAGTTGAAATTTTCCCTCAGGTCATGGGCCAGGTTTGCTCCTTCCGGTGTGTCTCCGCTTAGTACAACCGGAGTGACGGGTGATTGGGTGTTACCTATATTGAATCCCCTGTTCTTAAGCCCTTTCTGAAGCGCAGTGGCAATGGTCCAGAGCTTTTCCTTTAAACCGGGATTGTTTTGAATTAGCTCGAGTCGTTTCAATGCACCCACTACCAGGGGCATAGGCAATGATTTTGCGAATATCTGGCTACGCATATTGTACGTCAGGTAGGTGATGATCTCCCTGGGAGCAGCCACAAAAGCGCCAATGGAAGCAAAAGATTTGGCAAAGGTGCCGAAAAACACATCTATTTCGTCCTGCACCCCAAAGTGTTCACCGGTGCCTGCACCGGTTGCCCCCATGGTACCCACACCATGGGCATCATCCACCAAAAGCCTGAAGTTGAATTCCTTCTTCAATGCGGCGATTTCATCCAGTTTACCCAGGTCTCCTGACATCCCAAAGACCCCTTCGGTGATCACCAGTATGCCTCCACCTGTATTCTCGGTAATTTTCGTGGCACGCTGCAATTGGTTCCGTAAATTGCTGATATTATTGTGCGGATAGACAAAGCGTTTCCCCATGTGCATGCGAAGACCGTCAATAATACAGGCATGTGCCTCGCTGTCATACACAACCACATCCTGCCTGTCGATCAATGCATCAATGATGGAAACCATGCCCTGGTAACCAAAATTCAGAAGATAGGCCGCTTCTTTTCCAACAAAGGCAGCCAGCTCATTTTCCAGTTGCTCATGCAGTTCGGTCTGACCCGACATCATCCGCGCCCCCATAGGGAGGGCAAGTCCGTATTCTTTAGCAGCTTCTGCATCGGTTTTTCGTACTTCTGGGTGGTTTGCCAGTCCCAGGTAATTATTGAGACTCCAGACGAGTTTCTCTTCTCCCCTGAATTTCATTCTGTTGGAAATTTCCCCTTCCAGTTTCGGAAAGGTAAAATAGCCGTGAACCTGGCTGGCATACTGGCCCAATGGCCCCATTTTGGCAGTCGCTTTGGAAAAAATATCCATTATTTTAACAACTTTGGTAAACGATGTAAATCAACCCGACAAAATTATATGATATATTATTCCAAAACAACAAAATATATGGGTAGCTCTATAAATCTCTATAAATCGTAGCCTTTGGCCATATCCCATGAGAAATAAACTGATTGCAGGCTGTTTTTGCCCTTTCTACCCTCTCTGTTGATGGAGTTTGGGAAAAAATACCCCCGGGTCAGGGCAGATCTTCTCATAATGTGGTTGCTCATCCTTTGTACATACCCCTGGGAAATCACCCGTCCGGCCTTGCATGTCTGCAATGATCTGGAAATGCAGATGGGGTGGCCAGTCGCCGTTATCCGGGGCATCTCCGATACGGCAGAGAATTTCCCCTGCCTGAAAGGTCATTCCGATTGATTTGTCTTTAAGTGAATCAGCGGTCAGGTGGCCGTAAAGGGTATAAAACCTTGTATCTCCCGACTGATGTTCTACGATGATGGTCGGCCCGTAATCACCGTAATTGTCATTGTTCCTGAAACTGTGGATCTTTCCATCCATTGGCAGGTAGACTGGAGAATTTGCTTTGGCCCATATATCAATTCCAAGATGGATGCTTCTTGATTGCTGACTTGAGGCCGCAAACAAAGGACTGCGTTTGTACACCGCCCTGTCTTCCAGGTATCCGCCGTAAGCGTAAACAGCATTTTTTGACTGCAGTTTATTAAATATCAGCTTGTTGAGTCCGGATGTATCAGTAAGATCCAGTGAATATAATTCCCTGTTGCCCTCTGACAGATCAAGCAAAAAAGTATTGCCCGGATGAAGATCAGGGGAGAAGAGTGGACCCCTTCCATGCCTTTGCATGTCTTGCTT
>CAYXEH010000044.1:18764-22224 GCA_964463915.1 uncultured Bacteroidales bacterium | reverse complement strand
GTTGGTTTTCCCCTTCACGCTGCCCATGAGAACCAACAACCAACTACATTATTTATTTACCTGGAAGGTAGTATCTCCCTTCTCCAGGTAATTCACAATCTGCGTCGCCGCTGCAATTCCTGCGTTAATATTGGCTTCGGAGGTTTGTGCGCCCATTTTCTTGGCGGTAAACACATACCGTCCGGGGTATTTGCTTTCAATTTCCTCACGGCAGTCGGGTGCCACATCCGATAAATAACTGAAATCGGAACGCTCTTTCATGAGCTTCAGCAAGCCTTCCTCATCGATCACCTCTTTCCTGGCGGTATTGACCAACACGCCATTTTTGGGCATCAAGGAAAGCAGGTCATAACCGATCGATTTCCTGGTTTTATCGTTGGCCGGGATATGCAGGGAAACAAAATTGCATGTTTTGTATAGCTCCTGCTCTGAGCTGAGCGGCTTGATTCCGTCCTTCTCTATTTCGGCATTGTCCACAAAGGGATCAAAGGCATACAGGTCCATACCAAATCCTTTGGCGATGTCCGCCACGAATTTACCTACGTGGCCATAAGCATGGATTCCCAGTTTCTTGCCACGCAATTCGGTACCTGAACTGCCGTCAAAACCTTTCCTCACATGATACAGCATCATGCCGAATGCCAGTTCGGCCACCGCGTTGGAGTTCTGACCGGGGGTATTCATGGCCACCACGTCATTTTTGTTGCAGGCATCCAGGTCCACATTGTCGTAACCGGCACCGGCCCTTACAATCACCTTAAGGTTTTTGGCTGCTTCTATGATATCAGCCGTGGCCTTGTCACTGCGGATGATCATGGCATCCACATCAGCGGCAGCCTCTTTCCACTCGTCGGGAGAGGTATATTTTTCCAGCAATACCATTTCATACCCTGCTTTGTCCAGCACTTCCCGGATGCCGTCTACTGCAGCAGGAGCAAAAGGCTTTACAGTTGCTACAAGAACTTTCTTCATAACTTGTATATTTTTTGGTTCATAAAAGGTTCTCCCGGCCTGGGAAATCCGGCCGGGAGCATATTGCCACAGGCAAACCTATTTTGCGTGTTTCTTTTCAAATTCCTGCATGGCATCCACGAGAGCCTGAACGCTTTCCAGGGGCAGGGCATTGTAGGTAGAAGCCCTGAATCCGCCTACCGAACGGTGTCCTTTAAGTCCGACCATGCCTTTTGAGGTGGCAAACTCCAGGAATTCTTTTTCCAGTTCCTGGTATTCGGGCTTCATCACAAAGCAAATGTTCATAATGGAACGGCTGTCTTTTTCGGCAGTGCCTTCAAACAGCTGGTTGCGCTCAATTTCTCCGTACAGCAGATCGGCTTTCTCATGGTTCATCTTCTGCATCACCTTTACACCGCCCAGCTTCTTCAGCCAGCGAAGGGTTTCCATGCATGTGTAGATGGGCAGACAGGGAGGGGTGTTGAACATCGAACCCTGGTCGATGTGGGTCTGATAGTTCAGCATAGTGGGGATGTACCTGTCCACTTTACCCAGGATGTCATCACGGATGATCACAAAAGTAACACCGGCAGGTCCGAGGTTCTTTTGTGCACCGCCGTAAATGATGGCATATTTGGATACATCCACCGGGCGGCTGAAAATATCAGAGCTCATGTCAGCCACCAATGGCACAGGGCTGTCATAGTCTTCAAAGATCTCTGTTCCGGCAATGGTGTTGTTGGTGGTGATGTGGAAATAATCCGCATCCGCGGGAATCTTGAAATCTTTGGGAATGTAATTAAAGTTTTTGTCCGCCGAGCTGGCTACCACATCCACCTCACCAAAGCCTTTGGCTTCTTTGATGGCTTTCTTGGCCCAGGTACCCGTTTCCAGGTAGGCCGCTTTTTTGTTCAGAAGGTTGAAAGGGACCATGCAAAACTGCATACTGGCGCCACCACCCAGGAAGAGTACATGGTAATTGTCCGGAATGTCCAGCAATTCCTTGAAAAGGGCCACGGATTCATCCATAACGGCCTGAAATTCCTTGCCGCGATGGGACAGTTCCATCACCGACAACCCGATTCCATTCAGGTCTTTCACTGCTTCGGCAGTGTTTTCAATCACTTCTTTTGACAAAATGGAGGGTCCGGCACTAAAATTATGTTTTTTCATTGTTTGTGGTTTTATGGGTGATTAATTAAATTTTGTATGAAAAATGAAAAAAAATCCCGGCGAACCGATGGATATCCGGTCACCAGAAAACAATTGGAATTCCTTAAAATTAATTACAAAAACCTGTCTGTAAATCTTGCTGCAAGATGCAACTTTTTTTAAGATTTTCCAGCATAGATGGGAAAATTATTTTTCTTCAGGGGCCGGCATTCGTGCATCCACATCTTCTACCAGCACCCATCTGCCATCCTCAAAATACATCCCATCGAAAATATTCACCTCGGGTTTATAGAATTGGTAATGACCTCTGAGACGCTCATTCTGGGGCTCCAGCCTGTCAAATACGATCATGTGGTACAAGCTGTCGCCCTTTTGGAAGAAATCCTGCTCATACTGCAGGCTCATTGACACGGCGGCTGAGTATTGAAAGATCACCCGGTGATTCCCGGCATACGGGCCATCAAAAACACGATGACCGAAAACGGGATCGCCCTGCCGGATCACCAGGGGTTCAATCACCCTGATCCGTGTCCGGGAGTTATTTCCCTTCCATCCCAAAAGTGTATACAAATCCTTCCCTGCTTCATCCTGATGATGAATGACCTCATAATAATACGCTCCGTACCAGTTACCCGGGTCAAGAACTCCGGCTTCCTCCTCCCCGATCTGCCCGGTGTTGTCAGTTAATTCATACAATGCATCATTGAGGGCTTCTTCGGGGCCACGCTGCAAATAACCAAAATAACGGAATTCCTGCCCGGAAAGCGGCACATACCAGGTAAAGAGCCGGAAATGCTTATCCGGGGCATACAACACCGATACCGGACCCAGGGAGTCAAGCGGGTAATTGAATGATCCTTCATGGGCCAGCACCTCGTTTAAATGCGTCTTGAACTCCTGGTTGTTTTGAAGCCTCTCCTCATCCCCTTCGGGACGCACTATACGGGTGGCCAGGGCACGAAGTGAATCCTCTGCCTCCCTGAAAAACAGGGAATCCGGATCCGCCTCCTGCAAACCGCCACCGGCAGAAACCAGGCCGCCGGAGAGGAAGGCATGCAAAACGATAAACAAGGCAGTCCTGATCATAAGGCAAATTTTACGGCTGATACCAGTGAATCTTGTAACTTTACTGTTCCGGTTACTACGAAAACCAAGCCGGATTCCTTGCAAATTTAGCGGATTTATCAATGTTTGACAATACATGACGATGACCAAACCGGACCTGCAGCAAATAATACATGCATTCAGCGAACTGGGCAATGAGATGAGACAGGCAGCCAGGCTGCTGAACCGGGGTTACCGTGGTGTGACTGTTGATGACGGCGGTGCCGTTGAT
>CAYXEH010000044.1:0-18664 GCA_964463915.1 uncultured Bacteroidales bacterium | reverse complement strand
GCGGTGCCGTTGATAACAACAATACCGGAAGTAACAGCAATGACATTAGCGGCACCGGCGAAGACGGCAACAGGGGTAACAGTGGCCGTGGTAATGATGAAAACTACCTGGTTCAAAGGCATGGCCCGGGAGTGCAGTCGCTTTTGGATAGTGTGGAAGCAAGCAGGGTACATAACCCCTGGTTTACCAGGCAGGAAACCGCCGGGGCCCTGGATGCACTGGGCCGGATGCTGCAAAAAGACAAACTGGAAACCTGGGCCGGCGGGTATGCAAAACGGCTGCAGGAGGCACGGGGACCGCAAGTGGCAGGGGAGCCGCAAAAGGCAGGGGAGCCGCAAGAGGCACGAGGGCTGCAGGAGGTACAGGCACCGAAAACCGTTGCAGTGATCATGGCCGGCAACATTCCGCTGGTGGGCTTTCATGATTTCATGTGTGTGTTGTTTTCCGGCCACCACTTCCTTGGCAAACTGTCTTCGCAGGATCCGGTACTGCCCGTCACAGTGGCCCGCATGCTCACAAGGCATGCCCCGGGCCTGGAAAAATTCATTGCATTCACTTCAGGGCAAATTGATTCCGGGGATGTCGGGGCGGTGATCGCCACCGGGAGTGACAACACGGCCAGGTATTTTGAGTTCCGGTTCGGAGACAAACCACGCATCATACGAAAAAACCGCAACAGCGCCGCGGTGCTTTCCGGCCGGGAGCCGGAAGCTGTCCTGGAGGCACTCGGGAAAGATGTGTTTTCTTATTTCGGACTGGGATGCCGTAATGTCTCTCATTTACTGATTCCGGAAGATTTTGACCTCTCCCGCCTGGCCGCAGCCTGGGTGCCTTTCAAATCCATTACCGGACACCCGAAATACCGGCATAACCTCACCTACCACAAGGCGCTTTTCACGTTGAAGGAACAGCCTTTCACAGATGCCGGGTGCTGCCTCCTGGCCGAAAGTGCCCGGACAGCCTCCCCTGTTTCCGTGGTGCATTATTCACGCTACCGCAATTTCCCGGAGGCCGCGGCATTCTTAATGGAGAAAAAAGACCGCCTGCAGTGTGTGGTGGCCGCAGGCGATTTTCTGCCGGGCAACAGGACAACTGTCTTGCCTGGCACAGGTAAGGTCCTGACTGGCACAGGAATGGACCACCCCGGGGCAGAAATCAACCTGCCCGGTGTGGAAACCGTCCTGCCCGGTGAAAGTCAGCAGCCGGGCCCCGGCGACTATGCCGACGGGGTGGATACCATGGATTTTTTACTCAGTTTATCCTGATCCCGGGTTGTTTTTCAGGCGGTAATCCATTATATTTGTGATAATTAGATACCGATGACCATTCACTTTTACCAGGGAGGAGGCATGCACCATCCAATCAAAAAAATTCTTTTCCTGACAATCATCTGTACGATCCTGCTGGCATCTTTTAATGCCTTCGCAGACGGGATGCAGCGCGAACGCACACGTATGGTCCGCGATCAGGTGCAGGCCCGCGGGATCAACCACGATGCCACCCTCGAGGCAATGCGTACAGTACCCCGTCACCTCTATGTGCCTGCCTCACAAAGGCGCTTTGCCTATGACGACAGACCCCTGGCCATAGGTCACGGGCAAACAATTTCCCAGCCTTTCATCGTGGGGTTCATGACGGCACTGATCGACCCCAACAACGACTTCAAAGTACTGGAAATAGGCACCGGCTCAGGCTACCAGGCGGCTGTACTGGGCGAGATTGCGGACCAGGTTTATACCATTGAGATCATCAGGGAGCTGGGGGTGCAGGCCCGCCGGCGACTGGAATCCCAATACGACAATGTGCATGTAAAAATTGCAGACGGCTATTATGGCTGGGAGGAACATGCTCCATTTGATGCCATCGTAGTTACTGCAGCAGCCGAATATATTCCTCCGCCGCTGATTGATCAGCTGAAAGAGGGTGGCAAAATGGTAATTCCGGTGGGCTCTCCTTTCCAGACACAACAATTGATGCTGGTAAAAAAAGAGGATGACGGTGAGCTCACCACACAGAGCCTGATGCCGGTCCGGTTTGTACCTTTTGAAAGAGAAGAAGAATAAGCAAGATGGAGGGATCCGGAAAGCACGTCAGTATAAGACTCATCATCAGTCTCGGGCTTTACTCTGCCGCAATCATTGCCTTCCAGCTGGGGCTGATGCAGCTGATCTCCATTGTACAGTGGCATCATTTCGCCTATATGATCATCTCCGTTGCGATGCTCGGATTCGGGGCAGGCGGCACGCTTTTGGCGCTGGCCAGGGAAAGGCTCATCAAGGCCTCACGGTGGCTTGTTCCTCTACTTATGAGTGTCAGCGGGCTGTTTATGATGGTCACTTTTCATCTGACCCGCATGGAGTTTTTCCGGTTCGATGTATACCTGCTGTTTGTTGAATCTTCCCAATTCCCTATCCTGGCAGCCAATTACATCATCTACTTTATCCCGTTTTTCACGGGAGCCCTTGCCATCGGTATTATATTCATCAAGTATTCATCAAAGATCGGGACTTATTACTTCGCAAACCTGGTTGGTTCCGGAATTGGCGGATTGCTTGTCTTGTTTTTGCTGGACAGATTAATGCCACAGCAGGTGCCGGCCGTTGTGGGGGTTTTTGCGGTGATGGCGGCCCTTGTCATGCTGACCCCGGTACGCCGAACCCTGCAACTGAGTATTGCAGGGCTTTCTCTTGCCGTGGCCATTGTTCTGATCAGCAGGCCCGGTGACATCCCCTTATCGGAGTACAAAGACCTGGCCCGTACCATGGACCTGCCAGAGGCTGAAATTATCCACAGCCAGCCAGACATACACGGGTTCATTGAAGTGGCTTCTTCTCCGGCCCTCCGGTTTGCTCCCGCACTCAGCCTGTCTTATACCGGTGATGTACCGGTAAAGAAGAACATCTTTGTAAATGCCAATCGCTACGGGGTGATCCCCGGTTACCAACCGGGCCAGACCGAACACATTCTTGACCAGACCACCCAGGAACTGCCATGGGTCGTCGCTAAGAAAAAGCGGGTACTCATGATGAATGCGGGGGAAGGCGCCCCACTGGCCCATGCATTCACCCGGGGGGCCGGACACATTGATGCCGTAATTCCCAACCGGGGGGTGGTTTCTGTCATGCAAAACGAATTCGCGGAAGAATCAGGACGGCTGTTCTTACACGACAGCCTGGACATCTACCAGGTAGAACCACGCAACTTTCTGGCCTCCGGAGCAAAGGGAAGTTACGACCTGATCATTCTGCCTCAGCAGGATGCTTTCGGGGGTACTGCAGGGATCAATGCACTCCGGGAGGATTACACCATGACGGTTGAATCTTTCGGCCTGATGTGGGAACACCTCAAAGATGACGGGTTCATTGCCGTATCCACCTGGATCGACTATCCTTCACGTACCAGCCTGAAACTTCTCGCCACACTGGTAGCCACCCTGGAAGACAATGGCATCAGTAACCCGGAAGATCACATTGCAGCCATCCGCTCATGGGGAACCATTTCCTTCGCCATGAAGAAGTCTCCGTTAACCACTGAGGAGGCCGGTCGGATCCGGAACCTTTGCAGGGAGAAGTATTTTGACCCTCTGCTGCTTCCTGACATCAGCCACGGGGAAAGACAGCAGTTCAATGTGCTGGAAGATGAAGATTTATTTGTTTATGCAGACAGGATCATGGAAGGTGATCAGTCATTCCTGCAGGACTATGGCTTCATGATTGATCCGGCCACCGACAACAAGCCTTATTTTGCCCAATTTCTGAGAATCGGAAACATCGGAAAGATGTCAGCGCTTTTCGGGCAGGACCAGGTCCCGTTCCTGGAACTGGGTTACCTCATTGTGGTAGTAACCCTGGTACAAAGCACCATCCTGGCGGTTTTATTCATCCTGCTTCCCTTACTCCGCATACGGAAAAGCCACCGGCGAAAGGGAGGCACCCTGCTATATTTCGGGGCACTCGGGGTGGGATACATGTTCGTGGAGATCATTCTCATACAGCGTTTTGTCCTGTATTTTGGTGAGCCTGTATTCGCCCTTTCGGCAGTGATCAGTACCATGCTGATCGCCAGCGGCATGGGAAGCCTGACTTCAAACCGTTTACCGGCCACTCCCGCGACCATTTCAAGCATGGGCATGCTGGTTGCCATGCTGCTGCTTGGTTATACCTTCTTCCTCACACCCATCCTCCAATGGAGTATTGCCGGGCCCCTGGCTGCAAAAATCATCCTGAGCCTCATACTCATCGGTGTCCCTGCATTTTTCAAAGGGATGATGTTTCCCTTTGGTATCAGATACCTTTCCGGCTACGATAAAAGCCAGGTTCCCTGGGCATACGGGATTGATGGCTCGGTATCTGTCATCAGCACATCCCTGGCAACGCTGATTGCCTTGGAGGCAGGATTTATGTTGGTGATGGCTGTTGCCGTGGGCTGCTATACACTGGCATTTGCTACCTTTGCAATGCATCGACGGGTTTTCAGGTAATGCAGGAATTTTTAACCAGGCATCCAGACATGGAAGAAAAAATCAGTAGCGTGCAGAATCAGCTGGTGAAAAACATTGCCAGACTTCAGCAAAAATCATCCGAACGCCGGAAATCAGGCATGTTTGTAGCGGAAGGAAGAAGGGAAGTCTCCCTGGCTCTCTCTTCGGGGATCCAACCTGTCTACCTGCTGATTTGCCCGGACATCTACCTGGAGGATCCGGCCTATCCGTTGCCAGGCCCTGATCCTGACCAGGAAACCCATCCGGTTACCACGGTAAGCCGGGCTGTTTACAACAAGCTTGCCTACCGCAGAGATGCGGAAGGAGTTATGCTGGTGGCAAAACAGGAAAATCTCTCCCCTGAAAAACTATCTCTGCCTGAATCACCGCTTCTGCTGGTTATTGAAGGGGTGGAAAAACCGGGAAACCTGGGAGCCATCCTGCGCACTGCCGATGCCGCAGGGGTGGATGCCCTGATACTGACAGACAGCCGTACAGACCTTTACAACCCCAATGCCATACGGTCCAGCCTGGGCTGCCTGTTTACCGTTCCTGTGGCAAGGTGTAGCAACCAGGAAGCCATTCACTGGCTGACCAGGCCGGGAAACTGGAAGGGAGCTCCCCCGGAAATACTTTCAGCCATTCTGCAAACCAGCATCCCCTACGATGAAGCAGATATGACCGGAGCTGTCGCCCTGGTTTTCGGGGCGGAAGACAAAGGCGTGTCGGAAGCGTGGCGGGCGGCATCTCATCAGCACATCAGGATACCCATGGCAGGAAGGATTGATTCACTGAACCTTGCGGCATCTGCTGCCATCCTCACCTTTGAGGCGGTCAGGCAAAGAAAACAGAAGGCAGCGGGCCGTAGCCTTTAGATTGTTTTGCCCGGATCATCACCTGATCATCACTGAATACAGCAATCATGCACCTTTACGACGACGTAATTCTTTTTTGATCAGGAAAAGTTCGCGTGATGTCTGCCCGGCCACGGACGTATTTTCTTCCGCCCGCCTGATCAGGTAAGGGACAACGGTTTCTACCGGGCCGTAGGGAACGTATTTACATACATTGTACCCTGCAGCGGCCAGGTTATAGGAAATATGGTCACTCATCCCTAAAAGCTGGGCAAAAGAAATGTGGGGATGGTCAAGAGGCAAAGAGTTGGTGGTGATCACGTCCGCAGCCTTCAGACAGCTGATCTCATTATGAGTTGCAATACAAACCGCCACCTCATCTGCATTGGCAAGACAAATGGCCGTTGCTTCATCAAAAGCCTTGTCAGTGGATGCTTTATCGGGATAGATCGGGGAGGAATTACCTGCTTTCCGGGCATGCTCACGCTCTTTTTCCATATAAGCACCCCGGACCAGCTTAAAGGCCGGATATACACCCTTCTCACGGCATCGCACAATGGTCTTTTTCAGATAGTCAAGCCGGTCATGGCGGTACATCTGTAGTGTATTGAAAACAATAGGTTTTTCTTTGTTGTAACGCAGCATCAGATCGTCCACCATTCCATCAACCACTTCCTGTATCCATGTTTCTTCGGAATCGACCATGACGGGTATACCCCTTTTGGCCCCATACGCAATAATGTCATCAAAACGGGTCTTCACCCGGTCCATTTCCTGTTGCTCACTGTCGGTTAGTTGATGCCCGGCCTGCACTTTTTCAAGCAAGGCCTCCCGGGCAAGTCCGGATGGCTTAAAAACCGCATAGGGGATGTGTCTGTGCTCCACAGCCTTATCAATGGTGGCCTGTATTTGCTGCCGGGTATATTCAAAATCCTCTTCATTGTCCTTGCCCTCGGCAGAATAATCAAGAATGGTCAGCACATTGGATTCTCCCAGTTTCTGAATGGTCGGATCACATTCATTAATGGTTTCCCCACCGCAGAAATGGTTGAATACCGTTGGTTTTAGCGCCCAGCTGACAGGCAGTTTTACCCGCAGCGCCCCTTGCAGCAGAACTGAGCCTGTTTTTACCAGCGGATCACTACCCACAAGGCTGAACAGCCAGCGGGCTTTTTTGAGTTCGTAATTGGTTTTATCTCTGAAGGCAATTTCTGTGTTGTCAAAATCAATCATAAGCTACAATAAGTTAACCCATTAATCCTTTTTTTGTGGTGGCCTGACGATGAGCCCCAACGGGTCCAGGAAGGGGGTGAAGAGCCATTTTCGGCTATACTCTGATTCCTTTGCCAGATCTTCATCACAGGGGGCAATGGTCAGCACCGGAACATCAACCTTGTCTAGAATCTTTTCCGTATAATTCGGGGCAAAAATTTCCTGGATGCGCCCACCCCGTTCCGCAACAATCATGATCAGTTCGGCTTCCACTTTCCTGGCAAAAACAATCAAAGCCTCCGACCAATCCATCCCAGGATCTACTACAAGATCGGTGGTAACCTTTACATTGTTTTCCTGGAACACATTAGTTACGCTTTTCAGCAATGCCTCTTTGTTAATGATTTTGGCTTTGTTAGCAGAAGACAGGAAACCGAATACACGGATGTGTGCATCGAAAAAGTTGGCAAATTTGATGGCCTGGGTAATTTTCTGGCTGCTTCTTTTTGAAAAGTCAATGGGGATCACAATGTTCCGGTAACCCAGGTGATGATGCTTGTCTTTAACCACGAGCACAGGAGCGTTGGCACGGCACACCACCTTATAGGCGTAACTCTCAGCCATCAGGGGGATTCCCTGTTTTCCGTGCACACCCATCACGATGAAAGACACCTGTAATTTATCTGCCACTGCATTGATCATTTTCAGGATATTGCCACTGCGGATCATATACTGGACCTTCACTCCATGGCTGTCAGCAAGCCAGGAAGCAATGTTGGCCAGATTCTGCTCCACCTCCGATTCCTCCTTGATGCCTTTCTCCAGTTTTCCTGCTACATGCAACAGCACAATGCGGTAATTGAACATTTGGGCAATGGCAGAAGCATGATCCAGGGCATAGCCGGCCACATCCGAAAAGTCAAACGGCACAAGTAGGGTATTACTGCTTTTCATCCTGATAGAATTTTATTTTCCGGGTTAATAAAGATACAAAGTTTTTTAAGTAAAAAACCGCACCCCCGAAGAGATGCGGTTTGGATACCGTTTACAGCCCACCCGGGTACTGCAGAACATCACATGTGCCTGGCAAAGCAGGCGTGGGCTCATCCGGCGGACGAGTCAGGCTTTTTTACAGTTCAAAAAACAAGGGTGATCCGGGACCAATCGGAATCCCCAGCAATATCCAGAGAATGAGCATGGCCAGCCATGTACCCAAAAAGATAACTGTATAGGGCAACATGGTGGCAATGATGGTTCCGATTCCCGCTTTCTTGTCATAACGCTCCATGAAAGCAACGATCATCGCAAAATAGGACATCATCGGGGCAATCACATTGGTCACACTGTCACCCACGCGATATGCCAGCTGGGTGAATTCCGGTGAGTAGCCCAGCAACATGAACATGGGGATGAATACGGGGGCCATGATGGCCCATTTGGCCGAGGCACTTCCCACAACCAGGTTGATAAACGCGGCGATGAGCACCAGGGCGATCATCAGGGGTATGCGTCCGAAACCAAGTGAACCGATGAAGTTCGCCCCTTCAATGGCGAAGATCAGGCCCAGGTTGGTCCAGTTAAAATAGGCCACAAACTGCGCGGCAAAAAATACCAGTACGATATAGGTACCCAACGTAGACATGGACTTACCCATCCCGAGAATCACATCTTTGTTACTCTCAAGTGTTTTGGCAGCAATCCCGTAAACGATACCCAGTATGGCCGCCACCAGGAAGATGATGGCCACAATGCCGCTCATAAACGGTGACCGGAGCAGGTTTCCGGTTTCAGGGTCGCGCATGAATCCTGACCCGGGTATGGATGACCAGATTCCACCCTCGATGGGCACAGCGCTCCATAACAGCAGCAGGGCGATACCCACCAGGGCCCAGAATGTGGCCCGCATCCCCCTGCGCTCATTGCTGCTGAGCTGCTTGATTTCTTCAGGCTGGGCATCTCCTTTGTACTCTCCAAGCCGGGGAACCACTATTTTTTCTGTCACCCATGTGCCGATATAGGCAATGAAAAAGGTTGAAACAAACATAAAGTAGTAGTTGGCTGTGGGGTTCACAGTATAGGAGGGCTCAATGATCCGGGCTGCCTCTTCGGACAATCCGGCAAGCAGCGGATCAATGGTTCCCAGCAAAAGGTTGGCCGAATACCCCCCCGACACACCGGCAAAGGCAGCCGCAATACCCGCAATGGGGTTTCGCCCCACGGCCAGGAAGATCATCCCGCCCAGGGGAACCAGTACCACATATCCGACCTCACTGGCAGTATTGGAAAGAATACCGGCGAAAACGATGGCAAAAGTAAGTAACTTCTTGGGTGCGGATAAAACCAGCAAGCGCAGGCTGGTGGACATCAGGCCACTGGATTCTGCCACCCCGATACCCAGCAGGGCAACCAGTACCGTGCCCAGTGGAGCAAAAGAGGTGAAATTAACAACCATGTTGGTCATGATCATGTGCAGGCCTTCGCGGCTGAGCAGGTTAAAAGCCTCTACTTCCTCTCCTGTGCCGGGGTGTACCGACGACAGATTAAATAAAGAGGCGATGCCGCTCAACAGGATAATGGCAAATGCAAACATTGCAAATAAGGTGGCCGGGTGGGGCAGCCTGTTACCAACCCGCTCAATGGACCCCAGCATCCGGTCAACCATGGTATTCTCCGATTTCTCCATAAAAAGTTATATAATTAACAATGTCAATAATTACTGAAAAAGGAAGGCCAAAAATAAAGAAAATCAAGCATACAACCGGCCCTGGAACCCATCTTTTTCTTTCAGTTTATCCTCTACCATTGTGATAATTACGTCGGCCCTGACCTTGCCCCATGGTTTTCCTGCGATCAACCTGGGAGGTATTTCGCCCGACAGCCTTTCTATGGCGATATCAGGACGAAGCCTTTCAAGAAAATCTGAGACAAATTCCACATATTCCTCCAGACTGAAAAGTGCAAAACGATCCGGGTGTGCCGCATACTCACATGCCATCGCGGTGCCCTTAACAATCTGCAACTGATGGAACTTTGCTGTATGAACCGGTAATTCATTGATTGCCGCTACCTGGTCAAGCATCTGCTGCCTTGATTCCCCGGGAAGGCCAAAGATCAGATGGATGCCAGTCGTCAGATCCCTTTCAGCACTCATAAGGATGGCTTTTTGTGAATCGGCAAACAAATGCCCTCTGCGCACCCGGCGAAGTGTTTCATCATCACAGGACTCCACACCATATTCAATTTTAATAAAATGGTTGTGCGACAGTTCAGCAAGGTAATCCAGTTTAGCCTCGTTCACGCAATCCGGCCGTGTACCGATCACCAGCCCGGATATGGCCGGATGCCGAAGGGCCTCTTCATACACCTCACGCATGTGATCCACTGAAGCGTGGGTGTTCGAATAAGCCTGAAAATAAGCCACAAAGCGGCCGGCCCTGGGGTAACGCTTTTTCACAAAGGCCAGTCCTGTATCCAGTTGTTCATGAATGGAGGCTGAAGACCTGCAATAGGAAGGAATGAACCCTTCGTTGTTGCAAAAGGTACAACCCTCAGTACCCAGGGTACCGTCACGATTCGGGCAACTGAACCCGGCGTTTACGGCAAGCTTCTGAATACGTGTACCATAAAGCCGGCGGCTCAGTTCCGACCATGCATTATACCGGCGATTGCTTCCCCATGGATAAGTCATCCTGCAAAAGTAGTATTTTTTGGCAAGGCTTATTGACTATGCTAAGCCCCTTGCATACAACCCCTTAACCCGCCATTTTGCACTTGACGAAATTATTTCTAACTTTGCCGCAATAATAACCACCGCCAATATCAAATGCATTTTCTTGACATTCTGATCTTCACCCTTTACATGATGGGAGTAATCGGAATCGGGATTTATTTCCTTATCCGGAACAAAGGGGTCGATGACTATTACGTAGGAGGAAGAAAGATAGGCAGCATACATATTGGGTTGTCAGTTGTGGCAACAGATGTCGGCGGGGGCTTCTCCATTGGCCTTGGGGGGCTTGGGTTCATAATGGGCCTGGCAGGATCCTGGATGCTGTTCACCGGACTGGTGGGAGCCTGGCTAAGTGCGGTATTGCTGATCCCCCGGGTCAAGCAACTGGAAGCCACCAAGACTTTTTATACTTTTCCCCAGTTTCTCGGGAGCTTCTACAATCCGCAGGTGGCCTTGCTGGCAGGAGTGATATCAGCGATCGGTTACCTTGGGTTCACCAGTTCCCAGGTGCTTGCAGGAGCGATACTTGCGGAGGCCACCTTCACCCCCCTGCTCGACAGGCAAACCGCCCTGATTATAATGGGGGCGATCGTAATTGTCTACACCTCTATGGGAGGGATCAAGGCGGTAATTTACACCGACACGGTTCAGTGGATTATCCTGATGACCGGGCTCATATTCGTAGGCGTCCCTATTGCTTATTATAGTGTGGGCGGATTGTCCGGGATGCAGGAAGCCCTGCCTCCAAGGTTTTTCAGCCTGGGGAATATCAGCTGGCAGCAGATTGTCAACTGGGCGGTGACGATCATTCCCATATGGTTCGTGGGGATGACTCTGTACCAGCGGATATATGCCTCGCGCAACAGGAAACAGGCACAAAGGGCCTGGTACATTGCCGGTCTGTTTGAATGGCCTGTTATGGCTTTCATGGGCGTGTTGCTCGGGTTGTTTGCCAGGGTGGCCATTGCCCAGGGAGCGTTTGAGTACCTGGGATTCACCGAATTTTCCCAGATCGATGCGGAGCAGGGGTTGCCGCTGCTTTTGCGTACTGTTCTGCCTGTGGGGCTGATGGGATTAATGATGGCAGCCTATTTTTCCGCCATCATGTCAACAGCCGACAGCTGCCTGATGGCTTCCAGCGGAAATTTTATGACAGACATTCTGGCAAGGTGGTTTAAGGTGCCGGAGGGCAAAAGAGCCTTTTTGATGCTATCACAGGGGCTGACCCTGGCATTGGGTACCATTGCTTTGCTGCTGGCTTCGGTCATGCCAAGCGTGCTGGATCTCATGCTGCATTCTTATGCCTTTATGGTTTCCGGCCTGTTTGTCCCGGTGATTACCGCGCTTTTTGTGAAAAACGCCCGGCCTGCTGCCGCGTTCTGGGCCATGCTGATCGGAGGCGGCACAACAATTACACTGATTATCGGCAACTGGCCGTTGCCCCTGGATCTGGATCCCAATATTTTCGGGATCACATTGTCGTTTATCTCATTCGGTTTAATTAACTTTAGGATCAACAAACGTAAAAAAAACAATAATGGATTACACATTCTACACACCGAAAGACAACGTTTCTGAGGAAACAAAGAAAGAAATTGCAGACTTTTTATATGAGCACCTGGATGAATTTGGTGACAAGCATGAGTATATCATGAATTGCATCAATTTTGCCCTGGATGACGTGAATAAATTTGGTGGCTCTATCCTGGTTGCCAGAGATGGTGACAAAATCACCGGTGCGGTTGTGATGAACAAAACCGGCATGTCCGGCTACATCCCTGAGAACATCCTGGTATATATTGCCGTGCACAGAGATTACAGGGGCAAAGGCCTGGGTAAAAAGCTGATGCTGAAAACATTTGAAAACTCAGAAGGAAACGAGATTAAATTGCACGTGGAACCGGAAAATCCGGCGCGTTTTCTTTATGAGAAACTCGGCTTTACCAGCAAATACCTTGAAATGCGCTGGAAACGTCAATAAAAACCGACATTTTATATCATGGCAGAAATAGCAATTAGCCGAAAGAAGTTACAGCACAACTATGACTTCCTGGAAGATCTGTTCAATCAACATAAGATCCAGTGGGGCATCGTTACAAAGCTTCTTTGCGGAAATCCTATGTACCTGAAAGAGGTGATCGGGCTGGGAGCCCGTGAACTGATGGACTCAAGGATCTCCAACCTCAGAACCATCAAGCGGATTGATCCGGATGTCAAAACCGTCTACATCAAGCCACCGCCGCGCCGGAGTATTCGCAGCGTGATAAAGTATGCCGATGTGAGTCTGAACTCAGATCTGGAGACCATGAAAATGCTCTCCGCAGAAGCCCAGAAACAGGAAAAAGTCCACCAGGTGATCATCATGGTGGAAATGGGCGAACTAAGGGAAGGGGTAATGGGAGACAACCTGGTGGCATTTTACGAAAATGTATTTCAGCTCCCCAATATCGAAATTCTTGGTTTCGGAACCAACCTGAACTGCCTTTACGGGGTAATGCCCTCCCGTGACAAACTGATACAACTCAGCTTGTACAAGCAAATCGTGGAAGAAAAGTTCAATAAAAAAATCCGCCTTCTTTCCGGCGGGACGTCGGTAACCATCCCGATGCTCTCCAAAAAACAGGTTCCCCCGGGCCTTAACCACTTCCGCGTTGGTGAAACCCTGTATTTCGGGGCGAACCTCTGGACCGGGAAAACGATCAAGGGGATGAAAGATGATGTAATCACCCTGAAAGCGGAGATCATCGAACTCATTGAGAAACCCATTGTGCCGGAAGGAACACTGGCTGAAAACCCATCGGGTGAATCTTTTGAGATCAATGTGAATGATTATGGCAAAACCTCATGGCGAGCACTGCTTGATGTGGGATTGCTTGACATCAGCCCGGACTTCCTGATCCCTCTTGATAAAAAGATGGAGATCGCGGGTGCCAGTTCTGACATCCTGGTAATTGACCTTGGTAAGAATCCGAAGAAATACCAGGTCGGTGACTTCATCAAGTTCAAACTAAAGTATATGGGTGCACTGGGCTTGTTTAACAGTGATTATATCATCAAACGCCTGGAAGATTAATTCGGTACATCCTGTATAATTCAGATAGGGGCATCCGGTCTGAATTATACAGGGTATCCGGATTACCTGCCTTAGCGGATCCGGGTTGAATCACACAGTGGATTCGATTTACCCGCCTTAACGGATTTGGGTTAAATTACACAGCGAACCCGATCTGCCTGCCTTAGCGGATCCGGTCGGCGGAACGGACCAGTTCTTCATCCCTGCGAATGGCTTTATTGGCCAATAAAATTAAGATCAGGCTGATAATTGGGAAGAAAATCCCCGCACCGTAAGAAAATCCTGCATCATTGACCTGGTTGCGAATATTGTCCAGGAAAAAGAATGTGACCAGGATCATGGCGACATGAACAAATATGTTCAACTTACCCATTTTGATCTGATGCACCCTGTTCTTGTACTGGAAAGTGGTATAAACAGTAATCAACAGGGCCATAATTAAGAACACAAAGAGTGCGATCCCCATCCATTCTCCGGTTAAATCCGGGATGGTATTAAAAAACAGGTAATAATTGGAAAGCCGCAAGGGCATATCAGCCAATTCGGCGGGAAAATAGGCCATTGGCAAAACAGCAAAGAGGACAGCAAAAACAAATACGATAAATAAATATACACTCTGAACGCGTTGTAACATAGGGTCAGTCTCTTTTTAGGTTAGATAGTCAGGCAAAAATAAGCAAAAAGCAGTATTTTTTTTTATTTTATCAATAATACGTTATATTTGCAGTCCGATTCCTCCATCATCAATAGAATTCTTTAACGAGAGAACCATAAACCACACTATCTCATTGTTTCGTATTGCAGTGCCCGACCCGGGCCGCTGTGTTAATTCTTCGAAATGGCATCTGTTTCGAAACCAGCGTTTTTTTCTTTTTTCAATCAACAATCAAACTAATCAGCATACGATATAACGATTTATAATCTTTCCAATGTACGACATAGTAGAATTAAACAGCAAGCTTCTTCCCGAACTGAAAGAGATTGCCAAAAGCCTGAACATCAAGAAGGTTGACTCTTACAAGAAGCAGGACCTCATTTACAAAATACTGGATGCTCAGGCAGTTAATCCTCCGGCCAGCCAGGAAGCGAAGGAAAAAAAACCTTCCCGTGGTCCCGGTCGTCCACGAAAGAGGATTCCGGCAGGGAGCTCCAGTGACCGCAATCTTCAGGATCAGGGCAAAGAAAACAGGAAACGGCAAGCGGCCCGGACTGAACAGACAAAGAATATGGCTCCCGGAGAGCAATCCGGAGAAAAGCCAGGGGAAAAGCCTGCAGGGAAACCAGGGGAGAAACCCGCAGAGATGCAGGAGAATCGCCGCAGGGATGCTTCGCAGAAAGATGCTTCTCAGAAGAAAAGCCAGCCCGCCACCGGCCAACAGCAACCTGATTCACCGGAAAAGCCACAAAGTGAGATCCAGACATCCCGGGAAACGGAGAAAACTGCTGACAATAAACAGAAAAAGCAAGCCCGGCAGGGAAAACATCCCCGACAGGAAAAGCAACAACCGGAAAAGCAAACGCAACAGAGTGATGCCAAAGCTGCCCAGGATCAACAGAAACAGCAGCGACAGCAACAGCAGCAGCAACCATCGGCGCAGCAACAACAGCCAGGCAAAAAAGACCCGCATAACGCAGATAAGGCCGGTCAACATCCAGCCGCTGCTGAGGCCTCTCCCGGGCAGGACAAAACAGGGATGAAACAGCCACAGAAAGGACCAGACGCACAGCAGCAGGGCAAAAAAGACAAAAACCAGGGGCAGCAGGAAACCAACCAGAAGGAAGGTTTCCAGAAGCCCAAAGGATTTGATCGCCGGACCGGGGAGCCCGTATATGAATTTGACGGAATCATTGACGCCGAAGGTGTGCTGGAAATCATGCCCGACGGTTATGGTTTTTTGCGTTCTTCCGATTACAATTATCTGAACTCCCCCGACGACATTTATGTGTCCCAAAGTCAGATCAAACTTTTCGGACTAAAAACCGGTGACACGGTGAAAGGAGGCATCCGCCCCCCAAAGGAAAATGAGAAATATTTCCCCCTGATCAAGGTAGAACAGATCAATGGGCGAATCCCGGCTGAGGTCAGAGACAGGGTTCCGTTTGATTTTCTTACTCCACTGTTCCCTGACCAGAAATTTCAGATCACCGGCCATCAGAAAGAAACATTGTCTACCCGGATCATCGACATGTTTGCCCCTCTCGGGAAAGGACAAAGGGGACTGATCGTAGCACAGCCGAAAACAGGTAAGACCATTTTACTCCAGGAGGTGGCCAATGCCATTGCGCAAAACCACCCGGAAGTTTACCTGATCGTGCTGCTGATTGATGAACGCCCTGAAGAGGTGACGGAAATGGCCCGCAATGTCAGAGGTGAAGTGGTTTCCTCGACTTTTGACGAACCGGCCGAACGGCATGTAAAGGTTTCCAACATTGTGCTGGAAAAAGCCAAACGGATGGTTGAATGCGGCCACGACGTGGTTATCCTGCTGGACAGTATTACCCGTCTGGCCAGGGCATTTAACACCGTATCCCCTGCCTCTGGAAAAGTCCTGTCAGGAGGAGTCGACGCCAACGCATTGCACAAGCCCAAACGCTTTTTTGGTGCCGCAAGGAACATTGAAAACGGTGGTTCGCTGTCTATCATCGCTACCGCACTGATTGACACAGGATCCAAGATGGATGAAGTGATTTTTGAGGAATTCAAGGGAACCGGCAACATGGAATTGCAGCTTGACCGCCGCCTGTCCAACAAACGGATATTCCCATCCATCGATATCGTATCTTCCGGTACACGTCGTGAAGACCTGCTGCTCAACAAAGACATTATGAGCAGGATCTGGGTATTGCGCAAATTCATGGCAGACATGACCCCCATGGAAGCCATGGAATTCCTCATGGAACGAATCAGACATACTCAAGACAATGAAGAGTTTTTGATGTCGATGAACAGTTAGGCCATCGCCATCTGCCCGACCCGCCCTGTTATGTACGGACTAGCCGGACATCAGGGTTTTTGGAACCGCTTTGGCTTGAAAAAAAGCCCACCATATCAGAAACCCTGCAGAAAGCTTCGCTTAGCGGAGCTTTCTGCGTTTGAGGCGCAATGAGTTGCCAACAACAACAATGTCCGAAGCGGCCATGGTAAATGCGGCTACAATGGGGGTCAGTAAACCGATCATTGCCAACGGAATGGCTGCCACATTGTAGAAGAATGCCCAGAAAAGGTTTTCCTTCACCGTCCGCAACGTGGTACGTGTCAGACCATAAGCCTTGGCCAGCAGCGTGAGATCGCCTTTCAGCAGAATCACCTCGGCAGATTTGACAGCCACCTGGGTGGCATCACTCATACTGATTCCCACGTATGCCTTGGCCAGCGCCGGTGCATCATTGATCCCGTCACCCACCATTCCAACCTTCCCGGATGCGGACAACTCCTCAATCACCTGAAGCTTCTGATCCGGCATCTGTCCGGCATAAACTTTTTCGATCCCCACATCAGCAGCAATCGCATCGCAGCGGGATTGACGGTCTCCGCTTAACAGGACCGTTTTCAGTCCCTTCTTCTTCAAAAATGAGATGGCTTCCGCTGCCCCGGGTTTAACATTATCGGCAATATCTACCCAGCCGATCAGTTCATCATTCATCAGCAGGTATATGTTGTGGCTGTCATCTGAGGTTAAGTGAGAGGCCACATTGAAAGACCCGGCAATAAATTGGTTCCCGGAGCCATCAATTGCCTCAATCCCGAGTCCCTTTTGCTCTTCAACAGAGGCAAGATTCATCTCCCCGGCTCCTTTAAAATGCTGTGTAATGGCCTGTGCAATTGGGTGAGATGAATGCTTCTCCAAATTATACAGGATAGCGCGTACTTCCTCTTCCGTCCGCCTGAAGCTCTTCACATTGGTGATCCGGAATTTTCCCGTGGTGAGGGTTCCGGTTTTGTCAAACACAATCGTATCAATGGAAGCAAATTTATCGATGGAGGTCCCTCCTTTGATGAGTATCCCTGTTTTGGCAGAACGCCCCATCCCCACAGTTACTGCAGTGGGGATAGCCAACCCGAGGGCACAGGGGCAGGCAATGACCAGCACAGCCACCCCGCGCATCAGTGAATCACGGAAAGGCAGGTCGGCACCAAAAAACCAGTAGGCAATGGTAAAAAGAGCCAGCGAAACAACCACCGGCACAAATATCCGGCTGATCTTATCGGCCAGATTCTGCAACTTCGGCTTGTCTTTCTGCGCTTTTCTGACCAGTTCAATGATCTGGGAAAGCACCGTATCTTTTCCGGTGGCTGTTGCCTGCACTTTCAGAGTTCCTGAGACCAGAAGGGTCCCCCCTACTACTTTATCTCCTTTTTTCTTTTCCACCGGAATGCTTTCTCCGGAAATAATGCTCTCATCCACACTGCCGCTTCCCCAGTATATCTCTCCATCCACCGGAACTTTGTCACCGGAGTTGACCAATACACGCTCACCTTCTTCCACCAGGGAGGCATCCACTTCCTCAACAGATTCCTGGCCTTCATTCATTTCGGTGGTGATCCGGCGGGCCGTATTCTTTTGCAAACGGACAAGGTCATCAATGGAAGACGTCGTCTTTTTCACAGAGCGGTGCTCCAGCATATTCCCCAGCAATACGATGGAGATAATACTGGCCGATGTTTCATAGAACATATATTCATGCCCGAGCCCGTAAACAGTACCTATCAGGCTGTAAACAAAGGCAGCTGTACTACCCAGAAATATCAGCACATCCATATTGGTCACCCCGGATCGCAAACTAAACCAGGCACTGCGTCCGAAATGCCAGAACCCCACGGCAAATACCGGAATGGTCAATGCAAGCTGGAAGAGGTCGTTATGCAGAAAGTCCACCGGGATGAACATGGACAAAATCAGGGGGATGGTAAAAATAGCGGTGAACCAGAACTTTTTCTCAATGGGGGCAAGTCCCTTTCTGCTTTTGTCTTCCTCCCCGCCAGTTCTGTCTTTCACCTTATATCCCAGATCCTCGATGCGCTTAATTGCAATGGGCAAACGGGCCTCATCGGCTACCTCCAGCTGAACCTCACCACTGGAAAAATCTACATTGACATTATGGAACCCCTCCTTCTCCAACGTACGCTTAATGCCCAACGCACAGTTGGTACAACTCATTCCTTCCACATCATAGGATACAGTTTTGAAAAATTGATCAGACATATCTTGCTTGTTTTTTATTAACGTATTTAGGTATTTTATTAATACAAAATTACAAAAAGCGATCCTGATCATTATTTCGAAATTCCGGGAAAAAACTGGGAAATTATGTGG
>CAYXEH010000043.1:0-22669 GCA_964463915.1 uncultured Bacteroidales bacterium | reverse complement strand
CCGCCTCCCCCGCATGCACTCGGAAGATAAATTGAATTCCTGCCCAGTGTGGTAAGCAGGGTATCACCAGCATTGACGTCCAGTTCTTTTTCATCATTGATGTTGATCTTCACAGGTCCGCTGGGAACCAGTTTTGCCTTGGCATACAAAAGTACCCCCACAAGCAAAAGAATTACCAGCAGGAAAAAGACCACACTAAGTATGATGATCCAATAATTAGCCACATCTAACAGTATCATATCAGTCTCTTTATAATATTGTTACAGCTCTATTCCCATAAAGCTCATAAATGCAATGCCCATCAGGCCGGTGATGATGAAGGTAATACCCAGCCCTCGCAAAGGCGCTGGAACATCAGAATAACGTATCTTCTCACGGATTGCCGCAATTCCTACAATAGCCAGGAACCATCCGACACCACTGCCCAGACCAAACACGGTGGCTTCGGCGATGTTTGCATAGTTTCTTTCCTGCATAAAAAGGGACCCTCCAAGTATGGAACAGTTCACAGCGATCAGAGGCAGAAAAATCCCCAGAGAATTATAGAGGGTCGGACTGAACTTCTCAATGATCATCTCCACGAGCTGGACCATGGCCGCAATGATGGCAATGAACATGATAAAAGTCAGAAAACTCAGGTCTACCTCCGCAAAGCGCGGGCTCAACCAGGAAAGAGCTCCTTTGGCCAGGACAAGATTCTCCAGCAGGTAATTAATGGGCACGGTAATACCCAACACAAATATCACTGCTGCCCCGAGCCCTACCGAAGTATTGACCGTACGGGAAACGGCCAGGTAGGAACACATGCCCAGGAAATAGGCAAACACCATGTTATCAATAAAGATCGACCTTACAAATATGCTGACAAGTTCTTCCATTGGATTGTGTTTTTTGTCTTAACTAATATCGATCAAATCCCTGTCCTTATATCTTTGCACCCAGATAATAACCCCTACAGTGATCAGTGCCATAGGTGGCAGGATCATAAACCCGTTGTCTTCATAGCCCATTTCATAGATAAAACCCGGGATGACATTATATCCCATCAGGGTTCCGGAACCAAACAATTCCCGGACGAAGCCTACGGCCAGCAATACCCAGGCGTAACCAGCCGCATTGCCGATCCCGTCCAGGAAGGAGGGCCAGGGTTTATTCTGAAGGGCAAAAGCCTCCAGACGACCCATGATGATACAGTTGGTGATGATCAGACCGACAAACACCGACAACTGCCGGCTTACATCATATACGTAAGCCTTCAACACCTGGTCGACCAAAATCACCAGAGACGCAATAACGGTCAGCTGCACAATGATCCGGATACGAGGGGGAATGGTTTTCCGAAGCAGAGAGATGATCACATTTGCCAACCCCATTACAGCCACCACCGAAATGGCCATCACAATAGAAGTGCGTAGCTGTACGGTAATTGCCAATACAGAACATATCCCCAGTACCTGCACACTGATCGGGTTGTCTTTCCCCAGCGGATTGGTCAGCAACTTTTTATTCTTCGGGGAAAACAGTGCCTCTTTCTTGTTGTTATCCTTCTCGGTCATGATGATTTGATTTTTTCGAAATACGGTTTATACATCTCCAGCCCATTACGCAACATATCGGTTACCCCATTTGAAGTGATTGTGCCTCCGCTGATGCCATCCACGGCATGGGGATCATCGTCGGGAGCACCCCCCTTAACTACCCTGACCGGACGAAAGTCTCCCTCCTCATCAAAGATCTTTTTGCCGGAGAACTGCTCCTGAAAACTGTCTCCTGAGATTTCCGCTCCCAGACCGGGGGTTTCACTTGAGTGATCAAAGTTGGCCCCGGCTATGGTCTCCACATCAGATTCCAATCCTACATATCCCCATATCGGACCCCACAATCCGTTGCCACGGACCGGCACCACGTAGAAAGTTTCACCCTCCACATCAGCGATAAAAACAGGCAGCTGCCGTTCCTCAACAGGCTTGCGATTCTCATCCTGCATATTTACCTCAAAGGCATCGCCCTCCAGTTCTTCACCCTGGTGGTCCACAATTTTTGTGACAGTGATGTATTGATCAAACACCGATTCAGCCTCATCACGTGATACCGGAATATCAATGGCAGCAAGTATATTCTGCATCTTTTCAAGACGCATATTGCGCTCCTGCATGGGCCTGAGCAATGTCGCAGCCCCCGATAGCACCAGGGCCACGATCACCACCATTGCGGAAGCATATAAAAAAACATAACGATTTGACATTGTGTTGAAATTTTATCAGGTTTATGACTGGGGTGTTGCCTCCACCGGTTTCACACGTTTCAGCCTCCTTTTGACATTTGCCCTTACCACGTAATGATCAATGAGGGGAGCAAATACATTCATGAACAAAATGGCCAGCATCATTCCCTCAGGAAATGCCGGGTTCACCACACGAATGAGCAAGGTAATCACCCCAATCAGAAATCCGTATATATACTTCCCCTTACCGGTTTGGGATGCCGTAACAGGATCGGTGGCCATGTACACCGTTCCAAAAGCAAACCCACCCATAATCAGGTGGTAATACACAGGTATCTCCATAAATTCATTGACCGCAAACAGGTTAAACAAAAAGCCCATGAACAAACCGCCAGCCACCACCGACAGCATGATCCGCAAACTTCCAACCCCCGTGGCGATCAGCACAAACGCACCAAGCAATATGGCCACAGTGGAAGTTTCAGCGATTGATCCGGGGATGGTCCCCAAAAACATCTCAAGAGCTGACGGCAAAGATTGCACTTCACCGGTGGCAAGCAATGCAAGGGGCGTAGCTCCCGAAAATCCATCCACCAGCTGTTCTGGCGCATAAACCTGTGCATAAATCCAAACTTCGTCTCCGGAAAACTGCGCAGGATAAGCAAAAAACAGGAATGCCCTGCACAAAAGAGCAGGATTTAAAATATTCATCCCCGTACCCCCGAATGCCTCTTTTCCGATAATGACGCCGAAAACGGTGGCCACAGCAACCATCCATAAGGGTATGGTTACCGGTACGATCAACGGAAGTAACAGCCCGGTTACCAAAAAACCTTCATTGACCTCATGGTTCCGGATGGTGGCAAACAGGAATTCCACCAACAGACCGGAGGCATAGGTCACAATTATGATGGGGAGTACCCTGTAAAGACCAAATAAAAACTGGTCAATAAAATCCACCTCTGCTCCAATGGCTTGGTAATGCTGATATCCCACATTCCACATACCGAAAAGCATAGGTGGAATCAGGGCGATCACCACATGAAACATGGTTCGTTTCATATCCATGGCATCGCGGATATGGCTTCCGCGGGTGGTCACATCCCCCTTGACAAAAAGAAATGTTTCAAACGCCTCAAATGTGCGGTAGAATTTTGACAGCTTCCCCTCCTGTTCAAAATGTGGCTTGACCTTTTTTTCTATTAAGTTATGTAAAGCTTTCAATGTTACGCTGTTTAAGAGATTAACAAACGGATATCACTGATCAGGCGAACTCTTTCTGGATGTTATCCAGTCCGTCACGGATGACAGACTGAATTTCAATTTTGGACGGGCAGACAAATTCGCACAACGCAAAATCCTCAGGTGCCACTTCATAAATACCCAGGTTTTCCATCATATCGATGTCATTGATCATGATGGCCTTGAGCAACTGCATGGGCAGAATGTCCATAGGCAGGTATTTTTCATACAGGCCGGTGATCACAAACGGACGTTCTCCGCTGCGGATATTGGTATCCAAACGGTACTTTTTCCATGGCATCAGAAAAGAAGGCCATGTTCTTGATACACTGAACCTTTGCAGATTAGGGATCAGCCAGCCAATCAGTTCCGGTTTGTCACCTTCAGGGATCACTGTTACCTGGCTGTCATAAAACCCGACAAATCCTTTTTCGGTGATTTTATCTCCTGTCAGGACATTCCCGCTGATGTAGCGCGGAGTCACCCCCTCTTCCTGCAATACATTGTCTCCTGCAATGCTGTCAATCCGTACCCCTGAATGCACCCTGTAATAACGCGGGTTTAACACTTCCGATCCTGTAAGGGCCACCACTTTCCTTGAGTCATACGTACCCGTCTCAAACAGCCGGCCAATGGTTACCACATGCTGTACATCCAGGTACCAGATGACCTCTCCCTTATTCAGCGGCTTTACATGATGGATCTGAATCCCCACATTTCCGGCCGGATGCGGACCTTTGAAACGGTGGATCTTTACCCCTTTTGCACGGGTAAAGGCCTCAGAGGTTGTTGTAGCCGCCTCAACTCCCAGGTGCACATCGCCATCTGTCAGCTGTTTCAGCACATCCAGTCCTTTCTGAAAATCCCCCTCGCTGCCGTTGATCACAAAATCAAAGTCCGGTGCCAGGGGGCCGGAATTAAAGGCGGAAATAAAAATATCCCGCGGTTTGTCTTCACGGGAAGCTATAATGTTGTAAGGTCGTTGCCGGATCGCAGGCCAGAGCCCGCTTTTGAGCAACTTGCCAATGATCTCCCTGCGGGAAAGAGAAACCGGATCCCCCGCCCCGAAATCAATATAGTCATTTTCTGTATCCGGTTCGATCCGGACTTCAAGAATACGGCGCTTGGCTCCTCTCACCAGGCGGGTATATGTTCCACTTACCGGTGAGGTAAACACCACATCCTCATTGTATTTATCATAAAACAACGGAGTTCCGGCCTTTACTCGTTCACCCTCCTCCACCATCATCTTCGGGAATAAGCCGTGAAAGTCGGTGGGCTTTACCGCATACTCCGGTGCCCTGGGAGGGGTTTGCAAGATTTTTTCCGCATCCCCTCTGAGGGGGATATTCAAACCACGTTTAATCCTGATTACTTTCGACATCTTTTGACGCAATTTATATGAACCAAGCTTCCTAACAAAATTATAGGAATTTTCAGATACCCGAATACCTTTGTAAAGAATTTGTTTTTCACTAGCTTTGTTTTGGGTTCCGATTCAGGCACCCGCCCCCGAAAAAACACATCCCCAATGAATAATCACCATTATCTCCATCAATACATCCCGTCCCGGGCGGGATTCATGGCCCTGCTGGCGTTGACCATTTTTTCCGTTACTGCCACAGCCTATAACAATAATACGGATTTTTTCCTTCATGGTGATCATATTCACAAAAACAACATCAGCACCGTTTTGTTTACACAGGAAGACTTTGAATTGTCTGCCCCCTACATCCGTTTAAATTCAGGTGACCAACTCATTCTGAGTTTCGATGACCTGGACGCGGATTATAAAAATTACCAGTACACCATCATCCATTGCAATGCCGACTGGCAGCCTTCTGAATTACGGGAATATGAATACATAGAGGGATTTTACGAAGACCAGATCGACGATTATTACCGGTCAATGAACACCCGGGTCCCCTATACCCAGTACCGTCTCAAATTTCCCAACCAGAACCTGCAGCCCTCCAGATCCGGGAACTACATCCTGAAAGTTTTTGAAGGAGGCAACCGGGACAATGTGGTTTTCACCCGGCGGTTCATGGTATTCGAACAAAGTGTGAACATCCAGGGGAGTGTGCAGCAGGCCAACCTTGTGATGCATCGCGATCAGAAACAACAGTTGTCCTTTGTCATCAACACGGCCGGATACCAGGTGTCCAACGCCTACCGTGACCTGAAGGTGGTCATTATCCAGAACGGACGCTGGGACAATGCCATCACCGGTCTGGAACCGAAATCATTACAGGGAAATCGCCTTGTGTACGATTACGTAGATCAACCTCTATTTAACGGAGGCAACGAATTCCGGCATTTTGACATCCGCAGCCTGCGATATTCGTCTGACAGGATCGAAGACATCCACTCTTCCAGGAGGTTCTGGGATGTATACCTGCTTCCCGACCGGGTCCGCGCCCATGAGCAGTATTTTTCAAAAGACGACCTCAACGGCAGGTTCCGGATCATGACTTCCGATGCACCCAACAACCAGCTGGAGAGCGATTACGCATGGGTACACTTCCGCCTTCCTATGGACAAACCACTTGAGGATGGACATCTCTACGTGATGGGAGACCTCACCCTCTGGACATTTACAGAGAAAAACAGGATGAATTACAATTATGGCGAGAACGCCTATGAACTAAGCCTGCTACTGAAACAAGGATATTACAATTACCTTTACGCTTATCTGCCGGAAGGCGAAACAGAAGCAAGCATCAGCTATATAGAAGGGAATCACTCTTTTACGGAAAATGACTACACCATTCTGGTTTATCACCGGCAGCCCGGCGACCTCTACGACCGCCTGATAGGCTTGTCCCGGCTCAACTCTGCAATCAACCCCCGCTGATAAGATGGATCACCTTGACGTCATCCCCGTCATGGATTATGCTTTGTTCATACTCACCGGGTCTGACTGTCTGCCCGTTGATCCTTACCACCAGAAACTTAAAGGTATAATTTTTTAAATCAAGTAATTCACGTACCGTTATTGCATCTTTTCCCTCTATGGTTTCCGGCCGGTTATTCAGGGTAACCTTCATAAAAAAAATATAATCGGGTTTTACATTGACAATTTCAGGCACAAGGCCTACGATTATCCGGAACAAAAGGCCCGGGATCCAAAACCCAGCAAAAACAGGGCCAGCATCCCTGACTCAGAAAGTTTGCCTGGCTTCACTTTTCAGGTATTCCATGGCTTGTTGTGTGGCGTCCTTTTTCAGGTCCGCTTCCAACAGTTTCTTACTAAAGTCAGTGGCTGTAGCCCCCTCCTCCAGGGAAGCTCCCAATGAATTGATCTGGCCAATTGCCTCTTCGTAAGCCTGGTTGATAAGCTCCCAGGCATGAGATGACACATACAACTGCTGCGACAAATTGTGGGCATATTCATCACGAATATGCTGCACAAGATTTTTCTGCAACTCCCTGGCTGACCATTCCGGCCGATAGATCCGCATGATCAGATTATTCAGTGAGATTCTTTCCAGGAAAAGGATCAGCCTTTCATAGGCCTGCAGGCGTAACGGCAGTGAAACCCTCATTCTTTCAGCTGCAAGGTCATAACGCCGGCGTTTATTTTCCTGCTGAAAGAACTCCTTCAGCAAGTAGTAGGCTGTGGCAAAAACCACCACCGAAGGGATGGCATAGCGCAGTATGTAAAAAAAATCTCCCATGGCAATTCTGGTTTGAATACAAATATAATCCCTTTTGGGGAAACAAGTTATTTTGTTAAATTTGCCTTTCCCTGTTAATAAATAAACAACACGGGATTCATTTCACAGATCCATTGTTTCACTTTTACATATTATGCTATGATAACTTTATCCGACAGAATAAACCGCTTGTCTGAATCCGAAACCCTTGCCATGTCAAGGATGAGTCGCGAACTGAAGGCCGAGGGCCACGACGTGATCAACCTCAGCGTCGGAGAGCCTGATTTCTTCACCCCGGATGCCGTGAAAGAGGCCGGGAAAAAAGCCATTGATGACAATTACTCCTTCTATACCCCGGTAAACGGTTACCAGGACCTGCGCGAAGCCATCTGCCATAAGCTTGAACGTGACAACAAGCTTCACTACACCCCTGATCAGATCGTGGTCAGTACAGGTGCCAAACATTCCATTGCCAACACTGTACTCTGCCTGGTGAACCCGGGAGACGAAGTGGTAGTTCCCACCCCTTATTGGGTAAGCTACCGTGAAATTGTCAAAATGGCTGAAGGCAAGGCCGTATATGTCAAGGCAGGCATTGAGAACAACTTCAAGATCACCCCGGACCAGCTTGACGAAGCCCTCACCGATAAAACTTCTGTTTTTATTTTTTCCAGCCCCTGCAACCCCACCGGCTCCGTTTATTCAAAAGAAGAACTGAAAGCCCTGGCGGAAGTGTTTGCCAAATATCCGAATGTGTATATCATCTCTGATGAAATTTACGAGCACATCAATTTTGGTGGCAAACATGAGAGCATTGCACAGTTTGAGGCCATCCGCGAACGGGTAATCCTTGTCAACGGAGTATCCAAAGGCTTCGCCATGACGGGTTGGCGCATTGGTTACATCGCTGCCCACCCGGAAATTGCCAAAGCCTGCAACAAACTGCAGGGGCAATTCACCTCAGGTACCTGCTCCATTGCCCAGCGCGCCGCACTGAAGGCTATGCAGGCCGATCCTTCCACCACACATTCAATGCTGGAAAAATTTCGTGAGCGACGCGACCTGGTTCTCAAACTCCTGGGAGAAGTTCCCGGAACCGAAACCAATGAACCCCAGGGTGCTTTCTATGTCTTTATCAACATTAAGTCCTATTTCGGTAAATCCGATGGGGAGAAGACCATTAAGGATGCGTTTGATTTCTGTATGTACCTGCTGAAGAAAGCCCACATCGCCCTGGTTCCGGGGAGTGCTTTCGGCGACGATGAATGCGTACGGTTCTCCTATGCCACCTCCAACGACCTCCTGGAAGAAGCGGTCGCAAGGATGAAAAAATCTCTTGCAAAACTAAAATAAACAGGATAAACCGGGCGTTTTTTTTACATGACAGACAAACACACCATCACCAGCCTCTTTCATGCCTTCGACGGAAAGAAGCTCCTGATTATCGGGGATGTGATGATCGACTCCTACCTGTGGGGCAATGTGGACCGTGTTTCACCCGAAGCACCGGTTCCCATTGTGGCCCTGAATAAGAGAGAAAGCCGGCTGGGTGGTGCTGCCAATGTGGCCCTGAACATTCAGAATATGGGAGGCATCCCTGTGCTGTGCTCCGTCATCGGTAACGACAGCAAGGGTGAATTATTCAGGGAACTGCTCGAGGAGCAAGGCCTGACAGGCGAAGGCATCATGGGCAGCGATCAGAGACTGACCACCGTTAAATTCAGGGTGTTCGGCAACAATGTTCAGATGCTCCGGGTCGATGAAGAAGTGGCACACCACCTTCAGGAGGAGGAATCAGCCAGGCTGCTGAGTGGCATACAAACGCAGCTGAAACGTGGCGATGTCAGGGCCATTGTCTTCGAGGATTATGACAAGGGAGTCATCTCCCCTGCCCTAATCGGAGAGGTGATGGAGCTGGCAATGATACACGATGTACCGGTAGTGGTGGATCCGAAAAAGAGAAACTTCACCAGCTACCAGGGAGTAAATCTGATCAAGCCAAACCTGAAAGAGCTTCGGGAGGGGCTCAATCTCAACGGTGAACTGGTGGACCACGAACAGATACAGAAAGCGGTTCTGGCACTGCAAGACAAACTTAAGGTGGAAACCGTACTGGCCACCCTTTCTGACAAAGGCATCTACTACAGTCGGCGTAAACCTTCCGGGGAAATTGAGTCGGGTTCCATTCCCGCCTACATAAGAGATGTGGCCGATGTATCTGGCGCAGGAGACACAGTCATCAGCCTGGCGGCACTTTGCGTGGCAGCCGAAGCCCCTGTAGAACTTATGGCCCAGATATGCAACCTGGGAGGCGGACTGGTATGCGAAAAGGTAGGGGTGGTCCCGGTCAACAAGGACAAATTGCTGCTGGAGGCCCTCCGGAAATTTTGCCACCAACCTGCATAACTTTATTACTCCCTGATATGGAGAAAAAAGACCTGCGCAGTTTTCGCACAGAATACAGGCTCGCCAGACTGGACAGGAAAAGTGTTCCTGCGGAACCCTTTTCCCTGTTTAACCAATGGCTGGGAGCAGCCATCGGTCAGGGACTGTCAGAACCCAACGCCATGACATTGGCCACAGTGACCCCGGATGGTAAGCCCGCCGCACGTATCGTGCTGCTTAAAGAGTTCATACACGGACGTTTTGTATTCTACACCAATTACGAAAGCAATAAGGGGCGCGAGCTTGAGTCAAACCCCAATGCAGCACTGGTCTTTTTATGGCTGGAGATGCAGCGACAGGTGCGCATCAGTGGCTGGGTGGAAAGAGTCAGCAGCACCATGTCCGATGAATATTTCGCACAGCGTCCCAAAGAAACCCAGATAGGTGCCGTGATCTCCCCCCAGAGCCGTCCTGTCAGCCACCGGGATGAACTGGAAAAGGCCTTCAGGGAGTTGCAAAGAAAAAACACCCCCGTCAGTCGTCCGCCACACTGGGGCGGGTACCAGCTTTGGCCCGAACAGATTGAATTCTGGCAGGGCAGGGAAAACCGGCTTCACGATAGGATACTATACAGCAGAAGGGATAAATCCTGGGAAATTTTGCGGCTGGCCCCCTGATACGTTGAATACACCCGTCCCGAAACAAGAAAGCCCGGGAAACCGTCAACCCGGGATCGCGAAAACAGTTAAAATAATCAGGGTCCTTTGATCGTTACACTATGCACATTGTCGAAATTTTCGAGAAACCCTTATAACATATGGCAAAAGGAACTTCTGTTTTACTATCTATGCTATCAGTCATGCTCCTCACGCTGTTTTTTTCCCCGGCTGATGCGGATGCCCAGAACATACGCAACAAGAGGTTCCGTTTTCAGAACCGCCTGGAACATGACATGCGGCCATACAATTTCGGATTCACCCTTGGGGCAAACACCATGAACTTTGCCATTCATCCACACGAAAACCTTACACAAACAGACTTTATTGACCCAGAGAGTTTCAGATCCGACGACACCTTGAGATTGCAATACGTGCTGCCGGAAAAGGATTTCGGGTTTCACATCGGAATTGTGTCCAACCTGAAACTGGGGACTTTTTTTGACCTGCGTTTCATCCCCACCATTTCCTTTGGCGACCGCCATATTGACTATTTCGAAGATGAATATCGTGAAGGGCCTTCCGACAGCCAGGATATGGAGGTGACCATGCTTGAATTTCCCCTGCATGTCAAATATAAATCGGCCCGTATGGTCAATACCCGGGCCTACGTGATCGGTGGGTTCAAGTACACCCATGACCTGCGTTCTCTTGAAGGCCTGGCGGGCGGAGAAGACCCCATACTGGTAAGGGTCGGCAGGAACGATCTGCATTATGAACTGGGCGTGGGCTTCGATCATTATTTCTATTTTTTCAAATTTTCCGCGGAAGTCAAGGCATCTTTTGGTCTGACGGACCTTGCCGGGGAGGGGGAGGTTCACCAGGGGTACTACGACGCCATTGACCGCCTCAACTCCCGCAGCATCATGGTGTCATTCATTTTTGAATAAGTCATTTGCCGAACAAAATAAGCCACCCAATTCTGCCGCAATTACCCGGTAAAGCCCTGAAAACATAAGGTTTATGAGAAAATTATCTATGGATGAGCTGGGTCGCAAAACCCCTGCAGAAGCACAGAAAGCTGAAAAAGTCCCGTTTGTGCTAGTGCTTGACAACATCCGCAGCATGATGAATACCGGATCCGTATTTCGCACCGCAGATGCATTCCTGCTGGAGGGGATCATCCTGTGCGGATTCACCGCGACCCCGCCCCACCGTGAAATCCACAAAACTGCCCTGGGCGCCACAGAATCAGTATTCTGGCAATATGTCGAACAGACCGGAGATGCTGTAAAACAACTAAAAGCAGACGGGTACAAGGTGATCGCAGTGGAACAGACCACCGGCAGCCAGTCGCTGCAACAGTTCAAACCCCGAAGAAATGGCAAATATGCCCTGGTATTCGGCAATGAGGTCAAAGGGGTGAGTGATGAGGCACTCAAACTTTGCGATCACGCCCTGGAAATCCCGCAATTCGGCGCCAAACACTCCCTGAATGTATCGGTATCAGCCGGGATCGTGATCTGGGATTTCTATTCCAAACTTTACCCTCCGGTATAACATTCCGGGGCTTTCGGCCCGGAATTGTTTGCCTTGTCCGAATAGCGCAACGGATCAAACGGACTGAAATACCCGACCTTACAAATACTCCTCCACCAGTTTTTTGGTACCCGTACTGGCTTTTTCCTGGATAAATGTAAATTTCGGAATATGGATGGCGCCGGGTTTTGCAGGATCTATCAGGAACACTGGGGTTCCCGGCTTTACATAATCAACCAGCCCGGCCGCAGGGTACACATTCAATGAGGTACCAATAATCACATAAATATCGGCAGTGGCTGACAAGTCAGCAGCGGCCGGGATCATATGCACGGGTTCGCCAAACCACACGATATGGGGCCTGAGCTGCGACCCCTTTTCACACTGGTCGCCAGGCTTCAACTCCCAGCCTTCCAGGGTGTAAACCAGGTTTTCATCCACCGAACTTCTTACCTTTTTCAGTTCTCCGTGAAGGTGCATTACATGAGTAGAGCCGGCCCGCTCATGGAGGTCATCCACATTCTGGGTGATGATCCTGACATCATAGTCATTTTCCAGTTCAGCCAGGGCATAATGCGCTGCATTGGGTTCCACCTCAAAGAGCTGTTTGCGCCGCTGGTTATAAAACTCCATCACGAGATCCCTGTTTTTTTCCCAGGCCTCCGGGGTGGCCACATCCATAATGTCATATTCCTCCCACAACCCCCCGCTGTCACGAAAGGTTTTGATTCCACTCTCCGCACTTACACCGGCACCCGTGAGCACCACGATACGTTTTTTTGACATCGCTTACATTTTGGTCATGAGAAACAAATATAAAAAAATCATCTTTCTGACCGAAAAAGAAAAAAGCCCCGGGCATCCAGATGGAACCCGGGGCATTTTTTCCGGTAAGAAGCCATGAGTTCGTTCTTCCGGGCTGAAAACCAGCTTCCGGCACGAAATCAGTCTCCTGTCAGGAAACAGTCCCCGGCCGATAATCAGTCCCCGGCCGGAAACCAATCAACAGCAAATAATTATTCTACCAACTCATAACCGTCAGTACGCCCTTTTTCCGTGGCAGGAATCCCCTCCTCAAGCCAAACAGGAGCAGGTTCGTCCTTAAGGAAATAATCAAAGAACTGGTACATCCGGGTGTCAAGGTCCATCCTGTTGGGCCATTCCGTAAGGTTATGGGCCTCGTCATTGTATACCAGCATCCACACAGGCTTGGAAAGACGACGCAGGGCAGTAAAATATTCAATGCCCTGGTACCATGGCACAGCACCATCATCGTCATTGTGCATCATCAGCAGCGGGGTTTCCACCTTATCGGCATAGAAGATCGGGGAGTTCTCAATGTAGCGGAGCGGACGCTCCCACAGGGTGCCACCGATACGGCTTTGTGTCTGCTCATACTGGAACTGACGGTTCATACCGGTTCCCCAGCGGATCCCACCATAAGCACTTACCATGTTGCTCACCGGGGCACCAGCCATGGCAGCCGCATACAGATTGGTCTGAGTGATCAGGTAAGCAATCTGGTAACCGCCCCAGCTTTGTCCCTGCAACCCCATCTTGTCGCGATCAATGAACGGATGACGCTCCGTCATAGCCATGGTACCGCTGACAATGGCATCATAGGCACTTTCACCGGGGAAGCCTTCCCTGTAGGTGATATCCGGTACAAACACAATGTAATTGTTGCTGACACAGTAAGACCGGTTAATGGTGGAACGACTGGGCGATGGGGTGAAATAACGATGCATGCCATCGGAAGAACGGTCATAAAAATAGACCAGCATCGGGTATTCTTTATTTTCATCAAAGTCTTCGGGGAGATAAAGCAGGCCCTGTAAAGGCTCATTGTCGTTAAAACTTTCCCACTCCACAAGCTCAACGCTTCCCCAGTAATATTCAGATTGTTGGGGGTTGGCTTCCGAGAGCTTATTTGCATTGGAAAAATCCATGTCACTGACCCACAAATCCGGGTATTCCTTAAATGTACTGCGCCTCCACAATACACGGTCGGCATCTTCGGCTTTGGTGAGACCACTGAAAAACGCATCTTCCATCACCAACGGTGTAAGATCTCCATCTTCCAGACGATAATAACCGCTTTGCTTATTCACCTCGTTAAAGGCATTCAGGTACTGAGTCTGCGACAGATCCACATATTCCATATCAGGATCCAGTCTCTCGGGCCGCAAACGGATATCATTTGCACGGCCATAGCCACCGGTTACATTTTCGGGCGCACGACGACCCCGCGGATCCACTTCCCATATGTCATACTTGTCAAAGACCAGCACACTTTCGTCATCCCCGGTCCATCCCGCAATACCATAAGGATCTGGGTCCCTGGGTTCATCATGATCCACATTATAAAGAGGTACATCAATGTCTTCTGTGATATTTACCGTCTGGTCACGGCGAATGTCATAAGAGAACCATTCACGATCATCCGGATCGTACCAAAGCAGGTAGTTGGCATCCTGGGAAAGGGTCAGGGAAGACCTGACTGCTTCAAGGACCATCTCACGGCTTCCATCCTCCAGGTCAACCAGGTAAACATCCCTTCTGCTACCGCCCATCCATTGGCTTTCAATCTCATAAGGACTGGTATCGAAACCAAGGGCGATCATGTTGTCATAATCTCCGTCCATGGAAACAGTGGACATATCCTCATCTTCCAACTGAACCATTTTGCCGCTGTTGATGTGGTAAACAGCAAGGTTGTTACTTCTACGATCACGATTCACCCTGACCTTTTGAATTGTTTGCAGCTGAGGATCTTGCCAGTGCCAGACATCCACCGAATACTTTTCCCTGTCCAGCAGCGTATCTTCGGGTTCCGGTTCCGGTTTGGGTGCCGTGCCAAAAAAGAGACGCTCACCATTCTTTGAGAACTGTGGGCGACGGAACTCGCTTACGCTGTGCCCTTCAGGCATCCCGTCAGTATCGATGTCCACCACCTGGTTCAAACGGCCACGGCGGCGTTCCCACATATACAGATCATATACCTTCTCATCAATGGTGTCACCTGAATGCAACCAGGTCAGGTAATCACCATCGTGGTGCACATTGAGCTGGGTGAAATCACCCTCACCGCTTTCAATCAGATCCTGTTCAAGGGTTTCAAGATCAAACACAAGCACCTCTCCCACGGTGAGGGAGTCATTCTCTTCTCTTTCTGTGCGAGCAGTCAGCAGGTCGCCATTGGGAGAAAACAGGTATTGTTCCACGTCATCAATTACGTGACTGAAACCAGTGGTCGGATTATACACAAACAACTCCTTGTGATCAGGGGTGTCTTCCTCTTCCGTCTCCTCGTCATCATTCTCCTGGTCGCCTTCTTCGGCTTCCTCTTCCTCTTCGGGCTGCTCAATTCGTGAGTTGTCAATCACATAAGCCACCCAATCGGATTCTTCATCAGGAAGCTGGTAAGAACTCACTGCAGGATACTTCTCGAGTTCCCTGGTCTCAAACACAAAAAAGCCAATGGAGTCGGCGGGCATCTCTTTGGGACGCTTGCCGTCCACCCTTGCCTGCCTTTCAACGGCAAACTCAGGCTGAATATGAAATACAGCAAATTTACCTCCCGGGGAGATCGATGACTTGCTCCCGCGTGGGATCACATGCTCTTCTCCTGAAGGAAGATGTTTAATAATAAGGTTCCCGTCTCCGTATTGCTGCGGATTCACCTGGTACATCACCCAGTTACCGTCCGGGGAAAAGTCAATGCCGCCAAGCATATTCCAGGAGGCATAATCGTCCTGAGAAAGACGTTTCTTCTCCTGGGCAGACAATAAGCCCGGCATTAAAAACAAAATGATCAATAGCAGTCCTAAACGCATCTTCATGTGGTTTTTGGTTTTTAAATAAAAGTCGGCCTAAAAATAAGAAATTTTGGAGACGCAGATGGCATTAGTTTGCATCTTACACGGGTATGCAAAGAAATCAAAATGCTCCGGAAACATCATCATCGCTTATAGTACCGTTTTCATCGTCATCGTTATAAGCCTGATCGCCATCCTTGCCAGAGAAAAAATTCACAAAGCGTTCTGAAAAATCTTTGTCTTCTGACAACAGTTTTCTGATATCCTTTATCGCCTCATTTTTCTTTCCCTCTGAAAATGCCATTTCAGCCCTGGCCATTCTTGCCAGGGAATGCTTGCCATCCAGCCGCAACACAATATTCAGGTATTCAATGGCTTTTTTATATTGTTTCTGCTGCATAGCCACTACTGCTTTACCAAACCATGAACAGGCACAGCTTTTATCAATATCGGAGGCCCGTTCAAAACAAACCCCGGCATTGGTATAATCCTCCAGCAACAGATAGGTGCCCCCCATATCGCACCAGACCTCTCCGTTATCCGGTTCCAGTTCTGCCACTTTCTTCAACTCTTTCAGGGTACGATCATAATGCTCATCCGCCCCGTAGAGCAGTGCCCTGGTATGCAATGCTGCTGTGTTCCCGGGGTCAGCCTTAATCAATGCGTTCAGATCGGCCAGCGACCCTTCATGATCGCTGACCCGGAAAAGGGCACAGGCTCTGCCGTACAAAGCCTTTGCATCATTGGGGTTCTCAGCAATCAGGGCCTGGAACATTTCAAGGGCAGCGTCAAAATCCTTCTTATAAAACCGCTCCCACGCCATTTCCGGGATAATCTTCTTTTTCTGTCTGGAGGCTTTGGCCATATCCGGTTATCTGTTAATAATTCATCCCAAATATACACGATAATTCAAATCAGACCAACCTCCCGGCACAGAACAATTATTATGGTAAATTTGTATAGTATAGTAAGGATTGAGCTATTTGGAACCCGTCAACGGATTATCCGTGACCCGGCAATGAATGATCCGGACCCGGTTAGTAAGACCCCCGGGGGGCAAAAAGTCCATGAGGCCAAACAAGCGCCGTGGGGAAGCAAAAACGCCCGGGCCCGATAAACAACTATAACAATGGACCAATTTTCTTTTATAAGCAATATGGATGGGGCACAGTTGGATGCCATGTATCGGCAGTACCTGGAAGACCCGCAGCAAATCGCCCCGGATTGGCGCCGCTTTTTTGACGGATACGAATTTGCCAGAAGCCGTTATCCGGAAGGGGAAGACCCTCTGCTTGAAAATGATCAGGCCGTTGAGAACGAATTCAATGTGATCAACCTGATCAATGGTTACAGGGAGCGGGGTCACCTGTTCACCGAAACCAATCCTGTTCGTACCCGTCGAAGGTATTACCCCAGGCTTGACCACGAGAATTTTGGTCTGACCGACCGGGATCTGAAAACTGCCTTCCAGGCAGGCACAGAATTGGGCATTGGCAAAGCCACCCTTGAGGAGATCATACAACACCTGCAGCAAACTTACTGCCGCGGCATCGGCGCAGAATTCATGTACATCCGCAACCCGGAGATCGTCGGATGGCTCAAGGAGAAAATGGAAAGCCGGCGCAACACCCCGGATTTCAATAAGTCCAAAAAGAAACAGGTTCTTACCAGGCTCATTGAAGCTGTCGGGTTGGAGCAATTTATCCGGAAACGCTTTCCCGGTCAGAAAAGATTCTCCCTTGAAGGAGGCGAATCCCTCATCCCCGCCCTGGATGCAGCCATAGAGCGTGGAGTTGACCTGGGCATCAACGAATACGTGATCGGCATGGCACACCGGGGGCGGCTCAACGTGCTGGGAAACATCCTGAAAAAGCCCTATCACAAGATATTCAGCGAGTTTGAAGGCAAGGCTTACGCAGAAGAAACACTGCTTGGGGATGTCAAATACCACCTGGGCTGTACGCTGGAAACCAAAACAGGGAACGGGAAGCGTGTCAATCTCAGCATCGCCCCCAATCCGAGCCACCTGGAAGCGGTTGATCCTGTAACCGAAGGGATCGCCAGGGCAAAGATCATGCAGAAACACGACAGGGACTTCAGTAAAGTAGCTCCCGTGGTCATTCACGGCGATGCCTCCATTGCCGGCCAGGGAGTGGTGTATGAATTGTTGCAGATGTCTCAGCTTCCCGGTTATAAAACCGGAGGCACCATCCACATGGTGATCAACAACCAGCTGGGGTTCACCACCAACTACCTGGACGGACGTTCCAGCACCTATTGCACCGATGTGGCCAAAACGGTTCAGTCACCCATCTTCCATGTAAACGGAGATGACGTGGAAGCCGTAGTCTATACGGTAGAGCTGGCCATGGAATTCAGACAGCGCTTTCAGCGGGATGTGTTCATCGACCTGCTATCCTACAGGAAATACGGGCACAACGAAGGTGACGAACCACGCTTCACCCAGCCTCTGTTGTACAAGATCATTGAAAAGCATCCTGACCCGGCAAGCATTTATATCGATAAGCTGCTGAAAGAAAAAGCGATTGAAAAACAGACCATTGACCACATCCGTAATGAATTCAACAATTTGCTGGAAAAGGAACTGGAGACTGCCCGCAAGATCGAGAAAGGAGACATTGACCCCTTCCTGGCCAATACCTGGCAGGACATGGACAAGGCAGGACCCGACGACCTGCTGAAGGAAACCGATACCCGGGTTGAGCGAAGCGTTCTGGAAGATCTGGCCCAAAAAGTCACCCATCTTCCGGAAGGAAAGGACTTTTTCAGGAAAACGGTGCGCATGATGAAAGGACGGCGCAAAATGGTACTTGAAGACGGCAAGGCAGACTGGGCCATGGCCGAAACCCTGGCCTATGCCACCCTGCTCAATGAAGGGACCGCCGTCAGGATCTCCGGACAGGACGTGGAACGGGGCACGTTCAGTCACCGCCATGCCGTACTCAAGATCGAAGACTCGGAAGAAGAGTATGTGCCATTGAGTAACCTGAATCACAAACAGGCTCCATTTACCATTTACAATTCATTGTTGTCGGAGTACGGGGTGTTGGGTTTCGAGTACGGCTACGCCATGGCCAGCCCCCGTAAGCTCGTGATCTGGGAGGCACAGTTCGGCGACTTCAACAACGAGGCCCAGGTCATCATTGACCAGTTCATTGCCAGTGCCGAAGAAAAATGGAAAGTACAAAACGGGATTGTGCTGTATCTTCCCCATGGCTACGAAGGGCAGGGCCCGGAGCATTCCAGTGCCCGGATCGAGAGATTCCTGAACATGTGTGCGGAAAATAACATACAGGCAACCAACTGCACCTCCCCTGCAAGTTTCTTTCACCTGCTGCGACGGCAGATGAAACGCAACTTCCGCAAACCCCTGGTGGTCTTTACCCCAAAGAGCCTGCTGCGACATCCGGAATGCATCTCCCCACTGGAAGACCTCAGCGATGGAAAGTTTCTGCCTGTACTGGACGACCCCACCGCCGATCCCGGAAAAGTGAAAAGAGTCATCCTGTGCAGCGGAAAGATCTATTACGACCTGAGAAAACGGCAGCAGGAAAAGAATTACCAGGAAACGGCCATTGTCAGGCTGGAGCAGCTCTACCCCCTTCCGGTGAAAGAGCTGGAAACCATCAGGGCAAAATACAACGGAGCGGAAAGGTGGCTGTGGACACAGGAAGAACCTCAAAATATGGGAGCCTGGCCTTTTATGAAACTAAACCTGCAGGGATTCAGTCTGAGTGTAATTGCCCGCCCGCCCAGCGCCAGCCCGGCCAGCGGATCGAGCAAGTTTCACCAGATGCAGCAGGATAAGATCATTGAGAAAGCCTTCGAGGAATGCGATTGTGAAAACGTGTGCAGAGAATGTAAACAGCTATGCATCAGTCATCTCGAAGATTTTGTGTAGGAGAACAGCGTTTCACGGGAATTCACAACAACACTAATGCACAAATAATCAACAGAATATAAACAATATAATCACATGGAAGTAGATATCAAAGTACCGGAAGCGGGCGAATCGATCACCGAGGTGGAAGTGGCCAAATGGCTGGTGGCCGACGGTGATTATGTGGAAAAAGACCAGGAGATCGCTGAGATCGACTCTGACAAGGCCACACTGACGGTCAACGCAGAAACGGCCGGACGTATCAGCATTGTGATAGAAGAAGGGACCACCACCGAACCCGGCAAGGTGATCGCAAAAATTGACACCGGGGCCGAAGCTCCGGCAGATCAATCAGGCGGCGATACAGCAACCACTGAAGAGAACAGCGGTGAGGAGATTCCCGGCGACAAAAGCAAAGAGGATAAAGCCTCCGCAGGTGAAACGGCCGGAGGAAAAGCAGTTGAAGATACCGGATCCGGGCGGTCAAGAGCCGGTAAGGAAACGGCCGGGGATGCGGACACCGGCAACAAAGAGCCGGACAAAGCAGACCCTGCTTCATCCCGCATCACCCTCAGCCCCCAGGCCAAAAGACTCCTGGACGAAGAAGGAATTTCCACTGACCCTAAAGCTTTGCGGCCGGGAAGCAAACGGATCACCAGGAAAGACCTGCTGATGGCCATCGCCGGGAAACTCGGGGGTGCGCCCACTGATGCCCGGACAGGAAAGGAAGTCGCAACACCTTCATGGGGTGGCGGCCGCGATGAAGACCGGCAAAAAATGTCCACCCTGCGTAAGAAAGTGGCCCAACGGCTCGTATCGGTCAGGAACGAAACGGCCATGCTGACCACCTTCAATGAGGTGGACATGACAACCATCATGCAGCTGCGCAAGCAATATCAGTCAGCCTTTGTGGATAAGTACGGGTTCAAACTTGGTTTCATGTCATTCTTCGTGAAAGCCATCACCGAAAGCATCCCGCATTTCCCCCTGGTCAATGCCCGTATTGACGGAGACCACATCATCATTCCCGATTATGCCGATGTGGGAATTGCCGTAAGCACACCAAAAGGACTGATGGTGCCGGTCATTCGCAATGCCGAACAAATAACCCTTGCCGGGCTGGAGGAATACATCGGCGACATGGCCGAAAGAGCCCGTAACAACAAGATAAGCATTGAAGAACTCAGCGGTGGAACCATTTCTATTACCAATGGCGGGGTATTCGGCTCCATGCTCTCCACCCCCATCCTGAATCCTCCGCAGAGTGCCATTCTGGGTATGCACAAGATCATGGAACGGCCTGTCGCCATTGATGGCAAAGTAGAGATCCGCCCCATGATGTACCTGGCCCTGTCGTATGACCATCGCATCATCGACGGGAAAGAATCGGTCAGTTTCCTGGTAAAGGTCAAAGAGATGCTGGAGAACCCGGCCTTGCTACTCACAGGGGGCAAAGACCCCGGAGCTGCACTTATGGGCCTCTGACCGACCAAAAAACCCATAATCCCGATAAAAAAAAGAGTATGGCACTGATAAAATCGATCAGGGGGTTTTACCCCCGTTTTGGAGAGAACTGCTACCTGGCAGATAATGCCACCATCATCGGCGACGTAGTGGCCGGTAACAATTGCAGCATCTGGTTCAATGCCGTGGTCCGTGGCGATGTCCATTACATACGTATCGGCAACAATGTCAACATACAGGATGGCGCCATTGTGCATTGCACCTATGAAACAGCACCTACAAACATCGGCAACAACGTATCGGTTGCCCACCGGGCAATTGTACATGGTTGTACCATTAATGACAATGTCCTTATCGGGATGAATGCGGTGGTGATGGACAATGCAGTGATCGGCAGCAACTCCATCATCGCGGCTGGCGCCGTGGTACTTGAAAACACCCTGGTTGAGCCGGGCAGTGTTTATGCAGGCATCCCGGCAAAAAAAGTAAAAGACATCAGCCAGGAACTCACCCACAACCTGTTGGAACGAATTTCGGAAAAGTACATCAAATACAGTGGTTGGTACCGGGAGGAGAATAACCAATAAAAAATGCCTGTGCACCAATGACCATGATGTCCACGGCACATTGCTGCACAGGCACTTATAGTTTTCAACCGGCCGGTCAGCTCAAAGCTGAGGAAGCACGGTTTTTATCAAGATTATTGTGGTCCGAGATCCAGGTCCAGGTCTTCAACCGGCTCCATGTCATCCGGATCAAGGTCAAGCTTATCCTGAACAAGCGGCATTACATCGTCACCATTTTCCCAGAATACGAGTGAACCGCCACTGGTATCAAAAATATAGGTGTAGCCATTTTCATTGGCCACAGCCTCAATGGCTTCCCTTGCCTTTTCAATTATCGGACGCAGAAGGCTTTCTTCTTTTTGCATAATATCCTCCTGAGCCGACTCCTCAAACTCCACGATCCTTTCCTGCAGGCTTTGCAACTCACCTTCCCTGGATTGTCTTACCAGGTCAGAAAAAGTCTCCTGGTTTTCAATATAATCCTGGTACTTGGTCTGGAACTCGTTCTGCATCGATGTGTAGGTTTCTTCCAGGTCCTGGGCATATTCCTGCAGTTCAACCATAGCTTCCTGCCTCCCGGGCATCATCTGAAGCAACTCATTGGTGTTGACATGACCGAATTTTGTTTCTGATGATGGGGCTGTCTGTGCCTGAACCGTAAGGGTAGAAGTTCCAATCAGGAACAATGACAGGACAAAGAAATTAATCATTTTTTTCATTACAACAATCACTTAAGGTTAATATTGACTTGATGGTTTAGCGCACAAATTTAATGAATCTATACAAAACAAACGCTTTTTTAACAGCATTTAAGAAGATCTTTGATCAATGGCTTCTGACAGATCTTCCATTCCGGCACAATCCACAAATTTGGCAGAAAAAATTTGCGTGTTTTAAAAAAACCGTATATTTGCAACCGCAAACGAATCACAAGCGGAAATAGCTCAGTTGGTAGAGCACGACCTTGCCAAGGTCGGGGTCGCGGGTTCGAGTCCCGTTTTCCGCTCAAATCGGACCTCTGAAAAGAGGTTTTTTTTTATCAGCCCGTTAGTTCTTACTTTTTTTACATTTGTATTAGCAATAACTGTGCCCGGATGGTGGAATTGGTAGACACCCAGGACTTAAAATCCTGTGGCCATTGCGGCCGTGCCGGTTCGAGCCCGGCTCCGGGTACAATTTTCACACAATAAAACGCCCGTCAGGGATCCGTGGATC
>CAYXEH010000042.1:0-23375 GCA_964463915.1 uncultured Bacteroidales bacterium | reverse complement strand
AAACTACGCAATATTTTTCTTCCCGGACCTACTAAGTTACAAAAAAATTTCAAATTATTTGCTAAAACAGATCGAAAAACTTGCACCCTAAATGGAAGCCAGCGAGTTAGGATTGCCCCATCACTCTACCCCTAAAAACCAATAACTAACCAAAAACCAGCAAACGCCCTGGCCATTTACCAACCCATTGGCAGCTTCCCCAGCCCTCAACCCATGAGAACCAACAACTAACCACCCTCCCCCGGTAAGCATATTAAAGAATTATATATATTTGCAAAAGCAAAAACATATCCCTCTACGGAATTTAAATGTTTAAAAATTAATGCACTATATTGTCAGGAAAGCCAGAGCCATTGGAATCATTGCTGCAGGGGCCGTTGCCCTTGTTTATGTATATACCTTTTTGCATGAAGGGGGTCATGCACTGGTGGCGATGCTTTATGGCGGATCCATTGAAAAGTTTGTGCTGGGGCTGGATGCCCATGTACGTACTTCAGGGGCCGCCTTTACCCCGTTCGGCGCCGCCCTCTTTCACGCTGCCGGCGCATTCTTGCCGTTAATGATCCTGGTCATCGCCCTGGCTATGTATAAAGACGACCATAAAAGCACACACTATCACTTCTTTTACGGCCTCTTCAGCCTCGGAATAATTGGCTCCATGTTAGCATGGGTTGTCATACCTTTAGTGGCACTTTTCTCCGAGCCACCGGCAGGTGACGATGTAACAAAATTCCTGCGAACTACGGGCATTCAACCCCTGGCGGTCACATTTGTGATCGCCCTATTATTGGCAGTCATGCTTTTTTGGATCGTAAAACTCCGCATCCCACAAAAACTTAGGGCCCATCATAGATTAATTTTTGACCGGACCCGAATCAGGGATGACCGAATGACTTCAAACGGCAACGGGAAAAACACAAACTTTCTTGCCAAAGACCACCGCAACTCCGCAAAAAAAGGTTGGCGCTTATCCACTTTACGAACGGGAGTTATTACCGGGGTTATCCTGCTGGCAGCAATGGCAGGGGTCTACACCTTTTGGCAACCGACCAATTTACTGAATGTGCAGGTGTCATTTCAAGTGGATGAATCCAAAAAATCCGAGGTATTCCCTTTTGAGGTCAGCAAATCCGGCACTTACCATGCACTTATGAAACTAACCGCCGAAGGCATAATTACCGATGTACAAGTACTGAATGAAAGCAATGAGCGTATTCACCAGAACCTTGCCCAGTCATTTACAATGGAAATCACACTTGATCTGGATCCGGGGTCATATAAGCTGGTGTTAACTTTGCTGAAGGATCAGGATGAGATGCGATCACATTTCCGGGCCATGGATTACAATTTCCCCCGGGAAACCCTGAATGAACTAAATGCAATAATTGAAAACTCCAACCTGCAAAACCCGGTAAATTATGAGTTTTTTGCAAGAATCCGATGATTGTAGTTTCAGAGCCTGCTGCTGGCAATCCTTCAGAAAACCCCAAAAAATCAGTATTTTTGAGGGGGAACCGGTCATTAAGGAATAACAGCCTCCGGAAAACACCCGGCAAGCTACCCTGCAAAAGAACCTGTAACCCAAAAGGACCTGCAACTATATTGATAATTATTGAATGCCCATCTCTACGTCCATATACGATCGTTTCAACGCTCATCTCAGGCAACATAAGTTGCTTTTGAAGGGGGAAAAAGTGCTTCTGGCAGTCAGCGGCGGCATGGACTCCATGGCAATGACAGAGTTGTTCCGGGCCTCATCCTACCAGTTTGCCATTGCCCATTGCAACTTTCAGCTCAGGGGCGTGGAGTCCGAAAAGGACCAGGTCTTTGTGGAACAACAGGCAGCTGCTCTTGGGGTTGATTGTTATATTAAACGATTTAATACGGAAAGTCACGCACAGCGACATAAACTTTCCATCCAGATGGCTGCCAGGGAACTGCGTTATGACTGGCTGGAAGAAACACGGCAGCGCACAGGCTGCGATGCCATTGCCACAGGTCATCACCTGGATGACGCCATAGAAACCTTGCTGATCAATATATCGAGGGGGACCGGGGTTGAAGGGCTGAAAGGCATCCCAGGGAAAAACCGGAATGTAATCAGGCCATTGCTGTTTACCGGCCGTGAAGAGATCGCACTATTTGTCAGGGAACAGAACCTCTCTTACCGTGAAGATCACAGCAATCAGGAAACCAAATATCTTAGAAATAAGCTCAGACACCAGGTTCTTCCTGTTTTGAAAGAGATCAACCCAGAACTTTGCGGAACCATTGATGAGTTCTTTTCCCGGATGAATGCTGCAGCCACTTTTTATCATCTTAGAGTGAATCAGGCCAGGGAAGCCTGTGTGCAGCAATCAGGGCAGGAAACACATATTTTGCTCGGGCCGCTGCGACAGCTGGCACATTCTGACATCCTGCTTTATGAATTCCTGAAAAATTTCGGATTCACCCCCAACGCATGCAAGGACATCTTTCAAAAAATCGAGGTTCAACCCGGCCGGGAGTTCTCATCCGCCACCCATCACCTGCTGAAAGACCGGGACAAACTGATCATATACCCCGTTGGTGAGCAATCAGTAAGGGCCAGGGCTCATGAGGTTAAGGCAGGAGAAAAAGCTCTTCAGGTTGGAAAGCAGCATTTCACTTTCAGGGCAGCCCACATTGAAGAGATAAGCCAGCTGCCCACAGATCCGCACATATTGACAGCCGACCTTGACAAACTGGAATTCCCCCTGCTTCTACGACCGTGGCAGGCCGGCGACAAAATAGTTCCACTCGGGATGAAAGGGCACAAAAAAGTGAGTGATCTACTAACCGAGGAAAAAATCCCCCGGCACAAAAAAGAAAACATCCTGGTTCTGGTTTCTGAAGACAGGATTGTTTGGGTGGCAGGCATCCGACCAAGCGAGGAGTTCAAGATCAATGAAAACACACGCAGTTTCTACCAGGCGACCATCGACAGTGTCTCGTTCTGATAACCAACCAACAACCGCTCAACCCATCCCCCAAACCATAGACACCTTTCCCCACCCACGACCCGTAAAAACCAACAAACAACAACCTCTCAGCCCCGTCCAATGTTTACAGGCTACCCCCACAACACTCATTCCATGAAAACCAGCAACCGGAGGTGCGAAGCACCAACCAACCAACAACAGGCGGCACGATAGCGCCGACCAACAACAATCGATATTTTTGTACCTTTGCATACATTAAAGTAGATACGTTTATCTTCTGTAAAGCAGATACGTTCATTTTCTTTACAATTTTTAACCTTGTGTTTCGAACCTGGGAACCAAAAAACGTGAGATTTCTAAACGCCGTTTTATGACAACAAAAATCCCGACGAAGCAATTACTGACGTTGCTTCTGCTATTGTTCTCCGTCACCATTGTCCGGGCCCAGATCCTGGATCCGGTCGACTGGCAGTTTTCGCAGGAAAAACTGGACAACAATGAATATGAGCTAAAGCTCACCGCCAATATGGATCCGGGCTGGTACATCTATGGCACGGATCTGGAGGCAGGCGGCCCCATTCCTACAAGTATTGACTTTGATGCGGGTGATGGTTTTGAATTGGTGGGTGAATTGCAATACCCCGATGCCGATGTAAAATACGATCCGAATTTTGACATGGAAATCCCCATGTACGGCGAATCCGTGACCTTTTTACAACGCGTCAGGGTGCTGACTGCCGGCAGGGTCACGGTATCGGGAGAGCTTGAATATATGTCATGCGACGATACGCGCTGCCTTGCCCCTGATTTTATGGGGTTTTCTTTTGATCTGGAGGGAGACGCAAGCCTGGCCGAAGCTGAAACGGAGGTTCCGGAAGGGGCACAAACCCCGGCGGATACTGAAACCCCGGCGACTGAAGATGACCCGGAAACACCCGCCACTGAGCCTGGCCTGGAAGCGGAAGAACCTGCAAACATTTACACACCTGAGGATGAGGAAGACAGAGGCATTGGTCTGACATTTATCATGGGATTTCTTGGAGGACTGCTGGCACTGCTCACACCCTGCGTCTTCCCCATGATCCCGCTCACAGTCAGTTTTTTCCTGAGAAACGCGGGCAATAAACCCAGGGCCATCCGGGACGCCCTGCTTTATGGATTTACCATCATTTTTAGTTATGTAATACTCGGCCTGACCATATCCGTCATATTCGGTCCAGCCACCCTGAACGCCCTGGCTACCAGCCCTGGCTTCAATGTCTTCTTTTTTGCCCTGCTGGTCTTTTTCTCCGCCTCCTTTTTTGGCGCTTTTGAACTGACCATGCCGGCCAAATGGTCCAATTCACTGGACGGCCGGGCCGATAAAACCGGGGGGCTCATTGGTGTATTCCTGATGGGGATCACCTTCGTACTGGTCTCATTTTCCTGCACCGGACCCATTGTGGGCACACTATTGGTCGACGCAGCCATCAGCGGCAGTGTATTTGCCCCGGCCATTGGCATGCTGGGCTTCAGCCTGGCCCTGGCCATCCCTTTCAGCTTATTTGCCATTTTCCCCACCGCCCTCAAATCCCTGCCCAAATCAGGCGGATGGATGAATGCTGTAAAAGTGGTTCTTGGGTTCATCGTACTGGCCTTCTCGCTGAAGTTCCTTTCCGTGGCTGATGCCGTCGGTCGATGGGGCATCCTTGACCGGGAGATCTTTCTGGCACTTTGGATCTCGATCTTCTCACTGATGGGGCTTTACCTGATCGGAAAAATCAAATTCGCCCACGACAGCGAAGTGAAGTATTTGTCGGTACCACGGCTGATGCTGGCCATTGCAACCTTTGCCTTTGTTTTTTACCTGATCCCCGGTCTCTGGGGTGCCCCCCTCCAGGGAATCAGTTCGTTCCTTCCCTCACCGGTGACACAGGATTTTGACCTGACACAGATCACCTCCACTACAGCGGAAAGCCAGGAGGATACATTTTATGTGGGGGAACAAGTGTACGATGGCCCTCACGGATTAATGGCATTTACAGACTATGAAGAAGGGATGCGCGTCGCCAGGGAGCTGGATAAACCCGTATTTGTTGATTTCACCGGGCATGGATGCGCCAACTGCCGTAAAATGGAAGCCAACGTATGGTCCGATGCACAGGTCCAGGACAAATTGCGCAATGATTTCGTGAAGATCTCCCTTTTTGTGGATGACAGGACCCGACTGCCTGAAGAAGAACAGTTCACCTCCGATGCATTGGGACGTGAGCGGACCATCCGCACCGTGGGGCAAAAATGGAGTTCTTTTCAGGCGGAAAAGTTCGGGGCGAATACCCAGCCTTATCATGTCATCCTGGATCATGAAGGGAACATGCTGGCCCCTGCCTACGGATACGATATCAATGTCCGGAAATATCTTGAGTTCCTTAATACAGGCTTAGAGAATTTTCAGCCATCAGAATAAAACGAATTCACTGATCCGGTTTTCTTGTCACCAATAAAACACAATTGTATGAATACCCCATTGCAATCCGTTCTGCTTAAATCAATTTTCTTCTCCGGGATAGCGTTCTTCACTGTTTCCTGTGGCCCTGCCTGGGACATCGACAACCCTTATGAAGGCGCAGACTGGGATAACCACCGACAATATAAAGCAAATTTCCACACCCACACCACCCGCAGCGACGGGCGTCTGAACCCTCACCAGGTTGTGGACGGATACCATGAGCTGGGCTATGACATTCTGGCCATTACCGATCACAACGGGGTCACCTACCCCTGGACGGAGTTTTCCCAAATGGAGGCCAGCGACCTGTCTTACCAGAGAAAGGAAGAAAATCCCGATCATTATCCGGATAATTTTCAGTTTGAAGACAGGGATCCTGCCGGGCTGGGTATGGTTGATATTCAGGCCAACGAACTGTCAAGCCATCACCATATGGGTAGTTTCTTCAGCGACCACAAGCGGCCACCCTACGGCGAAAGCGTTGATTATACGGTAACTGAAGAGGAATCGATCCGTGACGTGGGCGAAAAAGGCGGACTCGTGATGCTCTATCATCCGGGGCGCTATGAGGAAACACTGGAGTGGTATGTGGACCTCTTTGAGCAGTATGACCACCTGTTCGGATTGGAAATTTACAACCAGGGCGACCGGTACCCGGACGACCGGATGATGTGGGACTCCATCCTTACCGTTACAATGCCTGACAACCCCGTCTGGGGATACTCAAACGACGACATGCACAGCAGGGGACACCTCGGTCGCAACTGGAACATGATGATCCTTCCTGAACTTTCCCATGAAAGCGTGCGTGATGGGATGGAAAACGGGTTGAGCTATTATATCTATGCCCCCGAAGGCCATGAAGGCCCTGAGCCTCCCTACATTGAATCCATTGACGTGAATGAGCACCGGGGAACCATTGAGATCACGGCCCGCAATTATGACAGGATATTATGGATAACTGAAGGCCGGGTAGTGCATGAAGGGAGTTCTGTCGACCTCAATGATCTACCTGAAACTGGCTCCTACATCCGTGCTGAACTGTCAGGCAAAGCAGAAAGTATCGCCGGCACTCAGCCATTCGGCATCCGGCAACCATAGGGCACCCAGGATTAGCCACCAACTCCTGCTGCAGTAGATTGGGCAGCCCGGCCTTAACTCTTATTATTTGACGGTTCCTTTCTCAGCGAAAAGAAGAACTCCAGGCCGCCACCCTCACGGTTTTTTACCGCAATATCTCCCTGGTGGAAGAGTACCGCATTCTTGACTATGGCCAGGCCCAGCCCGGTGCCGCCCGATTTGCGGCTCCGCCCCTGGTCAACCCGGTAGAATCTTTCAAAGATCCGCCCAATATGTTTCTCGGGAACCCCTGCTCCGGTATCTGCATAGGAAAAGTAATAGTAATCCCTGTCCTCAAAATAATTGTTCAGGTAAATACTGACATCTTCCCCGGCATGCCGCACCGTATTTTCAAGAAGATTTTGAAAAATGGAATAGACCAGGGAATAGTTCCCCTTGACATTCACCCCGGCACTGACCCGGACATTGGTTGAAATCTTCTTTTTCTCCAGGTCCGGACGCAGGTTCTCAGTGATCTCATCAACAATCTCTTTTATTTCAATGCGCTTGTTGTCGTATCCCACTCCCGACTCCTCGATCTTATTCAGAACCGAAATGTCATTGATCAGCTCCGAAAGGCGGATGGCCTGCTTATATGCTTTATTAATGAAATATTCGCGCTTTTCCTCTTCAACACCGTTATTGCTGATAAGGGTTTCCAGGTAAGCCGTAATGGAGCTCACCGGGGTACGCAATTCATGGGCAATATTGCTGGTAAGCTGCTGCTTGATCCTTTTCTCCTGCTCCAGGGCGGTGATGTCGTTGATGGAGATCTCAAAAGTTTTGTCGGAGAATATGATCACATGCACAGAGAAATGCTTGCCTCGTTTCTGGATATAGAAAGACCTGGAAGGAAGCTCCGTTTGAAGCAAAGCGATATCAGCCTGCAGTTTTTCCTCAATAAACGCATTGGCCTCATGAAATTCCGGAAGTTCAAAAACCTGGGAGGGGTTAAGACTGGGTTTTTCTGAAATAAAATTGATATTCTGGATGAACAGGCTGTTGGACAAAATCTTCTCTTTACCGGCAGAGAAAATGGCCACGCCTTCCCTGGAAATATACAGATGCCGGATAATTTTCTCCTTCTCCATACTGACAGCATCCTTGGTTCGTCTCAACTTGTCATAGATCGAAACGATCTGTTTGCTGATCACCCCAAGTTCATTGTCGGGGAACTCTACGTTGGTATCAACCGGTGCATCACTGGCGGCCTTTAAGGCAAAATCCTTTAGCTTGGCAAGGGTTTTCCCTAAACGACGGGAAATGTATACCAGCAAAACGGTCATAATCAGGAATAGCACCAGGATAATGATAAAGAGCATGCGACCCGCCCGCAGAAAGGAACGAAGGTCCCGATCGTAATCAATGGCTGTACGGACAAATAAATCTTCGTATAATTTCCCGTAATAATAATGGGATTCACCGGTCGACACCGATTCCCGGATGTCCGTCCCGTATTCTGCATACAGGGCTTCCTGTATCTCGGGTCGCCCCAGATGGTTCTCCATCCCGGACTCATCATCCACAAAATTGTCATAAAGAATGTCTCCATCCCTGCTGATAATGGTAATGCGAAGATCTTCCCGGCCAATGATCCGGTCAAGTGAATCTAGCATCATGAAATCACCTGTTTCGGTCAGGGCCTGCTCCCGGATAAAATTATATGTAACCCCGGCATAATTCTCCAACACATTGTTCAGGCTTTCTTCTTTCAGCTCGGTTTCCCTGTTATACTGAAGCCAGGTGACAGCCATTGTGAACAAGGCGAACACAATGAAAAAATAGAAAAACAGCTTTTTCTGAAACATATGGATCAAATTAAATTAAAGATCGGTCAGGTTGGCCTTGCAGCTCAATCCGGTGTGCCTGAAAGCGATACAGCGCTGCCTTATTCATGTTCAAGATAGTATCCGTACCCGGGTCTGCTGCGAATATAATGGCCATACTTACCAAGTTTCTTTCTCAACCGCGCCACATGCACATCAACCGTTCGGGTCATCACCACCACTTCATCCGTCCAGATACGTTGCATCATATCTTCCCTGGAAAATACCCGGGAAGGGTTATCCATCAAAAGATAAAGGATCTCAAACTCTTTTTTGGTCAATTCAATTGCCTTTTTATTGATGATCAGTTGCTTACTGTCATCATCCAATTCAAATTCCCTGTACCGTAATTTTTTGCCGTTATGTCCTGCAACAGTTCGCGTTCGCTGAATGACCGCTTTGACCCTGGCAATCACTTCCCTGACGGAAAACGGCTTGGAAATGTAATCATCGGCTCCCAGGCTGAACCCGGTAAGGGTATTGTTTTCCCCGTCTTTGGCAGTCAGAAAGATAATAGGAACGGTCAGCTTCATTTCCTGGCGGATCATCTTTGCCAATTTAAAGCCGGAGATCTTGCCCATCATTACATCCAGCAGGATCACCTGATAAGACTTCAAATCTTTTTTCATGGCCTCTTCCGCCGAAAAGGCCACGTCTACCTTGAAACCCTCCCCTTCCAGGTTGAACTGAAGAATTTCGCAAAGGTCCTCTTCGTCATCGACTACCAGAATTCTTGTTGACATGATTTACCTGTTTTTTGACGGATCCTGATCATCCAGGCTGGACTCAAGGTCTGACAAACTGGAATGGCGCACATCCTGTCCCTTTAAATAATAAATACTCGCCTCTGCAATATTGGTAGCCTCATCGGCAATTCTTTCAATGGCGGAAAAAAGCGTTTTCAGATAGATAAAGTTACTCATTGTCTGAGAATCTTTAGTCTGTCCTTTGTTGGTTTTTATGATCTTCTTGATCATTTTGAGGTTGATGTCATCTACCACATCGTCATTTTTCAGGGTCCAGATGGCATTGTCAATGTCCCGGTTCACAAAGGAAAGGATCGATTTTTCGACCATGTTATTGCTAATGGTAAGCATGTGGGAGATGTCATCCGTAAACCTGATCAGATTGGGTTGGTCTTTGATCTCTGCAATGATTTTAAATATTTTATAGGTCTGGTCACCGATCCTTTCGAGGTTTACCGACAGCCTGTAACAGGTGATAATCTGCCTGAGCTCGGAGGCTACGGGCTTATGCAGGCATACCACACTGATGAATGCTTCGCTGATTTTCACCTCGAACTGGTCAATCCGTTTTTCCGTATCACGGATTTTATCCATCACAGCCTGGTCAACCGAAAGGTCTTCCGAGCTGAACAGATTATCCAGCTCCCTAAGCTGCCACAGTATTAGTTCCGACATTTCCACCACATCATCCTGAATGTGCTGGATCGCATTGTTTTTTTTGGTTTCTGTCATGATTGATAAAATTAACCGAATTTACCGGTAAGGTATTCTTCCGTACGCTGGTGCACAGGATTGGTAAACAATTGCTCGGTCGACCCGAATTCAATCAACTCACCAAGGTAAAAGAACGCGGTGTAGTCGCTGACCCGCGCAGCCTGCTGCATATTGTGCGTCACAATTACAATCGCATATTTCTGTTTCAGTTCGTGGATCAGCTCTTCAATTTTTGAGGAAGACAGGGGATCCAGCGAACTGGTAGGTTCATCCATTAAGATCACTTCCGGATCAATGGCCAGCGCCCGGGCGATGGAAAGCCGCTGTTGTTGTCCGCCGGAGATACTTCCCCCGGCACTGGAAAGGCGGTCTTTGACCTCATCCCACAAAGCGGCCTGGCGAAGGGCTCGTTCACATACTTCATTGAGCAGGTTCTTATCCCTGATTCCCACCAACTTAAGCCCAGCCACCACATTGTCAAAAATAGACATGGTGGGGAAAGGTGTGGGTTTCTGGAACACCATGCCGATCTTCCTCCGGATCACAACCGGGTTAACTTTCGGGTGATAGATGTTCTTTCCATCCAGCAAAACTTCTCCGGTGATCGCCACATTTCTTGTAAGATCATGCATACGGTTCAACGCCCTCAAAAAGGTGGATTTTCCGCAACCGGAAGGCCCGATAAGGGCAGTAGCCTTTTCATTATAAACAGGCATTGAGAGATTCTTCACCCCGGTAACCGACCCGTATTTTACAGTCAGGTCTTTGGTCTCCATCCGGATGGAATGAGGCCCTTTTGTCTGTCCGGACTGATCACCCTGACCGGAAGAATTGGCCACTTGATGATCCGCATTCTTTATGTTTTCTGAAACGTCGTGCATAATTAAACCTTGTATTTCTGTCTTGTCAATACGCGTCCTGCAATAAAGAGCCCCAACACAAAAACCAGCAAAATAACCCCGGCTGCCCACCCCAAGCCATGCCATTCTTTATATGGGCTGATGGCCAAAGAGTAAAGCCTTTGCGGCAGGGTGTCCACAGGCCCGAATATCATGCCTGTCCATTTGTTCGGCAGGTAATTGTTCCCGAAAGAGGTAAACATCAGTGGTGCCGCCTCTCCGGCTGCCCGGGCAAAAGCGATCAGGAAGCCGGTCACAAGTCCGGTACGGGCAGCCGGCATCACGGTGGAAAGCACCACCCGCCAGCGTGGTAACCCGATGGCCAGTCCCGCTTCCCTAATAGACCATGGGATGGTCATCAATGCACTTTCCGTGGATCGGGCAATAATAGGGATCATTACAAAAGCCAGGGCCACCCCCCCGGCCAATCCGGAGAATGTACCCATGGGTTTCACTATAATGGCAAAAGCCAGCAACCCTTTCAAAATGGCGGGCATCCCGTTAAGGGTATCATTCATCACCCGTAAGGTGGGATTCAACTTGTGATCGGGGTATTCGGAAAGCATGACCCCGGCACCCAATCCAAGAGGAGCCGCAATGATCAGGGCCAGTATATCCACAACAAAGGTCCCCAAAATTGTATGGACAAGGCCGGTAGGTTGCCCCTGAATGGCCCGCGCGGGAGACCCCAGTTCCTGGGTGAAAAAATCAATGCTGATGCTAGTGATGCCGTTGACAATGACATAAACAATGATAATGATCAGCGGGGTCAGCACCACAATGGCACTCAAATACAACAGTCCCACCATAAAAAGGTCGCGGATATTTCGTTGTCTCAGCGTTTTCATATCGATTGTCCTCCTGTAATGGAAAGCTTACGGGTCACATAAGCTGCGATCAGGTTCACGATCAGGGAAATGACAAACAGCACCAGGCCGATGGCCATCAGGCTTGAAAGGTGAAGATTACCGACTGCCTCACGGAATTCATTAACAATTACTGAAGGCATGGTGGCACCGGGTCCCATGATGGAAAAGGGAAAGTTATTCTTATTCCCGATCAGCATGGCCACCGCCATGGTTTCTCCGATAGCCCGTCCGAATGACAATATTGCCCCGGCCATGATTCCTCCCCGCGAATAGGGGATTACCGCCATACGGATCACTTCCCATTTTGTCGCTCCCAGTGCCCACGCAGCTTCACGTTGCTCTTTGGGAACCTGGCGGATGGCATCCCTGCTCAGGGCGGTGGTGAATGGAATGATCATCAGGGCGAGAATAATGGTTGCCGTGGCCATGCCATACCCGATAGGACTCCCAAGGATTGGCAACAATGAAGGGTGATGTTCGCCAGCCCATTCAAATAGCGGGAAATAAAAAGTGTCACGCATCCAGGGGGCAAAAACAAAAATACCCCATATTCCGATCACCACACTGGGGATGGCTGCGATCAGGTGAACCAGGTTTTCAATGATGTTTCCCAGCCAGCGTGGAGCGTATTCTGCAATAAAAATTGCTACCGCCACAGCCGGGAAAAAGGCAATGGCAAGGGCAACCACACTGGTAATCAGGGTACCGGCAATGAAAGGCAGGGCACCGAAACGCAACTGCACACCGGGATCCCAGGTGGTTCCTTTCAGAAAATCAATCACCCCAAACTCCTTCAGGGCCAGACTTGCCTCATCTGTTAACACCCAGGCCATGGCCCCGGCAAGCAAAATAATGCTAATCCCCAGGGCAACCACAACAGTTAGGAATATCCTGTCGCCCAGCCAGCGATAGATGATTGAGACGGGCTTGTCAGCAATACGGGTTGTTTGTTCCTGTTGCATATTCAACTGAACCTGTATGGTCTTACAACTCGACCTCCAACAATTCTTTTCCGATCAGCTCTCCTTCCCATTTGATCTCTTCGATCATGGCAATGTTCTTTTCCACTGCAGCTTCCGGCAAACGGGCATAACCAAGGGACTCAGAGAGTTCCTGTCCTTCGGTAATGCTCCAGATCAGGAAGCGGACCAGTTCCTCTGCCTCACGGCGGTTATCGATCGCTTTGTTGCTATCAAGGTTTTCATAAACCAGCATCCAGGTAAAACCTGCAATGGGATAGCCATATTCCGCAGGAGTATTGGTAAAAAGTACCCGTGTATCTTCAGGAAGGTCAATGTTTGCTGCCTCAGTGGTTGCCTCAAAACTCGGTTCAATGGTGTTGCCCGAGGAATTGATCACCGAACCGTATGCCATGTCGTTCAACAGAGCATAAGACAGGCTGTTGTAACCTATGGCTCCAGGGGTGTTCATCACCGCACCGGCCACACCTTCGTTTCCGTTACCGCCAACACCAACAGGCCAGTTCACGCTGGTTCCATATCCGATATCTTCCTTCCACTCATCAGAAACCCTTGCAAAATAACTGGTCCAGATATTTGTCGTACCGGAACCGTCAGAACGGTGAACCACAGTGATCGGCAGCGAGGGGAGGTCTCGGTCAGGATTGAGCTCCGCGATACCGGGGTCGTTCCAGCGGGTGATATTTCCCATGTAAATGTCCACGAGGACATCGGCATTGAATACCAGTCCTTTTCCCATATCGGGAAGGTTGTAGGTAACAACCACATCAGCCAGGGTAATAGGCATGTTGAATGCCTTGCCCCCGGTAGAGACTTCCAGTTCGTCTATTGCATCATCGGACAGAAATGCCTCTGTCATTCCGAACATGATGGTTTGCTCAACAAACTGTCGAATACCACCACCAGACCCAATGGACTGGTAATTGACCGTGACCCGGTTGTTGGTCAGACTTCGGTATTCATCGGCCATGGCGGTGACCAGAGGTGCAGGAAATGAGGCCCCGGCACCAAGGATATCAATACGGGAGTCAGCGCTTTCTGCCCTCTGCGCGGAATCATCCCGGCCATCGCTCCGGCCATCGCTTCCTCCTCCGCAACCGAAAAAAGATATGGCCAGCAGCCCTGCCAGAAAAAATAAAGAGATTGTTTTAATTGGTTTCATGATTGGGAATGTTGTGAACCTTGCCATAGAAATAACCCAAAAAACGGCAGTATTCTTTGCCATGAGGCATTTCCCGTACCTGGTTCGGTTGATGAATGATTATTTATACTATTTGTCAGTACCTCGTTCACACTGCAATATTACGATGTAATCATTACCCGGATGTAACAGGGTTATTACATTTTAGTTACACTTTATTTCCCCCGGAAAATCAGGGATAGTCAATCGGATCAGAAGAAGTACTGCACCCGGGCCACTCCCAGTACAGGAGTCCTGTCAAGATTTTCCGTGCTGACGATTACCACATTACCCATGAAACGAAGATTAGAGGTTACATACCGGTTAAGGGCAAATGTGACATTACTTTGTTTGTCGCCGACATAAATGTCATCCCGAAGATCCATCAGGCTGTAGCGGACGGCTACCTCCCATGCCCCTGAATCATTTTCCGGGCTTATTCCACCTACAAAGCCGGTGGAATAAGAACGGCTCTCCCCGGTCAGCACATAACCGGCCTGAACATGATAACCGTGGAATGCGGGATCGTTGCCCTGCGCAGTACCCACGGAAGTTTGCAAATACTCTCCTTCCACAGAAAACGGACCGTTTAAATACAGTATTTCCACACCAGCCAGAAGTGTATTCTCTGCATCAGGAATGCTTACATCAAGATACTTTACGCTTCCTCCTTTACTGTCGAGTGCTTCGGGATGGTCGCTATAGCGGATACCGGTATTGGACCTCAGGTCCTCATATACTACAGAAGCCCCAAAATGGAGTCGCCCGCTTCCCACCTCAGGAGCATATACCCCCCTGAGGGCAACCCCAAGTGGCATGTCATCTTCCAATGCATCCCGCTGCCCGAGCGCCCGGCCAAAAACCATGGAGGAAAACCCTAGCCTGGTTTTAAATAATTCATAACCAAGGCCCATCCTTTCCGGGTCACGCCCCATATTGCTCATTGCTGAACGTTCAATAAAGGTGATTCGGTTGTCACTGGTAAGTTGACTCAGGCCGTGGGGCTTTTTAAAATACCCGATCCGCAAACGTCCGCCGTTCTCAAATGAACGACGCAAAAAGAAATCTTTGGGTGTCACCTTCCCATCGGCAAAATCAACTTCAATCTTCCCGTCCCAATGATCATTGAGCCGGCCATCCATTCCCATGCGGGCACGACGGTTGTTGAATCCATTGACAAATTCATCCGCTTCATAAATACCATAGAAGGCATCCATATGAATGCGACCGCGAATGCCAAAGTTTTGGGCTTGCACTGTGGTTGAAATAATAAGGAAAGTGCACAAAACCGATAATCCCGTAATAAAGCCTCTTTTCTTTATCTTCTTCATGTTACAAAGATGTTTAAACCGTGTGTAAACTATATTAACTTACAAGTTACGAAAATGCAAAGTTCGACCCTGGTTGTTAAGAAAACATTTCCCTTTTGTAACATTTCATTTAATTTCGTATCCAACAGGCAACTGACCTGAAGGAACACATCATGCCTGACCCTTCTCCTGAAGCTCCCGCAACGCCACCCAGGCCATCAGTCCCATTCCCGTTTCAAGGGCAGATTCATCCACATCAAAAGTAGAGGTATGCTGGTTGGATGTGAGCCCTTTTTCGATGTTTCGAATTCCCAGGCGATAAAAACAGGCAGGCACCCGCTGTGAATAATAGGCGAAATCCTCTCCCGTCATGGAAAGGTCCAGTTCCTCCACCTGGTCTTTGCCCAGGAATTCCCCGGCGTAGGTGCGAAAGTCATCGGCCAGCTTTTCGTTGTTCACCAGGAAAGGATAGCCTTTGTCAATAAATACCTCGCAGTCGCCTCCCATGCCCTGGGCAACAAAAACCGCCAACTCACGAATGCGCAGGTGGGCTTTCTCCCGCCATTCCTCGTCGAAAGTACGGAACGTCCCTTCCAGTTTCACTTCTTCGGGAATGACGTTGGTGGCTCCATCTCCCCGGATCTTGCCAAAAGACAATACCGTTGGGATGTAAGGAGTGGAATTCCGGCTGACAATCTGCTGAAGGGCAAGCACCACGTGCGAGGCTATCACAATGGGATCCACGTTCAAATGGGGGGTGGCGGCATGGCCACCCTTGCCCTTCACGGTGATATACACCTCATCGGTAGAAGCCATATAACGGCCTCCACGAATTCCCACTTTGCCGGCAGGCAGTCCCGGGGTAACGTGCTGGCCAAACATAGCTGCCGGACGGGGATTGTCAATGACCCCCTCCTGTATCATCAGGCTTGCGCCACCCGGGTAATTTTCTTCGGATGGCTGAAAGATCAGCTTTACGGTTCCCTCCCACTCATCGCGAAGGGCATGAAGGATCCTGGCCGTACCCAGCAAACTGGCCATATGCACATCATGACCGCAGGCGTGCATCACGCCGGAGACCGTGGATTTGTATTCCACCCGGTTCTCTTCGAGGATGGGCAAGGCATCCATATCCGCACGCAACGCCACCACCCGCGAACCGGGGTTACGGCCTTCAATACGAGCCACCACACCGGTCTCAGCAATTCCTTCCTCGAAGTCAATTTCCATCTCCTTCAGACGCGCGGCGATGTACGCAGCCGTTTTATGCTCCTGCATGGAGAGTTCAGGCATGGCGTGAAAATGGCGCCGGTAAAACACCACATCATCGAAATATTCTTTCGATAAATTTTTGATCTTATGGATCATATCCATCATTTTCGCTTTAAGGGTCTTTGCTAATTTACGCTTTTTTTGAAAAATTCCTATCTTTGAAAAAGCATTGGCCACATTAAAACCTTCATTTAACCTGCATATGATCCACCTCAAAAAATTCGCATTCAACCCTTTTCAGGTCAACACTTACGTATTGTATGACGAAACCGGTGAGTGCGCCATTATCGATCCCGCATGTTACGAAAAACAGGAGAAAAAGGAACTGGAGAACTTTATCCGGGACAACAAGCTGAAACCTGTTGCACAGCTCTTCACCCATTGCCATATCGATCATATGCTGGGCAGTCGTTTTGTGTCCAAAACCTTCAAGACAAAGCCGCTGACACATAAAGACAGCCTGACCTTCCTGGAGAATGCAAAAGAATATGGAAAGGTGTTCGGATTTGATGTGGACAAACCGGTTATGCCCGATCAATATATCGGGGACGGGGATACGGTTCAATTCGGGAAACAGAAACTACAGGTAATTCATGCACCCGGCCATGCAGCCGGCAGCCTTTGCTATTATCATCCTGACGAAGGATTTGTAATCGTGGGAGATGTGCTGTTTCAGGGAGGGATCGGCCGCACCGACCTGCCTACCGGGGATCATGATCTTCTGATCAAATCCATTCTTGAGAAACTGATGAAACTGCCTGATGAAACCACCGTTTACCCGGGGCACGGGCCGGAAACAGATATCAAAACAGAACGCACAGGCAATCCTTTTCTGACCGGGGTATATTAAATGCACCAGGATTCAGGAAGCATCATTCCGGGCATTGTAAACAAGCCAACCCGTAAGGCACCACCGACACACTTATACCTAAAGGCAGCCCTTGGCAATCATCGACAGTCATTGGCCATGATCGCCCATACTTTCCAGACGATCAGGTCCTCATCGATCTTATTCATACAATCGAAGTGTCCTTTAGGGCATTTGGCATAACCGATCTTTGTACAGGGGCGACATGACAACCCCTCCACTTCCACAATGGTCGAACGTTCCGGGTGTGCCGGCATATAGGGCACCATTCCAAAAGCCGGCACCGTATTGCCCCAAACCGAGATCAGGTGTTTGTTGAACACTGCAGCAATGTGCATCAGACCGGTATCATGAGAGATCACCACCAGCGATCTTTTTACCAGGTAAGCGGACTGAGGGAGGGAGAACAACCCACAAGCATTAAACACATTCTCTCCGCAAGCCGCGGCAATGGCCCGTCCGTTGGAGGCATCTTCCGCCCCACCCAGCAATAAAACCGGCAAAGGCAGCTTCTCACACAACGAAATAATCTTCTCATTGGGCAGCCTTTTCGTGGGATGTTTCCCACCAATGACAAAAGCCAGGTAATCGCCGTGCACAAAACCAGGCAATCCGGGGGGCATGACCTCCAGCCCCGGAGGAAAGAAAAAATCCAGTCCTTGCCCGTCATTTTCCGTCCCGGCCACAGCCGCAGCTTCAAAATACCTGTCCACCACATGTATATCAGGAAGCCGGTCAATCTTCAGGCGGGTTTTCAGCCATTTCTCCAGGTTCAGCTTCCGGCAGTTCCCCGAAGGCTTTCGCAGATGCAGTTTAACAATCAAACTACGTAAGTTGTGATGGAGGTCAACGATATAATCATAATCCTCTTTCTTCAGCTGACCGGTTAAATCACTCAGCTTCCCGTCAAGCAAGAACAGCTTGTCAACGTACGGGTTGCTGAACAGTAAAGAGGTAAACATCTTCTTGGTGATGAAATGCACTTCCACCTGCTTGCCAGGGATCTTTTTCAGGCAACGCAGGACGGGAGTTGTCAGCACAATGTCGCCCATTGAGCTGAAACGGATCACCAGCACCTTTATTTTATTTTTTTCATGCATCGGGTTTTTCATAATAACCGGGCAATCCTCCGCCAAAAAATTGCTGCCTACAATCCGGGAGAATCATACCGGAATACCACAGCCATGATCCCTAAATCTGTTCAAAATCAGCTGTCAGGGGCCTGTCATTCACGAAATCATACAATGTCAGTCGACGCATTTCATAAAAACCGCGCCAATAGTTGCGCAAAGCAGTTAAATATCGTTGCTTGGCACGATCCTTCTCTTCCAGGGCCAAATTTAATTCAATAATATCTATGCGTCCGATCATAAAACGCTGCCTGGTCACCTCATAACTCTTTTCAGCAATGACATCAGCCTTTTCAGCAACTTCCAGCTGATGGTCAAGCATATTGAACCGCATCACCTGCAAAAACACTTCCTGTTCAAAATCAACCATGGCCTGGTTGGCCGTGGCGTCTACCAGCTCACGGTTCGATTCGGCCATGTGCACCCTTCCACGCGATACCCCCCAGTCAAGAATGGGAACCTGCACACCAATGGTCAATCGCTGCTCATCCAGCGGATCGCGGTAAGCCTCACTGAATTCCGCTGCACTCTGGGTAAGCCCGTAGACGGCAAACAAATCGGCATTGAAACGATTGTCTGCCCTGGCCTGATCCACCTGGCTTTCTGCTTCCAGTCGCTGACGTTCCTGCTCCAGGATCTGCGAACGGTTTTTTCTGGCTTCAGCCAGGGCCACCCCCACCTCGATTGTCAGGTGATGGGGCTCATCAGGAGGCATCAATTCCAACGGTCGGGTATCATCCAGCCCGAGAAAGGACCTGAAACGGAATATGGCAGCCTCATAGGCAATGCGGGACTCTTCCAGGGTGGCTTCTGAATTCAGCACATTCAGCTCCATCTGCAGTAATTCGTTCTCTGCAATGCGACCCAGTTCAAAACGCCCCTGGGCAATCTGGTACAGTGTATCATTGCTTTCCAGGTTAATCTTGTTGATTTCCAGGTTAATTTGCGCCAGCAACAGGTCAAAAAACAAATCAGTGGCCCGGATGGAAATATCCTCGAGACTCTCCAGGTATCTGCGCTCAGCTTCCTCATAACGTATGGGTTCAATACGCCGTTCCCATTTAAAAGGGTTGAATGAAAAAATCGGCTGACGGTATCCGATATTGACCGGGGTAGACATGTAAGAGACCTCCGTTTCATCATCCCGGATCAGGTCAATGCGTTGCAAACCTGAACTCACAAACAGCTGGCCACCGGTAAAAGGAACGGTCTGATTCAGTGACAGGGTCCCGGATGACACGGCCAGGTTTCTCCGCATAAACACATCACTGCCATCGGGCAGCGTAATATTGGAGATGGTCCGGTTCAGGTTGGGTATCGTCGCCTCAAACTGAAGATTGGGAAGATAGCCGGCCCTGAAGGTCCTGAATTGCCAGTAACTGCCACGATAGCGGTGACGAGCCATCAGGGCATTGGGCGATTGCTCCCGGGCAATCTCCACAACCTCCTCCAGCCTGAGGAAACGGGCCGGCTCATCTGCAAGGGAGCGTTCCGGGGTAAATAAACCCAGGCTTAAAACACAAAAAATAAAAAGTCGGATCATGATAGCAGGGAATAACAGGATATAGAATAACTATATAAACTCTTCAAAGATACGAGGATGGATAACGCACCCAAAATTATCACAAAATTACTTCAGATGAAAATAATTTGTTTATTATTCAGGCTTTTAAGAGCATTTCAAAAGGTGAGCCCCATTGTTTTTTCACTGTGCATATAGTCCGCTTGTGAACATTAACTGTCCTTTACTGAACACCCATAAAACGCCTGATCTTATTTAATCCACTAAAATACAATAAAGTAAAACATTAGGTATAATCTTTGATTTGGTTGTTTATAAAATTAAGTTTTGAAATATAAAAGTCATAATCATGAAGAGAGTATTGGTTATAAGTTTCCTAAGCTGCATATTTCTTTATACCTCTGCAAACTCAAAGGAAAACATCACTTCACCAGTTTATGACACTTTAAGGACCGATGCCATCTGCCCCATCATTTATCCGGATACAACCGGCAATGAAACCCTTAGGGCTTTTAGAAAAGCGTTCCAGCTCCGGGAAATGGTGAAAAACCAGGAAGGTGACCTGCAAAAAGCCATTGAGCTACTGCATTGGACCAGCAACCGGTGGCAACATAACGGAGGACACTCTGCCGGCACCTCTGATGCTTTCGAGATCCTCAGCCGGGCAGCCGCCGGCGAAGGATTTAGCTGTGCCGAATATGCTGTGGTATTAGCCACTGCCGCCAATGCCATTGGAATTCCGGCCCGGGTGGTGAATTTAAAGATACGGGAAGCTGAAACGGCAGTTTCCGGTGCAGGACATTCCCTGACAGAGGTATACATCCGGGAACTGAAAAAGTGGGTGATGATGGACCCTCAATCAGACCTGGTGGCTTTTTCAGAAGGCCAGCCCCTGAGCGCGATGGAACTGCGTAAGGCTATAGATACGGCGCCCACAGAAATCGAGGTATTATTTAAAGGAGAATGGGGGTCGGAAAATCTTCTCAAACAAGTGATCAACTGGTACTCTCCTTACCTGTATTTCTTTGATACGGCCTTCGACAACCGGTATGGAATTTCTAAAAAAAGGTCATGCAGCGGTGACACCCGTTTATTCCTGGTACCCCTGGGTGAAAAAGCTCCTGAGATATTTCAGGGTCATCATCCTCTTACTGGATTTTCCACCACCCATTCGGTGGCCGACTTTTACCAGGAGCCTGTCTTTGAACCATAAAAGGAAATCACGCCGATTTAAATCAACCGTTCCGTTGCACAACAAATCACACCCAAAAAATTTTTACCTTCGTAGGGTAAAAACGGTCCCTATTGATCACCCCTGAAACCATAGAAAAAATCATGGACGCCACCCGGATTGAAGAGGTGGTAGGGGATTTTGTGTCCCTTAAAAAGCGGGGGGTGAACCAGATCGGGCTATGCCCTTTCCACAATGAAAAGACCCCTTCCTTTACCGTTTCGGCCCCAAAAGGGATCTACAAATGTTTTGGATGCGGGAAAGGGGGTAATGCGGTTAACTTCATCATGGAGCATGAGCATTTTTCCTACCCGGAGGCTCTGCGTTACCTGGCCCAGAAATATAGTATCGAGATCGACGAGGAAAAACCCTCGCCAGAGCAACAGGAGGCAATAGATGAAAAAGAAAGTCTATTTAACCTGTCGGCCTTTGCGCAAAAATATTTTGAGGAGCAGCTGCACGAAACCGAGGAAGGGAAAGCAGTTGGGCTTAGTTACCTTAAAGAGCGGGGGTTTTCTCTGGAAGTAATCAGGCGGTTCGGTCTGGGGTATTGTCCGGATAAGTGGGATTCTTTCTCACAAACGGCACTGAAAAACGGCTACAAAAAGGAATTTCTGCTGAAGACCAGTCTCAGCAAGGAAAAGGATCATGTGATCTACGACACCTTCCGGGGAAGGATCATGTTTCCCATACATAATCTCTCAGGAAGGGTATTGGGTTTCGGTGGCCGCATCATGACCAATGAAAAAAAACGGCCCAAGTACATCAACTCCGCCGAGAGTGATATTTACCACAAAAGCAAAGTTCTTTACGGGGCTTACTTCGCCCGGAGCCCCATGGCTTCACAGGATAACTGCTTCCTGGTAGAAGGGTATACCGATGTGATTTCCCTGAACCAGGCGGGCATCAGCAATGTCATCGCCACCTCGGGCACTTCCCTCACCACTGAGCAGATCAAGCTGATCCGGCGATATACTGACAATGTGACCCTTCTTTTTGACGGGGATCCGGCGGGGATCAAAGCAGCATTCCGGGGCATTGACATGATCCTGGAAGAAGGGCTGAATGTACGCATTGTGCTCTTTCCCGATGGGGAGGATCCGGACTCCTATGCCAGGAAATACCGGCCTGCAGAGGTGAAAAGTTTCGTGGAGGACCAGGCAGCAGACTTCATCTCATTCAAAACAAGGTTGCTGCTTTCGGAAACACAAAACGACCCCATCAAAAAAGCGAAGCTGATCAAGGAAATCGCCCAAACCATCTCCCTGATCCCCGACCCGATTGCCCGGACCTTGTATACCAGGCAATGCAGCGAAATGATGCAGGTGGAAGAAAAGCTCCTGGTGGCCGAAGTGAATAAACTCCGCAGGCAGCGTTTCAAACAGCAACGGCTTTCGGCATCCGAGAAAGACCAGCTGCAGGATCCCCCGGAAGCTCTGTCAGAAACACAAACTGCCGGAACCTACGTCGAGAACCACGCTCAGGAAAAGGAACTGATCCGGCTGCTGTTGAATTATGCAGACCATACCCTGGTCTTTGAGGCAGAAAACGAAGACGGTCACATGCAGGAGGTACCTGTAAAAGTTGTGGATTTTGTCTTACAGGACATCCAGGAAGATGACCTTCGATTCGACCATGCTCCCTGCCAGGAAATATTTGACCATTTCGTTGACAAAAGAGACAACGATGATTTTCCCGGAAGCGAAACCCTCACCAGGCACCCCGACAATGCTGTAAGGGATCTTACCATTGATCTCCTGGCCACAAAATACAGCCTCAGCCCCAACTGGGAGGAACGCCACAATATTTACGTGGTAGGAGAAGAGGAGGACCTGAAACCTCGTGTTATGCAAGCCGTGTATGCGTTCAAACTGCGAAAGCTGGAGAAGATGATCGACGCCAACCAGCAACTGATACAAGCGACCGAATCGGGCGAAAACAAAGATGATGAGGCTCTGATGAGCCTGCTGGAAAACAGCCGCGACCTGAAAATCAAATACCGTCAGTTCGCCACCGCCCTCAACCGGGTGATCACTAAGTAAGCCTCCGACACGCACCAATCCTCCCTTCCGCCTCCACCCTCTACCTTCTTCCCTCTACCCCCTACCCCCCAACCCCTGACCTCCATCCTCCATCCAGTCCATTCCCCTCACCGACTTTCCCTGACCTACTCCCCCAACCGTCCAACACCTCATTTTTTTTTTATTTTTTGATTTCGGTATTGTCCGAACCAAAAAAACCTATTAATTTAGTCCGCAGAC
>CAYXEH010000041.1:0-24023 GCA_964463915.1 uncultured Bacteroidales bacterium | reverse complement strand
TTAACAACCCGTCTTTTGATTATACTTATCCGGTTTGTTTATAAATTAGGTCTCAGCGACCGTTAAACCCATTCAGCAGCATGTGTATTGAGGATTTTTTCGTTATTATTGCTATTGTTAAAAAGAACGACCAAACAAAAACAATCGCACAGCAATGGAAAAATCTGCTACCATCGACTTGAAAAAAGAGCACAAAACAACGCTGGAAACACCCAGGTATAAGTATAGCTTCATTGCCAGAATGTTTTTTGCCGGGATGGACCTGGTTGCCGGAAAGAAAGACGACTTGTCCAAGGCTAAGCTCCTGGAGATTCTGGCCAGTATACCCTACCGCGTGTGGGAGATCCGTCATTACCTGAAACTGACCAGGAAGTTCCGGAACGGTGAAAGGATCAAAGAGGTCAAAAATGTCATTGACTGGGGCCGTGACGCCCAGGACAACGAGTACACCCATTTGCTGGTGATCCACGAAAAGATGAAGGAAGACGGAATGAAAGACAAGTGGTACCTGAGTCCGTTTGTCACATTTTTTGCAGTACTCTCTTACGTGATCATTTCCAAAACCATGGCTTTTTTCAATCAAAAAAGGGCTTTTCTTTTCAATGCCGAATTTGAGAACCATGCCGAATCCGTATATGCCCATTTGATACTGGACAACCCGCAATGGGAGGAACAAAAACTCACCAATGCTTTTGTAAAGCAATATGCAGACGTTGACATATGGGCGGATGTGTTCAGAAGGATCATGCTGGATGAGCGTGACCACATGAACCACAGTTTCGAATTCTGCGGAAAACCTGAGATGGTACAGGAATATGAGGGAATGCCCACTGGTTATTCTGAACCCCGGCTGGCCAACCCGGTTAAATCCTGACGCACCCTCTGTCCGCATCCATTGCCCAACAATGGATCATACATACAGGGGATGACACCATCAAAAAGACAGCCACCCGCAAAACCAAGCGGATGGCTGTCTTTTTCTTCAAGAAAATGGGTGCAGATACTACCGCAACATTCCTGGCCTGATTACTCAAGCGGGAGCAATACAGTGTCAATCACGTGGATGATACCGTTGGATGCAGTAATGTCGGCAGTTTCAATGTTCACTTCCTGACCGGCGATATCAGTTATCACGCCACCTAAGTTGACGGTGAAGGTTTCACCCAAAAGGGTTGTGATGGTACGTGTGCGTGCCCGGGGAACGACACTGTTGGCGGCACGACGGCCTTCAACCACGTGGTAGAAGAGAACATCGAGTACAAGTTCGGCCGGCAGGTCAGTGATTTCGTCAGCTCCCAATGCTTCATAGAGGTCCTCGAAAGCTTCATTTGTGGGAGCAAATACAGTAAACTGATCCGTTCCGTTGAGGAAAAGGTCAACCAGACCGGCATCAAGGTTCTCATCGACATAAGTCAATGCACCTACCGGTTCATCAAAGCCTTCGCCGATAGCTATTTCTGCAATGGATAGAGTTCCGGGGGCCGGGGCCTGGTTATTCTCCGTCACAGCAGAAGATCCATCAGGATTTGCAGTTTCTCCATTTAATTGCATGTCATCCTTTTCGCAGGATACGGCAATAAATGCAAATGCGGACAACAAGAGCGCTTTAAAGGCCAGTTTGCGTCCGGGATTCATGTTTTTGTTCTTTTTTATGACAAATAAATTTAAGTTAATGGTTTCTATTTACCATAAGCATAAACCCCCTGGATTATTTTTTTATTCAATGTTTTAATAAAACCCTTAAACATTTTTACATAAAAAAACCATGTCGTTACACTTTTTTACTTTTATTAAACGCGGCCCTCAAAGGTTTTTTTTGTTTATAAAATATTTTTAATCATTAAACATTTTTTCCAAATGCACCACAAATCCATGGTATAAAGGCGGTAAAAACAGAAACCATCCCTGCCAAAGATCTTCGTGGGTTGCTTTTTTTAGGCTATCTTTTGTAACTTGCGTCGAAACTCAGGCCAAAGGAACAATAACCCAAATTCAAACCAAGTTCCCCCAATCTGTGATTTACGAATCAGCCATCGACCTCAACCATTACTGGTTACCTTTCACTGGTTTCGTCATAGGTGTCTTATCCACAATGGTGGGGGGCAACGGGGCTTTTTTCTTCCCCCCTATTCTGATCCTATTCTTCCAGGTATCGCCCAGGGTGGCCATCGCCACATCCCTGGCAGCTGTGATTCCGATCGGACTGGTGGGGTCGTTTGAACATTACCGGCGCAACAACATCAACCTGCCGGTCGGCATTCTTTTCGGCTCAGCAGGACTGGCAGGAGCAATCACCGGGGCCTGGATTTCCAGCATTATGGAAACCGACACCCTGATCAGTACGTTCGGGGTTTACCTGATCGCACTGGGGCTGTTGACCCTTTACAACCCCAAAAGCAGACTCAGCACGAAGGGGCCTCCCCCCCACTCCTTCTCTGATTTCAGCCTCCAGCAGGTTCTACTGATGGCTTCACTGGGGCTGGTTGCAGGAGCTGTGGCCGGATTATTCGGAACCAGCGGAACCGCACCGGTTTTGGCCGGTCTCTTTCTCCTGCAGCTTCCCATTAAGCTGGTTATTGGCACCTCTGTGCTGATTGTATTCATCAATGCCCTGGCTGGTTTTGGCGGGCATCTTATAGTGGGGGAGATTGATCCCGGGCTGATCCTCAAGCTGGGATCCGGGGCAGCGGCCGGCGCATTCCTGGGCCCCCGGCTGCTAACCCATATCCGTCCGGAAAGAAATGAAGGCCGGATCCGCTATGTGTTTGCGCTGATTGTGATGGTGCTGGGTATCATTCTGCTATTCAGGTAACAAACTCCTGCTCATTGTATAACTCAGGCTTGCGGGAAATTTTTCTTACTTTTACTGCGTTAAAAAAACATGATGAAGGAGTTAGATCCAGAGTTAGGCGCAAAAATCGGAGAAGGACACCTCAGGGAGTGTTTTGCCGTAAAAGGTGAGCCCGGGTTATGTGTAAAAAAACTGAAACCCAACCTGACAATCTTTCAAAAGCTACATCTGAATCTGCTCCGGAGAAAAATGAACCTGGATGAATACAATACCTACAATAAGTTACCCCAGGCGCTTAAGCCTTATTTTAACCCGGTAATCCGGGCAGGCCGTGACTATCTTGTTACCAAACGCCCGATGGATTATGACGGGTCACATTCATTGCCCGTCAGCGACTACGGAAAAGTTTCCAATAAGTATTTCTGGGAAGAAGTGGAAAAGATTGTGGCGTTGTTTGAGGCGCACAATCTTTGGTTTTTTGATGCATTTCAGCTGGGCACCAATGTGTTTGTTCAACGTTTGTCTGAAGATCACTGGAAACCGGTTATTGTAGATTACAAAAGGCATGGTTGGAGGTCCTACCCCGCACAACTTAACCTGCTTTGGAATTCAGAGAAGAAAAAGAAGTTTTACCGTAAGTATGAACGTTTTGTTAATTTATTTAAGGGAAATACAGAATCCCCCTGATCAATTACACACCATTCCCGGTCATAAACACAGATCCGGATCATAAATAAGTACAAGTATGAGTAAGCCTGCTGTTTGTTCGGGCCAGTCATCTCCCACAAAAACCAGCCCACTGCCCCCTTTTCTGGACGGTACATTGGAGTGGTTTTACCGTTTTGCCGCCAGTGGCGGTGTGCCGGCATCCTGGTTCGGCCCCGATTATTCTGCCCTGCCTGCAAAAGTATCCACCAGAAGCCCCCTGCACCTGGAAATTGTCAGTCATTGCTGGAACTATGCCAATATTCTGACCTATCAGCTCAGTTCCCTGGTGTTGTTTCCACCAAAAGAAACCGTGGTGTGCATGACAGTGTATTACGAGCCCGGTGATAAACGAACCAGGAAGGTGCTTGATTTCTTTGAGAAACAGCAGGTGGAAAACGTTCACTGGAACTTTTGCCCCTTACAGAAAGAATATTTACTCAGAAGGGCCATCGGCCGGAACCTGGCAGCAAGAAACACCAATGCCGACTGGATCTTTTTCACAGATTGCGATGTGTTGTTTCGTGAGCAGTCCATTGACCTGCTAAGTCAACAGCTTAAGGAACAGCCAAACCTGCTGGTTTACCCCCGCTTCCACATGGTATCGGAGCTCCTGCCCAACGATGATGAACTATTTACTGACTTCACGCAGGCAGGGATGATCCGTGACATTGATCCCGGACGTTTTTACCGTGAAGAAAGAACCCGGGCTGTAGGCGGGTTTCAGATTGCCCGGGGTGATGCTGCCCGCCTGGGTGGTTATTGCGGCGACATTGCTTATTATCATCGCCCGGTAAAACGCTGGAGGAAATGCTACGAAGACCGGACTTTTCGCTGGCTGCTGGGCACGCAGGGAACGGCCGTGGAGGTTCCCGGGTTTTATCGCATCCGGCATGCAGCAAAAGGCCGCAAGGGCAAAGCTGTGGGCGGACAATAAATTCTCCTAAAAACTGGTATCAGGCATGCATATCCTTTGTATCACTTTAACCGGGAAGCAGAACCAGGGAGCCAGGGCCATTCAGATGGCGAAAGTGATCAGGGCCCTGCAGGACCAGGGAGCCTATGTAACGGTCATTACCCGTCAGAATGACAAGCTGGCCGGGTTTAACCACCGGGCGGGACGTATCCTGTATGTTGACCCGGCAAAAGATGCAAAAAGCAGTGTGAAGAACAAATCACTGATCGGCAAACTGGCAGGAAGTTTTTTCCCGGGGATGGACCATACTATACGGTTGGCGGTGACCAAAGCACTGGAAGTGGCCGAAAAAGAAAAGCCCGATTGTATTTTCAGCAGTTCCAATCCGGTTTCTTCTCACTTTGCCGGGCTCCGGGTGGCTGAAATCACAGGCCTGCCCTGGCTGGCCTCATTCAGCGATCCCAAACCCACTACCATGCTCCCCCCGCCTTACGGAAGCAGACTCAAAAGACTCATCCCAAAAGGCTATACATCCGGACTCAAAAAAGTGCTTCAACAATGCGATGCCGTGCATATGCCCACCGGGATCTGCCTTGAGATCACAGAAAAGTTCTACAATATTTCGCTCTCCGGAAAGGGTTATGCCATCCCCCCTGTCGGAGAAACCGATGTAGAGATTGAAAGGCGCCTCACCAACAGATATCTTGTTCATCTCGGAAGTATCACAAAAAGGCTTTCCGGGGCATTTTCAAGGGCTGTTGCCGATTTTGCGGAAGAAAACCCGGAAAAATTTGAAGGGGTGTTGTTTGTGGGGAAACATCATAGAAAAACCCGGGCACTCATGAATAAATACGGATTGGGGGCCATCATCAAAACAAAACCGCAGGTACCTCATAAAGAGGCCCTGACTATCGTCAGCAATGCAGGGGCCGTGCTTATTCTGGAAGCAGATATGTCATTCAGCCATGCCCTTCCGAGTAAATTTGCCGAATCGGCATTCTCAGGCACGCCAATATTGGCCGTAACCCCTGCCAGGAGTGCGATAAGAGAATACCTTAATCGTTATGGAGGCGGGGTGGCCGCCACACATTCCCGTGAAGAGATTCTGGCCGCGTTACGGGAAATTTTCGGGAAAGATCCGGTGGAACTGAACCGGATGGCCACCGAACAAAAAGCCTTATCCGGAAATTTCACATTTGATGCAGTGGGGAAAAGCTACATGGAGGTACTGACCCAACTCACAGACCGAAAGTGATCTTTTCGGCCAACCTGTGCTCATTTTACAAAATGAACCACACCAAACCACGCTTTCGGATCAGGATAAATGGCCTTGACACCCAGGCCTCCTGCTTCCCCCAGTTGCTCAATTTGTTCAGGCGAAAATTTATGTGAGTTCTCTGTATGAATGGTCTCCCCTTCCTTTAGTTTGATCCGGCTGCCATTGCTGTTACAGCTGACAGACATGTCCTGCTTTGCCTGAAGATGCATCTCAATCCGCTGCTTCTCTTGATTATAAAAAGCCTTGTGGTCAAACATTCCCGGATCAAAATCCGACTCCAGCAGTTCATTGGCCACACTCAGGATATTCTTGTTGAACATGGCCGTCACCCCACGATTGTCGTTATAAGCATTTTCAAGCACGGAGATATCTTTGATCATATCCAGCCCCATTAAAAGGTGGTCCCCTTTGGCCATCTCACGCCCCAGGCTGGTCATAAACCCGTTGATCTCACCGGGGGCAAGATTCCCGATTGTGCTTCCGAAAAAGCAAAACATCCTGGTTCCGTCCCTGGGAAGCAGGTGCAACTGGCTGGTAAAATCGGCCGCAATGCCCTTGACTTTCAGTATCGGGAAGGATTCTTTCAGATCGGTGATTGCATCCCGGATCGCCACGGGGCTGATATCCACGGGATAATAAATCACATTGCGCAACTGATTTTCAGGCATACAGGTCAGTAAAAGCCTGATCTTTGAGCAATCGCCACTACCCAGTTCAATGATGCGAAGGTCCCCGGCATTCAACTCCAGTTTATCCCACAAATAAGTCAGGATCTCTTTTTCACACCGTGTCGGATAATATTCCGGCAGGGTGGTGATCTCTTTAAACAGGCCGGATCCTTTCCCGTCATAGAAGAATTTACTGGGTATTCGCTTTGGCTGGTTTCTCAGACCTTCCAGGATCTCATTTTTCGCCGATTTGTCACCGGCTCCTGCTGAATCGGTCAGCAGATCGATAATGGCCGGCTTTTCCTTCTCAATATCCATGCTATTACAATATCCGTTTAACGCTGTTAACTATCAGGCAACCCCGTCTCAATAGGATTATCCGGATCGTTGCTCCATTCATACCATCCACCGTCAAATACTGACACACGCGGCCATCCCATCAGCCAGGCATTGAACCAGGCCTCGCTTCCACGCCATCCCGTTCCGCAATAGAAAGCCAGATGCTTATCAGGGGTCAGCCCGGCTTCGCGCCAGATCTTTATGATTTCACCGAACTCACGTGTGGTGTAGTCAAGGTTCCGGTAATTCTCCATGTGATAGGCATCACTGCCGGCATCCACAAATACAGCGCCGGGAATCCGTCCTTTCGCCTCAATGTAATTGTAACCGCTTACTTCACCAATGTATTCGGGCCAGCTCCTGACACAAACCAGGTTGGCCCTTTCAGAAGACAGCATCTCTTTGGCCTCCTCCAGGTCAACGGCCAGTTCGGGCCTGGCCGGAATGTCCTGACCAAAATCGCTTACAGGTGTTTTGGGCACATCGTCGGTATCAATTTCAAATCCCGCGTATTCCCATGAATGAAATCCGCCGTTAAGTACACGCACATCTTTCACCCCGGCATAAAGCATAATGAAGGCACACCGGATGGCGCCAATGTCGCCGGCGGCACTGCCCGGAAAGGGATCGTTGTTGTCGGGATCCATGTATTTACCGTATAAGATTACGGAGGTGTCGCTGTCAATTCCGTGATCTTGCAGGGCCTTCCGGAGTTCTTCGGGTGAACGGCGGTTCCAGGTCGTGGTTGACTCCAGGGCATTGGTATCGATATCAATGGCCCCCGGGATATGTCCGCTGAGGTAAGCATCGCGGTTGCGATAATGGGCATGACAGATCACCGTTCTGCCACCGGGATGTCCGGCAGGCTTTTTGCCTTTAACGACTTCCTGTACCCATTGTGGGGGTACCAGGTTCAGATATCGCGGGAGCCTTTCCATGGGCAGGGTTTCATCATTTACCCATTCATCCATAAAATGGGGATAAAGGGAAACCTTCTCATACCCGGCCCCCTTGAACCGCCCGGCCACCTCTTCCATATCTTCCGGATTGTAGCCGTAGAGAACAATGTGATGGTGGGGCCAGATTTCCTTGTTGCGGACAATTTCGATCCAGTCAATGTACCGGGCCCACCTCACGGGCAATGACCTGGCCCCCGGAATATGACCACCGCGGGCTTCTCCGCCCAGCTGCCAGCCATTGTAGGCATCCGGCGAACGGACATCCACCAGGCAGGTGTTTTCGTCCTCCATCATTTTTCTCAGCTGCGAAGTATTCAAATTGGTAAAACTACTCATAGAATTAATCCATTTTATCCATAAAGATAAGATGATTATAAGAAACTACCTATAGTAAAATGGCATTTTTATTATCTTTAAGATAAACCAACCCCGGCTTTATGAAAACAAGAATAATTCCCATCCTTTTATCACTGCTGCTTTTTATTACGGAAGGCTGCGATGAGCTCAGACAAATTTCCCAACAGGCAGATTCCGGACGTCCGCTTACCCGGCAGAAGGTAATACAAGGATTGCGCCACGCCCTTGTCATCGGAGGTGACTCGGCGGCAGCACAACTTTCGGCCATCGACGGCTATTACGGGGATGAAATGGTAAGGATCATGCTGCCATTGCCTCACGTCACTTTTTCGCGTTCCCTGAAAAACTCCCTGCTGAATTCACTTTGTGTAAGCCTGAAATATCCCATTGTGTCAAACAGGGTTTCCCAATCCACTGGGTCAGGATCCGTGTCTTTTTCAAGTGTGACGGTTATTTCCAGGAATTGGTCGACACCAGAAAAATCCGGTGAATCAGTATCCAATGCCAGAGTGCACCAGGGAGACATGAAAAGAAATCCAAGAATCGTTATGTTGCAAGATGGCCTTAACATGCAGGTTGCCTGATCGTGAAACAAAATGTGGTTCCACCTTCGGGATTTAATTTGGCCCAGATTTTTCCGTCGTGCATTTCGACAAACTCTTTACACAACAATAACCCCAGCCCGGTTCCGGTTTCGTTATCCGTTCCCGGCCTGGAATACCTGTCTTCCAGGCTGAACAAGGTGGCCAGTTGTTCTTCATCCATGCCGATCCCATTATCGGAGATACAGGTAAGCAACTCATTGCCCCGCTGATCAACCCTGACCTCAATACACCCCCCGGCGGGAGTAAACTTGATCCCGTTGGAAAGGAGGTTTCGCAGAATGGTTTTCAGCATTCCCTTATCTCCCACAACAATGGTTTCCGGTGGTACATGGTTTTTAATGCGGATGGATTTTAAATGGGCAGAGTCTTCAAAAAAGTGGATTACTTCACCAACCAATGTTTCCACATTCACTTTCTTCGGGTCGAATGTAATTCCTCCGGTCTGAGACAATGACCACTCCAGCAGGTTTGTCAGCAGATCCAAAGCCTGGGTAGAAGAATCCTGAATGATCCCGGCATATCGTTCAATGCCAGAAAAGTCATTATCACGGATCTTGGTCAGCAGTAGATTACTGAACCCGAGAATGCTGTTGAAAGGCCCCTTCAGGTCATGCCCGATGATCGAAAAGAACCTGTCTTTCGCGACATTTAGTTCTTTAAGTCTGGCCTGACTCTCCAGGAAGGCCTCTTCGGTTCTCTTGCGTTCGGTAATGTCTCTTACGTTGAGAATCACGGACTGTATGGCCGGATTATTCAGTTGGTTGGAGCCGGTGGTTTCCAGATATACCCAGTGCCCGTCTTTGTGTCTGTGCCTGTATTGAATATTTCCTGTCCCGGACTCATGAACAAGCTGATAGAAGGCCATCTGTATCTTTTCCCGGTCGTCCGGATGGATCATTTTCTCCATAACCGGAATATCCATTAACTCCCCGGGTGTAAACCCGAGAATATGCCTGCAGGATTCACTGACAAAACGCTGAACACCATTGGCATCCAACAGCACAATCATATCAAAGGAGTTTCTGATGAGCTGTTTGAATGTTTCTTCTCCATTCATCCTGACCCCCTCCACATCCCTGTCTTCTTTCTGTGTAAATGCCGGGCTTGTTTCCATGTTTAAGAAAAGATTTCCTCCCAGTGTATTTCGGAGTTAAATCGCAATTGAACGTCATAATTAACTCATTGGCATATATGTATTGGCCTTTGGCAGTAATTATGGGAGGCAAATATAGGGTAATCCTAACATAAATTTACATATTTTTGACAAAAAAACATTTTATCCAATGAACTATTTTCTACCCTTATTATTTATTCTGACTACCGTGCCTGTGTCATTGCCGGCCGTTCCTGATGATCCATCTTCTCTTACCGGAATACTGAAAAACCATGTCGTTATACTTAGTTCGGACACCATGGAGGGTCGCGGGCTGGGCACTGAAGGAAAAATTCTTGCCAAGAATTATATTGCAGGGGAGTTCCGGTCGATTGGGCTTCAACCGGTCGGAAATGGTTATTTCCAGTACATGGATCTCCGTATCGGTCTGGCCAGGGTGCCAGGAACCAACGTAATTGGCTACCTGGAAGGAAGTGATCCCGAATTACGAGATGAATTCATTGTATTGGGGGCACATTACGACCACCTGGGGTATGTGAAGGAAAATAAGGATAAGATCATTTATCCCGGGGCAGACGACAATGCCTCCGGCACCGCTGTTCTGATTGAACTTGCACGATATTTTTCTGAGAACCGGGATCAGTTGGGGCGCAGTATCATTTTCATTGCTTTTGATGCAGAAGAAAGCGGGTTGCTTGGGGCACGGGAATTTATCAACAACAACGACTTTTTTGATGCAGAAAAAATCAGGTTGATGTTCAGCCTGGATATGCTGGGCATGTATGAATCCAACAACGGACTCGATCTAAGGGGAGTCGGGACGCTGGACAGGGGCCGGGTTATTGCGGAAACAGTCGCTGAACAAACAGATCTTCGCCTGAGAAGCACCTCTGCAGACTTAACCCCCAACACAGACACCTGGCCTTTCGGGGAATCCGGGATTCCGGCCATACATGCATTCACCGGACTTGATTCACCTTACCACGAACCTGAAGACACTTACGAATTGATTGACTACGTGGGGATGGCAGAAATTACCAGATACCTGGAGGCTCTGGTGACTGAACTGACAACCCTGCCCGAACTGAATCCCTCCCGTCGTTTTGCAAGAATCCAACGACCATACGGACTGCGCTTCAACACTGGTATAATGGCACATACCGGCAGTACTTACCATCAATACCCAGATGAGTTTTTCAGAGCCAATGGCAGGTTTACTTTCAGTGCAGGTCTTTTCGTGCAACTACACGTGGGCAATAAATTTGCATTCCAGCCTGAGATTCTCTATGACTACAACGGAAGTGACTCGGAACAAGGGCCTTATATCCGTCATTCACTAACTTTGCCGGTGAATTTTCAATATAATATTGCCGGGGAAATGGAAGGTCAGGTTCGCTTTTACCCCATTGCAGGCGGTTATTACAGGTATCACTTCTCCGGGAAAGTCGGGGATCAGACAATGGATTTCAATAACTCCCACCCACGGCGGGAATGGGGCCTGAATTTCGGGATAGGTGCAGACATCATGATGGTACACGTTGCCTATACCAGGCGCAGAACCCTGACTGATATTTCCGGGCAGGCCGGGTCAACAATACATCAGTACGGGAACTATTTTTCCATTGGCTATAAGTTTTAAAGATCCTCCGGGATAAGCTTTCCGGCAGGTTTCAGCTACCACGTTTGTTGAAGCTCTTTAATGGAAATAATACCGGTAAGCCAGGCTGATGTTTCTTCCCGGCATGGGAAACTGACGGTCTTCCACCCGGGAGAGGTGGTCACGGTATTTGGTATCCATCAGGTTATCCACCCGTAACATCAGCACATGACGTCCGCTGTATTCCAGCCTGTATCCTGCCGCTGTTCCGAACAATGTATAGCCGTCGGTTACCTTCTCTTCCGGGGCTACCCTGTCCTGCTTTGATACAACCCGGACATTCACATTGACCCACAAATTCCCCAGGTCATATTCAAACTCTTTTTTCAGTCGAAAAGGAGGAATAAAGGGAAGATAAGAACGATCTTCACCGGTTCTCCTGGCATGGACATAATCCAGGGTTAGCAGTGAACTCAATGCCGGGGTGAGTTGAAGTGCGGAAACAAACTCTCCCCCCATGAAACGTGCCTCATCGCCCATATAATTAAACACGGGGAGTGCTGAAAGCTCATCGACGGCACCCGTGGGTTCAAAAATAATGTAATTGCTGAACTGATTCACAAAGGCAGACAATTCCGCAGACCAGCGGGGAGACATCCATTCAACAAACAGATCTGCCCCGTGCCCGATCTCATCCTTAAGATCTGTACTTCCCAGCTCATACACACCGGAACAAAGATGCGGCCCGTTGGCAAACAATTCTTCCACCATGGGGTTGCGATGAGCCCTGGCAACCTGGCCTCCTATCTGCCAGTTGTCACCAGGCCTGTAGTTCAGGCCCACTGATCCGGTCAGGTTCAGCGTAGAACGTGATTGGTTGATCTCAGGAAACACTTCGTTTGCAAGGGCAGCGGTGTACTGTACATCAGCCCTGAGCCCGGCCTGGAGTCGTAAACCCGTTGTCAGGGGAATTTCCTGGAATGTAAACATCCCAAAATTTGCCCGGCGCTCTCCGGGGGTATAAGTTTCGTCTCCGCCTATATCCATATTATGTCCGTGCAGATTGAACCCAATGGCACCCCTGTCAAAAAGACCAATGGGTTCATGCTGCAAGGTAAGCGTTGAGCTGAATGCGAGCTTATCGTGATAGAGCCCCAGAATTTCACCCAAAACCCCGTCCTCAAACGCATTTTCTATCTCTTCCTGCCTCAGATGTGTGGTAGAAACCCGTAACTGTGCCTTGTCAAAAAGGCCGTTCCTGTCAAAAGAAAAACGTCCCTGCAGACCGTATCGCTGCTGCCTGACCGCTACACTTTCATCCGGATCATCCAGGTGCTCAGGCAATCCATACACCTGGTTGTTGGCTGAAAGACTCAACCCGCCATGCATGGCCGAACGATTAAAACCGAAACCAGCCGCTGCATCATAATTATCCATATAGGTTCCCGGCATAAGTCCTTCCGGAGTTCGCAGATCACCCGCACCACGATATGCAATCCGTCCTGTGGCTGCCCAGCCTGAACTGCCATGGGTGTATCTGGCAAAACCGGCCCCCATACTGTTTACAGTAGCTCCCTGGGCGGAAACCACCCCGGAAGATCCCTGCTCCCAATCCTCCGGGATATCTGCTGTCATCAGGTTGATCACCCCTCCGAGGGCACTGGAACCATACATCAGACTGGCAGGCCCTTTCACAACCTCCACACGGTTGGCTGAAAGAGGATCCATCGTCAGGGAGTGGCCTGATCCCGATGCGGAAACATCACCCATTCGTTCACCATGCTCCAGGATAAGGATGCGGTCATCTCCCATTCCCCGGATAACCGGCCGGGCCGGTGCAGACCCATTGGAGCGCATGGCAAGCCCGGGCTCACTGTCAAGCATCTCTCCGAAAGATGCTTCGCTTCGTTTTTGAAGATCTTCTCCGACAAACCCAAGGTCTGACTGATAACGGAACCCACTGGCTGTGGGTGAGGCAGTCACACGCACCTCCTCAAGATGAAGGGCATCCGGCACAACTTCAAGATCAATCATTTTATGATCTCCGGCCTGAAGATCTAATGAAACAGAGCGGGTTTTGAAACCCATACCCCCGATCTGTAGGTTATGTGAGCCGGGTGGAATACCGGTAATATTGAATTGCCCATCTTCGTTGGTAAATGTACCCAGGGTGGTTCCTTCTAACATCACATTGATAAAGGGGACAGCCTCCCCGCTGCCTGATTTGGTGATTCTTCCCGAAACAGAGGCTTCGTTGGCAGTCACACAGGCTGAAGAGATAAGGATTATTGATAAAGAGATAAGAAAATACCTCAAGCGATTTGAAACAATATAATTCATGGTCTGAAATTAACGGGTAGTGAATCAGATAAATTTAGGCCACAACTTCTGCAACCCGCTACTGCGAAATGTTCGCATTAAAGACTGCAGGGTGTGGCAATAAAGTTTAGCTAATCAAACCCGCCGGGGGAGCACGTAAAGGTGAGAGCCGGAATGACGGAGAAGCAGACCAGAGACAGTCTGCACTGAAACGCTTCAGATCCGGTCCGTCAGGCAATAATCCGGGGAAAAATATGGTAGCCTCCTGAAGCATGGAAGTATCAGAAAGCATTGCCAGCATATAAAGTTCTGCTCCACTGTGCTGATGACCTTTTTCCGCAGGGGTTCCATCATTCTCAGAACCGGATGACGCATAGGGATGTGCATGCCTGACAAGGTTTCCGCGCAGGTCATAGTGATAATGCCAATTGGTGTTGCCATTAAAAAGCAAAACGCAAACTGGCAAAAGCAACAAAATGAACAGGCAATGGCGAAAAAGCTTCATATCATTCCGGATAAATTCCGGACAAAAATACACCTTTTTGTTAATTTTCTGTTAATTGCAGGCATTAATATATTTACCGTTCCGTAATTTTTACCCTTCCAATACAAGAGCCAGGCAATGACATTGACGCAGGTCACAGATGAGGCAACACCTTTTCAACATATTATTTTACGGCAGACCTTGGAAATTTCCCTTTGAAATCCTAAATTTACGTGGGTCAGATGACCAGTCAAAGTATTTACTCACTAAATTATTCAGACATGAACATCACTGAACGGGTTACCAACATCATTGTAAGGCCAAAAGAAGAGTGGACAGTCATCGAAAAAGAAACCACCCCCACCGGACAACTATTAACCAGTTATCTGCTGCTCCTTGCCCTGATTCCGGCCCTGGGAAGCCTGATTGGTTACTGGATCGTCGGTTATCCGCAAATATACGGTGATTACGCGGGGGGGGGCTTTGGGTTCGGCCTGCGACAGGCGGTCATTGCCTATGTATCTCCTGTCATTACAGCTTATGTGGCGGGCTATATCATCAATATGCTCGCCGGCAGCTTTAATTCTGAGCAGGATTTCCGGAAAGCCATGCAACTGGTGGTTTACTCCCTTACTCCTTCATTGGTAGCCGGGGTGTTTATGATCATTCCCCAGCTGAGTATCCTGGCCGGCCTGGCGGGCCTTTATGGGCTGTATATTCTTTATGTCGGGATGAAACCCATGATGAAAACCCCTGATGGAAAGGTCACCGGCTATTTTGTGGTCAGTTTGCTCGTAATAATTGTCGCGAGTATACTCATCAGTTTCCTGCTGACCTCGATTTTTATCGGGAAGCAAATGTATTACTGATTGCCGGGATCGACATCCGTGATTTTTATCCATATACAGAAAAAGGGGAGCATTGTGTGGCAGGCTCCCCTTTTTTTTGATAATTGATTCAACCCCTGGTCGTATCAGCTAATCTGTCAGAATTTTTCCATAGCCTAAGCAAAATGGGCGGTAGCTGCAACCACTGCTGCTCAAAGAACCATGGGGAGTATCCCACCAGCTTCCCTGCTCAAAACTTCAGTGCCACAAAGAGCTGTCCGTATGAATGCTTGCTGTCACCAAGAAGCAGTTCCGTCACATCAGAATCCGCGAGTTTCCGGCCCCCCAGATTATAACGAAGCCCGGCGGAGATAATTCCGGTATTCAGCTGGACTCCAAAGGCAAACCCATAATCAATGGTATTGAACTGGTCCCGGTCAATGTCATCTTCGCCCTCAATGGTTCCGCTATACCGAATATTGCTACCCAGCATTAGTCCCCCGTAAGGACCGGCATGAATTTCCAATAGATCCATTGGCCTGATCACCAGTAAAACAGGCAAATCAACATAACTCAGCCCAAATTCCACATTCTGGTTAATCAAACCACCATAGTAAGCTTTTGAACCCTTTGTGGTAAAAACCAACTCCGGCTGTATCCCAACCGAAGGCGTATACATGATCTGACTAAACAAACCGGTATGAAAACCAAAGCGGGCATCTTCGTCATCCAGATTGTCCACATCAACATACAGGCTGCTCATGGTCAACCCACCTCTTACACCTCTGCTTACTTCTTGCGCTATTACCTGATAACTGAAAGCAAGTGAAAGTAATAACACGCCGGAAAATAACATTATACGTTTGCACATGGCTTATCTGTTTTTAATAATTAATTAATTAATTCACCTTAAGATACAAATTCAGCGGGAGATACACAAATCAATGACGGAATTTTACAATAAGATGGGAATTTTTGAACACTGTCAATTATTTCGTATATTGCTAATGATTCATTATTCACCAATTCTTATTGACATGAAAATAGCAGGTATCGTATTGTTGATTATCGGATTAATCGGCCTGGTCTGGTTTGGTTATGGAGCCATGCAGGAATCTGAAAGCTATGAAGTGCTCGGCGCAGAAGTCGCCGTATCCACCGCCAACTGGACACCGGTCATTGTCAGTGGGGTAGTTGCCCTGATCGGCCTGATTTTGACTGTATCCAAAAAAAGCAGCAAAACATAATGCTTTGCTGCTTTTTATTGTTGGAGTAAAATCGGTCAGAATTTAGATTTTGCCTCCTTAAAGGCTATGGATAAATCGTTCCACGCTAAATCCATGCCTTCTTTAACGGACTCCCAGGCACTCTCACCGGATTCTTTCAATTCATTGTACCTGGCTTTCCCCTTTTTCAGCTTTTCTTCAAGCTCCCTGATTTTTTCTTCCAGGTTGATCTTGTCGTCCGCTTCTTCCTGCCTTGCTTTTGCCCGGAGTTTGTCCAGGTCAGCTTCCCACTCTTCCAGCTGGGCTTTGGCTTTTTCCTGATAAAGTCTGTAATCACTCATGGTATATAATTTTTATGTTCCCCATAAATATAAGAAAAATTTATCCGTGTTCCAAGTGTTTTTATTTTCCTGTCAAATTCTGTATTAATTCCTCCAAACACCTTACAAGGCTTGTACAAACAACATTGAATTTGTATATTTGATATGGAAGCTGATTTTTCCTCAAAATACCAATAAACAACTACAGATATGGGAAATTATGAAGTTATTGAGAACACCTGGATCAAAATGAGCGACGGAGCCAGACTGGCAGCAAAGATCTGGCTTCCTGAAAATACGGAGAACAAGCCTGTACCGGGCATACTTGAGTATATCCCTTACAGAAAAAGAGATTTGAAAGCTCCGGGCGATCACCAGCTTCATAGCTATTTTGCCCGCAGGGGCTATGCCGGCATCCGGGTAGATCTGCGGGGCAGTGGCGAATCCGATGGGATCCTTCGTGATGAATACCTGCAGCAGGAATTGAATGACGGGGTGGAAGTCATTAAATGGATCGCTTCCCAAAAATGGTGTGATGGCAATGTCGGAATGATCGGAATTTCCTGGGGAGGATTTAACGGGCTTCAGATCGCGGCCATGCAACCTCCGGAATTAAAAGCCATTATTACGGTGGCCTCTTCTGACGACAGGTATGCCGACGACGTACATTATATGGGGGGGTGTCTGCTTTCCGACAACCTCTCATGGGCCTCTGTGATGTTTGCCAACAACAGCGCCCCCCCGGATCCTGAGATTGTGGGCGACAAATGGAGATCTATGTGGCTTGACCGGTTGGAAGGCAGTGGATTGTGGCTAAAGAAATGGCTGGAACATCAGCGGCGCGATGACTACTGGAAGCATGCCTCTGTATGTGAGGATTATGAAGCCATTCAATGCCCGGTAATGGCCGTAAGTGGTTGGGCTGACGGCTATTCAAACACCGTTTTTCGTTTGCTTGAGAACCTGAAAGTACCCCGTGTGGGTATTGTCGGGGCTTTCGGACACAAATATCCCCATATGGGTGGTCCCGGGCCAACGTTTGACTTTCTTGATAAATCTGTCAGATGGTGGGACCAGTGGCTGAAAGGGATTGACAATGGGGTAAAAGATGAACCCATGCTGACTACTTACATACTTGATTCAGTATCCCCGCTTACCTCTAAACGACCGGGCCGCTGGGTTGATGAAAAATACTGGCCCGGTAAAAAAATACAAGAAGAGGCGATTGCATTGGATACCTTTCGCATCGGACACCAGGATAAGCCACCTACGGAGCAGAAGGTCGTGAGCATCAACAGTCCGCTCAGCGTGGGCTTATTTGCCGGAAAGTGGTGCTCTTATTCCGAATCAACAGACCTGCCAAGCGATCAACGCGAAGAGGACGGCGGAGCCCTGGTGTTTGAGACTCCTGTTTTGGAAGAGGATATGGAAATTCTTGGTCAGGTTTATCTTAAGTTAAAGATTGCCTCCGACCAGCGACAGGGCATGGTGGCAGTGAGGTTGTCTGACGTCGCTCCGGACGGAAGGGCTACGCGGGTAACCTTCGGATTACTCAATCTGACCCATCATAAAAGTCACGAAGAACCCGAGGAACTTGAACCCGGAGAGCCCTACGAAGTGAAAGTTCCATTGAATTATATTGCCCAGCGTTTTCCTGCCGGTCACAAAATGAGGATATCGATCTCTTCATCGTACTGGCCACTGGCATGGCCTTCACCCCGGCCGGTAACCCTGACTGTTTATCCGTCTGAAAGCACCGTGGTTTTGCCCGTCAGGGAGACGAAAGAAAAGGATGTATCAGAAAGGCCGCTGAAAGAACCGGGACCATTGGATAAACTGGATCTTACTTTGCTGGTTCCGGCACAGAGAGAATGGATTGTTGAACATAACCTGGCCAACAACAGGGTCGAGCAGAAAATTACCAATAACGACCAACAATTCAAATTGAACCATATCGACCTGGAGATCAGACGTGATGTAACGGAACGTTATAGCTACATGAACAATGATTATAATACCGTCAGGGGTGAAATTGAAGGTGTGCGTGAATTCCGGCGTGAGGGATGGAACATCAAAACCATTACGCGGACAGTATTGACCTCAGATAAGGAACACTTCTATGTACGCGCAACCCTGGATGCATATGAAAATGACGTGAGGGTGTTCGCCAGATCTTTCGATGAACGTATACCCAGGGATATGCTTTAATTATTTTATTATACATCAAGACCCCTTTAAAGAATGGATAAAAAAAAATATGTATGTGTAATAGGTTGGGATGATTTTAATCTGAATATCATCAGACATCTGGAAGAAGCCCGGGAGTGCAGGTTCTTTCCGGGGATTACTTTCAGTGAAATGCGGAAAAAAGGGCCGGTTGATATACCCGGATTGATAGAAATAGCGGAAGACCGGATCAAAGAAGCAGGAAGAATCGACGCCGTGGTATCTTATTATGACTTTCCCGGATCATTGCTGGTACCCATCATTGCAAAACGCCATGGTCTCACAGGCCCTTCTCTTGAAAGTGTGATGAAGTGCGAACACAAGTACTGGGGACGAACAGAGCAACAAAAAGTCATTCCTGACAATATTCCCCGTTTTCAGGCATTTGATCCTTTTGATCCGGAAGCTTATGAGAAGATCGGCTTTAAACCCCCTTTCTGGGTGAAACCTGTAAAATCTTACCATTCCTACCTTGCGTACCGGATTAATGATAAAAAACAATTCTGGTTATGCATGAAGGAAGTCCGCGAAAAGATAGGGGCAATTATTGAACCTTTTACGCACATTTTCGAGGAGTACAATTTATCCCCTGAAATAGGCAGGATGAAGGAACCAATGTTCGCGGAAACCTGCATCAGGGGTCATCAATGTACAGCAGAAGGATACGCCACGGGCAATGAAATAAAAGTATACAGCATAGTGGATTCCATCCGGGCAGAAAACGGTTCTTCACTTATTCGTTACGAATACCCAAGCAAGCTGCCGGAAAAAGTGAAACAGGAGATCAGAAATTTATCCCAAAAGGTTATCGGGCAGATCGGATTAAAAAATTCCGCTTTCAATATTGAATATTTTTACAATAAAGACGATGAAAAAATCAGGCTGCTCGAGGTCAATCCCAGGATATCGCAATCACATGCGGCAATATTCGAAAAAGTACACGGCGTATCTCATCATGAGGTGATGCTGAACCTTGCCCTGAACAGGCAACCCCGCCCGCTGAATTACCAGGGAGAATTTAATGTGGCTGCCCACTTCATGTTAAGGTCTTTCAGGCCGGGGGTTGTGAAACAGATGGCTTCTGAAAAGACGATTCAGGACCTTCAGAAAAAATACCCGGATATGTTGTTAAAGATCAACGTACAAAAAGGAACCAACCTGGAAGAAATGCCTCCATATCAGGTTGACAGCTATAGTTATGTCCTGGCAAATATCTTTTTGGGCGGTTCTGACAGGGAAGAGCTGATGGCAAAGTACAGGGATGTGGAAGAAAGCCTGGCCATAGAAATTTCGAATTCATGAACTGTATCCATGAGTTGTAAATGACAATTATTGTGTTTTACTGAAAATAATGAAAATAATGGCGAGAAAGAAAAATGTGTTTGTGGTTGGGTTGGATGATTTTAACCTGGAAAAACTCAAACGGCTTCCTGAAGCTTCGGAGTGCCGGTTTTTACCTGCGGTAAAATTCTCCGAAATGCGCGGAGTAGAAGACTTTTCCATACCCGATCTATTAAAGTTGACGGATCAGCGGGTGGATCAGGCCGGTTATATTGACGCAGTGGTTTCCTATTTTGATTTTCCCGGCTCAGTGCTGGTTCCCATTATCGCAGAGAAATATGATTTGCCGGGTCCTTCATTAAAAAGCGTAATGAGGTGTGAGCACAAATACTGCAGCAGAAAGGCGCAATACAAAGTAATCCCTGACAACATCCCCGCCTTTCAGGCTTTTGATCCTTTTGATGACAATGCATATGAAAAAATAGGCTTCAAACCTCCTTTCTGGATTAAACCAATTAAGTCTTACCACTCCTATCTTGCCTATCACATAAAGAACGAGACACATTTCAATGAATGCATAAAAGAGGTCCGTGAACATATTGACTATATGTCAGCACCCTTCAGCTACATCATACAAACATTTGATATGCCGGAGAATATCAGGGGGAATCAACACATGATGTTTGCTGAAACACCTATTTCAGGTCATCAGTGCACTGTTGAAGGATATGTATTTGACCATGAAGTGGTTATGTATGGTGTGATTGACTCAATTACTGCAGAAAAATATCCTTCATTTACACGTTATCAGTATCCTTCCTCCCATCCATATGAGGTGCAATACCGGATGGGTGATCTGGCAAGACTTGTGATCAAACAAATCGGATTGAACAACGCCGCCTTCAATATCGAATTCTTTTATAATGAGGAAGAAAATAAAATTTTTTTACTGGAGGTCAACCCCAGGATCTCACAGTCTCATTCATCCATGTTTGAACACATACACGGTATCTCAAATCATGAGATCATGTTAAACCTTGCCCTGGGCCGCAGGCCTGAACCACTGGAATACAAAGGCGAACATCATATAGCAGCGCATTTCATGCACAGGGCCTTTAACCCGGGGGTAGTGAGCAATATTGCGGATAACAAAACCATTGCCGGATTAAAGAAAAAGTATCCGGAAATGGCTCTCAGCATCAATGTAGAAAAAGGACAGGATCTTGACGACATGGAAGAACATCACACGGACAGTTACAGCTATGTACTTGCCGACCTGGACCTCGGGGCTGAAAATGAAGAAGAGTTACTTGATAAGTACAACGACATCATTAAACAACTGGAGATACAGGTCAAGCCAAAAAATGGATAAGTGATGATTGGTTGACCGGCTATATGCCCAGTTTTTGCCTGACCGCACTCTTTTCCTCTTCGCTGGCCAGTTCTGACATATATTGACGTACAATTTCCGGCAGCTCACCCCCCTCCGGAACAAAGATCAGCGCCGCACTGTTCATGCAATAGCGAAGCCCGGTGGGCGGTGGTCCATCTTCAAACACATGTCCAAGATGAGAACCACTGGCCGAATCGATCACCTCGGTGCGTATCATTCCAAGAGAGTTGTCTTCCCGGTAATAGATCGCATCTTTCGTGATGGGTTCAAAGAAACTGGGCCAGCCGCAGCCACTGTCAAATTTGGCATCAGCATAAAACAGTGGTTGCCCGCTGGCAGCGGAAAAGTAGATCCCGGGCTTATCTGTGGCATCGTACTCACCGGTAAAAGGCAGTTCGGTGGCCGCCTCACGGAGTACCCGGAACTGCATCGGAGCCAGTTGCTCCTTCCAGGCATCCTCTTTCCTGTCTATGGCATACCGGCCGGGATCATTGGGTCGTATATCAATTTTTTTATTCATATCAGCCAAACAACGGCAAGGCCAAAAAGTTCACAGGTTTTGGGACGGGTTCGTGTTGAAAAAGCAACCGTTGAGCTGGAGTTTAATGCAGCGTCATTAAAACTCTGAAGTAAAGTGAAACTCAATATCCGGATAAGCCTGCCTGGTTGTTTTCAGCATCCATTCGCTTTCAGCCATAAAAACAGGGCGTTCCATTTTGTCCCAGGCAATATGATGCCCGCGGGCTGAGATAAAAGCTGCCAGGGCCTTATTGTCATCAGAGGTGATCCAACAGGCCTTGTAATAGTTCATGGGTTGAAAATCGCAGGTCGCACCGTATTCATGCAACAGTCGGAATTTGATCACATCAAACTGCAATTCCCCTACTGTGCCGATCACTTTAATATTCCCGGGCTGCTTGACAAACAACTGGGCGATCCCTTCATCCGTGAGTTGCCGGATCCCTTTTTCAAGTTGCTTGGTTTTTTCCGGCGTACGGTTCACTACCTGGCGAAACATCTCGGGAGAAAAACTCGGGATTCCCTGAAAAAATATCTCCTCTCCTTCTGTGAGCGTATCTCCGATCTTGAACGTGCCTGTATCGTACAATCCAACTACATCTCCCGGGAAGGCTTCCTCTATCACACTTTTGTCGCCGGCCATGAAACTCGTCGGCCCTGAGAAACGGACTTTTTTACCAAGTCGGGTATGGGTATAGAATTTATTCCGTTCAAACCGTCCGGACACAATCCGGCAGAAGGCGATCCGGTTGCGGTGATTGGGGTCAATGTTGGCATGGATCTTAAAAACAAACCCACTGAATGAATTTTCATCGGGCTTTATTTCCCGTTTCCCGGTTTCCCGGCCCTGGGGTGAGGGGGAGATCCGGACAAAAGTATCCAGCAATTCCTTCACTCCGAAATTATTGATGGCACTGCCAAAAAATACCGGGGCCAGATAACCCTCCCTGTACAAAGATTCATCAAAAGATTCATAAACCCCTTCGATCAGCTCCACATCTTCACGAAGCTTGGCAGCTGCCTCATTTCCGATCTCCTCTGTGAGGGCATAGCTGTGGAGTTCATGGATCATCGAAACCTCTTCTGCAATGCTGGTCTTATCCGGCGCAAACATCCGCAACTGCCGGTTCAGCAGGTCGTATACGCCCTGAAACTCATGACCCATCCCGATGGGCCAGCTGAGCGGCCTGGTGTGAATATTCAGTTCCTGCTCCACTTCTTCAAGCAACACAAATGGGTCAATCCCTTCCCTGTCCAGTTTGTTGATGAAGATGATCACCGGGGTATGCCGCATACGGCAAACCTCCATTAGTTTGCGGGTCTGCTCCTCGACGCCTTTGGTGCTGTCGATTACCAGGATCACACTGTCTACGGCAGTCAGCGTACGATAGGTGTCTTCTGCAAAATCCTTGTGACCGGGGGTATCCAGGATGTTGATCTTATAATCTTTATAATCAAACCCCATGACAGAGGTAGCCACAGAAATCCCCCGCTGCTTCTCGATTTCCATGAAATCTGAGGTGGCCGTTTTCCGGATCTTATTGTTTTTAACCGCTCCGGCTGTCTGGATCGCACCGCCAAATAACAATAACTTCTCTGTCAGGGTAGTTTTGCCGGCATCAGGGTGACTGATGATGCCAAAAGTTCTTCTCCGGTCAATTTCTCTTTGCAGACTCACTTAAAAGTTGTTTTCTCAAATGTATAAAACAAACCCGGCTTAGCGGGTTTCACGAGCAATCTCAAGGCCCTTATAGTTTTTTGGCAATTATATGTAATGGTTTGATGGCTTTATCCGGGTGGCCCTGGGTAAGGATCAACAGGGTATATTATTTCCCTGGCTGCTGCCGGGCACATCATGTATGTCTTGCAGGAACGCCACCTACCTGTAAGAAAAGTGCAAAGATAATAAAAATCGACCATGCGAATCATTCCGATCAATTACATATTTTAATTTGTTAAGAAACGCTACCTGCGCAAGGAGTACCTGGTGTTTCCTTTCCTGGAACAGGAAGGCATTACCGGTCCGCCCAAAGTGAGGATCACCAGAATGACGATATAGTATCAGTATTTACATAGGTAACTGAAAGAGCGTCCGTTA
>CAYXEH010000040.1:19916-24062 GCA_964463915.1 uncultured Bacteroidales bacterium | reverse complement strand
ACAGACGGCGAAACATGATCGCTTTTTTCCCGAAAGCTACAATTACTTGATGTGTGCAGGCAGGTCTTCTGACTTGCTCCATGTTTATCGCCTTCCCGCCCGAAACGGCAGTGGCATTGGGGTGATAAACACTGAATTAAGGAGCTTACAGCAGCGGGAACTGTTCAGGACTTTCACCTGATTCCCTTTTCATCCGGGTGATCCGAAAGGACTCCGGAAACCTGTACGTTTGCAAAGTTAGAAAATTATTGTAATAACTTGTTAATTTTGGTCAATGCCCATTTATAAATATGGTCCTATATGGTTCTTTTTATATATTTGCCAGCGGATCCAATAGATAGAAAAAATGCCAGGTAAGGATTGTCCCAATTACATCAGTTGTCAGTTAATTAAGAAAGAAGGGTTTATGCAGGATAAAAGCCTGCAGAGACAGTACATCCGTAATTTCTGTCAGGGTGAGAATGAAGCGTGGAGTCGTTGCAGACGCTATCTTACCAAACAGGAACTGAATTTTTGTCCTGATTTTGTATTGCCTGACAGCCCCTGGTCTCCGGAAGAAGTCCTGGATATTTTTGAAGAGCGTGAAATGGATGACTCCAATGAATGATAACCTGATCTTTATAAATTATTGTAATTATGCCAACAATAGAAATTGAAGGAAAAACATTTGAAGTTGATGGGGATGGCTTTCTGGCCAACCCTGAAATCTGGAATGATGAAGTAGCCGGACTTATTGCAAAATATGACGGGATTGAAGAGATGACTGATAAGCACTGGGATGTGGTGAAGATTATCCGCGAGAACTTTGAGGAAAAGGGCATGGCCCCGATGATCCGTGTCATCTGTAAGAAATCCGGATTGAAACTTCGTGAAATTTACCAGCTTTTCCCGCTGGGGCCAGCAAGGGGTGCCTGCCGGGTGGCAGGGTTGCCTAAGCCGGATGGTTGTGTATAAATATATGTAAATTGCTGTTTATGTATTGGTTTGAATGGATTGCGCTGGTGGCACTGGCCATTTGCCTGGCTGGCCTGGCTCATCATGTGATAAGGCTGATCAGGCTTGGGGTCCGGGACGATTATTCCGCCCGCTCAGGCAGTCCCGTGGCCGGCGTGGCTTATTCTTTCACCGGGGGAATGGATCCCAGGAAGAAGGAATCAGCTTACCTGAACCTCCCCACCTATGCTTCCGGGGTGATATTTCATATTGCCGTATTTGCGGCCATTGTGCTGTTTTTTCTTTTACTGTCAGGAGTTAACCCGGGGCATTCAGTCAGTCTTATTCTTTCCTTTGTGGCTTTTTCAGGGGCGGTGACCGGCATCGGGATGCTGACCAGGCGGTTTGCCGACAAAAAGTTAAGGTATATATCGAATGCCGATGACCATATTTCCCTTATGCTGGTGATCCTCTTCCTGGCCCTGGCCGGATTCACCTTATTTTTCCCGGCGGTGTACCCTGCCTTTATGCTGGCCAGCGCTTTGCTGTTGCTGTATATGCCTCTCGGAAAACTCAGGCACGCTGTGTATTTTTTTGCTGCCAGGATCCACCTGGGGCGTTTCTACGGCTGGCGTAACGTGTGGCCGCCCCGAAAAGCATGATCTTTTATGGAGAAAGTAACCAAAGATAAAATCAAAGCCGGGCTGGAGGTATTCAGCCAGCTGCATGACAGTAAACTGCTGACCCATTTGAATAGTTGCGTGCATTGCGGCCTTTGTGCAGATTCCTGCCTTTATTATCTGACCATGGAGGATGAACGCATGATCCCGGCCAATAAAGTGGATGTGGTAGCCTCTGTATATCGCCGCTATCACACCCTCGCAGGCAAAGTGGCGCCCCGTCTTGTGAATGCCAGGGAACTGAATGATGCCACCGTGGAAGAGATGGTGGATCTGTTGTTCGGTGCCTGTACCATGTGCGGACGTTGTGTCAAACATTGTTCGATCGGGGTGGATATCGAATATGTGGTACGAATGGGCCGGGAAATGTTATCCAATATGGGATATGTGCCCGCTTCCTTACAGGCAACTGTGAACGCTGCACTTGAAACAGGCAACAATATGGCCATCCCGGATGAAGAATTCCTGGATACCATAGAATGGATGGAGGAGGAGCTGCAGGATGAGCTGGAAGACCCTGATGCAGAAATACCAGTTAATCAAACCGGAAAAAATTTACTGTATACACTGAATCCGAGGGAGCCCAAATTTTTTCCCCTCTCCATATCAGCCATGGCCAAAGTGTTCTATGCTGCCGGTGAAAGCTGGACCTTATCCACCGGCATGTATGATGTGACCAATTACGCCTATTTCTCCGGCAATCCGGAGCATGGAGCCATTATTGGCCGGAGGATTTATGACGAAATGGAGAAGATGCAGGCAAAAAAACTGATACTGGCCGAATGTGGTCACGGAACCAGGGCCAACCGGTGGGAGGCTCCTAACTATCTGAAAAAGGCCTTCCCCGAAACCCTCAGCTCAGTTGAACTGATAGCGTCTTATCTTCGTGAGGGAAAGATCACCCCCGACAAGAGCCTGGCAGAGGAGCCTGTGACTTTACATGATCCGTGTAACCTGGTAAGGAGTGGTGGCATTGTTGATGAGCAGCGCTATATTTTAAAAAACTGTGTACAGCACTTCATAGAAATGTCGCCATATGGGTTGGACAACTATTGCTGCGGAGGCGGCGGAGGGCAGCTGGCAATGGGTGAATATAACGACAGACGGCTGAAGATCGCTGAGATTAAGGCCGATCAGATCAGGAAAAGCGGGGCCAAAATTGTGGCCACTCCCTGCCACAATTGTGTGGATCAGCTGTCGCAAATCAATGTGACTTTTAAACTCAATGTGCAGATCAAGACGATTGCAGAGATCGTGGCCGACTCCCTTGTGATTGAACCAAAATCCCAAATAACTCAGAAATAGTAACACGAAAATTTCTCTCCCATGCAAGACTTAATTTACCTGGATAACTCTGCCACCTCTTTTCCGAAACCTGAAGAGGTCTATGATTTTATGCGCGATTTCTATTGTGAGCATGGCGTGAGTCCGGGCCGGTCCGGCTTTGACGCATCTATTCAAACCGAGGAGATGGTCCATGAAACACGTCGCATGCTGATGGAGTTGTTTAATGGTGATGGCGACCCGGATCGTTTGACCTTCAGTTACAATGCCAGTGACTCCCTGAACATGATCATCCAGGGGCTTGCTGAGAAAGGGGACCACGTTGTTACCACCAAACTTGAACACAATTCGGTGTTGAGGCCGCTGCACCACCTGCAGCTGGACGGAACCATTGAGGTGACCCATGTGGCTTTCGATGAGCATGGATACCTTGATCCGGATGACATCAAAAAAGCGATCCGGAAGAATACCAAAATGGTGGTGGTGAACCATAGTTCCAATATCATTGGTACGGTACAGCCTGTGAAGGAGATTGGCCGGATATGTAAAGATGCCGGTGTGCTTTTTGTTGTGGACGGTTGCCAGAGCGCCGGAATCACTGAGGTGGACATGCAGGCAATGGGCATTGATGTGTTTGTTTTTACCGGGCACAAATGCCTGATGGGCCCCACTGGTATCGGAGGTTCTTATGTGATGAAGGGTGTACCCGTCCGGGGTACGCGTTTCGGTGGTACCGGGGTAAGGTCTGCCCAGCTTACCCACCTGGAGGAGTTTCCTTATCGCCTGGAGTGTGGTACGCTTAACTTGCTTGGTGTGGCCGGTCTGCATGCGGGGGTGAAATGGCTCACCATGAAAGGAATGGATAAACTCCACCAGCATGAGATTGCACTCTGGGATAAACTGCGCAAAGGACTTCAGGAGGTAGAGAACGTAACCACTTATTGCGCCCGCAATACAGAGAACCAGAATCCGGTGCTTAGTTTTAATGTGAACGGCGTGGAAGCCGGTGAAGTGGGAACCATGCTGGATGTGGATTACAATATCGCGTCCAGGACAGGGCTGCAGTGTGCCCCTAAAGTGCATGAAAGCATTGGTACAGCAGATATTCACGGAACAGTGCGCCTGAGTGTGGGACCATTTAATTCAGCGTCCGATATTGATGCGGCCATTGAGGCTGTTTCTGAAACGGCAGAGATCTTCAAGAAGTGATCCGGAAGCCCGGACCATCGGATATGGGAGTGCGGACCAT